>JAFNXM010000013.1 GCA_017383485.1 Bacteroidaceae bacterium
CTCTTCCCATTCCGAACAGAGAAGTTAAGCCCGTCCACGCCGATGGTACTGCCTAATGGTGGGAGAGTAGGTAGCCGCCGCCCTATACGAACCGCTTGGAAAGACAAAATGATCTTTTCAAGCGGTTTTCGTTTTGTCTAGCCCTGGATAGAAGGCTTGGCTCTCTAGATATTCTAGAAGCTCTAGAAGCTCTAGAAGCTCTAGATGATCTAGGTAATCTAGAAGATCTAGACATCTAGGAACTCTAGATTCATAATCGCAAAAAACTATGGCATGATATAAATTTAGCGCCAATTATCTTCAAGTATTAGAAAAAAAGAAAAAGTTTTTATCGCTCCACTTTCCCATTATTTATAGTGCTTCTGCGTCCTTTTTGAAATGTTAAAAAAGTCAACAAAGAGTAATTAAGATGAAGATACCCCCTGGCAGGTTGTATCTTTGCAGAGTCAATCGAAGAATGAAAAAAGATTGACTGAGCTCTTTGATTTATTGTATAACGAAAGATAGAATTAGATGCAGTTTCTTTGATTTTAATATAAAAATCGACCGAATCGATGATAATATACTTTCGAATCGGTCGATTTCTTTTTTCGTGCTATGCTTAATCAACAATCACTGTTTTGCCTTTATAGATATAGACGCCAGGAGCAAGATTGTTTAGATCTGTTGCACTTCGGCGTACTATTTTTCCGCTTAAATCATAGATAGAGGATGGGGGTGTGAAAGTTGTTGGTGTGATATTTGTTGGAGTTCCTCCGCTCATGGTAAATCCCCCAGCAGCACCTGAACCTTCTGGTGAGTAGCAGGTCAGCGTGTAGGCATTGCCCTGCATTTCCTCGATACGTATGATGCCTGGATTGACGTCGTAACTATCAAAATAGAAAATTTTGCTGATTTTTTCAAAACTAATATTTGGCAATATAATTTCATACTTACCATTTAGTGCTGGAATATTCTCGGCCAATACATATTTGAACGTCTCGCCGAAATCATCAGATAAAGTGATGCGCAGTTTGCTATTGCTGTTGAAATATGATGTGTTGACTCCCCAATTAACCGTAACCTTTTCGCCTGCTCTATAATGATCTTTACTAGGTGTTAGAGAGGCCGTAAATGGTGTGCCGCCGACTATTTCAACAGCAGTTTTGTAGATGGTATATTGAGAGCGGAATGGTGAAGTTGTCATCCCTTGCAAGGTCATGTCGTGTGGTTTGGGCAAGTCATTTGCAGATGCAGCAAAGCGATAGGTGCCTGCTGTAAGTGTAGTGATGCAGTTGTCATCCGGATAGAAATAATCATCGCCAGGAAAAAGAACGTAGCGTGGACGGTAGTCAATTAAAGGATTGTCTGAGGGTGCAAATGCAGGAAGTGCTGCGCCATCTTCATATTGTTGAAAGGTATAGGTGATACGATCATTGTCTTCATCTGTCGCAGAGATATCAATAGAAAAGCATGCACCTTGAGGGATTTGGTATTTTTCTTTCATATTGCCTAAAACAAATTGGGGGGCATTATTCCCTGCGACCTTCACACCATACACATAGTTCCCACCAGCATTGTTGCCTATCAATTTGGTGCGATCTTTGTCTGCATAATATGACGCATTTTTGGATTTCATGCAGTCAGCAATAAATTTCATGCTTGCTAAGGAGAAGAAATCTTTGGGCGTGCCGTATCCCATTACACTTTGTCCCAGCCCGGGTTCTGTGGCAGAACCTTCATCGTGTGTATGTGGTGCGCCAAACAGATGGCCTAATTCATGTGCCACTGTGATAACGTTGTTTTCTGAATAACCATTTGCCTTTGTTCGTACATTATAAGCCCCCTCCAAGACACTTACTCCACTGTTGTCAAAATCTGCAGCAATGGCAATCCACAAACCTACGTCATAAGCGTTTGCAGGAATGATTTCGTTCAATAAGTCAGTACCAAGTCCTGCGGCATTGAACACATTTTGGTCAATAGAGTTGTTTGTGTGCGCAATCAGTTTCTCATCTTCGACAACGTCAAAGCAAATACCCAATGGGATGTATAGTTGATTGACGAAGGTTTCTGTCTCTTGCCAAAAGTCTTTTACTGCATCAACGCTTCCGTTAAAGTTTTGGTTAAAGCAAGTATTTGTTATGGGTAGAGCAAGACGGTAGAAACGTAGCACACCATCATTACTGAGGTAATCATTGGCAAGTACTCGTTTGGCTTGTTCTGCTTCAATGCTTGTGGACTGAGCTCCACTATAAAGGTTATAACTGCATGCAAAGAGCAATAATATCAGAAACTTTTTCATAATAATATATGATAAAAAGAGAACGTATAGATGATTTTTCTAACTTTGCAAATATAATGTAAATAAATGAAATTAGTACATATAATGATAAATTTTGAAATGAAAAAAATATTCTTTCTATGCTTTCTGAGTCTGTTGAATCTTGAATTTATTTCTGCGCAGAGCACAAACGTCATAGAGCAACCATTGCAGACCATGATGACTCAGACAGAAGGGCTAATCGGGATAAATATCTTGTTGCAACCAGTAAATGATGGTCGCAAATCGTCCCCATCTGTCGCTTTGCTCCAGTCAGATCGCTCCGTAAAAGTGGCAACTCAAAAGAAAAAGGCAAAGCAAATGCAGATGAGTGTTTCAGCCATATTGGGCGAGTTTGTTCAAAGAGGGCAAGTGACAGATACGGCATCTTTGTGGATGGCAAATATGATCAATTGCAAGGCTACACCAGAGGTGATAAGGGCTCTGTCTGTTTTGCCAGAGGTGGTGAGCATTGGATTGGACCAAGAGTTTCAGATTGCAAATGCTGTGGGAGAAAATATTGATCAGCCTTATGTGAATAAGAGCGCTGCGCCGCATGTGTTGCAAGTCAAAGCCAACGAGGTGTGGAAGCTCGGATATACTGGGAAAAATGTCATCGTTGCGGTGCTGGATTCGGGAACAAATCCTGAGCATGTCGACCTGAAGGACAATCTGTGGGTGGGTTATGCCGACACAGATGGAGACGGTGAGAAGGATGATATGATCCATGGTTGGAATTTTACTGTAAGGGACGCACAGGGCAATTCGGATATCCGCGACGACTACGGCCACGGCACACACTGTGCCGGTATCGTGTGTGGCAAGGGTGTGGCTGGCAATATCACCGGCGTTGCGCCAGATGCCACCCTGATGACGGTGAAAATCATCGGTAGAAATGGTGGCGGGAGCCCTGCGAATATGATCAAAGGTGTAGAGTTCGCTATCGAAAATGGCGCATCAGTGCTAAGTATATCCTCAGGTTTCAAGACCTCGCAAATTGGTGTAGCTGCCAAGGAAGCCTTGCGCCGAACTTTCGAAAGCGCCCTGGATTTGGGCATAGTTGTTTGTGCTGCAGCGGGCAATGATGGTAGCAGCATCGGCGTGCCTGATAATGTCGATATCCCGGCGGCTTGTCCACCGCCTTACTTTTCGCCGGATATGCAGGGCGTATCGGGTGGCAAGTCCAGCGTGATTTGTGTCGGTTCGGTCAATTCTGTTGACGAATATTCTACCTTCTCTTCACAGGGTCCAGTCACTTGGCAAGACACCCAGTGGGGCGACTATCCCTATGCGGATGGCATGGGCGGACTGATACGTCCCGATGTTTGCGCACCTGGCGATTTCATTTATTCCTCACGCCATGACGAGAATGATAAGTACAAGATTTATTCGGGCACCTCACAGGCTACACCCTGTGTGGCAGGAATTATCGCTTTGTTGTTGGAGAAAAATGAGCAATTGACTCCTGCGCAGATTTGTCAAACGTTAGAAGAGACAGCAAAGCACTTGTCGGACAAAAAGAACAATTTGACGGGCTCTGGCCGTGTGGATGCTTTGGCTGCAATCAATGCCGTGGGGGCAGCAAGCACTACACCCTATGTGCGTATGGTACGTGTCGTTACGCCGCAGGTGAACCGTGGCGAAAATGTCGCTTTGCAATTTGAAATGGCTAATTACGGCAAAGTGGCTACCTCAAACAATGCTAGGGTAAAACTGACTACAAGCGATCCCTACATTACTATCACCGATGGCGAGACTACGCTTGGTGAACTGCAGACCAATACTTCTGCCATCGTATCTTTCGTTGCAAATATTGCAGATGCTACGCCGATGCCGCATGTCGCTTATTTCCAAATTCAGACGGAGGATAATGGCACCGTTTGGACGGACCATGTGCAACTGAGTGTTGAGGGCGAACCTCGCCTGATCTATCATTCTGGTGCGCCATCTGCTTTGGATGCGGGCAAACGTCATGAGATGAAAATCACCCTGACCAATGCGGGTACGGTGCCTACGTTGGGCGAATCCAGGGTAGTCCTTCAGTCAAAATCTTCTTATATCACGTGGCACGTGTCCGAGGCTGTCGTACCTATCCTTAGGCCAGGCGAAACTGCCGAAGTAACCTTTGCCTTCGAGGTGAGTCCAAGTATTCCTGATGGCGAAAGGGTGTCGTTTGATATCTATGCTACGCCCAACAACTATACGGATGTGCGCTCCAAGATGTACGAATTCGAGACAGGTATAGAGGTGATGGGCTACGCAGACGATGGTTTCAATGGCTGGACCACCTTCGACGCCAGCCCCGATGGTCGCGACCATGCCTGGTGGCACTCGTCATTGGCCGTGAAGCACCGTGTCGAGTCTGCAGGTCTTGCCGCGTCGGGTCGAGGTCAGATGATGAGCGAAGCCTATTGCCAAGGTTCGATGATCGAGTACGAAGTGCCCGTAGACAACTACCTCGTGTCGCCCCGTGTGCGTATCACCGCCGACAGCAAGTTTGCGTTCAAGGCGCGTGTGCATTCTGCCTATTTCTATGGCGAACACTTTGGCGTGGCGATATCTGAGAAGGCTAACAAATCGGCAGACGATTTTACCACAATCCAGGAGTGGAGCATTCAGCGCGAGGATGGTACAGACTGGATCACCTATAGCGTGGACCTGAGTGCCTATGCCGGTCGCGACGTCTATGTAGCCATTCGCCATTTCTTCACACCCGACCAATGGCGCGACTTCAACAATGGCTACGACCTCTACGTCCTGCACGTCGACGATGCACAGTTCACCGACATTATCGACGTGTCCGATCGCTTTGTGTACGACAACTACAGCTATTTCGACGTCACCGTCAATTCCTCTCCGTTGCCCGCGCCAGCCAATCTGGTGGCGAAAGCACTGAGCGAGACCAGTGTGCAGCTCACTTGGGATGCCGTGAATGAGGCCAAGGGCTACAATGTCTACCGCGACGGAGTGCTTGTCGCCGAAGCCGTCTCTGCCACCTCCTATACCGACCACAATCTGCAATCAGACACCCCGTACGCCTATGCCGTAGCAGCCGTTCGCGGCGATCGCATCTACGAACGCTCTGCCCCCGTCTCGGTCCGTACGGCTCAGGCGGACTATAGCATAGCCATCCTCAGCGTGTCGCCACGTGTACTGCAGTTGGGCGAGAATCAGGTGGAAATCACTTTTGTCAACAACGGCCGCTACGAACACCTATCGCGCAGCACGGTGCAGTTGACCTCGACTTCGCCATGCGTCAGTGTGCAGTCCTCGTCCGTCGGTATCAACGCCCTGATGCCCGGACAGACCGTAGCGCGTACTTTCTCGGTGGTGCTGAGCGAACCCCTGCCTGCTGATGGCGTGGTCGATTTCAATGCCAACGTCACCTATCGCTACGAACCCTACACCTCGTGGGACTGCCCCTTTGTGCTGAGTGTACCGGTAGAGACGGGCCTTTCACAATTGGAGACAAAGCGCAAAGTCTACGCTCAGCGCACTACGCTGGTCGTGACAGGTGTGCAGGGCGAAGTGACCATCGGCTTGTACGATCTGACGGGTAAGATGCTGATGCAACGCCAGTTTGCGGCAGACGAGTCCGAGGTGGTACGCATCGATTGCAGTCATCTCCCCCGTGGCGTATACATCGTCAGATGCAGTGACTCGTCGGGTCAGCAGTCTTACAAAGTGCTTTATTGATACGACAAAATAGTAAATACCGAGGGCTTACTCCGCTATTGGAGTAGGCCCTTTTTTGTTGGGCATAACATCTGTCCCCTTTGATGAAGGGCGAAAAAAACTTTGCGACGCCCCGTGAAAAAAAGGTCTAACCTTTTTTAAATTTCGCGACGCCTCGTTGAAAAAAGGTCTAATGTTTTTTTGAGGAGGTCTGATGGACTTCTATTAAGCTCGAATTTCGACCATTTTATGTGCTTTTCCGATGAATTATTTTTTTCTTTTTTTATTCAGCTGTTTTTTTCTTACATAATTATAAATTAATTATAAATTTGCAACTATATAATCTATGGATGCATTGTATAATGAAATTTGAACTTTAAATCAATATGTCAATGAAACGCCGTGTCTTTTTTAGTTTAGTTCTGCTTGCGTCGTTTGCTACCTCGGTTTTCGCTCACGATTTCGAGGTGAATCACATCTTTTATCAAGTGAAAAGCAAGGCAGACAAGACCGTGGAAGTGACCTTCAAGGGGGCGACGGATAAGTCCTATGCCAACGAGTATGCAAGTGTGGTGCGCATTCCCGAGACAGTGACTCACGATGGCCAAACCTACACCGTCGTTGGAATTACAGATAGGGCCTTTTCAAATCAAGAGACTCTGACACAGGTCGAAGTGCCCAATACTGTGGAAAATATTGGCGAGTCAGCTTTTGAGGGTTGCGAATATCTTTCAATGCTCACTTTGGGCAGAGGAGTAGTGAATGTAGGCTACGATGCTTTCAAAAATTGTCGGCGTTTGTTGACGTTGCATATAGACTGCGAAGTGATTCCCGAAGGGTGGTTCACCACGATGCATCAAATAGAGACGCTGGTGCTGGGCGAACACGTCAAGACGGTCGATGACTACGCCTTCCTGAATTGCACGAACCTGAAAAACTTGACATTCTCTCCTGCATTGCAGCGTATCGGAGTGAGTGCTTTTGGCATGTGTATTAACTTGCCAAAACTAGATTTCTCTGCAACTTGTGTGCAAATGGCAGAACGCGCTTTCAATGGTTGCCAGGCATTGACAGAAGTGGTGTTGGGCAAGAATGAAGTAGGCGCGAAGGCTTTCCAAAATAGCAAAGGGCTGTCTGTGTTGAGTTTGGCTCATCAACCCGTTTTGATAGCCGACGATGCTTTTGATGGCTGCGATAATATCAATACGTTGAATGTGTATGCCGATAGTCTGTCGGGGCTCGGCAATATGCTGGGTAACCTGAAAAGTATCTATCTCGGCCCCAAAGTGGAGCACATAGATGTTACCACATTGCAGGGATTGTCACAATTGCAAACTATCACAGTTGATCCCGATAATGAGCATTTTGATTCGCGCGATTCGTGCAATGCCTTGATAGATTCTGATACGGATCAGTTGCTCTTGGGATGTGCTACGACCCAATTGCCCGCTACAATTCGGTCGATTGGAAAATCTGCCTTCCGTGACTGCCGCGGATTGACTATGCTAAGCATCCCCGACGCTGTCGAGATGATCGATGCTTGCGCTTTCGAGGGGTGTGTGGACTTGGCATCGCTGACCTTAGGCAAATCTTTGCAAGAACTCGGTGATTCCGCTTTTTATCGTTGCATACACCTGAAGGAATTAAGCCTGCCCGAAAATGTGAAACGTCTGGGCAGTGCAGCGTTTGAGGGTTGCGAGTCGTTGACTTCAGTCGCTTTCAATCCGTCATTGACGCATATTGGCGCGTCTGCTTTCCGTGGTTGTAGACGTCTGATGGACCTTCGCTTCCCCGATGCAGTGGAATATATTGGAGCAGATGCCTTCGATGGTTGTGTCGCTGTGATGACTGTCACTTTTGGTAAATCGCTGAAGGAAATCGGCGATGGTGCTTTCCGTGATTGTAAAGGATTGATAGATTTGGTCGTTCCAGATTCGGTCAAGCGAATAGGCGACTTCGCCTTCCGAGGTTGCTATGATTTGATGTCATTGTCCTTTGGACAGTCACTGGAATATATAGGCACAGAAGCCTTCTACAACTGCAAACGTTTGACCGAACTCCGTCTCCCTGATTCCATAGAATATATAGCAAGTCGGGCTTTTCGTGGATGTAGTGCGCTTGCTACAATATCCTGGGGCAAATCTCTTAAGGCCATCGACGCAGCCGCTTTCTCTGACTGCAACACCTTGACGATACTAGACCTTCCTGATGGGTTAGAGCGCATCGGCGTATCTGCTTTCGAAGGGTGCACGGCATTGGGCGCGCTCTCCTTGGGACAGGGGTTGGTGGAAATTGAGTCTTCTGCTTTTCGTGGTTGTCGTGGCATTACAGTACTTAGCCTTCCTGACGGCGTAGAGCGTATTGGGGCAATGGCTTTTGAAGGTTGTGACGGTTTGAGTGCGATTTCTTGGAGCGTATCTTTACAGGAAATAGGCGATGGCGCATTTCGCAGTTGCTCCAATCTGATAGAGGTGAATCTGCCCAGCAATGTGCAGCATCTGGGTGCATCAGCCTTTGAGGGTTGCACCGCTTTGAGCATGGCTTCGCTGGGAGATAAAATGGAAACTATCGGTAGCGCTGCATTCATGAAATGTGTCAATCTCCAGACTGTGAAGCTGCCCCAATCGTTGAAGCAAATCAAAGATTATGCCTTTGCTTATTGTGATACGCTCGAGGCTATTACCCTTGGAGACAATGTGACGGAAATCGGTAGCAACGCCTTTTTGTCCTGTCGTAATATGACGTCTGTCGGCTTGAGTAGGGCGCTTGTTAGTATAGGTAACAAGGCCTTCGCCGGTAATCGAAACCTTTGTGCGATACAGATACCCCATGCTGTGAAAACCATCGGTGCTGGTGCATTCTCGGATTGTATAAATTTGCAGACGGTACAGATGGGTGACAACGTGACCAATCTTGGTGGCGAGACGTTCTATAATTGTCAAAAACTACGGTCGGTCAATCTTTCCGATAGTCTTTCTATAGTAGCCGAAAACACGTTTGCTAATTGCAATAATTTGGAATATGTCAAAATTCCCGACGGTGTGAGGATGATTGGCAACGCCGCTTTTCAGAATTGCAACCTTTTGCACACAGTGGAACTCGGAGACTCTTTGCACTATATTGACGGGTATGCATTTGATAATTGCTCAGCTTTATCCCAAATACGTCTGCCCGATGCAGTCGAGACGATTATGTCCGCCGCCTTTCGCAATTGTGATCAACTCCATACGGTCTCGATTGGAAAAGGTTTGAAGCAAATTGCTTATGGGGCTTTTGCAGGTTGTGATACTATCGAGCATTTGTCAATCAATTGCGAAAGAGTATTTGAAGCTTTCCGAAATATGACAAACTTGAAGCGTGTTTATCTGGGAGAAAATGTGAAGGATATTCCAATTCGTTCATTTGAGCAGATGAAGTATCTGGATACGCTGGTCGTGGGCAGTACTGCACCACCAAAGGCTGAATTGGAGAGCTTCTCAAACGACCAATATCTGACAGTAAATGTCTTTGTCCCAACATCTGCTATCGAAGATTACAAGGCAGACTGGCTATGGAGACGATTCCGGAATATTTACGGTATGGAGGCAACAGATATAGATGAAGTACGTGCAGAAAAACCAGTAATAGACTTTAGTGGAACAGGTGTAGTTAGTCTGCGCCAAGCACAGGGTTTGCCCATTTGCATCTATACCATAGATGGCCGTTTGCTTCACCATATACCGGTATATAGTGGCGAGAGGATAAATCTGTCCCAAGGACTTTATATACTCCAAATAAATGGTATGAGTTATAAAGTGAGGCTGAAATGACACCTTGATGACAAAAACGGGGCATGAGTTCTATATATAACTATGCTCCGTTTTTGTTTCCTCTTGATAAATTACCCACAAAAAAAGTGTGCCAAACGTTATTGCTTGGCACACTATATTATTTTAAGGCGAGTGTCTGATTAGAACATCTTTTCAGGATAAACACCTTCTTCGCCCAACTTCTTGAACTTTTCAACGACTTCGGGACGATCTTCTGGATAAGTTACACCGAACCACTTAGAAGTAGTGTCGAGCACTTCGCATGTAGCAGTGCCGTCCTTGATGAGTTTGTCCACCATGAGAGGGATGAAGAATTCGCTCTTCAAGTTTTCCATGTTCTTAGGATCAGAGAGGAAGGTCTTGAAGTATTCTTCGCTATGTTGGAAGTAGTCGGGTGTGAAGCCCCAGAAGTTCATTGACACTGGAGTAGTGTCGGGGATTGCTACCCATTCTTCGTTGTCGTCTTGGTATTTCACTACGCCGTCGAAGCGTTGGATCTTGGTGCGTTCTACTACGCTAGTGAGGTGGTTGTTTTCGTCGTTTTCACAAACACCACGGCTCACAGTACCACTCTCAGAGAGTGTATTGCCCACGCGGAAGCCAACCATTGCGTACTTACCAGTGCTGCCTTCGGGAAGGTTAGCGAGCCACTTACCCATTACTTGGAATGCGTCGCGATCGTAGAAGTCGTCGCAGTTGAGCACTGCAAATGGTTCTTGGATAGCGTCCTTACCCATCATTACGGCGTGGTTTGTACCCCAGGGCTTAGTGCGGTCTGCTGGGCAAGTGAAGCCTTCGGGCAGAGCGTCGAGTGCTTGGAATACCAATTCGCATGGGATGTGGTCTTGGTACTTAGAGAGAACGATGCGACGGAAGTCTTCTTCGAAATCCTTGCGAATAACGAATACCAACTTGCCGAAACCAGCGTTGATAGCGTCGTAGATAGAATAGTCCATGATAGTTTCACCATGAGGACCAAGTGTGTCGAGTTGTTTCAAACCACCGTAGCGGCTTCCCATTCCTGCTGCGAGGAGAAAGAGTGTAGGTTTCATTGGATATAATATTTTAGGTTAATTGATATGCTTCTGGTTGATGAGTTTATTAGTTGGCGAACTGACAAGTTAACGGGCTTATTTAACGCTTCGTAGACTTGTTTGCTCACAACTGCTCTACATCTTTTGCAAAATTACGTTTTTTTTTGTTACGGCATTCCTTTTCTCCCTTTTTTTCTCATGATTATGAAGTTCCAATAGGGGAATGTGAGGGCTGTGAAGATTTTTTGTCGATTTTTATGCCTTTGGTAGCGACAATCCTTCTGCAAAATAACGCTCAGCTTCTGCAATCATTTCTGCAGGAACGCCCCCGATAGATGCTATGAAATGTGGATGCTCGCGCTCGTAGACCTCCGCCATACGGCTTTTGATGCCAAACAGGGTAGAGTAGCGCAGATTGGCCAGGCGGTCGCACATCTTCAGGAAAGGTGCAAAACGGGTGTTGCGGATGCCTTCGTAATATTTCTCTCCTGCACGCTCGGCACGTGTGCGGCCCTTGTCGTTGGTCAGTGCATAAACGGCTTCTGTGGCTACTTCTACATTGATGTTGCAACCTTCGGCGTTGAGTTTTTGGAAGACCTTTGTCAAATCATTATAAGTGAGACGTGCGTCCTCGAGTGCGTCGTGAAAATAGATCGCGGCATAGAGGGTTTGCGCCTCTGCCGGGTCGGTGATGACGAGATGCCCAAATCGGGTGACGTATGATGCGGCCAGTTTCAAATGAAAAGCATAGGGCAAGTCGCCGCCGTAGTGTTGATTGACGTCGGCGTGAATCTGTGCGGCGTATTCGTAGATGCGTGTGATTTGCGCTTCGTGCGCAAGGTAGGCGCTTAGGAATTGTGTGCCGTCCATAGGTTATGATTGGTTTGAAAGTAAATATTCTGCAACGGCTTCGGCACAACGTTCGCCATCAATGGCAGCAGATACGATGCCGCCAGCATAGCCTGCGCCCTCGCCACAAGGATAAAGCCCTGCGTAGTGAGTGTGGCACAAAGTGGCAGGATCTCGGGTGATGCGCACTGGGGCAGAGGTTCGAGTTTCGGCCGCAATCATCAGTGCATCATTGGTCAAGAATCCGCGACTATTCTTGCCAAATTTCTTGAAGCCTTCTGCCAAACGAGTGACCACAAAGCGGGGCATCCAAAAGTGTAGGGGAGAGGCGATAAGCCCTGCTGAATAACTGGACGCGGGTAGGTCTGCGCTGAGTCGGCGGTTCACAAAGTCGGCCATACGTTGTGCAGGTGCCACTTGTCGGCGGCCACCTTGTATCCAAGTGGCACGTTCGAGGGCTGCCTGAAAGGCCATCATGCACAGAGGGTGATCTGACTTGGTCATGCCTTGATATTGCGCAGCAAAGTCTTCGTCTTGTAGCGCCTCTTGCATGAATGGACGCAACTCGCCGTCGATATCTTCCACACGTGTCTCGACCACCATGCCCGAATTGCTCCATGCGCCCGAGCGGTGGCTGGCGCTCATACCGTTGACAACGACTTGTGCAGAATCTGTGGCGGCAGGAACAACCGTGCCGCCGGGGCACATGCAGAAACTGTATACGCCACGGCCTTCCACTTGAGTGACAAAATTATATTCGGCGGCAGGCAACCATTTGCCACGACCTTCTCGGTTGTGATATTGTATCTGATCGATCAGGGCCGAGGGGTGTTCCAATCTCACACCTACTGCGATACCCTTGGCTTCGATATGTATGCCCTGTTGATACAGGTATTTATAGACATCCCTGGCGGAGTGACCAGTAGCCAAGATGACGGGGCCATGAAATTCGCGACCGTCTGCGGTGCGGGTGCCTATGATTTCCTTGTCTTTGATGACCAACTCGTCTACGCGACTATTAAAGTGTACTTCTCCTCCAGCTTCGATGATTTGATTGCGCATCGCTTCGATGATACGCGGCAATCGGTCTGTACCAATATGAGGGTGTGCATCGCAAAGTATATCTGTGGAAGCGCCATGCTGACAAAATACGCGCAGTATCTTCTCGACATTGCCACGCTTCTTGGAACGGGTGTAGAGTTTGCCATCTGAAAAAGCCCCTGCGCCGCCTTCGCCAAAGGAATAGTTGCTCTCGCTATCGACCAAATGCTCGCGTGAAATTTTAGCAATGTCTTTTCTGCGGTTGTGCACATCTTTCCCGCGCTCTAAAACGATGGGGCGCAACCCCAATTCGATAAGGCGCAATGCCGCAAAGAGACCGCCAGGACCAGCACCCACTACGACAACCGTAGGGCAGTCCTTGACGCTGGGATAGTCTATGGGCAGATAGTCGAGGCGTGGGGGATATTCGTCGATATAAATATCTACGGAAAGATTGACAAATATTGTGCGTTGACGCGCATCGATACTGCGGCGGCAAATACGTATAGCCGAAAGTTTGCTGAAGGGAATGGCAAATTCTCGGCATATATATTCTCGCAGCGCTTTCTCATTGTAAGCAATGGAGGGGATGACGCGAAATGTACTTTGCTTTATCATATTATTATTAAGGGAAGGCGTAAAAAGTACCTTTGTAGTAACAAAAAGGCAAAAAGTTTATCCAAAAAGTTCTCGAAGCGCATGCTCAACTCGTGCTACAGGGACAAGTTCAATAGAGAAGTTCTCTGTAGTCAATCCTTTCATGCATGCCTTGGGTAGTATCATGCGGCGGAACCCTAACTTCTGCGCTTCGGCAATACGTTGAGTGATTCGAGTGACTGGGCGTATCTCTCCACTTAGACCGACTTCACCTGTCACACATACGTCTCGGTCTATAGGAGTGTCGACATTGCTGGACAAGACGGCGGCAATGACAGACAAATCAATGGCTGGGTCGGTGACGCGAATACCTCCGGCGATGTTGAGAAAGACATCTTTTTGCGCCAACTTGAATCCGACGCGCTTCTCGAGTACAGCGAGCAACATATTGAGACGTCGTAGGTCGAAACCTGTGGCAGAGCGTTGTGGTGTGCCGTATGCTGCAGTCGAAACAAGGGCTTGTGTCTCGATCAGGAAGGGGCGTATCCCTTCGAGAGCGGCTGCAATGGCGACACCGCTCAGAGCTTCGTCGTTTTGAGTAAGTAGGAGTTCGGAGGGATTGTCTACAGGACGCAAACCCTCGTTGCGCATTTCGTAGATGCCCAGTTCGCTGGTTGAACCAAAGCGGTTTTTGATACAGCGCAGGATACGATAGAAATAGTGGCGGTCGCCTTCAAATTGCAGAACGGCATCGACGATATGTTCCAAGACCTTGGGGCCAGCGAGGTTACCCTCTTTTGTAATATGTCCGATCAAAATGACAGGAACAGAATTCTCCTTGGCATATTTCAATAGTGCAGCGGCACATTCTCGGACTTGCGAAATCGTACCCGGCGAAGATTCGATTTGTTCCAAACTCATCGTTTGTACCGAGTCGATAACGAGTAGGTCGGGTTTGATATTTTTGGCATGAGTAAAGACTTCTTCCAATCTTGTCTCGCACAAAAGATAGGGGCCTTCACCTTCTCGTAGTGTGATGCCCTGACCTGCTGCTAAGCGGTCGGCGCGCAGTTTGATTTGTTGCTCACTTTCTTCGCCAGAAACGTAGAGTACGCGGCGCTCGCTCAGATGTAGCAGAGTCTGGAGTAGGAGTGTGGATTTTCCGATCCCAGGTTCTCCGCCCAGGAGAAGGAGTGAGCCAGGCACAAGTCCGCCGCCGAGCACACGATTCAGCTCAGCATCGTGCAGGTCGTATCGTGCTTCCTGTCTTGCTTCGACTTCGCTCAATAATACGGGACACGCAGCATTGCTGCCGTTGTGTCCGGGCAAGGCTGCGTTGGCTTTTCTTGACGAGGAGTGACTGCGTATGGTCATCTCCTTGAACGTATTCCATTGTCCGCAAGCTACGCATTTTCCCACCCATTTGGGAGACTCGTAGCCGCATTCGCTGCATAAGTATATGGTCTTTTCTTTTGCCACAAGAACGTGTCTTTACGATTTGAAAAAGTTCAAAAAATGTAGGGCCTATTATTCTCCTAATTGTGCGCGGAGTTCTTGCAATTCTGCTTTGAGTGCACGAAGCCTATCTACGACTTCTGTGCTTTTCTCTACACCTTCTTTATTCTTCTTCAAAGCTTCGCGAGCGGCAGATATCTTCAGTCCTCTCACCTTGACCAAATTGTAGATGGTGCGAATTTGTTCGATATCTTCCTTGCGGTATTGACGAATGTTTCGTCCTGTTTTCTTGGGCGAGATTTGAGGAAATTCTTTTTCCCAAAAACGAAGGAGAGTTTCGTTTACATCAAACATTTGAGCCACTTCGCTGATGGAATAATACAGCTTGAGTTCTTTGTTGGGATTAAGAGGCATAGCGTCGAGTATTAATATAATTATATAATAGGTGTAATAGCTCGTTTAGAGTTCAGACTCTTTGAGGCGTTCCGCATTTTCTGCTACGATCAGATGGTCGATACAATCCTGAATGTTGCCATCCATGAAAGCAGAGAGGTTGTAGATTGTGTAATTAATGCGGTGGTCGGTGATACGACCTTGGGGATAGTTGTAAGTACGAATTTTGGCAGAGCGGTCACCCGTTGAAACGAGTGTCTTTCTTCTGTTGGCGATATCGTCAGCATACTTTTGGTGCTCGCGGTCGTAGATGAAAGTACGCAGACGAGCCAACGCGCGTTCTTTGTTCTTGGGTTGGTCACGCGTTTCGGTACATTCAATCAGGATTTCCTCTTCTTCTCCAGTATTAGGATTTTTCCAAGGATAGCGCAGACGTACTCCCGATTCCACTTTGTTTACATTCTGTCCACCCGCACCACTTGAGCGGAAAGTATCCCATTTGATCAAACCTTCGTGGATTTCTACATCGAAAGCTTCTGCTTCGGGTAATACAGCTACGGTTGCGGCAGAAGTGTGTACACGACCTTGTGTTTCGGTGGCAGGAACGCGTTGTACACGGTGTACTCCACTTTCATATTTCAATGTGCCATAAACATCGCTGCCAGTAACGGAGCAAACGATTTCCTTGAAACCTCCTGCAGCGCCTTCGCTTGCACTGGATACTTCCAATTTCCATCCTTTCGTTTCGCAGTATTTGGTGTACATTCTGAATAGGTCTCCAGCAAAGAGTGCCGCTTCGTCGCCACCAGTACCGCCACGGATTTCAAGAATGGCGTTCTTTGCATCTTCGGGATCCTTGGGCACGAGCATCAACTTGATGGTTTCTTCGATTTCTGGAATACGCGCTTCGCAGTGGGCTACTTCTTCGCGTGCCATTTCCTTCATTTCGGGATCATCTTCACCTCCCATCAGAATATCTTTGCTTTCTTCAAGATTTGCCAAAAGCATAGCATATTCCTTGCGTGCGTTCATCAAATCTTCCAGGTCCTTGTATTCTTTGGTCAAGCGCACATATCTTTGTTGATCGGCAATAACCGAAGGGTCGGTGATGAGGGTAGATACCTCCTCAAATCTTGCTTGTAGACCTTCTAACTTCTCTAATAAATTATTGTTTTCTGCCATTTTTCTGCCAGACTTCTATTTTGCCTTTTGAGATAGGTTTTAATAATTAAACTCGCCGAATTCGCTCTTGATGGTCAATGAGCGTGGACCTTCTTCAACGCGACCTACGATTTGGGCGTCGATGTTGAAACTCTTGGCGATATCAATCACTTGCCCTGCGTGCTCTGGTGCCAGATAGACTTCGAGACGGTGACCCATATTAAATACCTTGTACATTTCAGCCCAGTCAGTACCGCTCTCTTGTGCAATGGCGCGGAACAATGGAGGCACGGGGAACATATTGTCCTTGATCACGCGGCAATTTTCGCCTACAAAGTGAAGCACCTTGGTTTGTGCACCACCTGTGCAGTGTACCATACCATGAATTTCGGGACGGAGTTCGTCGAGCAAACGTTTTACGACAGGCGCATAGGTTCTTGTTGGAGAAAGCACCAATTTTCCTGCATCAACGGGAGCGCCTTCTACGGGGTCAGTAAGTTTGTAACTGCCGCTGTATACCAATTCCTCGGGTACAGCCTTGTCGAAACTTTCAGGATATTTCTCTGCCAGATATTTAGCGAATACGTCGTGGCGAGCAGATGTCAAACCATTTGAACCCATACCACCGTTGTATTCGGTTTCGTAAGTAGCCTGACCGCATGACGACAGACCTACGATCACATCGCCAGGACGGATGTTAGCATTGTCGATCACATCGCTGCGCTTCATACGGCATGTCACGGTCGAGTCTACGATAATTGTGCGCACCAAGTCGCCCACGTCAGCTGTTTCGCCACCTGTAGCATAGATGCCGATACCCATATCGCGCATCTGTTGGAGCAGTTCGTCTGTACCATTGATGATGGCAGAGATGACTTCGCCTGGGATGAGCATCTTGTTGCGGCCGATAGTCGAACTGACCAGGATATTGTCCACTGCACCGACGCAGAGCAAATCATCCGTATTCATGATCAACGCATCCTGAGCAATGCCTTTCCATACCGAGATGTCGCCGGTCTCTTTCCAATACATATAAGCCAAGCTCGACTTTGTGCCAGCACCGTCAGCATGCATGATGTTGCAGTATTCTGGATCTCCGCCAAGGATGTCTGGGATAATCTTGCAGAAAGCTTGTGGGAAGATACCTTTGTCAATGTTCTTGATGGCGTTGTGTACGTCTTCTTTCATCGCGCTGACTCCGCGCATCATGTAACGTTGTTTATTGTCCATGGTACTTGTTTTTTTGAGACATTTATGCCCATGCCGCGTGGCCTAAGGGCTGGTTTTACGATTATATATATTTGCCTACAAAGTTACTACAAAAAGCGGCAAAAAAGCAACAGAATGTCGTTTTTTTATTTTTTGCTTAGAATGAATCGCCCGTAAATGTACGTGGGTGGGTATAAAAAAGTTGTGAAAATGCATCGGGGCGAAAATCCAATTGTGACTTTGTGGTATAAAAAAACAGGTGCTTGCGGCCGAACCGACACACCTGTGAGTGGTGCCATCTTAGTGGGATTTTTCTGTATGCTATGCGAAATATGCAAATGTTTCGAACGGGGGCTAAAAAAGTGCGACGGCTTGTTGAAAAAAAGTCTTAGATAATTTCAACGAGACGTCGCGAAATTTCAAAAAGGTTAGACTTTTTTTCTCCATCATCCTTTTGAAGGATTCGCCGTCATGGATGAAATGGAATAGCGCTTACCCCTCCCCCCCCGCGTAAAATGTATTTGCGGAATGCCAGAACCGCCCGACTTTCTGTCTCTTGGAATGCATTTGCCAGGGGTGACTATGTGGGCAAAGGTTCCCAAGGACCAATAACTTTCTCCGTTTGAAATATGAGAAAGGGGCGCCTTGGAAACCTTTGCTGTGTATCCTTTTTTTCAAAAGGATTTGTGTGGGTCAGATTTATCTCACAACGACTTTCTTGCCCTCAATGATATAGACGCCTTTGGGGAGGTGCTTTGTGCCTGAAGTCATATCTGCATTTTGGCGAACCAAGCGTCCGTCGGTGCTATAGATATTTGCTGTCTTGCTGCCGTTTTGAATGCTTTCGATAGCTGCAGAAGATGCTTGCTTGTAGAGGCAAACCTCCTGCTGAGTGCCTGTGTAGCATACAAAGCGTGGTGCAGAAACGTTGTATTGTATGCGGCGGCCGGTACTGCTCAAGGGCGAGATATGCGCATAACCATTGTTGAAAGTGATCTTCCACTGCTCAGAGTTGGCCGAGGCTGATGTTGCGCCAAAGAGCTTGTTCTTGCTGCCTGTATAGGAGAGGTAAACGCTGGAGGAGGGGTCATAGAGTGTATAAGCATCTGCCTTGCCGCCCAACACCAGGTGATAGGGATAATCGCCGCTACCTGTTTCAGTGCTGATCGTACCATCTGCATTGATGGTCACAGATACGGAGTTGCGTATATCCTTGCTTGTGTTGCCACCGATGCTACCCAGCGCCGTGCCATATTTTTCGCATACAATGATGTAGTTCGCGCCAACTTTCAGATCTTCGGCTGAGGTCACCTTGACATAGGTGTTGCCACTTACTTCAGTTGCCGCTTTTATGGTGTAGGTCTGTGTTACGCTTTCGCTTGTGTTGCCATCCACCACACTACGTGCTGTGATTGTCATGTCTTCGTCGATAGTGATTTCTGCTGGTGGTGTAGCAACAACATCTTCTTCGCCGTTGATGCTATAATAAATTTGGGCTCCGGTAGTAGCGCAATTGATAGTCACCACAGTGCCTTGTGCCACCATGCCGCCATCTATCGAGAATGTTGGGGCACTTGGTGCGTTGGGTTTAGGGTCTACTGGCGTACTGCCGTTGTAGTCGTTGGGATTGAATGGCGTGCTCGTTTTGCTTCCCCAAACGTATTCTTCCAAACCCGGGAAATCGACGTATGGATTTCTGTTCTTTTGGATGCTATACACGGCATTGTTGCGATCGATCTCTTTCTGGCTCACGGGGTCCTCTTTTGCCCAGCGCAGGAGCATAGTCAGCGCCCATTCTTTGTAGCAGGGATATTTGTTGCCAGCCAGCATCGGACTGCTGAAGCTGGGGAATTGTTCCTCGTAGGCCGTAGCCATATAGAAATAGATGCGTGCAAAGTCGCCCTTGTATTCATCGTTGGGTTCAAATACAGTGCCGCTGTATCCACTGGTCGAGCAGGGACCAAGTTTGCTCCAACCTTGAGCCGAAGACCAAGTGGGGTTGTTGGTTTCGCCAAAAGGATAATTGCTACGGCGGCCGTTGACGTAGCCATCGGTGGGTACCAAGTGCATCAAGTCGGTGTTCATCGGCGACTTTTCGTCAAACCAACTTTTGGGGAAAGAGTGCTCACGGTTGTACACGTCGCCTTCCTTGCTGTAGTTGCCGGCTTGGTCGGTGCCAAAGGTGTAGTTGGTCACTGCGGAATACATATCCCACACTTTGCCGTCGGGGCGTACGTCAGTCTTGCGTACGTGTTCCCAGATCGAGCTGTAGGATAGGGTGGTGTGGCTAGCGATGACTTTGCACAGCGCTGTCTTCAGCCCAGCACCTGTCTGACCCTTTGCCGAGGTGTAGTAGCCTGCTGGTGCTTGTGCCAATCCTGTTGCGATAAATGCAACAAATAGCATGGCGGTGGTAAATGATTTTCTAAGCATAATTTGCTGAATGTGTTATCTTGTTCTATGTTGTTGAAAATAGTTCTTTTTGTTGACGACGAGGAGACCCTTATCGCTTGCTACTTAGTCCATATCTTCCATGCTGCCAGTGCTTGCAGACGCAACATCTCAGCGCCATTTTTCGTGGCAGCGCCTTGCTTTTTGCCAATATGCAGGAATAGTGTTTCGGCAGGGTTGTAGACGAGGTCGTAGAGCAGGTGCTTTTCGTTGACCAATTCATAGGGGATGTCGGGGCAAGTGTCCACATTGGGCGTAGTGCCGAGTGGTGTACAGTTGACCACGATTTGGCAACGTTCCATCCAGTCGGGTGTGATGTGGTCGTAGGTCAGGATGCCAGGCTGCGCTTTGCGGCTGACCTGATGTGGAGCAATGCCCATCTTCTTCAGCACATACATCACAGCTTTTGCTGCTCCGCCAGTACCCAGGACTAATGCCTCGCGATGGTGCGCACGCAGACAGGGCAACAGGGATTGCTCGAAACCCACGACGTCGGTGTTGTAGCCCGTCAGGATCGGGTTGCCGCCCACCCATTCAACCCGTACGGTGTTCACAGCGCCTACCTTTTGCGCCTCGGGACTGATATGGTCCAACAGGGGCAGGATGGCTTCTTTGTAGGGTATGGTGACGTTGAATCCGCGCAGATTGGGATGCTCCAGCAGTACGTCTGTCAGCAGATTGATATCGGGAATCTCAAAGTTGAGGTATTCGGCTGGGATGCCTTCCTTGGCGAACTTCTCGGTAAAGAAAGGGCGGGAAAAACTGTGCCCGAGCGGATAGCCCAATAGCCCATAGGTGTCGATAGGAGTCATAGATGAGTGGAATTACTTCTTAGCCGTGTACATGGTGCTCAGGCCAAAGGTGAAGCGCTTGAACGCTACATCGCGATAGCCCGCTTTTTCCAGAATCTGTTGCATCTCTTCGCCTTGTGGAAAGGCTTCCATCGTGGCGGGCAGGTAACTGTAGGCGCGCTTGTCCTTGGAGATCATCCAGCCGACCAGTGGCATAAAGGCGTGGGAGTAGAGCCAAAACAATTGGCGCATAGGGAAACGGCGCGGCGCAGTCAGTTCGATGATGACCAGACGGCCATTCTTTTTCAATACGCGGCGCATCTCGCTCAATCCCTTGTCCAGGTCGGGAAAGTTGCGCACACCATAGGCTACGGTGATGGCATCAAATTGGTCATCGTCGAGGCTCAATGCCATGCAGTCGTCCTTTTGAAACTTTACGACGTTGGCCAAACCGCCCTGCAACACTTTCTTGCGGCCCACATCCAGCATGCCTTCGGAAATGTCCACGCCCAATAGCGAATCGGGGTTGAGCATCCTGGCAGCAAGGATGGCAAAGTCGCCCGTACCTGTAGCGACGTCGAGCATACGCTTGGGTGCAAATGGTTTCAGCGTATTGATAGCCGCACGGCGCCAACGCTTGTCGATACCCATCGAAAGGCAGTGGTTCAGCAGGTCGTAGGAGTGAGCAATGTTGTCGAACATTTGCTCTACTTGTGCCCCTTTTTCGCCCTCGGCGGTATAGGGCTTTATCTCTTCTTGTTTGTATGCCATGATTGATAATTCTCTAAATCTGTGGCAAAGTTAACGATTTTCTTTATATATACATATATGTGTGCGAGCGAAGAATCCCACAGATTGCACCGAAGATGTGATTTTGTTCCTTCCTTTTCGCATTTTTAGAGGTCTGCTTAAAGCTCCACGTATCACGGGTATCACAGGTATTCTACAGATCCAAAAGATTCGTGTAAAAACAAGGCAGTCCAAAGATTCCGAGAGATACACGAGATACGCTGGGAATAAGGCCATAATTTACATCAAAAAAGCGATCACCGAAGTGACCGCTTTCGAATAATAAGTTTAGCGTAAAGATGATAGGACGGAATTACTCCCAATAAGTATCCCAGTCATTTTCGTCACGCCTACTGGTGTTGAAATCGTCATCCGTACCGGGCGTGTCGTTACCATCCATTCCTTCGCTTGGAATGGTGAAAGAGGTCGCCAATACAGATTCGAGCGAGAGGGTTACTTCTACAATCTCTGGTTTGATATATTCTTTCTTCATAAGTCTCTTGTTGAAATATCCACGGATGACCATTGCCACCCGTGGATGATGGATGAAATATTACCGCTTAGAAGAGCACTTTCTTCTTGTTGATGATGTAGATGTGTCCTTTTTGTGGAGTCAAAACGCGACGGCCTTGCAGGTCGTAGATTCGAGCGTCTTCTTGCTCCTTGTCCGTCTCCACCTGATCGATGAAAGTGGTGCCATCTTCAGACTCTTCGCCCACCAGAATCATACGCATAGTTTGTGCATTCTGACCACTGATTTCAACAGGCGAACCATCTTTGTTGGACATTGACAAATACAGACGGAAAGGCACCAACGAAGCTTCCAATCCCATCTTCTGCCATTGTCCCTTCTTGTTGACTGCGTAGACATAATTGCTGTCGTTCAACTCGGCACTTACGGTCTTATTATAAAGACCCTTCACGACATATTCCATATAAGCAGAAGAGCAAGTTACCGCAGTGCGATACTCGGGTGCAGTATTGTACAACATGGTATTGTGCTGAGCGATATCCAACTGCTTTGCTATTTCATTTTTAGGACGGATGACATAGGGGTGGTGCGCTTTGAGTTTAGTGTTAACCTTCTTGACCTTAATGATTTCGACATCCCAACCATCAAGTTCACCATCGTCGTCTAAATCATAACTGCGAATATCGTTGATGTATGCCACATCGTAGTTGTCCAGGAGGTCCTCGGTCAACTCAACTTTGAATGGTACATAGAGCGCATTCCAAGCATCGTTGAGCGTGCGTGTGTAGTTCAGGTCTCTGACGATCTTGTCCTTCGCTACCTCGTACTCGGTCAAGGTGCCGTCTGCGATGAGCTCATACTCTATCATGTCCTCAATCATCAATACCTGCTCAGGTCTGATGTCGCGGTCTGACTGCATATAAGCGCGGTAGGGGAGTAATGCCTGGCCGCTATGAATATTCCAGTAGTTGTTTGCGCCTAAAAGATACAGGTCGTAGCACTCTATATCCTCTGCAGAAGTAGCAGACAGTGTACCGATCATATGATAGTTGCCAACTACTGTTTCAGGCATATTGTTTGGACGGGCAGATACTGTAGTTTCCACTTCAGTGCCGATCGTCATATCTTCGTCTGGCAGGATAATATATGGCGTGTAAGCCTTCATTACCTTTGTTACAGGTGATACGGTGATAGTCTCGTGGGTGCTGCTTGTCATTTCATAGACAATCATACCATATGGCACCTCCATATCGAAGGGCAGACAGAGCGTAGTTCTTTCGTTTCCTACAAATACGCGGTCGAAACTGATAGAACTTGCCTTGAATGCACGAGGTGCGTCAAAGCCAGCATTTTCCGACAAGAGCATACGGTCGCACTTCAAATCCCCCTCGCTGCCATATACCACATTGGTATAGCCTGTGCCAGCGAAGTTTTCTGGAGCATAAATGAGTGTGTGATCGGCGAAGCCCATTGTGCCGATATTGCTTTCGGTGAGTACACCTGCTTCTGTACAAGCGGCGAAGTCAGCCCATTGCAATTGGTCGTTTGCCGCAAAGGCACCAGCTTCTACTTGCTTGAGCGTCGCTGGTAGTTTGATCTTTTGCAAGTTAGTCAACGAAGCCAATGTGGTAGACTTGAGAGTGTCGACAGAAGTCTTTTCCAATGAAGTCAAATCCTTCACCCCTGTGTGGTAGTCAAACCAGCCGTCTACATCGGTCATACCCTGCAATTGGTCAGTGCTCATTACTGCGCGTGAACCATAAGCGCGGAATACTTCGTCGTCAGTAAAATTGGTGCAGACTTCCTTGGCATGTGATGTATACTCGGTATCTGTCACATAGTTTTGGTAGAGACCTGTGGGAACATACATCTTTTCTACTTGATAGGGTTGGTCTGAGATAGGATCAGTAAAGGCATCACTGTCCAATGTAGGTTTTTGACGGCAAAGGAATACCAGATTCTTGAGGTTCTTGCACGCTCCGAATGCATCGTTGCCAATCACTGTTGTAGCATCACCCACCACGATGGTCTCGATGTTCAGACAGTCATAGAATGCATTGTCGTCGATCTTTGTGACATCCTTTGGTAGGATGATGGTTTGCAACTTATCGAGTTTCCAGAACATATGTTCGGGAATTTCATTGTTTTGCTTAACATAGTCATTTTTACCCTTTCTGTTGAAGCAGATGTCGTTGAGGTCGGTGCAGATAGTAGCATCATAGAGGTCGAGATAGGTCATACGAGCCAATGCCACTTCGTCGGCATCTTCCTCATCTCGACCACCAAGCATACGCAATACGGCGATGTCCTTACCATTGATATATCCTTTTACCTTCAAGGCTTTAATGCTGATGAAGTCGCCACTAATGCGACCTACATCGCTAGGTGTATCCATTTCCACAGTGAAACCAAGTGCTTCGCCCAGTTTTCCTGGCTCTGGCACTGTGACGACCTTGATCTCGTCTTTGCTTTCTTTGAATCCTTGAATATGGTTGGCATATTGTGGCCAAGCCTTACGATAGTCTTCTTCCTTGCCTGGAGTGACATAGATAACAAAGTTTTCAGGAAGATCCTTGAATGCATCGGTAGCCAGGCCTGGGATAGTATCGCAAATAGCATTGATAGTAGTCAGTGAAGTACAGCCAGTGAAGGCATTCACAGTAATCGTATCAACACTGTATGGGAGCGCCACTTCCATCAAATTAGAGCATCCATTCAACGAATGTTCTCCGAGTTCTGTCACATTCGAAGCCACCATCAGCTCGTTGAACTTGGTGATTTCGGTGTTGCCGTTCACTATATTTTCCACATTCTTCATGCTTGCCATCTCCATCAGCGTGAAGATTCTTTTTTCTGCCAAAGCATGTATCAGGGCATCGTTCTCGAATGGCGAAACTATAGAGTCTCCACGAGTATAATAAGCATGACTACCCGAGAGATGCTCGCGAATAGCATTGGTAGTGTAGAAGACCTTGATAGTCTTGTCTTTTGACCAAGCATTGGCATCGGTAGTAGGTACTTCATTGCAGAGCAAGATCACTTCTTGCAATTTAGGACTGTCGTGGGTAACTTTCTTACCAATGCTCTTAATATTGTCGCCGATGACCAGACGACTCAAAGCGTTACAGTGGTTGAATGCGTATTCCTTAATCTTTGTAGCGCTCTTTGGCAAAATCAAAGTTTCAAGCACATCCAATTGCCAGAACATATAGGTGTCGATGCAATTGTCCTCGGTGATGCGGTCGTTTGAACCATCTTGGTTGTAGTCCTCGCCACCTGCCTTGATATCTGCATCGTAGAGGTCGAGGTATTTCAAGTTGCGAGCACGAGTCACTTCGGCATTGTTGACATCGCGACCACCCATATGGCGAATAACACCGATGTCGGTACCATTGATAGGACCAGAGATCTTCAATTTGTCGTACTTGTGGTAGTTACCGCTAATGGTAAGTGGATCTGTGCCAGTGATGGTGAGACCCAACTTTTCAGCCAATGTACCAGGCTCTGTCAAGGTTACCTCGAAGATGCCGGTATGCTTTTCGCTGACACTTTGAATGTGGTCTGCATAATCTGGCCAAGCAGTTTTGTAAGCTTCAACCGATTCCGCAGGTACATATATTTTGTAATTGTTGGGTAATGCTGCAAACACATCTGTACCCAAACTTGCTGGTGTAGCAGATTGGAAGGTAACGCGACTCAAACTTGCACAGCTCTTGAATGCTTCATCACTAATCGTATTCACAGATTCTGGAATGACGACATCATCAAGCAAAGCACAATTATAAAAGGCTTGCTTTCCGATAGTTTGAAGGGTCGTAGGTAATTCTATACCTTGCAATTTAGTACAATCCTTGAACCAATAATCTCCTACATAATCGAGATTTATGCATTCGAATGCCTTGAATTCATGGAATGCATCCAATGCTTTTCCTTGGAACTTGCCATTCAGCGCAGCGGGATCGGTCACCTGCATCACATCATAGATGTCATAACTACCGCCCATCACTGGCGAAGAATATCTCATACCGCAATCCCCCAGCACGCTCATCAGGGTGGGATCTTCAGTCATGATGAAGCTGGGGAGGAAACGGTCCTTGTACTTCACCCAAGTTGTATCTGCTTCGAACTCCTCTACGGCAGTAGTCACCATCTTTACCTTGAACTTAGGACAGTCTTTGAAGACATCCTTGCCCAGCATCACGCGATAGGGAGCCATAGGTTCTACGCTATTGCCGCCATCGGTGCGGAAGTAGAGCATATTGATGTGTTCCAAGTTAGGACAATTAGCGAATGCTGAATCCTGGAGCACGACTTCGAGGTCGGTATAAGCGTCACCTGTAGCACCAAAGCCCTTGAGGTCGAACATTGAGATACCTTTCAATGTTTCGCTGCCATAGAATGCCTTTTTAGCAACATAGTCGAGCTTGTAGTTATGGTTGATACCTATATCGTTGACAAGTCCCACTTCGCCATTTTGGCTTGCCATATCGCCATTTTGGCCAATGATGTGCAGGTGCTCGATCGTGTGTCCTCCGATATAGCTTTGCTTCTTTTGAGAGTTGTTTTCGAAACTATAACTATATTGTGCACCAAAATCGGTGAAGTCCACTGGCTCTTCTATATCAACTACTTCGAAGTTGTCCACATACTTCCCCCATACGGGATTTTCCGCAAAATCTTCGTACTTTTCTCTACCAATGCGAATCTTTAGTTTGCTCATGTCGCAATCTTCGAAAATATCCTCGCCACAAACGATAAAGTTTTCGGGACCGAGTGCTACATCGCGATTGGTCGCGTTGCTGTGCATAATCAAGTTCAAAGTCTCAAGGTTAGAACATCCCTTGAATGCCTTGTCAGGGATAAGGATTGTCATAGGGGCATACATCTCGCCTGTATTCACGTCCTTGAAGTTGATGGTCTTGAGGTTCGTCTTGTTGTGAAAAGCAGTATTTCCTATGGACACAGTTTTGTAGTTGTAAGCAGAACCAATATCGTTGTACAGCGTCACGGTTTCTTGATCTGCCACCTCCTTCACATACATATGATAGATAGTGTGCTTACACTCTGTCATCAACCACTGTCCTTGCAATGCCCAGGTTGGATTGCGGTGTGTCTTCTTACCAACCGTATTGGCTACATAGGTCAAGCCACCCACACCTGCAGCCGAAGCAGCAGATATACCCGCAGCCATCATGTAATAGGAGTAGTTTGTCACAGCAGCTGCCACCGCAACTTCTTTTGCTGCCAAGGCAGTAGATGCAATAGAAACATTATTCAGAGCTGTAGTCAATGCAGTACTGCTAATGCTACTGAGAGTCATACCTGGCTGCCAAGTGGCATTAATTATAGTCGTTAATTTTGCAGTTTCACTCAATGCCGTTTGAACCGCTGCATTAAGCGTAGCTTGAGCTGTATTGATTGCAGTCTGTCTGGCTGCTTCTGCAGTGAGTTGCGCAGCTGCTTTGGCAGAAGTTGTCGCTGCATTGGCTGATCCCCAAGTAGCAATCGCTATGGCCACTTCCACACCAATAATGGCTGCATTCCACCATGAAGATTGCAAACGCGTCAATTCTGAAGTTGGTAAGCTGTTTAATGACTTAGATGCATAATCATAAGTCACACCTTCGTGGGTGATGGGATCGTAGATTGTGGGCATATAGTCTGATGCCACAATTTTGTCAGCATATTGACTCCAGTTGGGGTCAGAGATATACATGTCGTATAGTTGTGGAGCCACTACGATACGGAAGTCCTGGTGGCAACCATCGAAGACATCGCTGCCTACCAATACATCCGTCGGATACAACATCTCATAGCGATTATCTCCATCTGTGGCAAGGTAATACATGTTGAACTCCTTCAGATTATTACAATTTTGGAAGGCACCGTCATGTATCACCATCTTCAGTCGTGTATTGGCATTATCTAATCCAGATGCGCAGTCTTCGAACACTACTTTTTGGATATTCTCGTTGCCTTGAAGCGCTGTGCTGTTGATGGCTATGGTCTTATAATTGTAGGTGGTACCAATGTCATTGTAGATACGCATTTCACCATTAGCGGCAGCGATCTTGTTATTGTCCACGCCAACGATTTGCATGTACCAAGTCTCTTTGTTTGGTGCACCAACAAGCAGCTGGTCGAGATCGAGATTGCGGAACTCTGTCGTCCAGGGTTCAAGCAATGTCTTCATCTCGTCTATTTTGCTACTTGAGAGTTGGTGACCGAAGTAACCATATTTCACACCATCTTCCTCTTCGAAGTCGGTGGGGGTGTAGTTGGATGCTACGATATAGTCAGCATACTTGTTCCAGTTGGGGTCGGCAAGGAACATCTTGTACACCAATGGGTCCACTACAATACGGAAGTCCTCGTGGCAACCGTCAAATACGTTGCTGCCGATATAGACGTCTGTGGGCTTGAGCATCTGCTCGTGGTTGGTGCCGTCGGTGACGGTGTAATACATATAGAGCTCCCGTAGGTTGCTACAGTTTTGGAAGGCGCCATCGTGTATCACCATTTTGAGCATTGTGTTGGCATTGGCCGAACCAGAAGCACAGTCTTCGAACACGATTCGTTGGATGTGGGTGTTGCCGCGCAGGGCTGTGCCGTCGATGGCAATGGTCTTGTAGTTGTAAGTACTACCGATGTCATTGTAGATGCGCATCGTGCCGTCCAAATCGTCGATGTCATCGTTGTCCACGCCTGTGATTTGCATATACCAAGTTTCCTCGCCTGGTGCTTGGGTCAGGATGCCCTCGACATCAAGGTCTGTAAACTTTTCTTTCCAGGGGTTGACAATCTCCTTCATAGCGTCCATATCGTCGCTTGAGAGCTGATCGCCGTAGTAACTGTACTGCACTCCATCTTCCCAATAGCCCCAAGATGCTCGGGGTTGTACACTCGTCGTTGTGTTTGAGCGCTTTTGCGAAGAAGTCTTCATGACGGGTTCGTGCACCACGAAACATTGTGCCACGGAGTCGTATGTCATCTCCGAGGCAGGAATGGCTTCGGTGGCAAGGGGGTAGGACTGTGTTTGCAAACAACTGTCCTCCGTCACCTCATTCGAACCGTCTGCCCATGCCCTGAAGGGCAATGATAGCATCAGTATAGATGCCGTGGCAAGGGTAAATAAAGTTTTCCTTTTCATTTGTTATTTATTAAGTTGTATTTTGGTGTTAATGTCCAGTTTTTGATTTTAATATCCAGTCTTTTGAGGTGGGTGGCAACTCTTATTTTGTTATTAAATTATTCGTGCAGATTCGTGCAGATTCGTGGTTTCCCTAAATAATAGTACCGCAAATGTTTTTTTTACCACGAATGCGCTTCGCTTCACGAATTGACACGAATATTGACTGGCGCATTAGTCTGCTTCCGAATTGCCGTTGTTTTATACTTTGTATAAACTATGCAAAGTTACTTTGAACTGCCGAAATCTTAAAAAAATGAAATCCTACATTTCTTGCTACAACCCCTGTATTTACGGGTGTATACATCAAATGTAAACCGAAATGTAAACACGAGAATTTAGGTTACTACATAGAATTTACATACTTTTGCATTATGTTTATACGATAGACATAAAGGCAAGTCTTAGTGATATACAAAAGAAAAACAATTATGAAATTACCTTTATGGAGTAGATGTCTGCTCCTACTTCAAATGTTGCTTTTGGTATGCGGCACGTGTTTTGCAAACGAAGAACTCTTTCGCGAAGCAAGAACTTTGCAGCGTGGCGGGAAGTACAAAGAGGCCATCGAAGCATTCAGGAACTACCTGACACAACCTGTGGCAGGAGACAGTCTTTCCGACCAAGAGCAAACCTTGTATACTGAAGCTTTGATGCAACTGATGAATACTTTTCAAAGCAAAGGTGAGCCCGAGGCTTGCATTACTACCCTGGAAGAGGTTTTCAAGGGTTCGCCTGCCATACAAAGACAATGTCTGAGGGATTATTATTCCATACTGGGATATGCTTTGTCTCGCACAGAAAGAATGAAAGAGGCAGAAGAAACGACGATGAAAGCACTCGCGCTGCCGCTTCATCAACCTACACCTGAAAATTATTTCCGCGATTATGCCTATGCAGCAGCGGTGTTTTATAGCAATCCCAACTATCAGAAGGAAGTGATAAACTGGTGCGAAGAGGCTATGAAGCAGGCTGATTTGTGCAAGAATACTTCGGGTAAACAGTGGGTGATGACGATGCTGGGGTCTCTCTACAAACGAAACGGGCACATCAATAAGGCGATGAAGCTATTCTTGCAAAGCAAGGAGGAAGCGCTGGACAAGAAGGATGATTTAGGCGTACTCAATAGCCTAAATACATTGACAGACCTTTTCCTTTATTGGAAACTGCCACAATATGCAAATATCTACGCGTCAGAAGCCCTGCAAGTGGAAAAGGGGATGAAGGAAAAGAATCCGATGGTGTCGGCACAGACCTATATAAATAAAGGTTGGGCACTGTATCATCTTGGCGTAGCGGATTCGGTATCTTATTACACACAACAAGCTCGTGCGCTCTGTCAGTCGCTACCTTATAATAGCGGTATGGTGGACGTGAACTTGCTGAATGGTACATTCATGGCAGAGGGAAAAGGAGATTCCCTCCAGAATGGCATAAAGGAACTACTGCAAGTAGCACAACAAGCTACGACCGTGAATCGTGCGAAAGCCTATCACCAATTGGCTCAAACCTACTTGAAACACGGGAACAACGGCATGGCAGAGACCATGCTCGATAGCCTATATGTATTGCTGAAGCAATGTGATTCGCCAGCCTACATCCACGTGGACTATGGGCCGATATTGGATCATTTTCTGAAAACCAAGAATCAGTCGAAAGTCGAGCAATTCCTCAGGATGATGCTCAAAGAACAGCAAACTTTAGAGGAGAAGAATGTAAATTTCAATCTGGTGGAGTCTATCGTTGAACTACAGATAGCACATAATAAACAAGAAGAGATGATAATTCAGCTGGGAAATACCAACCAACGTCTTTGGGTATTGGTGGGGATCGTCTTATTCGTCGTCGTCATTGCTGCGGTTGTGATTTTCCTTTTATATCAAAGAAAGCAGCACAAACTGCAAATGAAGCAGGCCGATGCCGAACTTACTTCCGTAGTACAAAAGCTGGAACAATCAAATGCTGAAAAAGAAATGAGAGCGCAAGAGATCAAAGATTTCCTGAAAGAGAAAAACAATAGCCTGGAACTGGAAGCTTTGACACCATCAATACTTCTAACAGAAGGAGAATCCAAATTCCGTCAGTGCTTCGAACTGTTGTATCCGCTATTCCTACCTTGTCTTCGAGAGAGAGTGCCCACGATCACTCGCCGTGAAGAGTTGCTCTCAATGCTCATTGTCTTAAAGCAAGACAACAAGAGAATAGCCGAACTCTTGGCAGTTGCCCCAAGAAGTGTCTTGATGCTTCGTCACCGCTTCCGCCAAAAGATTGGCATGGAGACTGAATTCTCGTTGGAAAATTTTATAGAGGAGATATTGAGAATTACTAAAAGTTCTGGTGAAATGCCAGAGGCAGATTAAGTGGTGTTAGAAACTTTGGTGTGTGTAAAAGGGAATGACATTGTGTTGCAACAATATTTCCTTTTATACACAGCGATTTTTTTCATTCGCTAAAAAATATTGAAGTAAAGCTTGATATTATTTCGCTCGCTTAATCGTATATTTGCAGAAAAAGGAGGTTTACTATGAATACTGCTGATAAATATTTGAGAGAGACTGCTGATTATTCTGCAGAGGATGCAAAGTTCATGGCGATGGCCATAGATCTGTCGATTAAGAATATTGACGAGGGCGGAGGCCCCTTTGGAGCAGTCATCGTACGCGACGGAGAGGTGATAGCCACAGGCACCAATCGCGTCGTACCTAATACAGACCCTACGGCGCATGCCGAGATTATTGCTATTAGAAAAGCCTGTGCCAAATTGGGTACTTTCCAGTTGACGGGTTGTACGATATACAGTTCGTGCGAACCCTGCCCTATGTGCCTCAGCGCACTTTATTGGGCTGGCGTGGACCGTATTTGTTATGGCAATACCAAGGACGATGCCAAGGCGATCAACTTCGACGATTCCTTCATCTACGATCAACTCGAACTGAACTATGCCGATCGCTCTATTCGCTGCGAACATTTCATGCGCACAGAGGCATTGGAAGCTTTTCGCAAATGGGCAGAGCGAGAAGACAAAGTCTGCTATTGACGGCAGATGATTTATTGACATTAGAACCTATATCAATGCCATCAGTCTTTACCCTTATGCTCATGGGGGCGGACTCGTGCCATTAGTTTGCCGATTTTACATTTTTTGTAATTTTGCCATTCATTATTTAATAGGTGGAAAATATATCAAATTTAATTTAGTATGAAACATTATATTTTATTATTGCTTGTAGTCGTTTTTAGTCTGAATGTCGCGGCGCAGAGCATAGTGGCGGACTCGGTGGCTTACAATCCCATCGATATTCGTGGTAGCAGGGTGTTTATGAATGATCTGGAACTCGACAAGAATAGTGCTACCTCTTGTTTCTCGTCGGTGAATGGGCTGGACAGAAGCCAAGACTATTTGAAATACCGCGCGGGATATAAGACGGGGCTTGGACTCACAGTGGGTGGTGCATCATTAGCCGTTTTTGGTTTAGGGTCAACCCTGTTCGGTTTCGTTTATGGTTTGTCAAATGCTTTTACTAATAGTAGTGACGCTTTGGCAGATGCTGCGATGTATTTGGGGATGGGTTCGATGGTTGTTGGTTCGCTCTGCTTTGTGGCTGGTATCCCCACGCTCTGTGTATACAAGACGCGCTTGAATCGTTTGGAAAAGGGGTACAATACCTCGCTCAGCATCGGAGCTTCGCCTACGGGCTTGTCATTGTCCATCAATTTTTAATACGAGTCGTACGGATCAGTGTTGATTTGTTCTGAGATTAAGAGGTCTTGAAGTTCTGAACAACTGATGGACCAAACGATAAAATACCTTGTCAAACAATGGCAGGGTATTTTTTGTCTATTAGGATATGCCGAGTTTTTTTAATATATTATTGTAATGGCTCCTTATTATATATAATGTATCACCCGGCAGTGCAACTCTGCCACCTATCAATTTTGCTAATTTGTCAAAAAACTTCGCATTTTTTGTTCGTCCGACTTTTATGCTTTTTTAATATTTGATTATCGGTAGCAAGGTGGGGATTTCAAAAAGTCAAGGCCTTGTGAAAATAAAGTCTTGGCTTTTTTCAACGATCCGTTGCGAAATTTTTACGAGGTCTTGACTTTTTTCACCGGAAAAATCAATAAAAATTAGGCGAAATAGCCCAGTTGTGTCTATTCCGCCTAATTTTCTACACAAATTTACAACAATTTTTCGCGTGTTCCAAATCCCGATTTTTGCCATTTTGCCCCTTTTGTCAAAATTTTTCGCATTTTTTTGCAGGATTTGATGATTTTCAAATAAATGCGTTACTGCTCTGAAAATAAATGATATATATGCTGTTTCGGCCTACTGTTGCATCTGCTGTAAAAGAAAAAGTGAATTTTTTTTCAAAAAAAGTGGCGAGAAAATTTGGAGGATAAAAAACAAAGTCTTACTTTTGCATTGAAATCAAAAATGAAATGATTACAAATTTGAAATTATGCAGAAGGACGCCTACACATATTTGACCGAGCACGGCATCAAGCCCTCTCCCCAGCGCATGGCGGTGATGGAATATCTGATAGCCAACCCCGTGCATCCTACAGTCGAGGCGATCCATGCAGCTTTGGTGGGACGGATGCCGACCCTGTCGAAAACGACTGTCTACAACACCTTGAAACTCTTCGTGGAAAGTGGAGCAGCACAGGTCCTGACGATCAATGAAAAGATGACCAATTTTGACGCCGACGTCGAGCCTCACGCACACTTCCTCTGCGCTGAATGTGGCGAGATATACGATATCGCTGAAAACGAGGAGATGGTGAAGCAGGCTACTGCACTACCCGAAAACTTTCAACTCGACACGACCTCGGTTTACCTGAGGGGGATCTGTCCAAAGTGTCTACAGAAAAAGAATAAATAAGTACACAAAAACTAACAATCGAGAATAATAATCAAAAAAACGTATAACATTTAATCTGAAACTATTATGAACAAGAAATTTATCTGCACAGTATGTGGTTATGTACATGAAGGAACTGAAGCACCTGAAAAGTGCCCACTTTGTAAGGTACCCGCTTCTAAGTTTAAGGAAATGGACGAAACTGCAGGTTTGCAATTTGTAGCTGAACATGAATTAGGCGTTGCAAAAGGTTGCGACGATGAAATGATAAAGGACCTGAACAATCACTTTATGGGCGAATGCACCGAAGTAGGTATGTATCTCGCTATGAGCCGTCAGGCAGATCGTGAAGGTTATCCCGAAATCGCAGAAGCTTTCAAGCGCTATGCTTGGGAAGAAGCAGAACATGCTTCTAAGTTTGCTGAACTCCTGGGCGATGTGGTTTGGGATACAAAGACTAACCTCGAAAAGCGTATGAATGCTGAATCTGGCGCTTGCGAAGACAAGTTCCGCATCGCTAAGCGTGCTAAGGAACTCAACCTCGACGCTATCCACGATACAGTACACGAAATGGCTCGCGACGAAGCTCGTCACGGCAAGGGATTCGAAGGTCTCTTCCACAGATACTTTGGAAAAAAGTAATTCCCGACTCAAAGAATTTAGGTTGATAATTGATGGAATGCCTTCTGGGAGACCAGGGGGCATTTTTGTCATATATCGGTGGTTCTGATATCTAGGAAAGTGTATCTCAACGATGCCAAGTGTATTTAAACTCTGCAAAAAATGTATCTCAGTGTTGCCCGTTGAAGGAGATGCCCAGAACAGAAGAATTTGAATGTTGGATTATATAGAATCGCCTTACAATAAAAACTGTGAGGCGATTTCTTTTGTCGTATGGCCTTTCTTTCAATTCTTTGTTGTATCTTTGTACTCGCAGAAAGAATGGACTCGGTAGCGCGAGACAATTTCACTGAAAAGAAAATATATAGATAATCAAAATACAATGGCAACAGGAAAAGTAGACGCCTTGCTCGGTATCGTATTTGGCGATGAAGGCAAAGGAAAAGTTGTAGATTACTTTACACCACAATATGATGTGGTAGCACGTTTTGCAGGCGGACCCAATGCAGGTCACACTATTATCTTCGATGGTAAGAAGTTTGTGCTTCGCTCTATCCCCTCGGGTATCTTCGACGAAGGTAAACTCAATATCATCGGTAACGGCTGTGTGATTGCACCAGACCTCTTTATGCTGGAAGCAAAGGAAGTGGAAAGTGCAGGATACCAATTGACCGATCGCTTGCACATCAGTAGACGTGCGCATCTGATTCTGCCTACACACCGTGTGCTCGACCGCGCTTACGAAGCGGCTAAGGGTAAGGCTAAGGTCGGTACTACAGGCAAGGGTATTGGTCCTACTTACAGCGATAAGGCTGCTCGCATCGGATTGCGCGTGGGTGATGTCTTGAACGACTTTGATGCAAAATATGCAGCACTCAAGGCTCGTCACGAACAAATCCTGAAGGATCTTCACTTTACAGACTACGGTATTACTGAAGAAGAAAAGGTGTGGATGGAAGGTGTGGAATACATGAAGAAGTTCCACTTGGTGGACACCGAACATGAAATCAACCGTTACCTGAAGGAAGGTAAAAAAGTCTTGGCTGAAGGCGCACAAGGTTCTTTGTTGGACATCGACCACGGTACATATCCTTTCGTATCTTCTTCGTCAACCACGAGCGGCGGCGTATGTACAGGTTTGGGCGTAGCGCCTAACACAATCGGTCGCATCTTTGGTATCTTCAAGGCCTACAGCACACGTGTAGGTTCTGGTCCCTTCCCAGTAGAATTGTTCGACGAGACAGGCGCAGAAATCCGCCGTATTGGTAAGGAATTTGGTGCGGTGACAGGTCGCGATCGCCGTTGCGGATGGATTGACTTGGTAGCCTTGAAGTACGCTATTATGATCAATGGCGTGACAGACTTGGTGATGATGAAGAGCGACGTGCTTGATGGCTTTGACACCATCAAAGTTTGCGTAGCTTACGAAAAAGATGGCGAGACTGTGACAGAAATGCCTTACGACACAGAAGGCTGGAACCCTGTATATGAAGAATTGCCAGGCTGGAAGACGCCATTGAGCGACTTGCGTAATGAAAGTGAATTCCCCGCAGCGTTCAAGTCATACATAGATTATTTGGAAAAGGCTCTGGAAACTCCAATTTCAATAGTCAGCGTAAGTCCTGATCGTGATGCGACTATCGTTCGCTAAGATATATTATATATAAAGATAAAGAGAGATTATTGCCCGAGGGTGATAATCTCTCTGTTTTTTATACAATATGAGGTGGGAACCTTAGTAGAATCCAAAAATAAAATAAAAAATATCAAACGCCTTATTCCTATTGTATTTAATGGAGGCTTGAGCGTTTTTTTGTTGTGCAAAAACTATATCCTTATCTACGCTAAAGATGAATTGCTGTACAGGCTGGTTGTATCTTTGCATTGCTAAAGTTTAGCAGTGCTCTTTGACTTTTTGTATATATTTATAATAAGGACTACTCTGATTCAAAAAATCGCCAGATGCCCAGAGTTGGGTAGGGCGCGGTGACGCTGATGAGCTGATGAGATACGGGGTGTTCGAACGAGATGTGGCGAGCGTGCAGGCAGATGCTGCCGTCGGGATTGCTGCGAGGAGCGCCATATTTCAAGTCGCCGTGGATGGGCGCAAAGGTGTGGGACAGCTGGCAGCGTATTTGATGGTGTCGGCCTGTGTGCAGATTGACTTCGACCAGGGTATAGCGCTCGGACGAGGCGATGTGTCGGCAGTCGAGCAGGGCTTGCTTGGCCCCCTGTGTGCCTGCACTGCGGACGTACGATTTGTTCTGCTTTTCGTTGCGCCATATCCAATGTTCCAACGCCGTCTTGTCCACAGGTACGGGCCTGCGCAGTGCTGCTGTCGGGAGCAGGGCATGGTAGGTCTTGTGCACGGTGCCTTTCTTGAACATTTCGCACAGACGCGACAGCGCTTTGCTGGTTTTCGCAAAGACCACGATGCCGCTGACGGGGCGGTCCAGTCGGTGCGCTACGCCCAGGAATACATTACCCGGCTTAGCATATTTTCCCTTCAGATAGGCTTTGATGATCTCGGGCAGTGGGGTGTCGCCCGTTTTGTCGCCTTGCACGATTTCGCCCGCGGCTTTGTTGACGATGATGATGTGATTGTCTTCGTAGAGTACGGTCATTGCGTATTATAGGTTATGGGGCGTTGGTTATGAGTTGTGGGGGCATGAGTTATGGGTTATGAGCTGGGTGCCAAGATCAGGCATCTTAACCTCTTTACTTCAGAACTTCAGTATATCTTAACTCCAGAACTTCGTAGTCTTAAAAACAAAAAAGCGAGCAGGCCAGTCTCATCGTCCAGCTGCTCGCCTCTGTATTTGATTTTGTCTGAGAAAAAATTACATATTCATACCGCCATCTACCTGGAGTACTTGGCCAGTGACATAAGATGCCAGGTCAGAAGCCAGGAAGGTAGCTACATTAGCGATATCTTCAGGTTGTCCACCGCGGCGAAGTGGAATCTTTTTCGCCCAGTCAGCACGTACATCGTCAGGCAAAGCTGCGGTCATAGCTGTCTCGATGAAGCCTGGAGCGATAGCATTGGCACGGATGCCGCGGCTACCCATTTCTTGAGCTACACTCTTGGCCAGAGCGATCATACCAGCCTTAGACGCTGCATAGTTGCTCTGTCCCGCATTGCCGTGTACACCCACAACGCTGGCCATATTGATGATAGAGCCGCTGCGTTGGCGCATCATGATAGGAGTACATGCGTGGATGAAATTGAAAGCAGATTTCAGATTGACATTGATCACAGCGTCCCATTGTGCTTCGGTCATACGCATCATCAGGCCATCCTTAGTGATGCCAGCATTGTTTACCAAAATATCAATAGTGCCAAAATCTTTGTGAACTTGACCTACAACTTCTGCAGTTTGTGCAAAGTCTGCAGCATTGCTTGCGTATGCCATGCATTTCACGCCTTTTGCTTCGATCTCAGCCTTTGTAGCTTCGCCGTTTTCGTCGATGACAAGGTCAGTAAAGGCGATGTTTGCGCCTTCTTCTGCAAATTTCAATGCGATAGCCTTTCCGATACCGCGTGCAGCACCTGTGACGAGTGCTGTCTTACCTGTTAAAAGTCCCATAGTTGTGATTTTTTGTTATGGTAATTAAATTTGTTTCTTTGTAAATGATAGGCAGCGCCAAATGTGGGTTTATTCAGCAAAAATCAACTTGGTTTTATGCCGCACCAAGCATTCTGCGTACAATTTCTTTTACGATAGGATAAGTCTCCTCCTCAGTCAGCCCTCCGCCCAATCTGTTGAAGATATAGGGTACTTCCAGTCCCTTGATAGTATAGTGGATGATTTCTGCCATTAGGCTGATGTGGTCAATATTTAATGCGCCCTTTTCTACGCCCTCTGTCAGAACTTGGTTGAGTAGGCGAATTTCTTCAGCATCAAATGCTTTTCTGACGCCCTCAACCTTCCAAATGTTGCGGAAGAACTCTGCACGCAGCGAGCCATTCCTAGACACCGTCTCGCGTATCATGTGCAGATGGGTAAAGACCAACTGGAACACCTTTTCCAAGGGATCTACCAGCATCGCGGCTACTTCGTCCATCTTTTCAGACATCAGTTTCAACTCGTGCTCGATGACTGCATAGTAGACATCTTCTTTGCTGCGGAAGTAGGTGTATAGTGTGCGTCTGCCCTTGCCTGATGCCAGGGCGATGTCGTTCATCGTGGTTGCTTCGATACCATTTTTTGCAAAGAGTTCGCGAGCTACGTCGACGAGCAAAGCGCGGGTTTTAGGAGTAGACATGTCTGTAGTCTATAATTAAAGTTGTGGTGTGTTTGATTTGATGTATAAAAAATACACTTGCACAAATTTTGTATTTTCGTGCAAGTGCAAAGGTATATCTTTTATTTATAAGTGCAAAGTGTTTTGTCGTGGAAATCTTCCATTACTTTGCAAATTCTAATGTTTTTGCCAAAGCAGCGGCCCTTTCCAACGCCACATTGATATTGGGACAAATATTTTCTTTGCCCAGCATTTCGCAGAAACCAGCATGCTCCAGTACTGCATAGACATTGGGCGTGACACCCGAAAGTACGATCTGCGTACCCTCGCGGCGGTTCATGTTGCACAGGTTTTGCAGATTGTGAATACCAGTCGAGTCGATGAAAGGCACACGGCGCATGCGGATGATACGAATCTTGGGGTGATTGTCCATCGCAGCCATGATTTCCTCGAACTTGTTGGCAATACCAAAGAAGTAGGGGCCATTGATTTCGTACACCTCCACGTGTTCGGGGATGATCAGGTGCTCCTCGTCGTGCAGTTGGATATCGCTCTCCTTGTTGGGGTCGATTTCGTCTGCGATTACCTTGATTTGTGTCGTCTCGGCCATACGCTTCATGAAGAGTAAGCAAGCGATGAGCAAACCTACCTCGATAGCCACCGTCAAGTCGAAGATGACGGTCAGCAGGAAGGTGATGATGAGCACAGCCACGTCGCTCTTGGGATTCTTCATCAACTCGCGGAACGTGCGCCAACCGCTCATATTATAGGATACAACGACTAGTACGCCAGCCAAGCATGCCATGGGGATATAGGCCGCCAGCGGCATCAACAACAGGAATACAGCAAGCAGCACTACAGCATGTATGATACCAGCCACAGGGGTGCGTCCGCCATTGTTGATATTAGTCATCGTACGAGCAATAGCACCTGTTGCGGGGATACCACCAAAGAGCGGTGTACAAAGGTTGGCTACACCCTGGCCTATCAATTCCTGGTTGGAGTCATGATGGTCGCCACAAGCACCGTCGGCTACTGTTGCCGAGAGTAAACTTTCGATAGCACCCAATACAGCAATTACCATCGCTGTGGGGAAGAGCAGTTTCACTTGTTCCCATGTGATATTCGGCATAGTCAACTCGGGAATGCGCGCCTTGATTTCACCAAATTTGTCACCGATGGTTTTCACAGATTCTATACCAGCATATTCCTTCAGCAGGAAGACGATCACCGTCATCAATACGATGGCCACCAGCGATCCGGGGATTTTCTTCGAGAATTTAGGCGTCAAGGCAATAATCACAATGCTCAAGATACCCACCAAGGTTGAGAGCCAATCCACCTGAGTGATATGCTGAGCGTAGACGCCCCATTTGGCAATGAAGTCTGCCGGTACACCTTCGATGTTCATGCCCAGCAGGTCGTTGATTTGTGTGGCGAAAATAGTCACAGCAATACCGCTGGTGAAACCTACTACGATGGGGTAGGGGATAAACTTGATGATTGTGCCTAGGCGGAAGACGCCCAGCATAATCAGAAATACACCTGCAATCATTGTCGCAATCATCAGCCCTGATAGGCCAAATTGCTGGATCACACCGTAAATGATCACGATGAAAGCGCCCGTCGGTCCGCCGATTTGTACACGTGACCCACCCAGTGCCGAGATGATGAAACCCGCTACGATAGCAGTGATGATACCCTGCTCAGGAGATACACCCGAAGCGATACCAAAGGCAATAGCCAGGGGCAATGCCACGATACCCACGATCAAGCCCGCCATAGCGTCGGCCGCAAACTTTTCCTTACTATATGAGCGTAAGTCTGTCAGCAAGCGTGGAGTGAAATGAAAGTTTTTCATATCTGAATATTAATACTTATTTTGACGCAAATTTAGATATTTTTATGGAGAAATTGGACACACTTATCTCTACTTCGTAAAATTGTGTAGAAAAGCAGTCCAAATTTATAAATATTGTTTCCCGGAGTTGGCAAAATGCATCTTATTGCCCTTCTTGTAGTGATCAGGCGAAGGAATACTACACATATTTTATATCTTCAAAATATCAAGAAAAAAAGTCAAGACCTTGTAAAAATAAAGTCTAATGTTTTTTAAACGAGACGTCGCGAAATTTTTACAAGGTCTTGACTTTTTTTCGTTCAAAAACGATGCGCATGATGACGCTATGTTGCTATTAAGTTTTTTTATCTCATCAGGTGTTGCTTGTCTCCTTTTTTGTCGTATTTTTGCTCGAAGGTGAAAATTCTTTCGCTCGTGATGAAAAATATTCAAGAAACTTGATATGTTTTCGCTCGCTTATTCGTATCTTTGTCATGTCATCTTGGTGGAATCTCTCTTGGTGACAAAATGGTTCAAAAATCAACCTAAAAAAATATTGATTTATTAAATCCTTAATTATTCATTTTAACAAATCCTAAATCCTATGAAAAACAGAAGATTTTTCTTGGCAGGTCTTTGTCTTGTAGCAGCGACAGCGTCTGCACAAGAATTTAAAGAAGGCTATGTGAAATGGGGTTATGGTAGTGACCAGTATGGTGCTACAATGAAAACTTGGGAGAAGGGTAAGGCCATCAATGAAGATGACAACTTCTTTATCTCTCGTGTGAAGCCCCGTGAGCGTTTCCGCAACACTAACACTCAGGTGCGTCCTGATTTGAATGAATCTAACGACAAGAAGCTCATGTTCTGGGTGCCTATCAATGGTACAAAGAACAATGCTTTGCCCGATGGCGTGTACGATTCTGAAGTCTTCAACATGTGGCCATACATCACACACTATGGCAACTGGACAGCAGGTATCGGTCGTGTGCCTGGCAACTTCCTCGACGTAGCGCACAAGAATGGTGTGCCCGTATCTGGTGTTGCTGGTATTCCTTGGGGTTCACTCTATCAGTTCCCCGCTTGGGAAAAGTGTTTGGAAGAAATGATAGAAGTTGGTGCACAAAAGATTGCAGATTTCCACTACTACTATGGTGTGGATGGTATCGGTTACAACTCTGAGTTCGGTGGCGGTTACGCTATCCAACAAGATTTGATTCCCTTGCACCAAGAATTGAACAAGATTCAGAAGCCCAGAAATCCATTGTTCGAAAACGTATGGTATGATGGTACCAACGACAATGGTATGTGTACTTTCGACCAAGGCCTCGGCACTCACAACGATGATACTTTCGGTCCTGCTGGTGCTGAAGCTGCTAACTTGTTCTTGAACTACAACTGGAACAACTCTAACCTCCTCAGCAGATCTGTTACTCATGCCAACAGCATCGGCCGTAATCCGCTCGACCTCTATGCAGGTGTGAATATGCAAGGTGCTGAACCCGGTACTAACAACTGGCCATTGCTCCAACAATATCCTATCTCAATCGGTCTGTGGGGTGCGCACAGCGAAAATATGTTCTGGGAAAGCCGTGGTGAAAAGGGTAGCGAACCCGAAGTGAAGCAACGTACTTACCAATTGCGTACAGAACGTTGGTTTACTGGTGGTACTCGTAACCCAGCCAACACTCCTGCTGTAACCAACTCGATGAAATATCACGCAGACAACGTGACTTACCACGGTATGTCTACATTCATGACTGCTCGCAGTGCGATGAAGTGGGATTTGGGCGAAGAAGCGCTCGTGACTTACTTCAACCTCGGTAACGGTAAGTACTTCAACTGGAAGGGCGTGCGTCAACACGACAAGGAATGGTATAACATCGGTGCACAGGACTACTTGCCCACATGGCGCTGGTGGTTCACCAAGAGCTTGCTCGGCACAGACGTCGTAGCTAATGGTCTCGATGCAGAATTTACTTGGGACGAAGCTTACGTAGGTGGTTCTACAGCACGCATCTTCGGTAACACAGCCGACGAATACCTCCACCTCTTCAAGACTGAGTATGCCCTCCAAGCTGGCGACGTGATCACCTTCACTTATAAGTTGAAGAAGGGTGTTGCTGAAAACGTAAACTTGGTATTCACTGCTAAGGGCAATGAAAAGGTTGCTTTGGCAGAAGATAAGTTCGTCGTTGTGAATGGCAAGACCGAAGCTGACGAAGACGTTTGGTACGAAAAGCAATTCACAGTAGGCGAAGAATTGGCAGGCAAGACCCTCGCACTCGTAGCATTGCACTTCCAAAATGCTAAGGATATGGAGCTCTACTTGGGTGAATTCTCAATCGTACGTGGTACTGCTGCTACTCCTGCTACTCCCGTATTGGCTAACTCTGCTGTACTTTCAAACAGCAAGCACGGTGTAGATGCTAAGGTCATCTTCAACATGCCTAACAACAAGCCAGCAGGCGAACCTTGCTACAACATCGACGTAAAAACAGCATTCTTCAAGCTCTATGCACAACAAGAAGGTCAAGAACCCGTCTTCATGGGTATCACTTCTTCATGGGCTGGTTTGATGTACAACATTCCTATGAACTTGAAGGTGAATAAGGACCGCGTTCGCGTAGGTGTGAGCGCTGTAGCTCTCGACCACAAGTCAGAATCTGCGATCGCTTGGAGCAACTATATGGATGCACCTGCATACGTATACGACGACAATATCCAATGCAGCAAGAACACAATCAAGCCAAACGAAAGCTTCGAAATGTCATACGTTGACCCACGTCACGAAAGCGCTACATGGAAGCTCGTCAACTTGGCTGGTGAAGAAGTGTTCAAGGGCGAAGGCCACACAGTGACTTGCGATGGCTTGGCTCAAACAGGTAGCTACGACTTGCACTTAACAGGTGTCGTACGCGATGCAGACGGCAATACTTCTACTACCACCCTCACATTTGGTAGCTTCGTACAAATCACAGGCGAAGGTATCGGTGCACTGCCCGAAATCTACACACTCACTGCTAACGGCAAGGAAGCAGATATCGAAGTAGTAGCTGGCGACTTCGTTGACCTCGCTTACACAGGTCGTGCTGCCGACGGTGCTGGTTCACAAGGTGTAGACCTCAAGGAAAAGCGCTTCGGTACTAAGGCTGGTGATCTTGGTTTGCAAGGCAAGAAGGACTTCTCAGTATCATTCTGGTTGAAGATTAATAAACTTGCTGCTGGCGAAACTCAATTGCTCGCCGTAGCTTACAAGCTCGATGCATGGCCCAAGACTGACTGGGGTTGGTTGTGGAGCAATATCGACGAAACTGGTGCTATGACTTCATTCACTTGGCGTGGTACTGACCGCACCAACAACAATGAGCTCCGCTATAAGTATGACAACACTAAGTTGCCAGTAGGTAACTGGGTACACATCGCTTATACATTCGACTATGACGAAAGCGGTAAGTTCAAGGGCGAATACTACGTGAATGGTGTGAAGCAAGAAGTCACTCGCTGGAACCGTCAAGCAAACGGCGACCGCTACTTCAATGGCGCTCCTGGCTACGAAGCAGACGTATATGAAATCACTGCAAACCAAGTGATCTCTGTCGGTGGTGCAGCTCACGGCCGCGCAGGTATCGACGGTGTAATCGACAACTTCACTATCTGGAACAAGGCTATCTCTGCCGACGAAGTTAAGGCTTCTATGGGCGACCTCACAGACGACAACCTCCCTGCAGACGTACTCGCATTCTGGGGCCTCGAAACTAAGGCTGGTGCAGACTTCACATTCCCATCTGCTGGTGCTAAGACTGGCGTACAAGCTGGTTGCCACGACTATGCTGCAACAGGTGCCGAAGGTCAAGGCGTATTCTCATGGGTAGAATCTGAATATACTTCAGGTTGTCCATTCATCTCAGGTACTGCATTCCCCGTGACTACCCTCCCAACTTGGAAGGCTAAGAAGGGTATCGTATCAGAAGTGACTGGTAACGGCGAAGCTGGTTCTGCTAAGTTGACTTATGCTAAGGAAGGTGACTACGAAGTGACTTTGACTTTGGCTAACTCACTTGGTCAAGCGCAAAAGACATTCCGCGTGATCAAGGTTACTGCTCCTGTTGGCGTTGACAATGCTGCTGCTGACGAAGTGAAGGCTTACACTGTAAACGGTGCTGCATTCGTAGAAGTAGCAGAAGCTGGCGACTACCGCATCAACGTATACAACGCTGCAGGTCAACTCGTAGCTAACAAGGCTCAACAACTCGCAGCTGGTGCTAAGGTTCAATTGACTCTCGGTCAAGTGGGCAACTACGTACTCAGCGTCGAAAAGGACGGCCAAGTAGTTCGCACAGTGAAATTGCTCAACAAGTAATTCCACGTTTGAATAATACAAACATCCTCAGTTCACCCCTTGTGGTGACTGAAACATAAAACAATCTCCGCCAATGTCCCCATGGATGTTGGCGGAGTTTTTTTGTGCCCTTTTCCCCTTGCCTCTGTTTGTACTTCCTCTCCTAACAGCCTCCAGATATGACTCCCCTTTATTCATTCCTTTTATTTGTTCAAAAAAAAATCAAGGCCTCGTGAAAATTTCGCGACGCCTCGTTGAAAAAAGGTTAAGGCTTTTTTGAAAAAGGTTAGGGCTTGTTTGAAAAGGTCAAAGAGCTGTCGAAAATTGGTTCCTCTTTCTGTCCAAAAAGGTTTTAAGTAGGTCTTCGACTCAATAAATGTTTGGGTTGTTTGATAAGTCCCACGGCGTGAAATATTCACCCTTTGCGAGAAACGCGATGGGGTGGACAATGTGCAGAAGGCCTTGTCGCTGATAGACCCTTGTTGACAAAAAAATAGGCATCACACGTGTGACGCCTATACATAATATAATATTGTGACCTATGTGATAGAGGCGAGACCTATTCGCCCAATTCGATGACCTCCAGATCTCGGAACTCCCTGCCGTCTACGACGAAACGAACGAGGGTGCGCTTTTGATGCCAACCTTGCTTGCCAGCTGCGCCGGGGTTGATGTGCAGACAATTCAGGGTTTGGTCGTAGATCACCTTCAAGATGTGCGAGTGACCAGAAATGAATAGCTGGGGCGGACGTACGAACAAGGTGCCAGCGATGCTGCGGTCGTATTTCCCAGGATAACCGCCGATGTGCTTCATCAAGATGTCGGCTTCCTCGCATTTGAAACGCAGAGTAGTGGGGTAGAGGCGGCGCAATTCGCCTCCGTCGATATTGCCACACACTGCACGCAGCGGACGTATGGCGTTCAGCCGCTCGGCCAATTCTATGGAGCCAATGTCTCCGGCATGCCATATCTCGTCGCAAGGGGAAAAGTATTTTTCGTAGCGGGCGTCCCAATAGCCGTGTGTGTCGGACAGTAGACCGATGCGTTTCATATATTATATATAATAAGGTGTAGTGTCGTATGGTGTAGATAGGGTGAGGGAGGCATTATCCCAACTTGCGCCTTGCAAAATCCTTGATGATTTCCACCGCTCCCTCGATGCCGCACACCGAGGAGTTGATGCAGAGGTGGTAGCCAGCGGCTGCTCCCCAGTGTCCAGCGGTGTAGAAGTTGTAGTAGGCCGCACGGTCGGCGTCGCCCTGATGCATCAGTTTCTCGGCTTCGGCTGGGCTCACCTGCATGCTGTCGCAGATGCGGCGAATACGGTCGGCTGGATCGGCGGTGATGAAGACGTTGAGCGCACGGGGATGATCGCGCAACACATAGTCGGCACATCTGCCCACAAAGACACAGTCGCACTCGCTCGCCACGTGGCGGATGGCTTCGGCCTGCAATTGAAAAAGTTTGTCGTCGCTCACGGCGCTGCTATAGAAGTCGCCGCCACTGATATTGAGCACGGGAGATATCGTACCCAGCAGGGAGTGAAAGAAGCCCTTGCGCTCGTCGTGGCGCTCGAAGAATTCGGGACTAAAACCGCTCTCCTGTGCTGCCAGATGCAAGATCTCTTTGTCGTAATATCGAGCTCCCATCGCTTCTGCCAACGCACGGCCGATAGCACTGCCGCCGCTGCCCAATTGGCGTCCGATGTTGATGACAAAGGGGGAAGGCTGGGGTGAAGAAGGTGTATTCATAGAGGGGGAATATTTGGTTCGGTAGAAAATCAATTTGTCGTGAAATGTCGCACTCGGCGTTAGGATGGGGCAGGACTTTGGCTTATTCTGCCAGCTTGGTTTGCCTGTCTCTCAACTTACGGAATTGCTGCACCAACAATACGGCAGATAGTATCGAAGCCATAGCGTCTGACACCGGTCCCGACCACCACACACCATCTGTGGGGCGCTCGAAGAAGTGGGGGAGTATGAACAAAGCCGGCAGCAGGAATAGCATTTGCCGAGTGAGCGATAGGAAAATACTCTTGCCTGCCATTCCGATACTTTGGAAGAAGGCGGTCGACACAATTTGCATGCCGACGAAGGGGAAGAACAGCACGGCGATGCTGAAGCCATGTGCGGCTTCGGCCACCAGCTCGGGCGCATCTTTGGCAAAGACCGCTACGCAGGGTTCGGGGAAGAATACACCCACGGCAAACCCTGTAGTGGTGATGAGGGTGGCAAAGAGGATGGTCAGTTTGACGACGCTGATCAGGCGGTCCATGTGGCCCGCACCATAGTTGTAGCCAGCGATCGGTTGCATACCTTGATTCAAACCAACGACCACGAAGACGATAAACATGATCAGGCGGTTGGAGATACCAAAGGCGCCCACGGCAACATCACCACCATACGTCGACATAGAGCGGGTGATGACCACAGCCACCAAGCAGGCGCAAGCATTGACCAGGAACTGTGGCAAACCGATCAGTAGGGATTCGCGCATGATGCGAGGTTCGGGACGCAGCGTGCTTCGTTCCAAATGAATAAAATCTGCTTTGTTGGAAAAAAGTCGTAGTTGCCATATCAGCATACAAAGTTGCGCCACCACCGTAGCCCATGCTGCACCACTGATGCCCCATTTGAATACAAATATAAATATAGGCGCCAACACCAGGTTGATTCCCACTGTGCCAAATGTAGAGTACATCGCCAGCTTCGGACGATTGGTCGAACGTAGCATAGCATTCAGACCAAAATAAAGGTGTGTCACCACATTGCCGGCAAGGATCACCGTCATAAATTCATGGGCATAGGGCAACGTGTCAGCGCTGGCGCCAAAGAAGGTGAGGATCGGTGTGAGAAAGACTTGCAAAATGATCCCCAGCATTAGGCCCATAGCTACATTCATTAACACGACGTTGCCCAGGATTTTGCGCGCGGTGCCATAGTCTTTTTGCCCCAAACGGATAGACATCAGTGTGGCCGCGCCCACACCCACCATTGCGCCAAAGGCTGCGGTCAGCGACATCAGCGGAGAGGTCAGCGCCAATCCCATGATGGCATGTTCGCCCACACCTTGCCCGATGAAGATGCCGTCTACGATATTGTAGATCGACGAGGCTGTCATGGCCACGATGGCAGGCAGGGCATAGGAAGCCAATAGGCGTCCTACTGGTTTCTCGGCTAATTCGTTGAACTTATTTTGATTTTTCATATTATATATAATGTATAGCAGACGGAGGAATACATACGGGGGCTATGACATTTTCTCCCTGTTCCTCCTTCCTTTTCCCCTTTTACAATCCCAGTCCACCCAGGATAAACGCGATGGCGACAAGTACGCCCATCATCAACATATTGCGCGAGGTGAAACCCAGGATGCGATTCAGCGCTTTGCCTCGGTTGATCTGTATCATCTTGCGCCAAGTCAAGTAGTGGGGCAGGAGGTAGAACATCGGCAGGATGGTCAACCACACGCTGTTGTCGAGCGCCATCAGTGCCACGCAGGCATAGGCCAACAGACCTTGTAGCAGGTAGAAGTAACTGCCAAACGTTTCGCCCAGGACAACGATGATCGTGCGCTTGCCCACTGCACGGTCGGTGTCGCGGTCGCGATAATTGTTGACGACCAATAGCGTGTCGATCAGCAGGCCGCAAGCCGCCGAGAGCCACCACACGTCGGGGGTCACGGTGCCTGTCTGCACAAAGTAGGTGCCTGCTACGGGCACGGGACCAAAGAATATCCACACAAGCAGGTCGCCCATCGCACAGTAGCTGAGCAACAACGTATAGAGGAAAGCGAATACCACACAAGCGGCACCAATGCCCAGCAGTAACCATGGTGCTGACGAGGTGAGGAGCAGTCCCACCCCGAATACACCAGCCAGCAACAACATCACGGCTATTCCGCCGCGCATTGCACGGGGCGAAATCCATCCTTGGGCACAGGCTCGGCGCGGACCGAGTCGCTCCTCGCCATCCGTACCTCGCAGGTAGTCATAAAGGTCGTTGATCATATTTGCCGCAATCTGCATACAGGCTGCAAAGGCTACGCACAGCAAGGCTTTGCACCAATCGAAGGCGCCGTCGCTGAATGCCAATGCCGAGGCGGTGATTACTGGGATAAGGGCGGCAGAGAGCGTCTTGGGTCGAGCCGCTAGCCACCATGCTTTGAGTGAATGTTGCTTTACTTGTTCCATAACAAAGACAAAATTAAGTTTTTTTTCGAAACCAATAAAGAAAATATGCGTACATTTGCAGAAGTGATTTTATATTGCGAGAAAAGTATAAATTAATTAACCTAAAATATCATTATGAAATTCAATTTTCTTTTTGCCGCATTGTTGGCTCTTCTGAGCTTTAATAGTGCGTCGGCGCAAGACTTTATCAATCTTACGCCCAAGCCCCAAACGATGACCACGTCTCAGGGCAGTTTGACTCTGCCAAAGGGTTTTGGTGTGTCGCAAACGAACTTGACCGATGCCATGAAGGCTGAGGTGGAAAAGTTCTTGACAAGCTACAACGAAGTGACCGATTCTGAAGCCAAGGTCGTATCTAGTACCGACAAAGCTTTGATCCGTGTCGAAAAGGCTTCGACTGATTTGGGCAAGGAGGGTTACAAACTATCGGTCAAGGCGGATGGTGTCACTATTCAAGCTTCCGAAGCTGCAGGGCTCTACTTTGCTTTTCAAACAATCAAAAAGGTGTTGCCGCCACATGTGATGGCAGGTGTCAAGGATGCTAATGTGAAGACTCACGCCCTGCCTTTTGTCGAAATCTCAGACTCACCTCGTTTCGCTTATCGTGGTTTCATGCTCGACGTGTCTCGTCACTTTTTCGACGTAGCCGAGATCAAGCGCGTGCTCGACGTGATGTCCTACTACAAGATGAACCATTTCCACTGGCACCTCACCGACGACCATGGCTGGCGTGTGGAAATCAAGAAATATCCCAAGTTGATCGAGGTCGGAAGTATTGCCCCCAACAACTTTATCGTGGATATGCATCACGGCCCCTACTGGCAAAACAAACCCTACGGTCCCTATTACTACACACAAGAGCAATTGCGTGAAGTTGTCGCTTATGCTAAGGAACGCCACATCGAGATTATTCCCGAAATCGATATGCCCGGTCACTTCTGTGCGGCTATGGCATCATATCCCGAGTTCAGCTGTTGGCCCAATGGTAGCCACGGCGTGCAATCCAACATCGGCGGTGTATATGCCGACGTCTTGAATGTAGCCAACCCTAAAGCCGTGCAATTTGCCAAGGATGTCATGGCAGAAATCATTGATATCTTCCCCTACGAATACGTACATATTGGTGGCGACGAATGTCCTACCAGCGCTTGGGAAGGCAATGCGGAATGTATCGCCAAGAAGGAAGAAATGGGGTTGAACAATTTCCGCGAACTGCAAAGCGAATTTATCCGCGAGATGGGCGAATTCGTACAGCAGAAAGGTCGCAAACTTGCCGTATGGAATGAAGCCATCACAGCAGGCGGTGCTGACACAAAAAAGATACAGGAAGTCGATGCCACAGTCTATTGTTGGGTGGGCGCTGATGGTGCTGCCAGCAAATCTGTACAATTAGGATTGCAGCACATCTATACACCACAAGTGCCCTGGTACATCAACCGCAAGCAAAGCACCGATCCCACCGAACCCGTCGGCGCAGGTCCTGGTAACGACAATCTCGAAGTGGTCTACAACAAGAGTATTCCTATGCCCACGGCTGGCAAGACAGATCTGTTGTGGGGTGTACAGGGTACATTCTGGGCTGAATATGTAGGTTTTAACGATTATTTGGAATACTTGATGCTTCCTCGTCTCGTGGCGATTGCCGAAGCAGGTTGGAGTCCCCAGTCAGCTCGTCAATTCGAGGACTTCCGGCGTCGCGTCACTGCTGATAGTGTGTTGTACAACTATAATAATTACACCTATGGTAAGCACTATATGACGCCTACTGCCACTTCTGGCGAAAAGGTGATGCCACAGACATCCACTGCTACCAAGAAGAATTGGTATCGCATCTTTACTCGTGCCACAGGTGAACGTGCCAACAAGTGCATCGAACTCTTGCGTGCCGAGTCGCCACTGATCACAGAGTGGGCGGGCAAGAGTGCACAGGCAGACCGACTTTGGACAGCCGCTCAAGTAGGTGAAGGCGACGCTGCTTATGACTATCAATTCTGGGCTTTGGAAGAAGATCCAGCCAACCCTGGCAAATATGCTTTGGTCTGCAAGGCTAAGCCTGAAGGTTCGGTTTCGCCCAATGCTACAGCAACAACTACTGCTGGCCGTTGGGATTATGACAACGACACCAAACACTACAACTTCATCCTGGCAGACAATGGTTATGGCGTACAGGGCGACTACTATTACTACTCTATTCGTTCCGACAAGCATGCGGGCGTGTGGATGAATGCTTCGCTCGGTGGCCAGGGCTATGCGGTCAATCTCTACGGCAACCCCTCTGATGGCAACGGCGGTCTGTGGTATTTCACACCTCTGCGCGACAATGCTTCTGTGCAAGAAGTACAAGCTAAAATAGAGGAAGCTCGCCAATTGCTGAATACGGCAAAGACATATCCTGCTAAGGGAAAGAAAAAAATAGGTTTTTTCGGAGAAGATGAGACAAATGCCTTGCGTGATCTCATCAAAGACGTCGACCCTTCGGGCATGACAAGTGCCGAAGAGGCAGAATTTGTTGCTCAATTTGATGCGGCATATGCGGCATTTCGCAATTCGTTCGGCTACCTGGAGCAAGGTAAAAAATATAGTGTAGTTAATACTGTCGAAGGCTATGGTGATGTGAAGTTTTATGACAACGGTACCAGTGCACAGTTGCTTCACACTACAGATATGTGGGCAGCTGATGCATGGACAGTCACAGCTGAGAGCGTAGGACAAGATTATGCGCAAACGGTGAAGTTGCAAAATGCCAGTACAGCCCGATATATTGGTGCGGCAGCATCTTCGCTCACAGGCCGAATGGGCTACCTCGTACCAATGGCTTCAAACGGCGCAGATCTTCGCCTAGAGTATACCCCAGCTTATACAGACTTTGTCGTGAGCCAATCAGGCAAGAATCTTCACCCCATTCCCGCAGATTCGCCTTCATATCCAGGTGTGGTGAGCAGTGGTAACTCGTTTGACAATGCCAATGCCCATCGTGGTATGGGAGCAGCGTGGACTTTTGTCGAAGTAGAAGTTTATACCTTCCAATGTGTAGATGAATCAGGTGCAGATCTGGGCACCTTCACTACATCTCACCCCGTCGATGCAGAGAGTGCCACTCCTGCGCCACCCACTATCAAGAATCACGAATTTCTCGAGGTGAAAGATGGTAAACACGTCTACAAGCGTAGTGCTTATACCATCTGTGTGGAAAGTCGCGACTCGTATGGCGCCATCATCGCTCGCACAGAGCATCAAGTGAAGGTGGGCGAGACATTGACCCTTGCCGCACCAGCACACAAATACTATACCCTCGTGTCGGGTGACTATGCCGATGGTCACGTGCTGACACCTTCGGCAGACGCTACTGTTACTTATAAATACACCACCGACGCTTTGGCGGGTGTCAAGGCTTTGGCAGAACCCGTCACTACAATAGAAGCAGATAAGTCCTATGTCCTCTACGATACATCACCTGTCGACGTAGATCGTCAAGGTTATCGCAATGTCAACAATGCTCTGCAAGTGTGGAATACGCAAAAGATCGAAGGTGCTGACCCCTTGCACGTATGGACGCTCAAAATGAGTGGTGCTGGCTTCAAAGTGAAAAACGAATTCCACAACCTCTATGTACCTCGCCTCACTACAGCAGCAACCCCTGTGGCCCTTTCGGCTAATGGTGAGACCTATAAGTTTAAGCTCAACGCTGATGGCGAGACTTTTACTATTCAAGGCACGAATAATGTATGCTGGGACGGCCTGGCATCAGGCGCTTTGGTGGGTTGGAATGCCCCCGGACATCCCTACCGCGTATACGAGTATTTCGTCGAACCCTATTTCACTGTCCTGGTAGACGAAGTTGACACCGAGGGTCGTGTATTGGCATCAACCAAATATCCGGTCAAGGCTGGTAGCGCATTTGCATTGCAAGCGAGCGACCGTGCAGGATATGTCATAGACAAGATCGAAGGTGCAGAAAGCCTGGCCTGCGTCGAAAGCCATCTGAAAGTCACAGTCACCTATATGGACGAAAAGCTCGTAGGTATCAATACCGTTGTAGACGATGCTCGTGCCAAGGGCGGCATCTACGACCCCAGTGGTCGCCGTATTCACCACATCGCCCATCCCGGTGTTTATATCATCTCGGGTCAAAAGGTGTTTGTGAAGTAATTCACTCCTTATATAATATCACCGAAGTGCCAATCTCCCATCCACGGGAGGTTGGCATTTTTGTTGTCTTTTAGTTAAACCTATTTGAATCATTTGTGTACCCCCAAAAACGTATGTCGAATAGTATAAAAAATGCGAAAAATTTTGACAAACGGGGTTGATGAAATAGAGAGAAGCATTGGTTTGTATTAGGCCTTTTGAAAAGAAAGTAAGACTTTGTTGAAAAAAAGTCTTGGAAAATTTTAACGAGACGGCGCAAAGTTTTTACAAACCCTTGACTTTTTTTTGAAGAACTCTCCTTCGGTTTTTATGAAAATCTGTTACTTTCCCACTAAAAAACCTTGAGTAGACCTCATTTTGGTAGAAAACAGCATCAAAAAAACTATTTTCTGTTGCTCTGAGAATCGCGTATTTCCAACCAAAGGTAGAGGTGGAGGATTTTAAGCGAAAATTGGTCTCGAAAAATGCGAATTTTTTTGACAAAAAGTGTGGGCTTTGAGATAGAATGGGGTGATGAGTGTTCTAAGCATTTTGACTGTTCTGGCTAGTGCTCCAGCCTGCTCAGAGGAGTGTGTGAAACTCTGAATACTCTGAGGACTCTGAGAATTTCTAGTGCTCCAACCTTCACCACACAAAAAAAGAGGCGCCACCTGTTGGGGTGACGTCTCTTTGGTAATATATTGGGTATTTGTCCCTTCGTGGCGGGGGATTATAATCCTGCCAATTCGATGACTTTGTCTACGGCTGCTTCGAGTCCGTCGGCATCCTTACCACCTGCTGTCGCAAAGTGTGGTGCACCACCGCCGCCGCCCTTGATTAGACGAGCTGCTTCGCGTACCATCGCGCCGGCGTTGTAGCCGCGTGATTCGATCAGATTCTTGCTCAACATCACTGTCAAGAGTGGCTTGCCCTCGTGTGTGCTACCGATGACGCAGAGGAGGTTTTCGGGCAACATGCCTGCCAATTGGAAAGCAAGGTCTTTCACAGCATCAGGAGTGGTGCTGGTGGGGATCACTGTCTTCACTACTTTCACACCGTCGATGTCCTTAGCGCTTTCGATGAGTTTACCGCGCATTGCTTGGATACGTTCTTTGACGAAATCTTCCACTTGACGCTTCAGACCGTCGTTTTCTTCGATAGTCTTCTTGATCGCTACGGTCAAATCCTTGGCGTTGTTGAAGAGTGCCTTCATGCCTTCGACCATGTCCTCCATAGCGTAGATGCTTTCTTCGGCAGCCTGGCCAGTGATAGCTTCGATACGGCGTACACCAGCTGCTACGCTGCTTTCGCTCAGGATGCGGATCATGCCGATCTGGCCTGTGCTTGAGGCATGGCAACCACCACAGAATTCGACGCTAGTACCAAATTGTACGACGCGTACACGATCGCCATATTTTTCGCCGAAGAGGGCAATAGCACCGAGCTTCTTAGCTTCGTCCATAGGGAGATCGCGGTGATCCTGGAGGGCAATGTTTTCGCGGATGCGGCTGTTGACAAGGCGTTCCACTTGGCGCAATTCCTCGCGTGTCACCTTTTGGAAGTGGCTGAAGTCGAAGCGGAGGTAGTCGGGAGTGACGAGCGAACCCTTTTGTTCGACGTGGGTGCCGAGCACTTCGCGCAAGGCTTGGTCGAGCAAGTGAGTAGCGGTGTGGTTGGCTTCGCTGCGGCGGCGTGCCTTGACGTCTACTTGTGCGTGGAATGTAGCGCTAGGGTCTGCGGGCAATTGGCGTGTGAGGTGGATAGGCAGATTGTTTTCGCGCTTAGTGTCGAAGATTTCTACCTTTTCACCCGCATTGGTCAATACACCGGTGTCGCCCACCTGTCCACCCATTTCGGCGTAGAAGGGTGTGGTGTCGAGCACCAGTTCGTAGTGTGTCTGTTTCTTTTGTTGTACGCGGCGATAGCGCAGGATGCGGCATTCGTGTTCGGTCTCGTCCCAGCCCACGAATTGTGTTTCGCCTTCGCCCAATACTACCCAATCGTCGGTCTCGACGGCTGCAGCATTGCGGGCACGTTCCTTTTGCTTCTGCATGTCAGCGTTGAATTGTTCCTCGTTGACAGTCATACCGTGCTCAGCGCAGATGAGCTGGGTCAAGTCGAAGGGGAAGCCATAGGTGTCGAACAGAGTGAAGGCTTTGCTGCCGTCCACTTCGGTCTGGCCTGCAGCCTTGGTTTCGCTGATGACGCCGTCGAGCAAGTTGATACCTGTGGCGAGGGTGCGGAGGAAGGATTCTTCTTCTTCCTTCATCACACGTGAGATGAGCACCTCTTGTGCTGGGAGTTCGGGATAAGCATGTCCCATTTCGGCTACGAGGGTAGGCACGAGTTGGTATATGAAGGCGCTGCGGCGGTCGAGGAATGTGTAGGCGTAGCGTACGGCACGGCGCAGGATGCGGCGAATCACATAACCAGCCTTAGCATTAGAAGGCAATTGACCATCTGCGATTGAGAAGGCGATAGCACGCAGGTGGTCGGCAATGACGCGCATAGCGATGTCTACCTTTTCGTCCTTGCCATACTCAAAACCGCTCAATTCGCCGATCTTGCGAATGATGGGTTGGAAAACGTCAGTGTCGTAGTTGGAGTTTTTGCCCTGCATCACACGCACCAAGCGTTCGAAACCCATACCGGTATCAATAACCTTGGCGGGCAGAGGTTCGAGCGAACCATCAGCCTTGCGGTTGTATTGCATGAACACGAGGTTCCATATTTCGATCACTTCAGGGTTGTCCTTGTTCACCAATTCGGCACCGGGTACTTTAGCCTTCTCTTCCTCAGAGCGGCCGTCGATATGGATTTCTGAGCAGGGACCGCAGGGGCCTGTGTCGCCCATTTCCCAGAAGTTGTCCTTCTTGTTACCATTGATGATATGGTCGGCGGGGAAGAATGCTTCCCAGTACTTAGCAGCTTCGTCGTCGCGTTCGAGACCTTCTTCCTTGGAACCTTCGAATACGGTGACGTAGAGATTCTTGGGGTCGATCTTGAGCACATCTACCAAGTAGCGATATGCCCATTCGATAGACTCCTTTTTGAAGTAGTCGCCGAAACTCCAGTTGCCCAACATCTCGAACATTGTGTGGTGGTAGGTGTCGTGACCCACTTCTTCCAGGTCGTTGTGCTTGCCCGATACGCGCAGACACTTTTGCGAGTCGCACAGGCGGCGGCTCTTGGGTTCGGTGTTGCCGAGGATGATGTCCTTGAATTGGTTCATACCAGCATTGGTAAACATCAATGTGGGGTCATCCTTTACGACCATCGGAGCAGAGGGCACAACGAGGTGACCTTGCTCTTCGAAGAACTTCTTGAATGATTCTCTGATTTCGTTAGCTGTCATCATATTTTATGGTGTTTTTTGGCTTATTTAATTTTCGCGCACAAAATTAATAAAAAGAATTGAGGTACACAGAGTTTGTGGCATAAAGTTTAACAATCCTCGTCTTCTTCCTCGATTACGATTTGCTCACTTTTGGGCCAGTTGACCAAATACACGCGATCTGTCGTGCGAGTCAGTGCTGTGTAGAGCCACCGCAGATAGGAGATGAGGCTGGTGTCCTCGGCTACGACGCCCTTGTCGATAAACACGCGCTCCCACTGTCCGCCCTGGGCCTTATGGCAAGTCAAGGCATAGGCAAATTTGATTTGCAGCGCATTATAGTAGGAATCGCGTCGCACAGCCTGCATGCGTTCGCGCTGAGAGGGAATGTCCATGTAGTCTTGCAATACGCAGTCGTACAGGCGCTGGCTCTCTTCGCTGGTAAGTGACGGAGATTCTGATGTTAGGGTGGAGAGGATGACGCGGCATTCCATTTCGAAATCACCGTAGTCGACAAAGCGCAACGTAGCATCGGCAAAGCGGAACCCGTGCTGCTCGTGAATGTTGCGCAGACGTACGACCTCGGCCATATCACCATTGGCGATAAAATCAAAGGGTAGTGACTCTCCTTCTGCCAATCCGGCGCGCAGGGTCTCGGTCCAATAATAATTGTTCTTGACAGCCATCACGCGATCGCCGCGCGACAGTTCCTCCTCGCGGTCAAATATGCGAGCACGGATACCTTGGTTGTAGATATTGGCACGTCGGTTGGAGCGCGTCACGACGACGACTTCGTCTGCACCACAGTGACTATAATTTGTGACGAGCGCTTCAATCAATTCGTCGGCTGGCAGAAATCTCACCTCGCCTCGTTCACCGCCATAGATTGCTGGCATCTGTGCAGCGTCACCTGCTGCGATGAGTTGGCGTAGTTGGGTAGCGTTGGTCAATACCCCCGAGGCAGAGGCTTGGCGTACCACTTCGGTCAGTTCGGCTTCGATGGCTTCGAGACCATAGCGGCGAAATGTGGCGCCGATCAGTGCAGGACTCTCCTCTTCGCCGACTGGCGGCAACTGGGCTGTATCGCCCACCATCAGGAGTCGGCAACCCGAACCCTCATAGACGAATCGCACCAAGTCGTCCATCAGGCAGCCCGAACCAAACATGGCATTGCCACCGCCGCCAAAACCCATCATCGAGGCTTCGTCTACGACAAACAGTGTACCTCGATTCTTATTATATCCCATCTGAAAGCGTGTGTCTTCGCCCTTGAAGGTCTCCTGCCTATAAATCATCTTGTGGATGGTATATGCCGGCATTCCTGCATAACTGCTCAATACCTTTGCTGCACGCCCGGTGGGGGCCAGCAATACCACCTTGCGCCCGATGTCTTTCAACGTACGCACCAGGGCTGCCACCAGAGATGTCTTGCCCGTACCCGCATAACCGCGCAGGCAGAAAATACTGTCGTCCGAGGCGGCAAACAGAAATTGCTCCAACGCATCAACCGCCGCCACCTGATCTGTGGTCGGTGTATGCTGGAAATGGTGGAGCAGCATGGGGCGAAACTGGGGATGAAGCATAATAAGGCAGAGAGATGATGAGATGACAAAGTGATTGGCCAAGGAGGGAAAAAGTGTAGCCTCAGGCGACTTTCTGTGCAAATTTACACAATTCGTCTCAATTCTTCATTTTTTTTATTAACTTCGCTCGCAGAATATTTTTGATTTGTGAAAAAATAGAATAAAGTCTTCACACTTCTCAAAAATCAGTAGCCTTAAACCTCTAACCCCTCAACTTAATATCCTATGTTAGCCATCTTCATCAACTTCCTTGCTGTGATTTTAGGCAGCGCTATTGGCGCTTTGGCTCGTCGTGGTATTCGTGAAAAATACATCACTGTGCTCAACACTGCCATGGGACTCACAGCCATTGTGCTCGGTATCAATGTGGCTATGCAGAGCATGCAGACCAGCGAATATCCCGTCCTCTTCATCTTCTGTCTGTCCTTCGGTGGGCTGTTTGGCACCTTGTTGCGCCTGGATAGTAGATTGGAGCGCGCCACAAGTCGCATGTCAAATGGTAGCGAACTGTCTAAGGGTATCACCACCTCTATCCTGCTCTGCTGCGTAGGTACATTGGCCATCATGGGGCCTGTGAATAGCGCTTTGAGCGGAGACAATACTTTTTTGATGACGCTGGCTACGATGAACCTCGTTACTATGGTCGTGATGGCGTCGACCTATGGCTTTGGCGTAGCGATCACTTCTGTCGTGGTCTTCCTGTGGCTGTCGGGTATTTATGGTATAGCCACCCTTTCCGCCGAATTTATTTCGCCCCAATTGACCTGCGAAATTTCTATCGTCGGTGGTATCCTGATTGCCGCTTCGGGACTCGGTGTACTCAATATCAAGGATTGCAAGACGATCAACCTCTTGCCTGCGTTGCTTATGCCGATGCTCTTCTTCCTGGGCAAACGGGTGATAGAAATGATTTTCTAAAGGATATCCCTGAGATTAGAATAGAACTGGTGTGTCTTAGCAGGTACGCCAGTTTTTTTGTTTGAATATAGGTCGAAATATTGGTATTAAGCAGTGATGAATTAGAAATCAATACAACAATAAGAGAGGGAGTGTGACCCCTCTCTTATTACATTGAAATTGCAAAAAGATTGTTCGCAAATAATTATTTGACTTGTTTTGATAAACTATTAAATGTGAAAATGTAAATTTCTTTATAGAGGCTACATGGTGTTACCTTATAAACCAATTCTCTCTTATGGTTTGTGCTTTCTGGTTTTGTCCAAATGCAACTCCAATTGCTCGAATTGCTTCAATTTTAGACTTCTCTAAAATAACTGAATCACGCATCAGCTCTTTAGAAAATTCCCAATCGTCACCGATACGCATGCGGATGGATTCAGCTAAGGTCAAAGCGTCTTCCCAACAAGATGAAGTGGGATCTATAGATGCAAGATATGCACCAGCTATAGCAGCACTCTTAGAGTCTTGGCCTGCGTTCCAAATGCTTCTAGCTTTATTTACTTTTGTCGCGCAATCGTAATCAATGTATTGCTGATATATATCAAACATGCACTTTTCAATATCCGTATAATTGTTACTACATGTGGGCACAGCACTTAGCAAGCAAAGTGCTTCTTCGTAATCACGTTGGAGGGCAAATTTGCGAGCTTGAGTGATTATAGCTGGCGTTTGAGAGTCGTAATACTGGTAAATTTTTAGCTTGGCTTCTTTCAGGAAATTTTGAATTTGATGATTCCCTATTGAAATATGACTAAAAGCAGCTCCATACGCTTTTGACTCATTATGACCAGCTCCAGTTAAAGTGATAACTGTGGATGCGAACTTCTCACCTGTATAGTTATTCCCTATAAATAGCTCTAGATCAGTAGCAATTGTGACTAATGGACGTAGCCCGCTTGTTACTTCCTTTGAATTTTCTATTAAGTTTGCAACTATACAGAAATTGGAGAATAATGTGCTACCCTCCATGCCATTTAAAGTGATGATTTGTCTTATTTTTGATTCAAGTTTGGCTTGCGCCATTGGAGCTAGTGCATCGACCTGCTGAGGAACAAGTACCATCATGGGAATGATGCAGTCACTCTGTGCTTTTGAGCCTAATATAGTCATTCCAAACATTACAATGGCTAATATAGATTTCTTCATAACAATTGTTTTCTTATTTAATGAACATATTGACTTTTCCTAATCCACGTATTTTGTATTCGGCATTAACTCCGTAGGATTCTAGATGATTTACAAGCTTTTGGGCAATATCCTTTGCTCCTTGTTTGCGCTGTCTGCCGCGTATTGTAGCAGTTAGTGGAATGTAAACACCTTGATAACGTATGAATGTGTTACCGCTTTGCACTCTTTCTAATCCATTGCCATCGACAGAATTATCATAGAGGAAATCTTCTATTTGCTCACGTAAGGTGTATTCCCCTATTTTACTATTCATATTTATGCTAGTAGAAGATGTCGTTTTGATCTCAAATGCAACCATACGTCCCTTAGTCAGCATGCTTTGATAATAAGACATCATTTTTGAGAGAAAAGCATCCATGTTTTCGCTAGCTGCTTCTCGAAGCAAAACCGTAGGATCGGAAGATGTAGATGGTTTACCCATGCCTGAAATAGGAGCAAAGTTCCTATTTGTATATGCATCTGTCCCATTAAGCACATAGGAGATACGATATTCTGGACCATTTTTGACCAGATTAAATTGTAATTTAACTAGTATATCTGCTTCAGAATTTCTTATAATGGCCTCATCAATGCTTTCTGATTCATCGCCAGTATTGGATACGGCGATAGCTGCATCTGCTTTTGCATTGTTTATAGCTTCAATGAGGTCTACTATCACAATATCCCCATTCCGATCTGTCATAAGCTGAGCAATCTGTGTTAAAACAGCGTGAAGAATAGGGTCCTCAGATAGAGCTCTTTCATAATCTGGAATAGTCTCTAGAATGCCATTATTGTTAAATTGCTGAGTATAGCCATGGCTTTTGCAATAAATCAAGTCTGGTACTATCATTACATGAGGCGGTGTCATCGCCTTTTGAGCGATGCTGTTACCAACAGCTATAAGCGTGGCAATACAAAATATCAATACTCGTTTCATTTTATTGTTGTGAATTTTTGTTATTTTACAATGATATTGTCTTTTACAAAATGTTGGCGTAATGCAGACCGGTTAACAGTGACGATAACTCCAGCTGTCTTAGTACCATTCCCTTGGTATATTTGAATGGTAGATTTTCTTCTATTTATTCTCGAAACATATCTTGTATAGTCTCCGTTATCCGAGAAGAATTGGTCAAAATAGTCCTCATATTTTTGGCGGGCATTTGCCTCGTCTACTATTGGGTAGGCATTGCACGTTCCATTTCCAGCTTGAATTCCAGTGAATACCACATCGTAAACAGCCTTTTTCTTTGCTTGCTTTATAGCGTTTGTTCTATTTTTCCCCGAAGCCCATGCGCGCAGCGTCTGGTTACCATCCATATTTACTCCTAAACACTCTGTTGAATAACTTTGAAGAGCAGGAGTTACAACCTTTTGGGTTTGACAACTGGTAAGTAATAAAATTGTTACAATGGCTTGTAGGCATATAAATTTATTCATAATATAACTATTTGGAATGATATATTAATAGTACATCTTTGTATTTACTTTCTACTATTTAAAAGGATCTTCAAACGAGTATGGTTTGGGTAGAAAAGTAATTTTATATACAATTAACTTATGATAAAGCGTGCTAACTCTGCGATAATTACCATAGGTTTGAAAATCCTTGAATAATGCCTTTGTTTTCGAGCCACTTTATAAGAGATTCTTTGTCGATAGTGAGCCGAGCACTCGTTTCGTACATTTTTGTCTGTTTGTTTTTTATCACTGAAAGTGACATTGGCTCTAGTGTTGCATAGTTTAAGTATAATTTTTCACGCCAAAATGCCTGGAGCTCCATGTCCTTAACATGTTCAATAGTGGGATCGCTAATCAGAGGTTTTTGACCAGGATGCCCTTTGTGTGGCGCTACTCCACGGAACATGACACCACGAACAGCATACTCCTTTGTAAGATTTTCAGCATCTTTGGTTGGGTTCCTCTTTGTGCTAACAACGATAGTTATTTGATATTCTCCATTGTGCCCTTGTCCAGCACTCATTATGGAGAAATCTTGACCTTTAGCGATGGCGATACTCATGCATAGTATCGTTAATAAAAAAAATCTTTTTATCATAATTATCATGTTTTAGTTAAAATTCTCTTATCTGTAATCCTGGCGTATGTAAGTCTACAGAGGCTTTTCTACAATAAAATACAGTGCCTTTTTCTCCATTGTCAAAATATTGGTCAAACCTTATTTTTTTATTTCTCCATGGTGAACCTGCAGTGGCGGTTCCCACACGTTTGTAACATATTTGTCCATGTTTGTCTTTGAAAGGTTGTACAATTTCATATTTTTTCCCGTATGATACATCCTCTTTGGTTCCTATGTGAGAGTAAATAGTGCTGCCTTCAAAGTAAAATGGACTACGGGGCTTAAATATAGGAAACTTTTGGGCAAGTTCTTTTATCCCCTTGTCGACACATCGTTTGCAAACATCAAGAATTACTTGGTCCTCATTGTTCCAACTTCTTAGAATAGTTTTAGAACTTGTAGTTCGGTATTTGCCGATGTAATCTAATGTGAAAGCATATGATGAATTATCGAACTTTGTTTTCTTTTCTTTCGCTTCTAAATATGTAGTTTGATTGTCACACCAATAGTCACGATACATAGTCTGTGTCATGCTGTCGTCCCAACGAAGTTTGTATAGATAAGCATTCATCTTGACTCTGAAACCGCCAATGTCCGCAACAACGGCAGTAGCAACTTGACCAAGTGCGCTACCTGCATTCCAAGCATTGGCTGCACTTTGCTTGCGTCGTGCCTCCCAATAGTCTCCTTGACTGGCTGCAATGTATGCTTGCTGTTGGTTCATTGCGCCCATCACAGCAGAACCAATACTTAGTAATGCCGTACCGAAAGCAGCCCACCCAGCTCCTTTCTTTTTGTCGATATAATCCATATCGCATACAAGGACAAATGTACTCTGCAGTAATTCTATTCCCTCATCACGCAACATGCCCGTTCCGCGAATATTGCTTAGTGATCGTTGATAATCTGCATATGAAGCGCCATAGCCTCCGCGTTCATGTATTAAATCCAGATTCATACGTCCAGAATATTTATTTCTATTAAACCATCTGCCAACGATTTTTTGAGCAACATATTTGCTACGTAAAAGCTCATCAATATCGCTCTTTGACTGCTTCCCGCTAACGCTAATTACGCGAAGGTCGCTTATATTATGCTCATTATAACGGGCAGGAAGGGGGAAACTTTTGAACACTCTTTCCATCTCCGCAGCATATTTTTTGTCGCGGTGAGTCAATAGAATAAGGCAAAGTGAACTACGGCGATATTGGTCTTTGTCTGTGGTGCCAGACAAACCCAATGTGGCAGAAGATCTTTGGGGTGTTTGTACTTGCTCGTTGCCGCGTAGTGAAAATGTAGGTGTCTCTTCAGAAGTGGGTGAAACTATTTGCTGTGCGGAGATAGAATTTTTCTTTGAATAGTCTACACCTGAAAATTGTCCGTTGTCGAGTTTAGATATGCCTAAATACACATACTCTTCCCCTTTTTTAGTCGTAAATCCATTCTTGCTGGAGTAAAAAAGCGTTGAGTATTGGGGCTCAATAATTTCAAATCCATCATCATCACATGCCCCCCATAAACCATTTCTTCGTACACCATAATGTGTATCATGTTTTACGATAAGATCATACCCACTTGAAAATGGGATGAGTAGTTTCCCATCGGTTGAATATGCTGCATCTTTTCCATCTTTGGATAAAGAGAAAAAGCCTCCGTTCATCTGGTGGTAAACTATCATATATTTTCCCATGGGAATAATTAATTTTCCATCGGGTGTCTCCGCACCTCTTTCACCGTTGCCTTTGTCTTTAACCAATACCCATTTAAACGTGTCTCCTTTTTCTTCTTTTATAATTTGTGCAAAGCAAACATGTATGTGTAAAATATTTGCGAACAGAATGAGTAGGAAGATTTTTTTTGTAACCATACCTGGACCCTTAATTTGCTTTTGTAAGTTCCCCCCTACTTAACGATTAATAATTGATAGTAAATATAGGAAATAAAAAGACGTGGGAGAAACTTTCGTCGCTTATCCCACTATATCAGGCCTTCGCATTGCCTATGCACAGAGATAAGCAACTCAGCCAGCCCACGCCGTTGGGTATTATAATGATAGCATGCAACAATGGTGAACCTTGCGGTTCCCATTGTCGGCATACGGGTATAATACACCCAGCATGGACGCTTCGTTGCGGAATCTTCTTGTGCATTGTCAAAGTTGCGAAGTTTGATGTAGTAGAAGATTACGTTCTGAAAACGTCCTTTCAATATTCTGAGTCCTTCTTTGTATATAAAGAGCTTTACAACTATTTATATATAGCAGTGAACCGAATATTATCCATCGATGTATAGATTCCTTCTCCCAAGCACCCAAGGGAGACTATGTTGCGAGCAAAGTTAAAGATTTTAATAAAAAGAACAAAAAAAAACAAAAAAAAGTTTTTTTTGAAAATAAGTATTATTAGATACACTAAACTATAGCCAAAATATTTCGCATTTTTCGAGGCCAAATTTCGCTTAAAATCAATCGTGCACACTTTGGGCCGGAAATACGGCCTCTACGCGAGGTTAAATATCAGCTTTTTTGACGTGTTTTTTGAAAAAGCCTAAGGGAAATTGTGCTTTGGGCTCAAAAAACAAGGTAGGGATAGCCGTAACCGCAAGTTTGAAAATAGAAAAAAAGTAAGACTTTGTGAAAATTTCGCGACGCCTAGTTAAAATTATCCTAGACCTTTTTTCAACAAAGCCTTACCTTTTTTTCAGGATGTCTGATTTTGTACTTATACTGCGTTCTATTTCGACAAAGTGGTTTGTCAAAATATTTCGCATTTTTTATGCCTCATTTATTTCACCATTTCGTCGTAGTGCAAGTGGAAGCCGACGACAGCCTCGATGCCACGTCGGAACATGTCGAGAGGGAAGTTTTCGTTGGGCGAGTGGATGGCGTTGCTCTCCAGGCCGAAGCCCATCAGGACGGTCTTGATGCCGAGCACACGTTCGAAGTCGCTGATGATGGGGATAGAACCTCCGCGGCGCACTGCCAATGGACGCTTGCCAAAGGCTTCGGCAAATCCTGCTTCGGCTGCCCGGTAGGCGGGCAAGTCGATAGGACATACATAACCTTCGCCGCCATGCATGGGGCGCACTTCTACACGTACGCTCTTTGGAGCAATGGCTTTGATATAGTCGATAAAGAGTTGAGAGATTTTCTCATGCTGTTGGTGGGGGACAAGGCGTGTAGAGACTTTGGCATAAGCCTTGGAGGGCAATACGGTTTTGGAACCTTGCGCTGTGTAACCGCCCCAAATGCCGCAAACGTCAAAGGATGGACGGCAACTGTTGCGCTCGATCGTAGAATAACCCTCCTCGCCACTGACTTCGTCGATGTCGATAGCACGTTTGTATTTGTCGAGGTCGAATGGTATTTCGGCGATCATGGCACGTTCTTCGGCCGAGAGTTCCTCTACGTCATCATAAAAATGAGGTATAGTGATGCGGCCCTTGTCGTCGACTACTTTTGCCAACATCTGGCAAAGCACGTTGATAGGGTTGGCTACGGCGCCACCGAAGTGTCCCGAGTGGAGGTCGCGGTTAGGCCCTGTGACTTCGATCTCCCAGTAAGCCAGACCGCGCAGTCCAGTAGTTAGACTGGGCAGTTCGGCGCTGAGCATGCTGGTATCGCTGACCAGGATAATGTCTGCCTTGAGCAATTGGGCATGTTCGCTCAGGAATCCGCCAAGTGATGGACTGCCGATTTCCTCCTCGCCCTCGAAGATAAACTTGACATTATGTTTCAACAGATCGTGCTTCACGAGGTATTCGAATGCCTTGGCCTGAATCATGGCCTGGCCCTTGTCGTCGTCGGCGCCACGTGCCCAGATGCGGCCGTCGCGCACTTCGGGTTCGAAGGGGTTGCTGTGCCACAATTCCAGTGGCTCGGCTGGCATCACGTCGTAGTGTGAATAGATCAGCACGGTCTTGGCATCGTCGGCTACGTGCTTTTCTGCATACACCAGGGGGTTGCCTGCTGATGGCATGACTTCGGCACGATCTACGCCTGCCTGGCGGAGCAGTTCGGCCCAACGTTCGGCGCAGCGTAGCATCTCGTCCTTTTTGTCGGGATGTGCGCTGATACTGGGTATGCGAATGAGCGAGAAGAGCTCGTCGAGGAAGCGCGCCTCGTTCTCTTGAATGTAATTTTTGATATCCATATTATATAATGTTTTGAGTTCGTATTTTCACACTTGGGCCCACTTCAGCGAAACAGCCTCTTCTTTCCCTTGCTCACTGCTATGCCTCGCTTGGGGCGCTGGGGCAATCGTTTGCCATCGGGGGAATACCACACTGTGTTTGAATCATTGGGCACAAGGGTCGGGGCAGAGATGGCTGCATCCACACCTTGTATGAACTTGATGGAATGTTGTATCTTCCAGGGACTACGCAGGAGCAACGTGTAGGTTTGTCCTGTCTTCAAACCGTTGAATAGAAACGCCTGCGTCTCTTTCGCACCGGGCTGGGTGTATATCTTTTGCGTGTGGCGCGTTCCCTCCTGTGTACCATCATAGATGCCTTCGACGACTTCGGCTATCAAGCGCTGTCCGGCGCGTGCATCTGTGGATAGGTTGCGGTAAGTAATGTCTACGCGGGTAGTTCCCGTTGCAGGGAAGTCTATCAGCGGACGATCAAACTCTATCTGTGCCGCAACGCCGTCTCGGATCGTGAGTGGTTGTTCCCATAGTATTTCTACGTCGTCAGGTGAAATGCAAAACAGCCGTTCGCCCGCCTCGCTGAAAGTAGCATGGATAATGCACGTATCCACTGCTTGTGGCAACAATGTCGCACCACTGAGCGCCACAAAGTCGGCTCCTTCAAATCGCACCGTATCTGTGACGGCGTGGGTGAAGTATTCGAAAGGCGTAGTCAAAGGATAGTCGCTCGTATTTTTGATGATGCACTGGATAGGTGTCATCTTTTTTGTCTCGGGTGGGAGTAGGGGAGTGACTTCCAAGACCTGGATCTCGCGCCCCGTTCTTGCCAACGTATCAGGCAAGGCATTGTCTACTACATCAGGACAGATAAATAACGCTTCCTGATTGCAAAAGAAACCTTCGTCTATTCCAGATTGACCGAGGTCGTATTGTGGTTCAGCAAAGTTGAGCAAATCCAATCGAAAGTAGCCGTCATAGTTGCCACCGTATCCCCAGTTGACGTGAAAAAGTCCTGCTTCGTCGATACCATCCAGGACAAAGGCGTGACCAGACATGCTGCCCGTATAACCAGCATAGAGTACAGGCCTGTCAGCATAGATCTCTGCGCAAATCATCGCCTTCCAATCTTCAGGAGAATACTTGTAACTGTCCGCATAGTGCACATAAGGCAGGGCAAAAGTACGCCTGAGCGGTTCGACCAAACGGCTCACGCGAGCGCCGCTTTCATTAGGCCCCCAGTTCATCCTGGCTGCTATGCCGCACATTAGGGATAATTTTGCCACAGCGTCGATTTCTTCTGCCGTAGCCTCTCCTGTGTCATAATTGTCAAGGATGAGTCGGCTGTCCATCCTCTCGCCAGGCAGTATAGATGGAATGGCGTAGTGCGCGGTGCTCCAGCCGTGCAAAGTATCTGCCAGTACGTATTCGCGACGATAATAGGTGAGTACCTCCTCCAGCGCCGTGGCTACACAACCTACCACGCAGCGTTCGCTACTCGTTGTGCCATCGTCATAAGTATAGTGAGGGCAATAATTATTATACGGCGCCTTTTGATGGCGTGTTGTCGTGAGCAAAGGCTTTACTGGGGTGTGGGTATTTGCCGTTGTCTTTTTGTCTTGAGGTCTGATGTATTTCAGCGTCTGTCTGAATGTTTTTAGCGCAGCCGGTATTTCCTCGTTACGACAATAACCATAGCCCAGTATCTCGGGCAGTGCGTCGTTTGCTGCCGTTAGAATGAAGGCGCCTTCAGTATGCTTGAAGAGATAGGATGAACCATCGTGTGCTGCCAGTCTGAGCCCCTCGTCACGACTATTACTGCGCTGCATGCGACCTCCCGCCTGCTGCATCTTTTCCCACTGTGCCTGTGCCCGACGTCTGGCCGTGATGGAATCTATCGGCATGGCGAGCAGATGAAGCGAGACGAAAATCAACGCCCACGTGGTGGCGTAGCGTCTGACCCTTGATAAGTGTGAAAACAGATACATATATATTATATATAGTAGGGGGAGATAGGATTGATAATAGATATTATAAAATTGGCGAAATGATTCGTGTGGCGGATTCCAGGCATTTTTTGTAAAGGGGACGTTCGCGCCATTCTTCTATGTTTAGTTCTCTGCAATGTTCAGCATCTACGAAGAATTGTGTCTTGATTTCTTTCGCCACCACGTCGTCGTAGATGAAAGCATTCACTTCAAAATTGTTGTCGAAACTACGTTGATCCATATTCGAACTGCCTACGGTGCACCAATCGTCGTCTGCTACGGCACACTTGCTATGCAAGAATCCATTTTTGTACATATAAATGCGAATGCCTGCTCTGAGCGCATCTTCGATATAACTGTCGTTGCCCCAGCGCAGTATTTTAGAGTCTGGTTTCTCGGGGATCATGATGCGGATGTCTACTCCCGATAGTGCAGCAGTACGCAACGCCTGCATCACCACTTCCGAAGGCATGAAATAGGGCGTCTGCAGGTACAGGTAGCGTTTGGTATTTTGTATCACCCAAGTCAGCGCATACATGATGTGTGGGTAGCGTGCCACGGGATTTGCCAATACCACCTGCATCTGTACGCCTTGTGTGTCGGGAGCTTGGGTTGAAAAATGCGCGGGGAAGTATTGTGCGTCGTAGGGTAATTCCTGTGTTGTGAAATACCAGTCTGAAACAAAGATGCGTTGCAGTTCGGTCACGGTGCCGCCCTCTATGCGCAAATGGGCGTCGCGCCATTCGCCGCCCTTCTTGCTCAGGTATCTCTCTGCCAGGTTCATGCCGCCCATATAGCCTACTTTGCCGTCGATGACTACGATTTTGCGGTGATTGCGGTAGTTGGCGCGGTGTGTCAGTCGGCGAAAGTGTACCGGCATGAACGCCTGCGTCTCGCCACCCGCCCTACGCAGTGGTTCCAGGAACTCCTTGCGCATACGCCAACAGCCTACGTCGTCATAGAGCAAGCGTACCGTTACACCCTCTTTGACCTTCTGGGTAAGTGCCTTGACCACGGCACTACCCACTTCGTCCTCCTCGATGATATAGGTCTGCAGGTGTATGTGATGCTTTGCCGCTTCGATATCTTTCAGGAGCGCCGCGAGCATCGCTCTGCCATTCCACATCAGGGCCACCTGATTGTCGCTCGTCAGTTGGGCACGCGCTCTGCTGCGGTTGAAGTTGATCAGTCGCCCATACTTCTGTTCGCCCTTGTCACAACTCTCGTATGCCTTTGCCCTGGGTACTTTTTGCGTCAATAGGTCATAGGCGCGTTTCTCGATATACCTTTCCTTTCGGATGTTTTGCCCCAAAAAATAAAAGAGAATCCATCCCACCACGGGCACACCCACCAGGAGCAACACCCAAGCCACCGTCTTTGCAGGCTGACGATTTTCCAGCACCACGACAATGATCGTGGTGGCAATCAGTAGGAAATAACCTACGGACAGTATGCCGATGAATATGTCCTGCCAGGATGTCATGTAGGGAGTAGACGAGTTGACAAGTAGTCAAGTAGACGAGTAATAAATCAATAGGTAAAAACTTTCTGTGTTTGGGCGAAGATAGTCATTTCACGGGAAAATACAAAGGATATTTGCTTTTTTTAATATAATAGGCTTTCGTTGGTCGCCAGAAAAAGCGTAATTTTGTCGCAGGTCTTTTGGATAACCCACTCGGTGGGAAAATATCTGCACCATATTAACTATTAATTGTATCACTGACTACGACCATGAAAATAGCTCCTTTCATACGTCTGCTCCTCCTGTCATTTGCCTTTGTCAGCCTCCCCGTGTTGGCACAAAGCCAGGGTGAAAGGGTGGATACCCTGGTATCAGCATCGGCAGAAGTGGCGCCCGATACCGAGGCCGAGATATTGATGGACTTGCCTGTATCTCCTGCACCATACGACCTCTGCTACTCCCCTGTGTCCTTTTATCCCTCGCCCTTTGCCTTTCATCCTTCGCCTTGCGGTTTTAGTCCCTTCTCATGGCCTCTGCATCAGGGTTTCAATGCCCAGTTGTCCATGAATGTGACTTCTGCTTTTGGCAAGGGTGCGCCAAGCGGTGTGGGCTTTGGACAAAGCATTGCGTTGGCATATGCAGCTCCTGTGAGCAAGAAAGTCAACGTTGCAGTCGGCGTCCATGCGCAGAATATGGATTGGGGGGCATATCATCACAACAATGTGGGCGTGAGTGCTGCGGTCACCTATCGTCCCAACGACAATGTTTATGTCACAGGTTATGTAGTCAAGAACTTTGGCCCTCGTAGAGTACGACCAACATACACCCCCTGTGCTTCGCTCTATCCCCTGCGCCCTGCAAGTCTCGCATTCGGGCCCCAGAGATTTTTACCCCATCCCTATCTTTATGATGATTTCTCCACGCGCATCGGTGCGTCGGCAGATTTCAAGATTGGCGAACATTCCTATATTCATGTCAGTTTCGAGCATTGCCAGTGGTAGTATAGTGCTCTCTCCTACATAAAAAAAACTTTACAGAAGCAGCCTCCTTGGAGTTCAAGAGGGGCTCTTTTTTTATATCCCAAAATGCTTCCAAAAAAAGGTCTAACCTTTTTGAAATTTCGCGACGCCTCGTTAAAATTATCCTAGGCTTTTTTTTGACGAGGCGTCGCAAAGTTTTTTCGACACCAATTCGCTCCTTTCCGGTTTCAGCGAATGAGGGAAAAAGTTTGTGTGTAAATGGTGATAATGTTGTGGAAAAATTGTAACTTTGCAAGGGTGGAGTGGATTGCAGATTTCCGAGGGTTTTCTGAGACCTCGAACAAGCCATCCACCATCGCTTTTAGGGATAAAGAAATAATATTAACCTAAACCATAACATTCTATGAATCATTTATTCTCGAAGTTTCGAGTGCTGGTCGTGGCGGCAGCGTTGATGCTGACTTCTGCTGTGGCTATGGCACAAGGTAACTTTCAGCGTGGAGCACTCTATCACCTCCACCCTGCAGGACAACCCACAAAAATGGTGGCTGCGGGGAGTGACAAATCCGTAGAGTTGGTGGCGTTTGACAAGGACAACACCGCACTTTATTGGAAGTTGACCGAACTTTCAGGCAGCTGGCGCATCATCAACCCAGTGACCAATCAGGCGATCCGTTGCGAAGGAACTCGCGTGGAAACTGGCGAAAACAATGGGTCGGACGAAGCACAATTGTGGAAAATGGAAGATGGTATGCTCGTGCCTACCAACAACCCCACTTACGCACTTTGTTTGAACAAGAAGGGCGGTCTGGAACTCATCCTCAAGTCGCAAGCGAAGGGCAACAAGAATGCACAATTTGCATTCAGCGCTTCGGCTCTGGCTGGTTTTGACAACGACTTGACTTACTACATCTACCCCGTATCCACTCCCGGCCAGGTGCTTGGCAACAAGGATTCGGGCGAAAACAATGCGCGCATTTATAGCGAAAAGGTGGACAAAGAAAATCGTGGTCAATACTGGAGCGTGAAGACTATTGACATGAAGACCTTTGCCATCGAGGGTGCTTTTTATGCTCAAAACTTCGACGATGGTGGCGACAATGCTTCGATCGACTACCTCTTGCAATGGGCTTCTAACCCCGGACAATGGAACAATGCCCGCTTCAACCTGGAACCCGTAGAGGGTGAGCTGGGCACATATATCCTGCGCTCGGCTTCAAAGTTGGACAGCAAGAAGGGCAAGATGTACGCTCTGCGTAGCGGACAAATGAAGGCGGTGGATTATAACCCTGCGGACAAGTCGGCATGGTTGACCTTCAAATCAGTAGAAAAGCCCAAAATCGAAGCACCCTACTGGGAGGACGAAACCATGTTTGCCGAAAACAAATTGCCCGGCGTGGCGACCTACATGCCCTACGGCAACGAGGCAGAAATGCTGAAGGATAAAGCTTACTACAAGACACCATGGACAGTGCCCGTGAATAGCAAGTTCCAAAGCCTGAACGGCACATGGAAGTTCAACTTGGTGAGCGAACCATCACAGCGTCCTTTGGACTTCTACAAAGAAGGCTATGACGTGAGCGGTTGGGACAATTTGCCCGTGCCTTCCAACTGGGAAATGCATGGTTACGACAAACCTATCTACTGTAACGTAGAATATCCTCACTCAAACACGCCACCCTACATCAAGGCTCGCCCTGGCTTCAATGACGGCGGCAAGAACTACGGCATCAATCCCGTGGGTTCGTACGTGCGCACCTTCACCGTACCCGAAAACTGGCACGGCCAGCGCACCATCATCCACTTCGGCGGTATCTACTCGGCAGCCTTCGTATGGCTCAATGGCGAATACGTAGGTTACACTCAGGGTGCCAACAACGTGGCAGAATTTGACTTGACCAAGTATTTAAAGAAAGGCGAAAACACACTGGCTGTACAGGTGTTCCGCTGGTCGGATGGTAGTTATTTGGAATGCCAAGATATGTTCCGCATGAGTGGTATCTTCCGCGACGTCTACCTATACAACGTGCCCAACGTCAGCGTGCGCGACCACTATGTCACTACGACCCTTTCGGACGACTACAAGAATGCACGTATGAATGTGAAACTCTTCTTCGAAAAGGGTATCAAGGCAGATGCTTCTATGAAGAATGTCACAGTGAAGCTCTACGACCCAGCAGGCAAACTCATCGCCCAAGATGAATTGAAGAATATCAGCATATTCAATATGGCAAAAACTGAAGCTGGCCTGGCATTCGACCTCAAGAATGTACAACTGTGGAGCGCAGAAACGCCAAATCTCTACACCCTGCACATCGTTCAGAAGGATGCACAAGGTAACGAGGAAATGGCCTTCTCGGACAAGATCGGTTTCCGCGATATCAAGATAGAGAATTCTTTGGTATATATCAATGGTGAGAGGGTGCTCTTCAAGGGTGTCAACCGCCACGATACAGACCCTCTGCACGGTCGTGCTGTAACCAACGAAAGCATGCTGCGCGATATCATGCTGATGAAGCAAAACAATATCAACACCGTACGTACATCGCACTATCCCAATGCGGCGAAGATGTATGCAATGTATGATCACTATGGATTGTACGTATGCGACGAAGCAGACCTCGAAGACCATGCCAACCAAAGCATCTCGGACCGTGCATCATGGATTCCCTCGTTCGTAGACCGCATCGACCGCATGGTATTGCGCGACCGCAACCGCGCTTGCGTCGTGATGTGGAGTTTGGGCAACGAGGCTGGCAATGGCGAAAACTTCCGCTATTGCTACGAAGCTGCCAAGAAGCTCGACAATCGCCCCGTGCACTACGAAGGTACACGCTCGAATGGCGACTACGGCGGTGGACGCTTCTCAGACTTCTACTCAAAGATGTATCCCGGCATGGCTTGGATGAACAAGAATACTTCGGACCTCGACAAACCTATGTTCCTATGCGAATATGCGCACTCGATGGGTAATGCTATTGGAAACTTGACCGAATATTGGAACGTGATGGAAGCTGCCAACTCGTGCATCGGTGGTTGTATTTGGGACTGGGTAGACCAAGCTATCTACGATCCACAAGAAATTAAGCAGGGCGTCTATCGTCTGCACACTGGCTACGACTATCCAGGTCCTCACCAAGGCAACTTCTGCTCAAATGGTGTGATTCCCGCAACACGTCACGAAGGCGCCAAACTGATGGAAGTCAAGGCGGCACATCAATTCGTGAAATTCCACTTGGTAGGTGTGAATGAAAAGGAAAATACAGCTCAAGTTCGCATCGAAAATCACTACGACTTCATCTCGCTCGACCAATTCGAATTGGTGACAGAGGTATTGAAGGATGGTCGCGTGGTGAGCACTAAGAAAGTAGCATTGCCAGCCGTCGAACCAGGTAAGGAGACCACTCTGACCGTAAAATTGTCTAAGGCTTCTTTGGCTAAGTCTAAAGCAGCAGGTACAGAAGTGCATCTCAACCTCAAGGCCGTGTACAAGAATGCACAAGAGTTCTGCGAAAAGGGTCACAGCATCGCTCACGCACAGTTCACCCTGGCAGAGCGCAGCAAGTTGCCCACACTTCAAGCAGAAAGTAAAAAGGCTGGCGAATGGGGCCAAACTATGGCACTCCACGAAACTCGCCTCTTCAACAACAATATGACTGTGGCTTTCGACAATACTACAGGCCGTATGACAGCGCTCAATATCAAGGGCAAGGACATTATTGCCGAGGGCGAAGGCTTCATTTACGACAACCACCGCTATATCGAAAACGACCGCTTCCAAAACACCAGCAACGGTCTGGAGGGCAAGGGCACAATCAAGGTGGACAACAAGGACGGCAAAGTAATTGTCATCACAGAGCGCAAGGGTTCTATCTGCGACACCAAGATCGTCTACACACTTTATCCACAAGGTATCGTTGATGTGGATGCACAGTTCTTGCCTAAGGGTGATAATCTCCGTCGCGCAGGTCTCGTGTGTGGCATCAACAAGGCCTTCCAAAATGTCGACTACTATGCACATGGTCCATGGGAAAACTACTGCGACCGCAAGGACGGTGCACTCGTTGGCCGCTACTCAAGCACTGTCAGCGAAATGCCCGAACGCTACGTCAAACCCCAATCCACTGGCGGTCGCGAAGGTTTGCGCGAATTGACACTGACCGACAACAAGGGCACAGGCCTCAAGATCGAGACCGAAGGCAACGTATCATTCTCTGCCTTGCCTTATACGGACGCAGATATGATGAACGCACAGCATTTCTGGGCAATGCAGGCTCGTCCCTACACTGTACTCCATCTCGACGCATGGCATCGTGGCGTGGGTAATGCCTCTTGTGGTTACGACGTAGATACATTGCCTATCTACCGCGTGCCTAACAAGCCATTGTCATACAAACTTCGTCTGTCTGTCGTGAAATAATATCGCACACATGTATATAATAAAAAGAGAGGATGCGTATCTGCATAGAGCACGTGTCCTCTCCTTTTTTTGCTTTTATAGTCAATTGCTGTTGTTGGCGGTCTATGTTTTTTTGATTACAACCTATTCAAATGTTCAGCGGCAGCACCTTTGCCTTTGTAATTACTGCGTACTGCATTGAATCTGTATCTTACGCTCAAGTGCACGCAACGTGTGTCGCCCATACCGCTTTGTTCGAACACTGCCTGAGGTAGAAACAGGCGCGGCGCGTTCTTGCCGATGTTGTGCAATAAGTCTTCACCCGAGAGTGTGAAGGACAGTGCACCTTTGAGCATGGTCTTTTGCAGCGACACGTTCAGATAGAAGACATCAGCCCTGGTCAAGCGTGCATTTTGAGTATCGCCCGGCGAAGTATATTGTAAGTTCGTGTTAATTGTAAAGTCTTTTGGCAAGGTAAAGGTATTGATCCATTTGCCGACAAATATAGGTTTGTTGAAGCGCATCTGCTGTCCCTGCACATCCATCTCGAGCCATTGTTTTTGCACGGCGGCAGTGAATTGCGGTCTCCACCATTTTACCTTTGGCGCGGCGGTAATCATTGCCGTCATGCTGGGGATGGAGTGGTTGGTCTGATAGATATGAATTGCCGAAGGATTGTTTTTTAACGCCTCGCCCCATGTGATAATTTGGTCCTTGGCATAGTTGAAAGAGACGACACCTTGTAGAAATTTCCACACACCCATCAGCGTCACGTCGTGCGTAATGACAGGTTTGAGCAGAGGATTTCCACTTTGCATCAAATAGCGGTTGCCATAGGTCAAGTTGCTGGACAATTCGCCGTAGGTTGGTCTGCGCGTCTTGGTATTATAGGAAAGCATCCACTGAGTTTGTTTCCATTTCGTAGAGAGGGATACGTTGGGGAAGATTCGGTGGTAAATGCGGCTCTGCTCTGGGCGATAAATACCAGCAGAGAAATAATCGAAATCTACGTATTCATAGCGTAAGCCGGCAGAAAGTTGTCCCCACTTGAAGGGTCGTGCATATTCTGCAAAGGCGGCTGCATTTTGCTCCTTGAGTTGTGAGTAAGAGGTCACGACGCCATATTGCTCGGTGGGAACTATATTATCGTCATGGCGGTCTGTGAAAGTATATTGAGCACCTACGCAGAATCTCCCCTGCCATAGTGGGAAAGCATATTGACCCTTGGCTGCGAAGAGTTGATTGCTCACGGGATTCACAGATTCCACGATGCGGTCATCGTTGTTCTCGCTTTCCTCTACGGTGATTTGTTGCTTTTCATGCTTATTGGTATAAAAGTCGGCGTCGAAGGAAAGTTCGCCCTTGCCTATTTGTCCGACGTAGTAGGCGTTGAGTTGGTGCAACGGGTCGTGCTTTCCTTTTATGTCAAGGCGGCTTTCCAAATGGTCCACATATTGTCCGTTTGCCCAAACGTCTGCGCTCAATGTGCCGCAGCCTCTGTCGTCGAAGTCGTTGCTGAGGTCATAGCGCACGCCGATGCTGTGGCGCGGAGTAATGTCGTAATTGAATCCCAACTTGCCCCCGAGGTGCCATTTCTCACCTGTGCTCGTTTGCTCAATACGCTGTGTCCACAGGGTGTCGGCATTGACTTCCTGGAAGAGTTCTGTATCACCATACCCCTTGCCTTGATAATAATTGATGCCGGCGAAGATGTCCAGAGCGTTGCGTCGGTAGTTCAAGTCCAGCGAAGTGTTGCCATAGGTGTGTCGTCCTTGCTTCAATTGCCCCAATGCGTCGAGACTGATCCCCTCACCTTGTCGTTTGATCGTGCGGATGCGCACCACGGCATTGGTCGTTGCATCATATCGTGCACCGGGATTGCGCACCACCTCGACGGCTCGGATTTCGCTGGGGCGGAGCAGTGAAAGTTCGGCGGCGTCTCGCACGCGTCGACCATTGATATAGTACACAGGTGCCCCCTTGCCGATCACTTCGATACCATCCTTTGTGCGTCCCAGGCCTGGGATTTGCTCCAGCATCTCTTCGGCCGTATTCATTTTCTCCAGGTATGTGCCGCTCACCGTAGTTACCAGTGCATCGCCCTCGATACGTGCTATGGCGCGCTGGGCGGAAACGACAGCTTCGCCCAGGTTTTGCGTCATCGTATCTACGCGCAGACTATCTCCTGTGTCGGTGGCTGTGGGTATAGCGGCGGCTGTGCCGCAGGTCATCATTGCCCCGGCAATTGCCAAAAGTAAATAAGATTTCATGGTGAATTATTTTACGGAATCTGCGTCCTTTTCTTTTTGATAAGCCTCTTCGAGCATCTCCAGAGTTACACCCAGTTGCTTCATGCGTTTGAACAAGTCGGGCAGAAATTCGTGCATGAACTCCTGGCGCCTTTGCTGCTTGATAATATCGCAAGCATCGGGTGAAACAAAGTAGCCCAGACCGCGACGATTGTAGATGACGCCTTGCAGTGCCAAGGTTTCGTAGGCTTTGACCGCCGTATTGACATTCACCCCCAGCAGGGCGGCATATTCGCGCACGCCGGGCACTTTGCCGTCGGTGGGATATACGCCTTGCAGGATATCGTCTGCCAAACGCTCGGCCATCTGTATGTAGATGGGGTGTGAAGTCTTAAATTCTGTCATACCATGTTTGTTTAGAGATGACCTGGATACGGTTGTAAAGACGGCGGGTCAGGCAGAACTGGACCACACTTAATACGAGCAGTATGCAGGCTGCGACGATACGCATCACATCAAAAACATTGTCATCAACGGCACTCTTGCCAGGAATATCAAAATTTTCCAGGAAAAGTACCAATAGGATAAAACCACCCATCAGACACAGCTTAGTTTTCAACAAAGCACGGCGACGGAATAGCGCACTGCCCATGGCATAGAACGTCGCAATCCAAGTCATAAACGAGCAGAATAAGAAATGGTCCAAGGTTTCGCCTTCCCAATAAAAGGTCGTTTTGAGCAGCATGTCTGGTATCAGCTTGTGGCAGATTAGTGGTAGCGTGTTTTCAAAAAGCAATGGAGAAAGTATCCAGCGTGCCACGTCTGCCAAAACTATAGCAATCACAAATACGATAGGGAAACCTACACAGCAGAGCAGGAAACGGGCTGCAAACTTCTCGCCTTTTGTGGCAGGCAGCATGAGTTGGTGCACACGCTTCTGCTTGGTGGAGAAATTGGCAAAGAGTTCGGATATGAATACCAGGGTCGCGCATACTATAAATACTGGCATTGAATTATATACGGCTACGTAAAATCTTTCGCTGCCATCATGTAATAGATATTTGGGGTGGACTAAGTATATCAACATCAGCGTACCCAGAAAAAGTCCGACAAAGAGGCTGATGTATCTCTTGCGATTCATGCTCAAATCCTGCAGTAGCAAGTATTTGATGCGGGTCAGTGAATTTGAGTTCATATATAGGGATATTAATTCTGTTAATCTGTTGTTTGTTTTTCTCTATTCAATATAAATATATAGGAGTGATTTTCTTCCTATGCCTTTAAATAGCGTTCCACCAAATCGGGTTGTACGGACAAGGCATTGAAGAAGAGTTCTAGATTGAGCACGGTTTCCTCGCCGCCAGGGTTGGGATAGACTACAGACGTACCTGCCAGGTTGGGCTCTTGGTAAATCACCGTGCTCGGCACATCACTTGTCGGCACCACGGCGAAGCTCAGACGCTCGGTGATGTCCGCAGTGGCCCCCTCGTAGTGCAGTTGGCTGTTCTTGAGCAGAATGACGCGATCCAGCAGATACTCCACATCGCGCACTTGGTGAGTGGAAATGATGATGATGCGCTCGTCGTTCATGCACGAGGTGACGACACGGCGAAATACGGCCTTGGATGGAATGTCTAGCCCGTTGGTGGGTTCGTCGAGCAGGAGCAATCGTGTACCCGTAGCCAGGGCAAAGCAGAGCATCGCCTTTTTCTTTTGTCCCATCGACAGACTCTTCAGGTCGACGTCCATGGGCAATTCAAATTCCGCCATACAGCGACCCAACTGCTCGTGATCAAATCGCGGATAGAGCGGAGCATGCAGGCGCACGTATTTTTCAAAAGAAATCTTTGGCGCATCAAACTCCTCGGGCAGGATATAGATGTCCTGCAGGGTGCCCAGTTGGCGCTTAGTCACATTGATGTCGTTCATCATCACCTTGCCCCCATCGGGGAAGAGTAAGCCCGAGAGTAAATAGAACAGGGTCGACTTGCCCGTACCATTCTTGCCCAGAAGTCCGTAGATAGCGCCTGGATGTAGCGTGAGCGACAAATCCTCGATCACGTTGGGCTTCTTTTTGCCATAAGCAAATGTCAGGTTTTCAATCTTTATCATAATATATCTGTTAATTGGTTTGATACGTTATTATACTCGTTTTCTACACCCAAATAGGTGTAATAGTGAAATAGTACACCGCAAAAGTATGACAATATTAAATATTCTCCAAATTTTTCAAGCATTTTTTTCATCTTTTTCTGAAAAAACATTTCTTTGCTCAGTTTTTTGCCCAGAGTTGAGTGACAAAAACGACACCAAGGTAAGGGCACTTTTCGCCACCCCAAAAGTGCGAAAAATTTTGACATTTCAAATTTTCAAACTAGAACGGCGGGATGCGTTTGAACCTTATGGAAAATGAAAAAGTCAAGGGTTTTTTGAAAAAAAGTCTAAGGAAATTTCAACGAGCCGTCGCGAAATTTTCACAAACCCTTGACTTTTTTCTGCGCTCTGACACCTTATTTTTGCCCCAAAAATCGGGAAAATGTGAAAAATTCGCCGAAAAGTCCCCTGATTGTGTGAAATTTCACCAAACAACTTTCGATTTTGACAACTTCATACTGCGATATTTGCAAGCGATGATAAAGCTCGAAAAATCTGAGCGATTCTCGCACAAATAATGACGCCTATTTTTTAGGATATTTTACAGTCAAGACAGGGCGAGATTTCCAACTTTTTTACTATCTTCGCCGTACAAACAGAATGTAAGACTAAAACCTATCATAATATGAGTAATTTCCCAAAATGGTTGTTGGCTTTGGCTGGTACCAACCTTATCCCCATCCTGCTCTGCCCCTTTTTCCTGTTCGGCGGACTCCATCCCTTCGGCACCAGCGAGTACACGATAGTTGCTTTCTTGCTCTACGTCCTGACCCAATTGCTGTGGCTCATTCCCATCGGTGCTTTCTTTCTGGGGCTGGATCTCTACAATCGCTACTTCTCCTGGCCCGGCATTGCCGTTTGTGTGATTGGCGCAATGTTTACCGTGGCGGATATAGTCCTGCTGTTGGTGGCGTAGTAGAGGCGATGCGTGTCACTTAGACACGTATTGCTTGCGTCTGGCGAAATCTTGGGTCAAAGCTCTTTCTTATTAGAACGCCCGACCTGAATCTACTTGGGTGGAAATGCTGGTCATTTATCAACCTCTTATATAGAGAACTATGCTACACCTAATTTTGAAAATCATCATAGGTATCATTTTATTCTTCGCCATCTTATACCTTGTCCTTAACCTCTTATTCTTGATTTCGAGCAAGGAATACCGTAAGTGGTTCTGGGAGGAATCGGTGAGGAAGGCGAAGGAGGATGAGCGGAAAAGGAGGGAGAAGAAACCCTACTGGACGGATAGACAATACAAAAGGTATCTCCGAACAGGGAGTCGTAATCACTTAGTATATGACTACGAAGATGAAGAAGATGATGATGAGTAGGTTTTGGCCTTTTTATAATAGTAACACGTTTATATTTCCCTAATACAAAAAAACGACGCGACAAGTAATCAATTTAACTTAATCGCGTCGTTTTTTGTCGCCTTCCATTACAAATTATCGAACAAATTTATAGAGGATTTAAGCGTATAATTGAGTTTCTAGAGCACAATAGCACAAACTAGTTATTGTAATAATATTTATTATCTCAACAAACTTTCAATTTTGTCCCATTTGTTTTTCGAGGTTTCTCTTAATGGATTCTTGTACTCCCCGTGCTGTTTTTTTGCTAGAGGTACGCTGGCTTTTTCACCTTCACCTTCAAGCCATGAAACGTTAACACCAATAATTGGTTTGCTTTTTAATTTTCGGTTCCATCCACAAACATACCAATTATTGCTTGATATTATCAAATCCAAAATTTCCTCCCGTGTTAAAATATAAAATTCGAACTTAGAAACATCTTTGTCTGTTTTTACAAAAACCCATGGTCCAATGATGTTTTCCCTGATATAAGGAATTGTACCGTCCAACTCCGAAACAAACCCCGTCAGAATATTATTTGTTGTGCCAGTCTTTACCTGAATCATTATGCTTTTCCCATTTTCTGCGTTAATGCATATCAAGTCAGCCTTGGGATAATTACTGTAAGAGATATTTATATTAATGACATCAAATCCTCTTTTCTGGAGTTCCAACATTACTGCAGTCTCTCCTATTTGACCTAATTGCTTGTTGTTAATCATAATTTCTATCTAAAATTGCTGTTTAATATGACAAAGATAATGAAATTTATATTGTATAGAATCAATTACGCTGTTTTTATTTGATTTAATAATTGTCGAACAGAAAATGAGAACGAAGTGCTTAAGATTATGCGCTTATTTTAAGCAATTACAAGAATAAAAAGAAAAAGCGACAAACGAAAATGCTCGTTTGTCGCCTTTTGTCGGAAAGAGGCGACTCGAACGCCCGACCCCTACGTCCCGAACGTAGTGCGCTACCAACTGCGCTACTTTCCGCCATCGTTTGCCCAAGCGTTGCTTAAGCGGGGCAAAGTTATGGATATTTTTTCTTTGAGAGAAATTTTAATTTTACTTTTTTACCAACACATCTATTACGATCTTGGGCTGCACGGGGTCGTTGGTGAGCAACAATACGCTGCGGCGTCCTTTCAGTGGTTTGCCCTTGTCGTTAAATACGGTGATTTTGATATTTTTGCCCTTGCCTGGTTCGATGGTTCGTGTGCCAATCTTCACACGCATACCGGGATTGTACACCTGCAGTGCTTGGATTTCCAATGGCGCATTACCCCTGTTTTCCAACTTTACATTACCCTTCAAACAATTCATACCCGCCATACGGCCGAGGTCCAGCAGCGTGGTCGAAACGTGAACCACAGGAATTCGTCCTGCTTGGCTTGCTGGCACTGTGACTTTGGGCAGAACGAGGGCAGAGACGAGGATTTCATTTTCCTCGCTAATCTTATCCCCGGGGAAACGGCTCAGGTATATATTCGTTTGGGTCAAACCCATTCGACGAGCCTTGTCGGCATTGAACCATACGTTGATTTTTCCCACATCGCCGGGGTGAATCACCTGAGGTGAATAGGTGGCGGTGAGATATTTGGGCAAGTGCATCAGCGTCGGCGTATAGGGCTCCTTGGACGCATTGTAGATGCGCAGGGTCTGCATACTTTCCTCGCCCACGGGTACATCGTCGAACTCCAAATTGTCGGTGTGTAGGAAATAGTCGCCGATGTGATAGGGATAGTCTCCCGGATCGTGTGCACGAGTCATTGACACCTTGCCACTGATAGTAAGCAGGTGAGGCTCGCCCCCCTCGTTGGTGAATACCTCTATATATCTGTGGAAACGACCCAAGAGTTCGGCATCGTAAATCACAGACACAAATCCGCTGGCGCCAGGGGCAATCGCCTCGGTAGTCCACGATACATTGGTGCATCCACACCCTGGATCTACGTTGAGAATGTTTAAGGGTGATTTGCCCTTGTTGGTCACCTCGAATGTCGTATATCCGGGTGTTTGCCAAAGCAATGTGCCCATCTCGTGATTGGGGTTGAGAAAGACAGCCTTGGGTTGTGCCCACGCCGCCTGACCAACGAGCAAGAAGGTCAATAGTATATGTAAAAAGAATATATGTCGTTTCATTATTGTCTGATTAAACATTTGCAGAGGCAAACTGCAATAATTATTTGCACGGCAAAGTTAGCAAAAAAATAGACGCGAATAGGATTTTGTAAAACAAAAGCACTTGCAAATGGCATTTGTTTCTGCAATAAGCAACGTGCGTAGTAAGAAAAAAGAAATGGGCGAAAAAAATATCCCGTTTCATTTTGTATTCCCCTTGGCATTAACTAAATTTGCATAGAATAGTGGCATTGATGTCCCTATAGTATATTCAAGAACAAAGAAACTCAGTATGAAATTTATATCATGGAATGTCAACGGTCTGCGCGCTTGTGTGCAAAAAGGCTTTGGCGATTTCTTTAGGCAAGTAGATGCTGACATCGTTGCCCTGCAAGAAACAAAAATGCAAGCTGGACAATTGGATCTGCAATTCGAAGGCTACGAAAGTTTCTGGAACTACGCTGACAAAAAGGGTTATTCCGGTACGGCTATCTATACTCGCCTACGCCCAGTAGCAGTGACTTATGGTATCGGAATAGACGTGCACGACCACGAAGGACGTGTCGTAACGGCAGAGTTTGAGAAATTCTACTTTGTCTGTGTCTACGTGCCTAATGCGCAAGACGAATTGCGCCGTCTGGAGTATCGCATGCAGTGGGAAGATGATTTTCGTAATTATCTGAAACGTCTGGAAGAAAGTAAACCAGTCGTAGTGTGTGGCGATCTAAACGTAGCGCACAAAGAAATAGACTTGAAAAATCCGAAAACGAACCGTCGCAATCCTGGATTTACCGACGAAGAACGTGGCAAATTTCAAATGCTCTTAGAAGCAGGTTTTGTAGATACTTTCCGTCACTTCTATCCCGAACTGGAAGGCGCTTATTCCTGGTGGTCCTATCGATTTAAGGCGAGAGAAAAGAATATCGGTTGGCGTATCGACTATTTTTTGACGTCTGAAAGCCTCAAAGACAATTTGGTCTCAGCACGTATTCACAACGAAGTATTCGGCAGCGATCACTGTCCCGTGGAAGTAGAAATAAACCTTTAATAATTCAATAAAAACTTAATCAAAAACATACATACTGTCATGAGAGATTTTCTAAAACAAGTATTGGCTGTCATCGTAGGTACATTGGTGGTATCAGCCTTTTCGAGCGTGATGATGATGATGATGTTCATCTCGATGATATTAGCATCTGATCAAACAACTCCTGTCGCAGACGGCAGTGTACTTCACCTTAAACTCTCAGGAACTATATCTGAGCGTGTGCAACAAGATGAACTGAGCACATGGATGAATATGGCGACAGAAGAGGAACAAGGATTGGACGATATCCTTACTGCTATTCGCGTGGCCGAAACGGATGATCGCGTAGATGGTATTTATATCGAGGGTGGTTTGCTTAATGCCGAAGTCGCTACCTTGAAAGAAATTCGTGACGCTTTGCTTAAATTCAAAGAAAGCAAGAAGTTTGTCATTGCCTACGGCGATAATTATACGCAAGGTGCCTACTATGTAGCCAGTGCCGCAGACAAGGTTTACGTAAATCCTTCGGGCATGATCGACTGGCATGGTGTTGCTTCACAACCCATGTTCTTCAAAGAACTTTTGGAAAAGGTCGGTGTAAAAATGCAAGTATTCCGCGTTGGTACCTATAAGAGCGCTGTGGAACCATTCACTGCTACCGAAATGAGCGAAGCCAATCGTGAGCAAGTGAGTTCATATATTACAGATATCTGGCAAGGCATTTGCCAGGAGGTTTCAGCCAGCAGAAAGATTGCTGTTGACACGCTCAATCAATATGCCAACGACTATGCTACACTTTGGGAACACAATAAATATATCGAGACCCATCTTGCAGATAGCCTCTTCTATATAGATCAATTGCGTGGCGAATTGCGCAGAATGACAGGTCGTGACAATTTTACATTAGTCACTCCAGCCGAATTGGCTACTAATGAGAAGCCCCTCAATTCAAAGAATGAAATCGCTGTGTATTATGCTTACGGCGACATCGTTGATCAAAGCAGCGGTGTAGGCACACAGGGCGAAATCGTCGGTAACAAAGTGGTCAATGATTTGGACCAATTGGCAGAAGATGAAGATATCAAGGCCGTAGTTCTTCGTATCAATTCAGGCGGTGGTAGTGCATATGCGTCAGAACAAATGTGGCGTGCTATCCAGGAGTTGAAGAAGAAAAAGACTGTAGTCGTATCTATGGGAGATTACGCTGCGTCGGGAGGTTACTATATGGCATGTGGTGCAGACCGTATCTTTGCTCAGCCTTCTACACTGACTGGTAGCATTGGCATCTTTGGTTTGGTGCCAGATGCTTCAGGTTTGCTTACCGATAATTTAGGTTTGCACTTTGATGTAGTGAAAACTAACGAAGCGGCAGACTTTGGCGCAATGGGACGTTCGTTCAACGCTGCAGAATCTGCGGCTATGCAACAACATGTGGAACGTGGTTACAAACTTTTCCTTGATCGTGTCGGACAGGGTCGAAATATGAATTTTGCGCAAGTAGACTCTATCGCACAGGGCCGTGTGTGGACAGGTAACCAAGCCTTGAAGATTGGTTTGGTGGACGAACTTGGTTCTTTGCAAGACGCTATTGCTTATGCTGCTAAGAAGGCAAACGTTGCAGACTACGAAGTGTCAAATTATCCAGCCCCACTTGGCTTCTTCGAAACCCTCACTACGAGCCATCAGGAAGATTATCTCGAGGGCAAGATGCGTAGTGCATTGGGCGACTACTATCAACCTCTGCGATTTGTGTCAACCCTTGGTAATCGTCCTTCTTTGCAAGCGAGAATGCCCTATGCGCCCTGCTTGAGATAGTATAATATAATATGTACAGCATTCCACCGTGAAGTTCCTACTCTTCCCCTTCTCACTGATCTATGCCGCAGTGATGGCCGTGCGCAACTGGATGTTCGACCGAGGTTTACTTTCCTCGTCATCTGCACCCATTCCCACCATCTGTGTCGGCAATCTGTCGGTCGGAGGTACGGGCAAGACGCCACACACCGAATATCTGTTGCGCCTGCTTCAGAGAAAGGGATGGCACTGTGGGATGTTGTCGCGTGGTTATGGCAGATGCAGCAAAGGCTACGTCGCAGGGAAAGGTAGAAATGCTTTGGAGATTGGCGACGAACCCTGGCAAATCATGCACTCGTGCGCTCCTGTCAAAGTCAGCGTGTGCGAAAAGCGCCCGGAGGGTTTGAAGCGGATGCTAGAGGAGTTGGATGCACCCAAAGTAGTCGTATTGGACGATGCCTACCAGCATAGATACATCACGGCGGGGCTATATATTTTGCTCACCGACTACGCCCGTCCGTATTTCCGTGACTATGTCTTGCCTGCAGGGCGACTGCGCGAGGCACGAAGTGGTGCAAGGCGTGCAGATATTATCGTGGTGACAAAATGTCCTGGCGACTTGTCCGAAACAGAGCAGCAGCGCATCCGCAAGTGCCTTCGTTTGCTCCCACATCAGTCGCTATTTTTTAGCAAGATGGAGTATGGGATACTATGGAATCCATTTAGCGAAGCCGACCCCTTGACACATGGCACCAATGTCTCTGCCCCGATATGCAATATGAGGACCCTGGATGCACTGCTCGTTTGTGGCATTGCACACCCTGAGGGGTTTGTAAAAAATTTCCAGGCGCAATGTGCATCAGTCAATGTCCTGTCATTCCCAGACCACCATCGCTTCACGGCAGCCGACATCTCGGCAATAGCAGATCGAGCACAAGATGCAGACATTATCATCACCACGCAAAAGGATTGGGCACGCTTGTCAGACTACGACTTGCCTGATGTCATAAAGCAAAAACTCTGCGTTCAACCTATTGAAGTAAAATTCTTACATCAAACAGAAAATACATTTAACCAAATCATCTTAGACTATGTTACAAAAGATTCAACAAACAGCAGAATGGATTAAGCAGCACACTTCTTCTCGTCCACACACAGCCATCATCTTGGGCACAGGCCTGGGCCGTTTGGCAGCAGAAATCGAAGTAGTCGATGCATTCCCCTATAGCGAAATTCCCAACTTCCCCGTTTCGACAGTGGAAGGTCATAGCGGCCGCCTCGTATTCGGTCGTTTGGGTGGCAAGGAAGTCATGGCGCTCGAAGGCCGCTTCCACTACTACGAAGGCTATAACATGAAGGAGGTTACCTTCCCCGTACGCGTGATGTACGAACTGGGCATCAAGCAACTCTTCGTGAGCAATGCTGCCGGAGGTATGAATCCTGACTTCGAAATCGGCGATTTGATGCTCATCACCGACCACATCAATTTCATGCCCGAACATCCCTTGCATGGTCCCAACTTCCCCACTGGCCCACGTTTCCCAGATATGAGCGAAGCTTATGACAAGGAATTTCTGCAAATGGCTCGCGAGATAGCACAGGAAAAAGGTATCAAAGTGCAAGAGGGTGTCTACCTCGCAACTCAAGGACCAACATTCGAGACACCTGCTGAATACAAAATGTATCACATCCTTGGTGGCGACGCCGTTGGTATGAGCACCGTACCCGAAGTGATCGTAGCCCACCACTGCGGCATCCGCACATTTGGTATCAGCATTATCACCGACCTGGGCGTAGAGGGCAAAATCGTCGAAGTGAGCCACGAAGAAGTACAAAAGGCAGCCAATGCCGTACAACCTTTGATGGCAGAAATCTTCCGTTCGTTGATTGCACGCCTTCCAGAATAGTAATTTGAGGGCGGGGAGGAGGTTTTAGGATTTGAGAAAGTCTGAGTATTCAGTATTTTCGGAATATTCAGAGCACTCAACCCCTAAAACCTCCTCCACTTGCCCACCTACCAACCTAAGAATTTCTACCCTATCTATGACCCGTACCGAACATATCCAAATCGAAGACTACAAATATCACTTGCCCGACGAACACATTGCTAAGTATCCGCTCGAGCAAAGGGACCAGTCGAAACTATTGCATTATCACGGTGGTGAAATCCAGGAATACGGGTTTCGCTCACTGCCCAAATTGCTCCCCAAGGGCGCACTGATGATCTTCAACAATACGAAGGTGATTTATGCCCGCCTACATTTTCAAAAGAGTACTGGCGCCAATATCGAAATCTTCTGTTTGGAACCACATCGACCGACTGATTATGCACAATCCTTTGCACAGACCCGTTCGTGCAGTTGGATCTGTATGGTAGGTAATCTGAAGAAGTGGAAAGAAGGTGCCTTGGTAAAAGAAATCGAGGTAGCGGGTCGTGTGATACAATTGAGCGCCACACGTGGCGAAACCCACGACACAGGGCACGTCATCACCTTCGAATGGGGACACGACGATATTTCATTTTCCGAGATATTGGATGCCATAGGCGAATTGCCCATTCCACCCTATCTCAATCGCGACACCGAAGCCAGCGACCTCAGCACCTATCAGACCGTCTATTCTAAAATCAAGGGGTCAGTAGCTGCTCCCACTGCCGGTTTGCACTTTACTCCCGAAGTCTTACAAGCCATAGACCAAGGCGGTATCACCCGTGGCGAAATCACCCTGCATGTCGGTGCTGGCACCTTCAAACCCGTCAAGAGCGAAGCCATCGGCGACCATACGATGCATGCAGAATGGATAGCTGTAGGGCGAAACATCATAGAGCAATTGCTCGCTCATCACTGTCAGTGCGTGGCTGTGGGCACGACTTCTGTGCGCACGCTCGAGAGTTTGTATTATATCGGTGTCATGGCGCATCATAATCCCGACGCTTCGCCCGAAGAACTCGCCGTACCACAATGGATGCCCTACGAATATGCACGTGCTGAGGGGGAAAAGTTGACACCCCACGAAGCCTTGTGCGCCATCCTTGACTATCTGGATCGCCATGGGCTGAACACGCTATGCACCTCCACTCGCATCATCATCGCACCGGGTTATCATTTCCACTATGTGCGCCACATCGTCACCAATTTCCACCAACCAGGCAGCACGTTGCTACTGCTCGTGTCCGCCTTTGTACGTGGCGATTGGCACCGCATCTATGACTATGCCTTGGCCCACGACTTCCGTTTCCTCAGTTACGGAGATAGTTCGTTGCTTGATACGCCCGACGAGATTTTACCTTTGGTCAATAGAAATGGCGAAACTCTCTCGTGCGCCACACGTCAGGAATGCCATGCTCACACCCACTGGTTGCATCCTGTAGTTCACCTGCACGTCTTCGCGCCCGACGGATCGTTGTATCTGCAGAAGCGCCCCGATTGGAAGGATATACAGCCCAGCAAATGGGACACCGCGGTGGGCGGACACATTGCCATGGGCGAGACAGTGGCCGAAGCTCTGCTGCGCGAGAGTGCCGAGGAGATCGGCATCGATGCCACAGGCGCTACCCTGGTGCGCACCTACATTCACCAGAGTGAGGTAGAGCGCGAACTGGTCTACATCTACCGTATCGAGACCGACGCCACACCCACACTGTCCGAAGAAGTGGCCGACGGCCGCTACTTCACCGCCGACGAGATTCGCCAGCGCATAGGTACAGGCTACTTCACCCCCAATTTTGAGCAAGAATGGCTCGACACTTTTGGAGGAGGAAAGTAAAGGACTAAAATACTTAGAAACCAGACAAGGGACTAGATCTATTCAATGATAGATCTGGTTCCTTCTTCTTTTATAAGGGAGAAATCGCAATTTGCTTTTTATAGGGGGGCATATATTTTTCTTCATAAGGATTGTCCCTTTTATATTTTTCATTAACTTTGCAACAATTCCAGGTATCACAGTGGTGATTTTGGAAGGAATTTGTTAAAAAGGTGTTATTGAAATTATCTTCATCTGACGAATTCTCGCAAAATTTGAAATGGAACGAAGATGGTAGCAGTAGCACCACATCATGGTATGTATAGCCACATTGGCTCCTTACATAACCTTGGTGTGGGCTATTGTTTTATCCGTTCCAAAGGCAATGCGAGAAGCCCGTCAGATGGATAAGGCAGATATAGTTCCCACACCATATTTTTTGTCTGCTTTCTTCTGGGGATTGGGAGAGCTGAAATATATAATGTATGAAAATTCTTAAATATTTAAGACTATTTAGTATTCAGATACTAATCTTCTCTGTTTTATTTTCTTGTGATGAAATTGAGAAAATAGAAAATATTTCTAAAATTGAAATTATAGAAGGAGATTCTATAATAGTATCCAAGGGATTCTCTGGTCAACTTAATATAAGATGGTATCCAGAATATTTAGAATCCCCTAAATGTATTTGGAACTCTGATAATAACTATGTAATTCGGATTGACGAATTATCCGGAGCATATTTAGCTAGATCCATTGGTCAAAGTATTATTTCTGTAAAGTGCGCTGATCTGCCTTTAACAGC
>JAFNXM010000014.1 GCA_017383485.1 Bacteroidaceae bacterium
AAAGTAAATAAGGCTTCCTTAAATTTTAAAAAACGCCCCAAAAACTATGCGCCGTCTCGTTGAAATTATCCCAGACCTTTTTTGAAAAAAGTCTAATGTTTTTTGAACAAGGACTAATGTTTTTCAAAAAAGGTCTTGGCTTACACTTACAATATGTTTTTGTCGAGTGCGGGGCTTTTGTTTTAGCCCTTCGATGCTTTGTTTTACGGGGGTGTTTTACTTCTGCTCGCTATTATGTTGGCTTCTGCTTTTGTGACTACTTTGGTATGATATAAATAATGGGGGTGACTTGACAAAAGGGGAGCGTAGTTGGGGAAAACTGGTGGGGCAAAGGGATTGGTGGTAGTGCTGTTTCCCCCTATATGCTTTGCAGCAGTGTGTCCAATTGCCCCTGGATGTCTGACTCGGGCTCGTTGGTAATAATAAAGTCGGCACGTTGTTTTTTCTCCTCCTCGGGCATTTGCAAACGTATCCATTCCAGTACCTTCTCGTGGGTGACGCCGTCTCTGTTCATTACTCTTTGTATACGCTGGGATTCGGATACGGTGACGCAAATGCTACGGTCGACCAACGATTCGAAACCCGATTCGAAAAGTAGGGCGCACTCCATGAAGACGATGTCGCCGCTTTGTCGCTGTGTCCATTCCGCAAAGGCTTTTGCTACTCGGGGGTGCACCAACCGGTCTACTTGCTTGGAAAAGTCAGGACCTTGACACAAAAAGGCTGCAAGCGTGCCCTTGTTGAGCACGCCTTCGGCAAAAAGATCCTGCCCAACGAGTGCTGACAACTGACGCTGCAGTTCTGTGTCGGTGCGGATGATATGCTTGGCCCAGTCGTCGCAATAAAAGACGGGGTAGCCCATCTCTTCGACGATACGGCAGACGTGACTCTTGCCACTACCGATGCCGCCTGTGATAGCTATGCGTAAGGGGGTATGCATTGGGATTTATAATGTTTAGGGGCGAAGGCTGGTGACCCAGTGATTGATAAATGGAGAAAAAACTACTTGTTCACTTGTCCACTCGTCCACTCATAAAAAACAAGAAACCACCCTGTCGTATGATGCGCCAAAGTCGTTTCTTGCTTATTCGTTTATAAATTGCCCTAATAATAGGCATCAGAAACCTAATTTTTACTTTTGTGCTGCAGCTTCTGCGCTGGGCATGATAGCACTCTTCATGAATTTGATCTTAGTGCCTGTAGCCACTTCGACCATCACGGTGTTGTCTTCCTCGTTGATGTGCTTCACAGTGCCGTGGATGCCACCGATAGTGACGATTTCCTGGCCTACGGTGAGGCTATTGCGGAACTTTTGGATTTCCTTTTGCTTTTTGTTTTGAGGGCGGATCATAAAGAAGTATACAATGGCAAAAAGTATGACCATCATCAGGATCATTTCCATACCGCCGCCTGCTTGAGGTTGAGCTTGCAAGAATGCAATAGTTGCGTTGTTCATTTGATTCGTTATTTATATTATTATATGTATAGTTTATGCTTTCATCAGTTTACCTTCCGCCTTCAAGCGTTTTACCACGTGGTCCATCAGACCGTTGATATAGGATGCACTGCGCGGTGTGCTGTAGACTTTGGCGATGTCGAGATATTCGTTGAAGGTGACGCTCAGAGGGATTGAGGGGAATGTCAAAATCTCGGTGATAGCAATCTGCATGATGATGACATCCATGAAAGCTAATCGGTCATATTCCCAATTTTTGCAGTTTTGGCTAATCAATTCCTTGATGTCCTCTTTGCGTTTAATGGTTTCGCGGAACAGGGCGGAGGCAAATTCGCGATCTTCCTCCATCGAGAATTGTGGCAGGAGAGGTTGTCCAGCGCCAGCCTCGGGATTGAATTTCTTGATCGTCTTCAATACGAACGAGTCGATCAGGAATTTGTCGTCGTTCCAGTATAAGCCATGGTCTTCCAGAAGAGCATCGAAATCTTCGTTGCCGTCAATGAATGTTTTATAGAGTTTGCGTACGATCTCGCGGTCTGCATCATAGCTGAAGTCCTCTTTGGCCAAGTACAATTGGTAGATGTCGCTTTCCACCATAGTAGCGTAGAGCTTTTTGTAGAAGGCATCTTCTTCGATCCATTCTTTCTTTTGCTTTTCGCGATAATCTACGAGCGTTTCGTTGAGGTCTAATTGGCAGAGGAATTTGTTTTCTGCAAACATCTTCTCAGCATATACGCCTTCTGTTGATTGTCCTAAGCGGGTAGCACGAGCCAATCTTGTTTCCTCTTTGCTTTCTGCTACTTTCTTGAGTTCCAGCAAAACATTGAGCAAATAGAGATACAATTCGTAGGACTTGTCAAAACTGAAGAAGAGTTCCTTTTCAGCATTTTCCAACGATTCTTCTGTGCGTTCGCTGCGATAATAAGCATATATCAACTGAACGACTTTCAGTCTGATGAGTTCTCTGTTAATCATCGTCTGGGCTTTTTGATGTTATTCTTCTCACTCAGCAGTTAGCGATTTTCCCACTGAAAAATCCCACCGAGAGAGTTTACACGGCAAAAATACAAAAAAATAGGGCGAAAACTCATTTTTATCTCCTTTTTTTAGTCTGTCTCGGAAAAATAATGCAATTTTGCCAAGACGTTATGACAAAAATGCAGCAGAAAAGCGTCCTGAATGCAGGACAGCGTTTTCTCAAATTAACCTATAATATATAAGCAATGGAAGGAAACAACGATTTGATGAAAGAGCGTATGGAAAACGATATCCTCTTTTCCAGAACGGTCAAGGCGGGCAAGCGTGTTTACTATATCGATGTGAAGCGCGACCGACACAACGAGTATTATCTCTCGATCACAGAAAGCAAAAAGATCCGTGAAGCCGGCAGCGAAGAAATGCCTCCTAAATTTGAAAAGCATAAGATCTTCCTCTATCGCGAGGACCTGGAACGCTTCACAGCCGCTCTTGGCGCAGCAGTAGACTATACTTTGGAAAATAGTCCCGAACCCTCTCGCCGTCACCACTATCATCGTGATGAGCACAAGTTAGAAGAAGGTGCAGCAGCCGAGACACTTTATGTCGACAGCGAGGGCGAAAAGCCCCTCTCGGAAAGCGATTTCAAGTTTGATGTGACTTTCTGAAAAGTCCCTCAGACAATATTCATTTAGCAACTCAATAATAGCATAAACATACAATGAAAGAAACGATTTTGTCTATCTCCGGCAAGCCCGGTTTGTTCCGCCTTTTAGCGCAAGGTAATGGTAATCTGATTTTGGAAACGCTCGACGAAACAAAGAAAAGGGTGTCTGCTGGCAATCGCGACCGCGTGACATCACTTCGCGACGTGTCAATGTATACTTTGGACGAAGATATGCCTTTGATGCAAGTGTTCGAAAATATGAAGCAAAAGGAAAATGGTGCCGAGGTTGCTCTCGATCCACGCAAGGCTTCAAAAGAAGAACTCTTTGCTTATCTCGAAGAAGTGCTCCCCAATTGTGACACAGATCGCATTTACCCCAGCGATGTCAAGAAGTTGATCCAATGGTACAACATCCTGGTGAAGGCTGGATACACCGACTTTGCAGAAGGTGAATTCGAGGAAGAAGAAACTGCTGAATAATCAGCGTCAACAATACCTCTGACCCAATACTCCGCTTATGGTTTGTCGACAGACTGACTATAAGCGGATTTTTTTGTTTGTTATCTGAATATTTTTGCGTAAGTTTGCTTTCTGGAAAACAAACAATAATAAAAATATGACTATCGTAGAAAGATTTTTGAAGTATGTCAGCTTCGACACACAGTCAGCCGACGAAACAGGACAGACGCCCAGCACCGACAAACAATGGGACTTGGCGCGCTACCTGAAGCAAGAACTTGAGGAAATTGGCCTCGAAGAAGTAGAACTGGACGAGCATGGCTACCTCTACGCCACACTGCCCGCCAATGTTGATGGCGATATTCCCACCATAGGCTTTATCGCCCACATGGACACCAGCCCCGACTGCTCGGGAGCCAACGTACGCCCTCGTATCGTCCAGAATTATGACGGCACAGACCTCGTGCTCGATGCCGAGGCAGGCATTGTGACCACAACGAAAAAGTTTCCCGAACTCCTCGATCACGTGGGCGAAGACCTCATCGTGACCGACGGCCACACACTGCTCGGAGCAGACGACAAGGCGGGCATTGCCGAAATCGTACAAGCCATGGTCTACCTCAAAGAGCACCCCGAGGTGAAGCACGGCCGCATCCGCGTGGCATTCAATCCGGACGAAGAAATAGGACTCGGCGCACACAAGTTTGATGTGGAAAAGTTCGGCTGTGGGTGGGCTTACACCATGGACGGCGGCGAACTGGGCGAATTGGAATTTGAAAACTTCAACGCCGCGGCAGCACAGATCCGTGTGACAGGTGTCAGTGTTCACCCAGGCTACGCCAAGGGCAAGATGATCAATGCTGCACGCGTGGCTGCCGAGATGGCGGCAATGATGCCCGTCGAGCAGACACCCGAATGCACTACCGAATACGAAGGCTTCTACCACTTGCTCGATATGCAGGGCGGTGTAGAGCACGCTTCGCTCACCTACATCATTCGCGACCACGATCGCAGTAAGTTTGAAGCGCGCAAGGCCTACGTAACTGCTCTCGGCGAATTGATGAACCAAAAGTATGGTCAGGGCGTCGTAGCCGTCGAACTGAAGGACCAGTATTATAATATGCGCGAGCAGGTAGAACCCGTGATGCACATCATCGACATCGCGACACAAGCCATGCGCGATCTCGACATCACTCCCCGCGTCCGCGCCATCCGTGGTGGTACCGACGGTGCACAGCTCTCATTCCAGGGCCTGCCCTGTCCTAATATCTTTGCCGGAGGCCTCAACTTCCACGGCCCACACGAATTCCTGCCCATCCCCAATCTGGAAAAAGCCAGCCAGGTCGTTGTACGGATCTGCGAACTTGTGGCACAGCGTTGACGCACACCACCGCTTAGCAATATTTGATCAATCGGAACATCCCCTTGATTTGAGGGGGAAATAAAAAGCCAAGGCCTAATTCAAAAAAGGTCTTGGCTTTTTTAAAAAAGGTTAGACTTTTTTTTTAACGAGGCGGCGCGAAATTTTTAGCCCCTTTAGATGCCCCTCAAGAAAACGAGGCACGGAGCGTCCTGAAACGCTACCGTGCCTCGCCTCGTTCGCTTGGTCAGCAAGGTGGATGTGTGCGGCTTACTCCTGCAAATACACACGCTTGATGCGGTCGCCCACAGAGGTCAGTATCTCATAGGGGATGGTGCCCAGGGTATCGCTCAGGGTGGAGATAGGCAGGGCGTCGCCAAAGATTTCGACGCTGTCGCCCTCGCTACAGGGGATATCGGTCACATCGATCATACAGACGTCCATACAGATATTGCCCATGTAGGGCGCGGGCTTACCATTCACCAGACAGTGTCCGACGCGGTTGCCCAATCTGCGGTCCAACCCATCTGCATAGCCTATCGGCAACACCGCGATACGTGTGGGGCGATCGGTGAAGGTGCGCCGCGAATAACCAATGCTTTCGCCTGCTGGGATCTCGTGAATCTGCAGAATGGTGGTGCGTAGTGTGGCAACATTGTGCAGTACACGATTGTCGATAGGGTCAATGCCATAAAGGCCGATACCCAGGCGCACCATATCGAGGTGTCGTTCGTGGAAACGTTCGATACCAGCCGAGTTGCAGATGTGACGCAGGATGTGGTGGGGGAAGGCTGTCTGAAGCGTTTGAGCCCCCTCGGTGAACAACTGGAATTGCTGTGCAGAAAATGCATCAAAATCAGGACTATCTGCACCTACGAAATGTGAGAAGACAGAACGTGGCGTCAATGCATTCTGGTGCAACAGACGATCGATCAAGCGGGGCATATCTCGGCGCGGAGAGAAACCGAGACGATGCATACCGGTGTCTAACTTTAGGTGAATGGGAAAATCTGTCACTCCCTCGGCTCCTGCTGCACGAATCAGCATCTCGAGCATGGAGAAACTGTAGACTTCGGGTTCCAGGTTGTATTGGAACAATGTATGCAGTGTGGCTTTCTCGGGGTTCATCACCATGATGTTGGCTGTGATACCCGCTTTGCGCAACTCTACACCTTCGTCAGCCACTGCTACGGCCAGATAGTCTACGCCGCGATCTTGCAGCGTCTTGGCTATCTCGACGCTCCCCGTGCCGTAGCCTGCTGCCTTGACCATGCAGATGACTTTGGTTTGCGGAGCGAGGTGTGAACGGTAGAAATGGAGATTTTTGGAAACGGCGGCGAGGTTGACCTCGAGTGTGGTTTCGTGTACACGCAGTGACAGGTGTGCTGCGATATCCTCGAAGGAGAATTGGCGTGCGCCCTTGATCAGAATGACCGAGTCGACGATGGTGTCGAGCAAGCCGCTTTGCAGCAGTTCGGCAGTGCTTTCAAACAGGTCGCAGGGGATGGCAAAATGCTGGCGCACCTGGGCTATAGAGGAACCTACGCCGATGAGATGGTCTACGCCACGTGCCGAGCACATGTCGGCTACTTGTCGCCACAACTCGGCTTCACTCACACCACTTTGCTGAATGTCTGAGAGCACGAGCACCTTGCGGCGTTTCACTCCATCGGCACTGCTGCTCTCGGCGCGGCGGCTCATGAAATCCAGGGCGATGTCGAGTGACGTCAAGTCGGAATTATAGGCATCATTGATTAGTATATTTTCGCCAGTGCCCTGCTTCACTTCCATCCGCATAGCGACGGGTTCGAGCAGAGGTAGGCGTGTAGCCAAATGTGCGGGCTCGACGCCCAAATGCAGTGCGGCCGTGAGGCAGTGCAGACTGTTTTGCAACGATGCTTCGTCGGCAAATGGAATGTGGGTGTGATAAACTTCGCCCTGATAAACGAAGGAAAAATGCGTCTGCGCATCTTGTCTGGTAATGTCTTGGATATGTACAGTGGCCGCGGCGCCTGTTTTCGACCATGTCAAATGTGTGCCGCGAAATGCGCTTTGCTTGATGCAATTGCTGACCAGGGCGTCGTCGGCATCATAGACCAGTGCGTGACAATCCTTCATCAATTGTAATTTTTCCAAACATTTCTCCTCCAACGATGAGAAGTGCTCGCTATGAGCCGTACCTATGTTGGCCATGATGCCTAGGGTGGGTTGGATGATGTCTCGCAGCGATGCCATTTCGCCTGGGCGAGAGATGCCAGCCTCAAATATCGCCACGGCATGCTCAGGGCGCATCAACCACACGGATAGGGGGACGCCCAACTGGCTGTTGTATGAGCGTGGCGAACGGGCTACGTGTTGATCGCGTGATAGGAGTTGGTAGAGCCATTCCTTGATGATGGTCTTGCCATTCGAACCCGTCACGCCCACGACGTGGCAGTTCATCTCTTCGCGATGGCGCTCTGCCAATCTTTGCAATGCTTTCAGCGGATGGGGCACTTTCAGAAAAGTGGCTTGGGGAAATGCTGTCTCCCATTCGTTAGGGAGCGTATCCACGACAAAGCACTTCACGCCGCGACTATAAAGTTGTGGGATGTATAAATGGCCATCGCCGACAGCGGTGCGCAGGGCAAAAAATAAGGTGGTCTCGGGAAAGGCCAACGAGCGACTGTCTGTGAGCAAAGTGTCAATCTCTGCTTCGTGCGTGCCGTATCGTGCTGCACCCACCAATGTGGCTATTTTTAATATAGAGTAAGGCATATTTGTAGTGGGAAGGTTTAGTGGGTTAGAGGTCGTAAGGATTTTCTCCGTTGTCTTTACTATTTAGGACGAGGTCAGGCAGATTGTATTTTGCACAAAATGCTTTTTTCTTTTCCTCACGCCTTGCAATAAATTTCTGTGCCTCGGGCGAATCTGGATGTAGGAGACGATGAGAAAAGTCTCTTGTCAGCGCTTCATACTCGTCGGAGAATATCTTCATCTCGGGCGTAAATGTCCACTGCATCAGACGTCGTCCGATATATTCCACGGCAACTGGCGAAGGATGTATCATGTCGGGGGCATAGAATCTGTAGTCGCGCAATTCATCATTGATGATTTCGTAAGCAGGAAAATACTTTGTGCCTGCATGCCTTTTGCAAATTTCATCGATGCTTATCATCAGTCGCGCTTTGCTTAATGCGCTTTCGTGCATCCCATGCTTCAGGTATCTGAAGGGACTTAGCGTGAACACAATCCGTTTGTGGAGTGGGGTAGAGGTTTTGCTCTGTGTGTCTCCACTCTGCTGTATTTTCTCCAGCTCGGCGGACAGTGTGCTGATGGTTTCATCTATGCTCATCACCTCCTCGGCAAAATATCTTGCTGGCTCTTTGTGGCAATTGGCTACAACGATTTTTTCTGCTGCTCCCTGCTTTATCCAACGATAGACGTGATCTGTGCTCAAGGTGATGAATATATGATCAGCCGAGCGAAGGGCTTTTCTGCCTTTAGTTAGTGCTTGAGTAACGCGGGCCTGACATTCTGCTAGCGTGGGAGCAGACACTATGCCGGCAAAGAGTAAATTGTGCCACATGCCGTCGCTCCCTTCGATATAGGTGTGCTGTGGTATCTCCTCGCTGTCGTCGATCAGATAATGTAGCGCCGTGGCAATGCTCTTGGGGTTGTACAAAGTGCCAAAGGGGTTGATGCAGATTTGCTGCTTCGGCATCTTTTGTTGCAACCATCCGCCCACAGCATCAGCAAAGCACGAGCCGAGCAACAACAGAGACGAAGCGGGATGAATCCATCCTGCCTCGGTGTCATGCCACTCTACTGCGGTGCGAAATTGCATATCCTCGTTGCTCGCTTTCATATTCTATATATCAATAGATGGTGCAGCGGACAAAGTATGTTCGGCCAATAATTCACCATCCAGGGTGAACAACTTCATACATCCGTTTTCCCAAATCGCATAAGTGGGTTTGTTGCCTCCTTTCGGGAATGTCGGCGAACCGAGGTTGCACTCCAACTGATGGGCACCTATATTCCACGTGATATGGCACAGGTGTGTGTGCCCTTTGACTACGACATCGACTCCCGTCATCCAGGGAGCGTCATCGCACAAGTGACCGTGTGTCAAAAGGAGTCTTATCCCGTTGTCCACAATCAAGGCATAGTCGCCCAGCATGGGAAACTCCAGCAGCATTTGGTCTACTTCCGAATCGCAGTTGCCTCTCACAGCGATGATTCGGTCTGCTCTTTTGTTCAGTTCCTCAGCGATTGCCATCGGATCAAGTCCTTCTGGCAAACCGTTCCTTGGGCCGTAGTTCAGGAGGTCTCCGCCCAGACAGAGCATGTCGCACTGCTGGGTGTCAAAGATATGCAGGATTTTTTGCAGAGCAGTCAGCGAACCGTGTATGTCGGATACAAATAGATATTTCATAGGTATGTGGGATAAAGGGGGTGGGTGAAGAGAAAAGAGGTCGGAGATTTTTGTCAAAAAGATTTAGCCTCAGGATACAAGGCCTACTCTGAGTCCACGTACCTTTGATGTGCTGAGCACGGGGGCTTACACAAATTTTACCAGCCCTTCTTTTCTGGGTCGAGCTTTAGGCAAAGCACCTTCGGGGTAACCGATTGCCAAGTGGCCGATGCCTTCGTATTCGCCCTCGAAGCCGAGAGATCTCAACCACTTCTGCCAGTGTGTCAATTCGAAGGTTTGGCGTGCGCGGTGTATCCAGCATGTGCCCAAGCCCAGGGTATGTGCGGCAATCATCATCTGCCCCATAGCCAAGGCCCCGTCGTAGACGTATGTGCGTGTAGACTTTTGTGCCAACACGATGATATAGGCTGGTGCGTCGTAGAAGGGATTGGTCGTTTCGAAGTCGCAAAAGGCCTTGTTGTCCTCAGCCAATTGTCGCTTTGTCTCTTCGTCTGTCACTACGATGAACGCCCAGGGTTGTTTGTTGTGACCCGATGGCGCCCAGAGTCCAGCTTCTACCACCTTCTCCAGTTTCCATCGCTCTGGCATTTGGGGCGAAAACTTTCTCACGCTGCGGCGCGACTTCATTTGTTCGAGTACGATATCGCTAGTGTTGTTCATTTTGATCTAGGTTGGGGGTTATTAGGTTATTAGATGATCGGTTATTTTCGGGTTCTGGTTAAAGGTTCTGAGGCCCTCTAAGCAAAGCAACCTCCCACCCAATTAACCTAAAAACCTATTTTAACCTCAAACCTAACAACCTTAATATTACATTTACTCACCAAAGATTTCAGCCAACTTCACCGCCAAGTCGTGAGCGCGAAGTCCAGATGCGACGATCTTGCCGTCGGGGCCGATGAGCAAGGTGGCGGGAATGCTGTTGATGCCGTAGATGCCAGCAGCAGCGCATTGCCATCCTTTCAAATCAGACATATGATGCCAGGGCAAACCCATACTTTGCACGGCGTCCTTCCAAGCCTTTTCCTTATTGTCGAACGATACGCCGACGATATCAAAGCCCTTAGCGTGATATTTCTCATACAGCGCTTTTACTTCAGGCATTTCTTTGCGGCAGGGACCACACCATGATGCCCAGAAGTCTATCAAAACGTATGTTCCCTTACCTACAAAGTCTGACAGACGGCAGGGTTTGCCTTCGAGGTTGTTCATTTCGAAATCTGTGAAAGTCGCACCAACTGCGGCACGGCGCCATGCTTCGACATAACCCCAGGCACGTTCCGCCAACTTCACGTTCATGAATTCGGGCTTTTGATCTGCCAACGCCAAGACTTTCTCGCGTGGCATGTGCGACATCGTTTGAACGAAGTAGATAGCGGGGAATTTCGCCTGCATATTTTCTGCATAGCATTTTTCATATTCTGCCAACGTGATAGCTTGAAGCGAATCATATATTGCAAAAATCTCGCTCTGGATCTCCTGTGTCAGTGTATTGTCCTTCTGATGTTCTTTGAAATAAGTGACCAGTTTTTTTAACTCCTCTTCTGTGGGTTGCAAACGTTGTTCCCAAGCGTAGAGTCCATCGTTTTCTTTTGTGCCCTTAGCCGCCCCAACATTGAAATCTACCTTAGCATTTCCATCAAGCAATACTAATGCATCCTTGCCATTGTCAGTATAAACTTTTGCAAAGAGACTCTTCGCTGCATCTGCAATCAGCGTAAATTTACCCTTGCCAGTCACCACCAGCGAGTCGGTAGTTCCGTCTTCCAAATACTGCACGTATACTTTCTTTGCACCCTCTGGGGCTGTACCAGTCACTTGGTATTGTTGTGCCATGAGCGCAGTAGAAGCGAGCGCCAAGCACATGGTCAAAATGTTTCTTTTCATATCGTTTGATTTTGTTTAGTTTCACATTATCCTCGTTGTCGAGAACTACCGAAGAGCAAAGGAAATGTTTTTTGCGCAATTGACAAAGACTTTTTCTCAAAAAGGCGCGTGTGCGTGCGATACGAGCGCACGAAATAGGTGCGAGATGTTTGCGTGATGTAGGTACGTCACAGACCTACTCCAAATGGCGAAAAATACACCCTTGAAAAAATGCGAAAAATTTTGACAAATGTATTAGACAAAATAGAAGACAAAAATGCGAATAGATTAGGGCTGGGATGAAAAAGTCAAGACCTTGTTTGAAAAAGGTCTAAGGAAATTTCAACAACCCCTTGAGAAATTTTTACAAAGTCTTACTTTTTTCACCCAATAATAAGTGTCTGAAAAACAAAAAAATGTTCGATTTTTCCAGAAAAAGATCCCAAAATCATGATATTGGGGCAAAAAATGCCGAAATATTAACATTTGCTAACATTGTGGCGGCGATATTTCCGACTATCTGGTGGTGTGGAGATTTTTACGCGATTTTGGGCTTTAAAAAATGCGAAAAATTTTGACAAAATTCTATTTCTGCAAACTTGATTTTACTACCCATAAAGCATTCGGTATAGTGGGCGATGCAGGGCGAGTAGAACTTTTTTTAAGCATTTTTCCAATTTGCAGCGTGTTTTTTAGCAATTCTTTTTTATCTTTGCTGATTAAAAGGTACCCGTACGCGTGAGCGCGAAGATTTGGCACCAAAGAAAGTTTAACAAACACGGCAACTTAAATCAAAAAACACATATTATGCAACATTCTGATAGCATCGTAATTATCCCCACCTACAACGAGCGCGAGAACATCGAAAACATCATCCGCGCCGTGATGGACCTTGAACATGGTTTCCACATTCTGATAGTCGACGACGGTTCGCCCGATGGTACGGCTGCGATAGTCAAGGATCTGATGGCTGGCGAATTTGCCGGTCGTCTGCATATCCTGGAACGTAGCGGCAAACTGGGCCTCGGCACAGCCTATATCGCAGGGTTCAAGTGGGCGCTCGAGCATGGCTACGACTACGTCTTCGAAATGGATGCCGACTTCAGCCACGACCCCAAGGATTTGCCACGCCTGTACAAAGCCTGTGCCAAGGACGGTGCAGATGTGAGTATCGGTTCGCGATATATCAGCGGCGTCAATGTGGTAAACTGGCCAATGGGACGTGTGTTGATGAGTTACTTTGCTTCGAAATACGTGCGCTTCATCCTGGGTGTGCCTATCAATGATACGACAGCGGGATTCAAGTGCTATCGCCGCCAGGTATTGGAAACTATCGACCTTGATGCTATCCGCTTCAAGGGTTATGCCTTCCAGATCGAAATGAAATTCACTGCACACAAACTGGGATTCAAGGTGGCAGAAGTGCCCGTGATCTTTGTCAACCGCCAGTTGGGTAGCAGCAAAATGAGTGGCGGTATCTTCAGCGAAGCCCTCTTTGGCGTGATGAAACTCCGACTCGCTGCAATGTTTGGTAAGATCAAGCCAGCGAAGAAGTAAAGCGCTATTTTTCATCCTCAACTCCCCCAAGATTATGCATAAGAGAACGCTGATAAAAAATGCCGTGTTGGTGAACGAAGGCGAAGTGTATGAAGGCGCTTTGCTGATACAAAATCATCATATCGAACAGGTGTTGCGCGGACGCGACGCTATGCCCACACAACCCGCCGACCAGGTGATAGATGCCCAGGGAGCCTACCTCCTGCCCGGCGTGATCGACACACACGTCCACCTGCGCGAGCCAGGCTATACGCACAAGGGTGATATGCGCACCGAGACTGCGGCAGCGGCAGCAGGCGGTGTGACCACAGTGCTGGATATGCCCAACACGGTGCCGCAGACACTGACCTTCGAAGCACTTGAGGAAAAAATGGCATTGGCCAAGGCAAAGAGTTTGGTTAACTACGGTTTCTATATCGGAGCCTCGAATACCAATGCAGAAGAGTTGAGCAAAATCAATCCCCGCCACGTGTGCGGCATCAAGGTCTTCATGGGTTCGTCCACAGGCAATATGCTCGTAGACCAAGAGGAGGCTTTGCGCAAAGTATTCAGTCTGCAAGGTTTGCCCATTGTGACACACTGCGAAGACTCGGTCACTATCGCCGAGAATATGCAGGCGGCAAAGGCAGCCTATGGCTATGATCCAGAGGTGGCACAACATAGCGAAATTCGTTCGGCGGAGGCGTGCTATCGTTCTACAGCGCTGGCTGTGAAGATGGCTCGTGAATGCGGCACCCGATTACATGTGGCACACGTCTCGACGGCGAAGGAATTGGAACTCTTCTCAGCCGAAGACAAGCACATCACCGCCGAAGTTTGTCTGCCACATCTCGTCTTCACTACTGCCGACTATGCACGACTTGGTACCCGCATCAAGTGCAACCCTGCCGTGAAATCCGCTACAGACCGCGACGCATTGCGCACAGCCCTGAATGGCGATATCGTCACAACGGTGGGTACAGACCATGCGCCACACTTGCTCAGCGAAAAGGTGGGTGGTGCAGCGCGTGCCGTATCGGGCATGCCCATGGTGCAGTTCTCATTGCCAGCAATGCTTGGATTGGTGGACGAAGGTGTATTGAGCATCGCACGCCTCGTGCAGTTGATGTGTCATAATCCCGCAGAAACTTTCCAAATCGAGAATCGCGGTTACCTGCGCGAAGGCTACAAAGCCGACCTCGTCGTGGTGCGCCCCGATAGTCCCTGGACGCTCACCCCAAATCTGATAGAAAGCAAATGCAACTGGAGTCCGCTCGAGGGACGCGTATTCCGCCACCGTGTGGAAAAGACCTTCGTCAACGGCTACCTGCTCTACAACAACGGACATATCACCGACTATGACCATACAGGCGAGGCGGTGACCTACGATAGATGATACGCACGCTGACCTTTGACATAGCCACATTGGTGCCCTATATCGACTGGGTGTACTTCCTGCATGCGTGGGGATTCCCGCCGAGGTTTGCCTCCATTGCCAGGGTGCACGATTGCGCCGCATGTCGCAGTGCATGGGTGGAGGAGCAGGCCGAGGACGACAAACCGAGAGCGAAAGCCATCATTACCCTGTATGACGAAGCCCAAAAGGTGTTGAAGCAAATGGCTCAGGCAAATGTCATGGCAAAAGCACGGGTGGGATTGTTTCCAGCCTGGAGCGAAGACGAAGATATTATCCTCGTGACTTCAACGGGAAATGTGCGACTCAATCTCCTGCGCCAGCAACATCTTGCATCAAAGGGGAAACCCAATTATTGTCTGGCAGACTTTATCGCCCCAAGGGTGATGAGTAGATATGATGAAGTGCGCTTCCCCATGACTGATGCACAGGGCACTCAGGCGGATGGCCTGCTTCATGCCTCGGCGATAGGTGTGTTTGCAGCAACGGTGCATGCGGCGCAGATGACAGAGAGTGGCGATGACTATAACGCCCTGATGACAGAAACCCTATCTCAGCGCTTGGCAGAAGCCTGTGTGGAGAAAATGCACGAGGTCGTGCGGAAAGAAATATGGGGATATGCCCAGGCAGAGCACTTGGCTGTAGCAGATATTCTGGCAGAAAAGTACGTAGGTCTACGACCAGCGGTGGGGTATCCCTCATTGCCCGACCTAAGTCTCAACTTCGACCTGGACGGTGTGATAGACTTTGGCGAAATCGGCATCTCGCTCACCGAAAACGGGATGATGTCGCCACAAGCCTCGGTGTCGGGACTGCTGTTTGCCCACCCCTTAGCACAACACTTTGCCGTGGGAAAAATAGGCGACGACCAATTGGCAGATTATGCTTCGCGCAGAGGACAGACATTAGCGGACATCCGCAGATATCTCAAGCACTAACAAAAAAGGTATAGAAGAAACTCAGAGAGTAAAACCAAAAGCATTTTATACAAAAAATATATAACGATTATGAAAATCTTGTATCGACTCTATCAGCTATTCATCGCACTCCCTCTGGGATTGATCGTGACAGTTTTGACATGCCTCATTATCATTATTGGCAGTTTGCTCGGCAGTGCTCATTTCTGGGGTTACTATCCTGGTAAAATCTGGGCACAAACCATCTGCCGCCTGCTATTATTACCCATCGAGGTCGTAGGTCGTGAAAAGATTGACAAGAAGCAGAGCTATGTGTTCGTGGCCAACCATCAAGGGCCAATGGATATATTCTTGGTTTACGGTTACCTGGGCCGCAACTTCAAATGGATGATGAAAAAGGCATTGCGCAAGACCCCGCTGATTGGTTATACTTGCGAAAAAGCACGACATATCTTTGTGGACAAAAGTGGTCCGAAGAAAATTCAGGAAACTATCGAGAATGCACGTCAAACTCTGCAAGGCGGTACATCACTCGTTGTCTTCCCCGAAGGTTCTCGTTCCTTCACCGGACACATGGGGAAGTTTCGCAAAGGCGCCTTCCAGTTGGCTGACGATATCGGCTTGCCCGTAGTACCAGTGACTATCGACGGCTCATTCGATGTACTCACGCGTATGGCAGGTTTCAACTTTGTCAATCATCACAAGATGCGCTTGGTCATCCATGACCCCATCTTCCCCAATGGTCATGGTCCAGAAGTGCTCAAAGAGACAATGGAAAAATCATACGAAACCATTATGTCCGCACTCCCCGAAAGACATCAAGGCTACGTAGAAAATAAGGATCAATAATCATCCCTGTCCTCCTATGCTAAGTTCCTATATCATCGAGGTGAAAGAGGCTACTCCTCAACTCATACAAGAGGTCAACAATCTCTTGGCACAACTTTCTACGCGTAAACCTCAAATAGACGTTACCATACTACAACAAATCATTGATTCGCCCGATACACACTTATATATATATTATAAGGAAGGTAAGGCGGCAGGTATGCTTACTCTCGCTTCCTATCTTGCTCCAACCGGCAGGAAATGGTGGATTGAAGACGTTGTGGTGGATGAGCGATACAGAGGATGTGGCATCGGTCAAGCCTTGGTCGAAAATGCCGCCCTAGAAGTACACAATCATGGCGGCGGAAGTCTACTCCTCACCTCGCGCCCCTCACGAGAAGCGGCCAACCGCCTCTATCAGCGCGCAGGGTTTGAAAAGAGAGAGACCAATGTCTACAAGAAGACTGTGGAATGATGAATGCCCAAGCAGGAAAAGCAGAAATCATACGCCTCGTTAAATTTGGTAGTGTGGGTGTGCTCAATACCGCTTTGACCTTTTTTCTCTTTTGGGGACTGCGGTCAATAGGGGTGGCGCTGAATACATCGAATGTGCTGAGTTATATCGGTGGCGGCATTAATAGTTTTGTCTGTAACAAACTCTGGGTGTTCAAAGCCCAAGGCTCAACTTGGATTAAGGAAGCATTGCTCTTCGCTCTTGGCTTGGGAATTTGCTGGGCAATACAGTGGGTAGTATTTACACTTGCTCTGGAATATTGTCCCGAACTTGCAGCACAAGCCATCGGTATGGTAGTGTATACGATGTGCAACTATTTGTACAATCGCCTAATCACATTTCACGCCGCCCCTCATTGACTACAATATAATATAAAGTGTAGCGCGACAGATCGTACTAGAATTAAAACAAAACAAGATATAAAACATGAAAAAGTTACTCTCCCTGCCAGCAAACGCAGCAAAAAACTTTCACGACTTCACTGATTATCCACGATCAGAATATTATGCGACATCAGACCCTGCGGATAGAAAACTAGGCTCTGGTGGCGGTACAACGTGGTTGCTGAACTGCGCACATCATACCGAAGATGCAGCAATAAATTTTGAAGAATGGTTGGCAAAAGAAAAGCGCATTTTGCTACATGCAGGGGGACAAAGCAGAAGACTTCCTGCATATGCAGCTTGCGGTAAGGTGCTGACTCCTGTACCTATCTTCCGATGGGCACGCGGTCAGGGAATCGCTCAAAACCTACTGGATCTGCAAATGCCGCTGTATGAAAAAATCATGCACAAGGCACCTGCAAATATACACACCTTGGTGGCGAGTGGCGATGTCTACTTGCGTTGCACCGAGGAATTGCAAGAAATCCCCGAGGCTGATGTGATTTGCTACGGTCTTTGGGGAGATCCTGTGACCACGTCGCATCATGGTGTTTTCCTGATGAACCGTGAGACCCCGACGAAACTGGATTTTATGTTGCAAAAGCCTGACACTGCCACTCAGTCACGCTATGCACAGACTCACTTCCTTTTGATGGATATAGGTGTGTGGTTGCTTTCAGACAAAGCTGTGAAGTTGCTACAAAAGAAGGCGCCGTTTGCACCAACCTTTGCCGGTGGTGAAGGAGAAGAACCTTTGTGTCCACAATATCCTGCCTACGATCTCTATTCTGAATTCGGTTGTGCATTAGGTCAGAATCCTTCTCAACCAGATCCCGAACTAGCGGAACTGAGTGTAGCTATTTTGCCACTCCCCGGCGGAGAATTTTATCACTTCGGTACTGCTCCAGAACTGATATCTTCGACCGTAAGCATTCAGAACTTGGTAAAAGACCAAAGGTTTATCATCAAGCGCGGTATCAAAGAGCAATCTTCTGTTTTCACACAGAATGCAATTGTCAATGCAAGACCTACTGCGGAGAATGAAAATATTTGGATAGAAAATGCCTACGTAGGTAATGGTTGGAAGTATCGTAAAAATAATATTATCACAGGGGTGCCACAAAACGATTGGGATATAACTTTAAAGGAAGGTATCTGTCTTGATATTATCCCTATCGGAGAAGCTACTTATGCTCTGCGCCCATATGGTTACGAAGATGCTTTTCGTGGTAAATTAGGTGTGAGCGAAACGACCTATTTGGGAAAAACTATCACACAATGGCTGCAAGAAAGAAAGATAGATGTTGCGCTATTGGGAGCAGACTGCGATATGCAAGCAGCACGACTTTTCCCCGTTTGCGAAGACCTCGATACCTTGAAGTCTTTGCTTGATTGGTTCCTGTCTGATACGCCAGATACGAGCCTTACTGAATTGTGGAAAAACCTACCTCGACTTTCTGCAGATGAAATCTCAGCACAAGCAAACCTTTGCCGACAAGCAGCGCAACGTGCAGAATTTCGTGCAGACAACTTGAAGACTTTGGCGAGCAATTGGAAGAAAAGCGTATTCTATCAATCCGATTTGAAAGATATGGCGGATCATTTCCATCAGGCGCATTTGCCATTGCCCATGCCTTTGCCTCAAGATACAGCGCTGATGACTCGTGTGCACGATGCAATGTTTCGTTCGCAAATCCTGAGACTGCAGGGAGAAGAAGGTGATGCAGAAAAGATGTCAAACAAAGCCTTCTCGCTACTGAGAGAAGCCTTGACAGAACGCGCTGAGACCGAAAAGTGCAACCCCAAGATGAATACGCTGAGCGATCAAATCGTGTGGGCACGTAGTCCGGTCAGAATTGACGTAGCCGGCGGTTGGACAGACACGCCACCTTATAGTTTGCTCAATGGTGGTAATGTGATCAATCTGGCAATAGAATTAAATGGACAACCACCTCTGCAAGTTTATGTCAAACCTTGTGATCGCCCAATTGTGATTTGTCGTTCCATCGACCTCGGTGCTATTGAATGCATTGAGACTTATGAAGAATTGAGCGAGTATCGCAAAGTGGGTTCTCCCTTCTCTATTCCTAAGGCAGCACTCTCGTTGGCGGGATTTTTGCCAAGATTCTCTGGTCAGCATTATAAGACCTTGAAGGAACAACTCGAAGCCTTCGGCTGTGGTATTGAGATTACGTTGCTCTCGGCTATTCCCGCGGGTTCAGGACTGGGCACCAGCTCAATTCTTGCTGCTACAGTTTTGGGCGCACTCAACGATTTCTGCGCACTGGGTTGGGATAAAAATGAAATAGCTGAACGTACCTTGATTCTGGAACAATTGTTGACAACAGGTGGCGGTTGGCAAGACCAATATGGCGGCGTATTGCATGGTATTAAGTTATTGCAAACTGAACCAGGGATACGTCAAATGGCTACGCCACGTTGGTTGCCAGATAATATCTTTACTGATTCGCAAACTAAGCCTTGCCACCTATTATATTATACAGGTGTCACACGCACGGCGAAGAATATTCTGGCCGAAATAGTCCGTGGTATGTTCCTCAATAGTAATTCCCACCTGGCATTACTCGACGAAATGAAGGCACACGCCCTTGCAATGTATGACCGCATTCAATTGGGCGACTTTGAAGGTTACGGCAAATTGCTGCGCGAGACTTGGGAACAAAACAAACGTCTTGATGCAGGTACAAATCCTCCGATTATCGACGAACTCTGCGCTCGTGTGGACGACCTTTGCGCTGGTTACAAACTCCCAGGTGCTGGTGGCGGTGGATTCTTGTATATGTTGGCAAAAGATGCCGAAGCTGCGGCAAGAATCAAGAAGATGTTGAAAGAAAATCCTCTGCGTCCCAATGCACGATTTGTGAATATGGATATTTCAGCCAAGGGCTTGCAAGTCAGCCGTTCTTAATAAATTTGACCTTACGAATAGAAGTAGAATATGAATATGAAGAAATATCAAATTTCCTCACTTATTTTGGCAGCAGCCCTATCTCTGTTTGGCGGAGTAAATGCGTCTGCGCAAAATAACGTTGCAGAAACTAAAAATGACAACGAAATCACACTCGGCATATTTGCTATCAATGATTTTCATGCCAGCTTTGTCAGAAATGAGTCTAAGCATACGCCGGGTGCCCCTGCTTTGGTGCAAACGATGGACTCTCTGTGCAGAGTTTACCCTTATCATATTGTCGTGAATGCTGGCGACACATTTGGGGGAAGTTATCTCTATAGCATGTCCCGTGAGAAAGGACTCGTGCCCCAACTTTTCAGAGATTTGAATATACAGATCTCCGCTCTGGGCAATCATGAATTTGATGAAGGCCAAGAGAAACTAGCTGCTAAGTGGAAGGGTGCAGAATTGAGACCAGATGATTGGAACTTTACCTATGTTGCTGCAAATATTCGCAATGACAAAGGTGAATGCCCCTCCTTTGCACGTCCGTATGCAGTACAGGAAATAGTATTGCCCCAAGGCCAAAACATAAAAGTTGCTTTCATAGGACTCACTACATCTGATGCACCCCAACGAACCAGTGCTAGAAATGTCAAGGGCCTCTCGTTTGGTGGCAATTATCCCAAGGTGCTCGACTCCTTGAAGCAGACGCCTGGTTATGATGTCGTGGAAAAAGCTGATTTGCGCTTCATCTTGTCGCACCTGGGTACTGCACAGCAGGGCGAAGATGCTTTCTGGATTGATGGCAATCAGGACAATCTGAAAAAGATCGACGACCCCTCGATCCACGGTCTAATCACCAGTCACACGCACGAGATGGTGGCTTCACATATCAACGCCCGCTGTTATCCAGTCGTTCAGGGTTTGAGCCATGGCAACTATATCAGTATGCTCGAGGTAAAGTTTGATACACTGACCCGCCGTGTCGGCGAGATAACACCTCGTTTGGTTCGTATTTATCCTAAGGCCGTGCTCGAAGAAAAGCCAGCGCGACTGCAAAAGCAAATCGAAGAAACTCTGGCACAATATAAGACGAAGGGGGGCACTCCTCTCGGAAAGCCAGTGATGCACCTCGACGCTCCGCTGGAGCACAATCGTCGCAACAAGTTCCGCCAAACTGAGGTCGGCACCTTGGTGTGTCAATCCTTTGCCGAAACTTATCGCAAGAATGAAGGCCTTTCGGACAAAGCGCTGGTAATCGGTGTGAGCCACTTCGGTAGTATTCGTGCCGGATTCCCTGCTGGCGATATTTCTGTGCTAGATGTTGGCGAAACGTTACCTTTTGCCAATGATCTGCGCGTTTATCACATGACCGGCAAACAACTATTTGACCTCGTCGCATTTGGTCTGAGGAACAAACGATTTGGACAAATCCAAACGTCCTATTTATCTTACGAAAGAGATCAAGAGAGCGGAGAATTGTTGCGCTTGTTTTATACCAAGGGTAAGAAGCCTCAAGAGGTAAAAGCGAAGAAAAAATACTACGTAGTCGTAGATGATTATATCGTGCGCGGAGGTGATGGCTATCCCGTCTCACTCTTCCCAGACGAGGTGGAAGTGAAGCCGACTCACACCCTGCCCACGACTACAGATGTATTTATCGATTATCTCTCTAATTTGAAGCAATAAAAATAGAATGGGACATTTTATTCACCCTCCTAAATCTGTACACGAATTGTCAGATGGCGATGCGCTCGTCATCTCGGACTATATGAATACCGGCTTGCATCGCACCAAGCGCACTATGGTGAGCGAATGGTTTCCCCAAAGTGCGGTGCAGTTGACTTGGCCTCATGCTGGCACCGACTGGGCTTATATGCTCGACCGAGTAGAAAGCTGCTACATCCGTTTGGCTTATGAAATCGCTAAGCGCGAGACGCTCATTATAGTTACCCCCGAGGTGGAGCGCATCAAGGCATTGTTGCAGCAACACCTACCCAAGGAACTCGTACAGCACATCATATTTTTCGCCTGTCCCACCAACGACACCTGGGCACGCGATCACGCTTTCCTGACAGTGATTGGGCCTGGCGGAGCTGAACTTTTGGACTACCGATTCAACGGCTGGGGTGGAAAGTTCGAGGCCAGTTTGGACAATGCTATCAATAAACAATTGTGGGAGCAAGGCGTGGTGCAAGGCAAGTACACCGACTGCCTGGACTTCGAATTGGAGGGCGGCAGCATCGAGAGCGACGGTCGCGGCACCCTGCTTGTGACCTCAGGATGTCTGCTCAATCCCAATCGTAATGCTACGTATAGTAAAGAGCAAGTAGAGGCGCGCTTGTGCGAAGAACTCGGCGCCGAACGTGTGCTTTGGCTGGATCATGGCAACCTGGCCGGCGATGATACAGATGGTCACATCGACACCCTGGCGCGCCTTTGCCCAAAGGATACAATTGTCTATGTCAAGGCAGAGGATAAGGCTGACGAGCACTACGAAGAACTCAGTCAGATGGAGGCGCAACTGCAGACTTTCCGCACTATGGATGATCGCCCCTATCGCTTGTTGTCTTTACCATTGCCTGCGGCTATTTATGATGAAGAGGACGAACGCTTGCCGGCGACTTATGCCAATTATTTGGTGGTCAATGGTGCAGTGCTCTATCCCACTTATGGCCAAAAGGAGAATGACGAACAGGCTGCTCAAGTCTTAGCTCAGGCGTTTCAGGGTTACGATATTGTTGGCGTAGACTGCACGCCGCTGATCTATCAGCACGGTTCGTTGCACTGTGCTACGATGCAATATCCTCGTGGCGTGGTGGCATCTCCCGCAGACGAGCAGGCCGAGTGACAGTGAGTCCCCTCCCGGCAAAAAGGACTGAGAAATCAAACGAAAAGGGTAGGGTGGAAAGTAAAAAAGAAGAGCGGGAAAATACAGGAAATAGCAGTGCGAAAAAAAAGTCTAACCTTTTTTAAAAAAGGCCTGGGATAATTTAAAAAAGGTCTAGGTTTTTTTTAACGAGGCGTCGCGAAATTTTTCTGATGCTTTTGGCCCTATATATAATAAGGAAGGGACGAGGTAAAAATGATGTCGATTTTTTGCGAATCTATCAATGCTCCCCTCTGCCAGTCGTTGGCTCAAAAAAAGTGAAATACAAAGTCTGCCCAGCAGACAATATATGATATAAAAATAACAACGTAGACACAATAATGAAAGTAGGAATCATACAACAAACCTGCACCGCCAACCGCGAAGAAAATATGCAGAAGTTGGCACGTAGTATCAAGGAAGTAGCCGCTCAGGGCGCCGAACTCGTAGTCTTGCAGGAATTGCACAATTCGCTTTATTTCTGTCAAACGGAAAATACCGAATTGTTCGATTTGGCTGAGCCCATCCCCGGACCCTCTACCGAATTTTATGGTGCCATAGCTCGCGAATGTGGCGTAGTACTGGTCACCTCGCTTTTCGAACGCCGCGCGGCAGGTTTGTATCACAATACAGCCGTAGTATTTGAGAAAGATGGTACGATAGCAGGCAAATATCGCAAGATGCATATACCCGATGATCCCGCTTACTACGAAAAATTCTACTTCACCCCAGGCGATATGGGATTCAAACCTATTCAGACCAGCGTAGGTAAGCTTGGTGTGCAAGTATGTTGGGACCAATGGTATCCAGAAGGCGCGCGCTTGATGGCCCTCGCCGGTGCGGAAATTTTAATCTACCCCACAGCTATCGGTTATGAATCCAGCGACACCGAAGAGGAGCAAAGCCGTCAACGAGAAGCCTGGACCACCGTGCAGCGCGGTCATGCCGTAGCAAATGGTTTACCCGTTGTTGCCGTCAACCGTACAGGGCACGAACCAGACCCTTCGGGACAAACACGCGGTATACAGTTCTGGGGCAGTTCCTTCGTGAGCGGTCCACAGGGTGAAATGCTCTATCGCGCACCTATTGACGAAGAGGTGGCAACAGTCGTAGAAATCGACATGAAGCGTTCTGAAAATGTGCGTCGCTGGTGGCCTTTCTTGCGCGACCGTCGCATCGAATGTTTCGAAGGCTTGACCAAAAGATTTTTGGACTAATGAATTTCAATCGAGAGTAAGGCGCCTTTATAGGACGTGAAACTTTAATCGTTCCACATTCATCCTTAATCGTTCCTTGTTCAACTTTATTCGTATAAAAAATAACCTCAAAAAATATGAAAATACATCTCAAGCATTATCTCGTAGGATTGTGTGCAGTAGCTTTGCCAGCGATGGCACAAACCCTGCTCCCCCAACCACAACAAGTGGAGTGGAAAAAAGGCAATTTCAATTGGCAAAAACCATATCGTTTGGAATGTCGACAAACCGTAGCAGAAACCTCTGCACCCGTGCAACAATGGTTGCCCGCCAAGGCAGTGACAGCAGAAACCAAGCGTGTGGTGATTTTGGAAAAGGGCAATCCTGCATGGAACGACGAGGCCTACCAACTCTACGTATCTGCCGACACCGTGAAAGTCTGTGCGAAGAACGAAGCCGGCTTTATCGCTGCACGTGCCACATTGGCGCAACTCACAGCCGACGGCCAGCAGACACGTGCCGTCATGATCAGCGACAGCCCCGCCTATCGCTATCGTGGAGCCATGCTTGATGTGTCGCGTCACTTCTATCCCATCGAATTTGTCAAGAAGCAAGTGGACCTCCTGGCACGCTATAAATTCAATCGCCTTCACCTCCACCTCACCGATGCGGCAGGTTGGCGCATGGAGATCAAACGTTATCCTCGCTTGACCGAACTGGCAGCGTGGCGCACCGATAGTCTGTGGAAGACTTGGTGGGATGGCGAGCGCAAATATGTAGAAGAAGGTACACCTGGAGCTTATGGTGGTTATTATACCCAACGCGAACTGCGCGATTTGGTAGACTATGCTCTCGAAAGAGGTATTACTATTATTCCTGAGATAGAGATGCCTGCCCACTCAGAAGAAGTGCTGACAGCTTATCCCTGTCTCTCTTGTACGCACGAACCCTACAAGCAAGCAGACTTCTGTCCTGGTAGCATATCGACTTACGACTTTTTGGAAAATGTCTTGAAAGAAGTGATGGACGTCTTCCCCTCTGCCTACATTCACGTAGGTGGTGATGAAGCAGCCAAGGCTTCGTGGCCCACATGTCCCAGATGTCAGGCAAAAATGAAGGAGTTGGGTACAACAGATGTGAACGATTTGCAAACACACCTGATTGCGCACATGGGACGCTTCCTCAAATCGCACGGACGTACCCTGATCGGCTGGGACGAAGTGATAGACGGAAATTTGGAAAAGGGTACCACAGTGATGGTGTGGCGCGGATTGGAAAATGCAACACGTGCTGCAGCGCATGGCTATGATGTAATTCTGTCGCCAGGAGCATATTGCTACATCGATGCTTACCAAGATTCTCCTGCAGACCAACCCGAGGCTATGGGAGCCTACTTGCCTTTGAAGAAGGTATATAGTTTCGTGCCCGGCGAGAATCTGTCGCCTGCACACCGCGCTCATATTGTCGGCGTACAAGCCAACTTGTGGACCGAACATGTACCCTCGGCGGCACATGCTGAATATATGATGTGGCCTCGCCTTTTGGCTATTTCAGAAATCGGTTGGAACGGTACAAAATATAAAGACTACGACGAATTTCACCAACGTGCAGTCAACGAAACCCAATACCTGCGCGCAAATGGTGTAAATGCTTTTGACTTGAAAAAAGAGAAGGGAGACCGTGTGCAAAGTGCTATTAAGCACAAAGCAGTCGGTGCAACAGTAATATGGAATAAAAAATACCACAGATCTTATCCTGGCAATGGTCCCACTACACTTACTGACGGCAAACTGGGAGGTTGGAACTATGGAGATAAACCTTGGCTCGGTTTCCTGGGCAAGGATTGCTTCGACGTGACTATTGATTTGGGAAAAGTACAAAGCATTAGCGAAGTCGGTGCCGATTTCTTGCAATGTACCGGTCCATGGATTTACTTCCCAGGCACCTTCACCATCTCTGCTTCTGAAGATGGCAAAACATACAAGACGCTTTTCGAAAAGAAGAACCCAGACAAGAATTTCCCCTACTACAAAACGGAATGGTGGTCTTGGAAGGGCAAAGCCAAAGCACGCTATATTCGTTTGCAAGGTGACCCCGTTGTGCACGGAGGTTGGATCTTTGTCGACGAGATCATTGTGAAATAATTTTCTCCCTGCCCTCCTATTATATATAAGAGGGTGGGGAAATACCATACTAATATCAGAATACTATGAAATACACCGAACAAACACTGAATCAAATCCAGCGTGCACTGCGCAAGACTGCGTCAAAATTTACCGCTTCGCCCGACAATATGCCCCTGACAGATATCTATCTGCAAGTGAAGCAAGATAGCGGAGAGTTGTTGGTCTACAACGACGACGGCGATGAATTGACACGCTGTGTAGTCGAAGAATGGATTGGCAATACAGACGAACAATTTTACGTTACCTTGCCACCCGTTTTGAGTGCTGCTGTTGAAAATCTCAAAGAGACTTGGGACAATCTTCCTATTCTCAAACCCTATAGTTTCGTACTCATGGGAGAGGATCGTGAGACCTTGACAGATTTATATCTGGTCGACGACGATTTGTTCTTGGTCAACGATGATTTGATGGAAGGTTTGAGCGAAGACCTTGATACCTTCTTTGATGAATTGATGAGGTAGAATAACAGAGGCTTGATAGCATTCAGTCTTCAATATTTCTTGTAGATCTTTAATCTTTCCTCGTTTATCTTTCAATTCTATTCGTTCAGAAATACTAAAGACTATAATTATGCAAATGAAACATACCACACACTTTGTTGTGGAACCCTTTAGCGAAGACTACGCCGGACGCCTATCTTGGGGCATCCTGGGAAACCAACTTCTCAGGTGTGCAAGTCTACATGCCGGAAGCCATGGATTTGGTTACGAAGATATGGTGCGCGATCGCCGCGTGTGGGTACTTTCGCGCCTATCCATTCATATGGATGAAATGCCAACGACCGGTTGCGAATATGAAATACAAACTTGGGTATCTAAAGTTTACCGTCAGTTTACCGACCGTCAATTTGCAATAGTCGGCAGGGATGGCAAGGTCTATGGTTATGCCTCGTCGACTTGGGCATTGATCAATTTGGATTCACGTAGTGCGGTCGACCTCACTGGAATGAAAGATAATGCTTTGTTTAATTTTGTCATAGACGAAGTTGCGCCCATTCCTTCGCCTGCTCGCGTCCGCATCACAAGTGATGCACCGATATTTACCCACCGTGCCGCATACACAGACCTTGATATCAATGGCCACGTCAATTCGATACGTTATATCCAGATGGCACTTGATTGCTTGAGCGAGTTTATTTATAAGCAAAATCTCCGTGTGCAGCGCGTAGAAGTGGGATATGCTGCCGAGGGGATGTGTGGTGATGAATTGCAGTTCTTTGCCAATGAACTTACGGCTACTGGTGGTGGCATCGAGGTGCGTAATGAAAGCGGCACGACGTTGGCTAAGATTAATGTCGTGTTGGGCGAATAGTATTTCCATACACCTTGTTACTATTAGACTAAACCCTTTGCTCCTTACTCCTTTCCCATGAAAATCCTAATCGTAGAAGATGATGCCGATTTGAGAGAAATTATCTCCACGGCGTTGCAAAAAGAAAGGTACATCGTAGAGACGGCAGCCGATCTGCGTGCTGCTCGCGCCAAGGCTTTGATTTACGAATACGATGCCTTGCTTTTGGACATCATGCTCCCTGATGGTAGCGGCTTGGACCTACTGCGCGAACTTGTGGAGAAGGGCAAGCAAATGAATGTCATTATCCTTTCGGCAAAAGATTCAATAGAAGACAAGGTCGAGGGTTTGGATCTTGGCGCCGATGACTATCTGGCAAAGCCCTTTCATATTGCCGAGTTGCACGCACGTCTCAAAAGTGTACTCCGTCGTAAGATGCGTGATGGAAAGAATCTCTTGACGTTGGGTAATGTCGTAGTTGATTTGGATGAATTCGGCGTAAGGGTGGGAGAAAAGGATTTGGATTTGGGACGCAAGGAATTCGACATACTCGTCTACTTTATGAATCGTCCCGGTCGTCTGATTGACAAGCAAATGCTCGCCGAAGCCGTATGGGGAGACCATATCGACAGTGCAGACAGCTTC
>JAFNXM010000015.1 GCA_017383485.1 Bacteroidaceae bacterium
ATTAAGACCTAATTCGCGACTTATTGACTTCAATGCGCGTCCTTCCAAAACCTCAAGAACGATACGCAACTTTTCCTCCTTGCTGTACTTCATAATTAAACAACAAATAATTTTGTGTCTAACTTTTGGGGGGCAGTTCATAGCAGGGGGAGTACCGCCACAAGGCGGGAAGGGGTATGTGATTCAACGTATCTTGTATGAATTTTCCGTGTAGATATAAGAGATACGCTGGATACAAAAATACCACTAACATATTGGTAGAACCACGAATGGACACGAATGGACACTAATAGGACTTCGTAGGTATGGTGGATTGAAGCATAAGGGAATGAATACACAAAAAATATTTGTAAAAATTAGTGAGGATTCGTGGTTAAATAGACCTATAGGTAAAAGTTTTAGAGAATAAATAAGTCCTTGTGTTCTTTCTTTTTTCTCTTTCTCAAGAATTCAGACATGACGCGTCCAGCCTCGGCATATCCTTCATGATACAATGAGGTGAGTTTCACGACATCGCTTTCCAGGCGGTCCACGACTATGGGCAATTGCGGGCGAATCACCAGCACCTTGCCTTCGTCCTCCATACGTTCGATCATTTCCAACTGACGGTTGTAATACTCGTTCATGTGGCTCAACACCATGCGCAGACGTGGATATTCGGAGTAAATGATTTTGGGTATGCGAAAGTCCTTGTCTGAGGCACGATAACCGCGATTGCGCGTCAGTACGACAACGTTGAAATCATGACCAGTCTTTATGGCACGCTCCACGGGAATAGAGTCCACAATTCCACCGTCCAGCATTGGGATGCCGTCTACGTGAACTATCTGACTGACAAAGGGTAGACAACTCGACGCCTTCACAATATCTATTAGGCGCTCCGAGTCGTGATCTTCTGACAGATAGCAAGGTTTGCCCGTCAGTGCATTAGTCGTCACCATTTCAAAAAGACATGGATTCGAGAAGCATGCATCAAAGTCAAATGGCAAGATTTCATGGGTCATCGTATCGTACATAAAGTTGCGATCAAAAATACTACGTTGCGACCACACATATTTCAGTCCGATATACTTGTACTTCTCCAGCATATCGATATTGCTAAGTTTGGCACGACCTCGCTGGTGACTCATATACGACAAACCATTGCAAGCCCCAGCCGAGACACTGACGGCATAGGAAAATTCTATATCATGGTCCATGAAGTAATCCAGCACACCACTTGTAAAGACGCAACGCATTCCGCCACCTTCGAGTACTAATCCTACATTTTTTTCAAACCTCATATATACAGTACATTAAATTATTGGGCAAATATAGCGCATTCCACGAAAAAAATGCGTATTTTTGCAACTATTAATACTTTACACCTATTTATTTGCAAACTGCAACGTCTGCCACAATCGGTCGACGAATATTATTTTCAAAAACTATCTACCTAAACACCTAAAATATGCTTTTTCAAAAATCCACTTATACTGAGCGCCGAAATGCCCTACGCCAATTGGTAGGCAACGGTCTCATTGTGCTCTTTGGCAACAATGATAGTCCTATGAACTATCCTGCCAATGCTTACAAATTCCGCCAAGATAGCAGTTTCCTCTATTTCTTCGGTCAGCACCGCGATGGTCTCGTTGGTGTGATTGATGCTGATTCTGGCGAAGAAACCCTCTTCGGCAACGAGATAGATATTGATGATATCGTATGGTATGGCGAAGTGACCAGTGTGGTACAGATGGCCGAGGAGTGTGGCGTAGCAAAGACTGCACCGATGGCAGCACTCAGCGAATTGCTCAATCGCGCTAAGGCTGCAGGTCGCACTATCCACTTCTTGCCTCCCTATCGCCACGAAACGATGCTCACCATCACCGACCTGCTCGGTATCCACCATAGTGCACAACGTGCGGCTGCTTCGCAACAGTTGATTGATGCTGTCGTAAAATTGCGCCTGAAGAAAAGCGCTGAAGAAATCGAAGAGATGGAACGCGCGGCTGAGATTGGTTACGAAATGCACACTACAGCGATGCGTCTGTGTCGCCCTGGTGTGACCGAAGCTTACATCGGCGGTGTGCTGGATGGTATCGCATCAAGTCTGGGTGCTGTGCCTTCGTTCCAAAGCATCGTGTCAATGCACGGTGAAATACTGCATGGTTATCCTTCGGCTCGTCCCCTGGAAGCAGGTCGTCTGCTTCTTTGCGACGCCGGAGCAGAAACACGCGAACACTACTGCTCGGACCACACACGTACCACTCCTATCTCTGGTAAATTCACTACAAAACAAAAGGAAATCTATGATATTGTCGTAGACTGTCACGACCTTGCCTTGACTCACGCACACCCTGGCACACGCTGGTGGGACGTACATTATGGTGTATGCCGCCTGATGACCGAGCGCCTGAAGGATTTGGGACTGATGAAGGGCGACGTAGACGAAGCTGTCAAGGCTGGTGCACATGCATTGTTCTTGCCCCACGGCCTTGGCCACGCTATGGGTATGGACGTGCACGATATGGAGGGACTCGGACAAGTCCACGTGGGCTATGATGCTGAAACACGCCCCGCCGACCAATTCGGTATCGCATCATTGCGCTTTGCACGCCGCTTAGAGGAAGGCCACGTCATCACTGATGAGCCAGGCATTTATTTCATCCCTGCTCTGATTGATCACTGGCGCAAAGAAGGTATCAACAAGGATTTCCTCTGCTTTGACAAGATCGAAGAATACAAGGACTTTGGCGGCATCCGTATCGAGGATGATGTGCTGATCACAGCAGATGGTTGCCGCTTCCTGGGCAAGCGCCTCATCCCCTATCACTCTGCAGATGTAGAGGCTTATATTGCGGAGCATAGGGACAATAGTCTATAGTCTACGGACAACGGACGATAGTCTACGGACAATCGGCGAGAGAATCGGAGTGCTTGGAGAACTCAAAATACTCGGAGTATTCAGAAAACTCTGAAATTCAAAATAAGAACAAATACAATTATTAATTTATAAAACCTTTAGACCAATGAACAAGATTTTCATGACCGCTGCTTTGGCTTGCTTGGTTTCAGGCACTGCTATCGCACAAGAAAAGAAGGACTCGGTAGATTTTACCGTAGTGAAGGAAAACAAGATCACTTCTATCAAGGACCAAAACCAAAGTGGTACTTGTTGGGCATACTCTGCACTCGGTTTCATCGAAGCAGAATTGCTCCGTATGGGTAAGGGTGAACACGACCTCTGCGAAAGCTTCCTCGTATACAACACTTACATGGACCGCGCAGACAAGGCTGTGCGCACACACGGCGACGCAAGTTTCTCACAAGGTGGTTCTTTCTATGACGCTATCTACTGCCTTGAACACTATGGTATGGTGCCACAAACAGCGATGCCTGCTCCAGGTGAACTCTACGGTGACTCACTCTTCAACTTCAACCAACTTGATGCTGTAGCTTCTGCTTATGTACAAGCTATTGCTAAGGGTAAGCAAAAGAAGATCACTTTGACTTGGAAGAATGACTTGAGCAACATCTACAAGAACTACTTCGGCGAATTGCCAAAGGAATTCCGTCACAACGGCAAGACTTACACTCCACAGAGCTACGTAAAGAGTTTGGGTCTTAATCCTGCTGACTATGTATCGCTCACCAGCTACACTCACCACCCATTCTACTCAAAGTTCATCCTCGAAATCCAGGACAACTGGCGTTGGGCTGAAAGCTACAACCTCCCACTCGACGAGTTCATGGAAGTAATGGACCACGGTGTACGCAATGGTTACTGCTTCGCATGGGGCTCTGACGTCAGCGAAAAGGGCTTCGATGCTCGCAAGGGTACTGCTACAGTTCCTGCTAACGGCAAAACAAACGACAAGACTGGTTCTGACGCTGCACGTTGGACTGGCGACAACTTCAAGGGTGGCGCTGTGATCAACACTGGCAACGACGAAATGACTATCACTCAAGAACTCCGTCAAATCGGTTACGACAACTGGGAAACTACTGACGACCACGGTATGGTGATCTACGGTATCGCTAAGGATAAGAATGGTAAGGAATTCTTTATGGTGAAGAACTCTTGGGGCGAATATGGTCCTTACAAGGGTATGTTCTATGCTTCTAAGGCATTCGTTGCTTACAAGACTATGAACATCGTGATCCACAAGGATGCTCTTCCTAAGCACATCGCTAAGAAGTTAGGTTTGTAATTCGCATACCTATATATATTATATAAGGAGTCGGAACCATTCCGGCTCCTTATTTTTTTTGAATCAATCGAAGGACTGAAATAGCATTTGCATAAATCGGCAATCCGAGCCTATCCATAATCGTTAATCAATAAAATTGTACAATAAGTCAAAGAGCGCTGTGCTCGTCAGTTTTCATCTATTGACGCTTCAATCAGATATCACGTGTCGAACACAGGTGCAAAGTTAATACACGTACAAAAGTGCCTTCATCTTAATTGTTCTTAACAGATTTTTTTAACAGTTCGGAATCACTCCACTTAACTGATAAATACAAACACCCTCGGCAATCGAAAAAAAATATTTTATTTTTCATTAGGGGCAAGTTTTCTCTCCTTGTACCACATAAGTTTGGCATGAATTTTCCGTGCAGATACGAGAGATACGCCGGAGATTTTATGTTTCCACGTATCTCGTGTATCTTTCTCGCAGATAGTTTTTATCTCACGCGGATTACGCAGATTTCGCAGAGGGCACTTGCTGCGCTCGTGCGGCCATTCGGGACATTCCGCACTCTTCTCCTGAGTCAGGGGAAGTACCGCCGTAGGCGGGGAAGGGGTATGTGAATATGTCTTTGTCTCCACGTATCGCGCGTATCAACACGTATTTTTTATAATCAACTGATTGCACTGATTATACTGTTTAATTGTATTGGTGGCAAATTATTGATCGGCATCTACCTCCACCCCCTCCACTATGCTTTTTTATGCAAAACTTTATAAATTTTAAATATTTATCATTACATTTGCAGGCGGATAGGTATTTTCCGTATCTTCCTATGAATGTTAACTGATAACATACTAATGACAACATACAGGAGGGAACGCCATATATATTAAGCATATCCTCCACCATAATTAGATACAAAACAATTTTTATTTATTATTATTCACTTAATTATTAACCGTATGAGAAAATTTACTCTCCTATTGACATTGTTGTTGGCATTTATGACCACAGCAATTGCTCAAATTGACACTAGTAAGGAGTATCGAGTGAAGCATACGACAACTGGCAAAGTAATGAATGCCAGCAATTATGATGCTCACCCAACAGGTCCTCTTGGTGGTGTAAATTTCGTAGAGGAAGCAGAAAGTGACGATCAAGTATTCTTGTTCGAAGCAGATGGTTCTGGCTACAAGTTGAAAACAAAAAGTGGCAAGTACATCTACTGCCAAGCTTGGAATGTTGACGCATTGGATCAAGCAAGCACGTTGACATTCAGCAACAACGGTGATGGCACTTACAAGATTGGTTGCGACAAAGGCTACTTCAAGGTAGAAAATGTAACCGGCAGCCCTGTTGTTAAGGAGAATGGCGCAGAAGTAACAAAAGAACAAGTATCTGGCTACTTCCCATTCTGCGATGCAGGATATACCGCAGCAGCTAATTTTGAATTGGTAGAAGTAGAAGCTGGAACTCCTGAAGTACCTGCTACTCCTCTCGAAGTAGTAAGCGTATCTCCAAGCGAAGCTGTTAATGCTTTGTCAGAATTGACTATTACATTCAACCAAGACGTTGCTGGTCAATTCGACCAATATGCAATGGTTGCGATGAAGTTAAAGAAAGGCACTGGCGTTGCTAGTGGTGTTTCTAACTACGTAGTTGACGGTGCTGTTTTGACAGTAACTTTGTCTCAAGAAGTTACTGAAGCTGGTGAATACACTCTCGTTATTCCTGAAGGTTTGATCACTCGCAAGAGCGATGGTGCAGCTTACAGCGGCGAACATAAGTTTACTGTAGCTGAAGCTACTCCTGAAGTTCCTGCTGGTCCAGTTGTTATCACTGACGTAGCTCAATTGAGCAATGCTAAGTGCTACACACTCGTATCTTCTGACACTGGTCGCGGTGGTATGTATGCACTCGCCGACAAGGTGGATATGTGCGGTGTGACTTACAATGCTGGTACTGATGCTTGCCACAGCGTAGCTCTCGACAACGCTGATCCTAAGCAACAATTCGCATTCGTAGAATACGAAGGCAAGCTCTATCTCTATAGCGTAAGCGAAAAGAAATTTGTGATGAAGAGCGGCGATACCAACGCACTCGTTGGCGAAGCTCCATTCGAACATGTAGTTGTAGAAAAAGTTGGTGAAAACACATTTGCTCTCCAAGCTAATGGTACTCACTACTTCACAGCGTCTCCAGGTTGGTGCGCTAACCCATCACGCGGTACTTGTATCCAATCTACTCTTGACAGCCACTCTTCAGACAATGGTTGGGACAATGGTGCATGGTACACTATCACTGAAGTAGCAGACTTCGACGCTACAGAAGCACTCGCTATGTTGGCTCCTGCTCCAGAAGTTCCAGAAGCTCTCGAACTCGTTTCTATCGAACCTGCTGACGGTGCTCAAATTACTGAATTCAATACAGTAACTTTCACCTTCAACAAGCCAGTTAAGTTGGTAGAAAGCGAAGAAACAGGTGTTCTTCTCATGTTCAATGGTGGA
>JAFNXM010000001.1 GCA_017383485.1 Bacteroidaceae bacterium
AATTAAAATATTTGCAATTAAAATATTTGCAATTAAAATATTTGCAATTAAAATATTTGCAATTAAAATATTTGCAATTTTTGAGTAAAAAAGTTGAAAGTTGAGAGATGAGAGTTGAGAGAATTCTCCACGTATCGCGCGTATCTCGTGTATTTTACTTTACCACGTATGATTAGTTTTTACCACGAATTGACACGAATTGGCACGAATTTTCATTAGTCAAGTACATTCCGCAATGTCCCGCATGGCAAGCACAAGCGAAGCTATGTGCCCTTCTGCGAATTCCGCGCTTTCTGCGTGAGACAAAAAATACACGAGATACGCGCGATACGTGGAGGAAATTTATTTAACAACAGATTACACAGATTTTTTTGCACATGATGCGATTAAATCACTGCCTTCGTGTGATTTAAACAGAATTTAAACTGATTTCTCGGCACGGCATCTGTTCTTGTCTATTGTATTGGCGATAGCATTATCAATCAAAATAAAACAGTTTAATCTGTGAAATCAGTTGATTATAGAAAAAATATACGTGTGATACGCGAGATACGTGGAAAAATATCTCATCTCTCCACCCCCAAAAAGTCTAAGAAATTTGAATAAAACCTTAGGCTTTTTTGAAAAAAGGTTTAAGTTTTTTTTCACGAGGCCTAACCTTTTTTCAGGCAGGGCAAACTCCCTGCAACAATAAGCAAATCAGCGTGATAATCCGGCACACAGTCGGCAAAAAATGCTTTTGCCCACAGCAGGGCGCCAACCGAGGGGATACAACAAACCCAGGGCTTCGGCTCACGAGGGGTTTGCCTTGCCCTGGGTTATATTGCTTTAGGTCAGTCAGACCGTGGGTGAAATGATGAACGTTGAAATACGAGGATCGTTTCCTATCTGTTCACAGCAATGATCTCAGACCGATAATGCCGTTGCATTTGCTAATTGAATGTGCTCTCCATATAGGCTTCACAGTCGAAGTGCGCTTCCACCACATTCTTTTGGGGATTTACGACCCAGAAGCATTTGCCACCAGGCTTCTTGTAGCACATTCCTTCCTCCTCTGATTCCGATACGAGCGAATAGCCTGCTGCCTCGATGCGCTTCACTTGTGCTTGAAGCATATTGGCGTCAAACAATGCGATGGAGAACATATCATACATATCGCCACAAGGAGCAATCCACATGGCTACGCCGAGCGAGTCGGGATTGACCTTCTTGGCTTCCTTGTAGAAATCCTCGATGTTGGTTAATTCCGCATTTTTCATCATGGTGACAAGAAAAACTTCCTTGTCGATGTGGTCTTTCACGTCGAAATCGCTGAATTCTTGCTTGAGTCTATCCACGTGATTTTGGTCGTAGATCTTTTCAAATTGGGAATACAGATCATAAGCCCCCCAAACGATAGAGTCTACCTTTTCCACCGATGGTACTTCCTTTGCCAGAATAGCAGCTGTGTCCACCACCTCGACGCTGTCTGCGCCTTCTCCCTGTTGGCCAGAGCCACCGCAAGATGCGATAGTGATAGCGCCAAATGCCAATGCTGCGAGCAATAATGTCTTTTTCATATCAATATTTAAGGAGGCTCTATTTATATACTTTGACATCGGCGAATAGTCAGAGCCTCATTAACGGCTACTGCCAATGTTATATCATTGGTGCAAAGATAACTGATTCTTTTTATATCTTTCAATCCTTTTCAACCCTTTTTAGCAAGAAGGGAGGGTAACCTTTAAGTTCCTTAAAGTCTTTAGAGTCCTTAGAGCCTACAGCCATTATCCACCCCCTCCGAGCCTTGCGGCTCTCGTCCCCCTGTCTCAGGTGGACATTGCTGTTAGTGCTTGGCCAATGAAAATTCGTGTCAATTCGTGTCAATTCGTGTCAATTCGTGGTAAAAATAAATAATCCGTGGTAAAGTAAAATACACGAGATACGCGCGATACGTGGAGAACTCTCTCCTCTCTCAACTCTCCACTCTTTCATCCAAAAAAGCGCAACCCACGGTGTGCAGGTTGCGCTTTTGCTATAGTGTTTTTCAGAGCGATCAGAATGTCCAATCTTCTTGAGATTTGCGTACGTACGACTTGTAGCGGCGGATAGCTGCTTCCTTGGTCGCAGTGTAGAGTTCGGCTGCTGCCTCTTCGCCCAGAGCCTTCTTCAATGAGAGGAAGCGAACTTCGCCGTCCAGGTAGTCTTGGAACTTATCCCATTGAGGTTCTTTTGAGTCGAGGGTGAATGGGTTCTTGCCTTCGTCGGCGAGCAGTGGATTGTAGCGCCACAAGTGCCAGTAACCGCATTCCACAGCCTTAGCCTCTTCAGCCTGGCTCTTGCCCATAGCACCCTTAGCCTTCAAGCCGTGGTTGATACAGGGCGAGTAAGCGATGACGAGTGATGGACCGGGATATGCTTCGGCTTCCTTGAGCGCCTTGAGGCATTGTGCCTGGTCGGCACCCATTGCCACTTGTGCCACGTATACGTAGCCGTAGGTCGCTTGCATCAGACCGAGGTCTTTCTTGGTGACGCGCTTACCTGCTGCAGCAAATTGTGCGATAGCTGCGATTGGTGTAGCCTTGGATGCTTGTCCGCCGGTGTTAGAGTACACTTCGGTGTCGAGTACGAGGATGTTCAAGTCTTCGCCGCTTGCCAAGACGTGATCCAGACCGCCGTAGCCGATGTCGTATGAAGCACCGTCGCCACCGATGATCCACTGGCTGCGCTTAGTGAGGAAGTGTGAGAGTTCTTCCAACTGTTGGCATACGGGGCAACCAGCTGCTGCGCTTGCCTTGATTTCGGGCACGAGCTTGTCGGCTGCTGCGCGGCTTGCTTCAGCATTGTCTTGTCCTGCGATCCATTCGCGAGCAGCTGCCTTGTAGGCTTCGCTCACCTTGTCGCTTTCGAGCATTTGTTCGAGCAGCGCCTGGATGCGAGCACGCATTTTCTTGTTGGCCATCACCATACCGAGACCAAATTCGCAGAAGTCTTCGAAGAGCGAGTTAGCCCATGCAGGACCCTGACCGCGCTCGTTGGTAGTGTATGGAGTTGATGGGATAGAACCTGAGTAGATTGACGAACAACCAGTAGCGTTGGCTACCATCTGACGATCGCCGAAGAGTTGAGTGACGAGTTTCACGTATGGTGTTTCACCGCAACCAGAGCATGCGCCGCTGAATTCGAAGAGCGGAGTAGCGAATTGTGAGTTCTTGGGGTTGAGTGCGATGTCCACCTTGTCCTGCTTGCTGGTGACGTTCTTCACGCAGTAAGTCCAGTTGGCATCTTCGTGCATTTCCTGAGCCAATGGCACCATTTCGAGTGCCTTGTTGCCGCGCATACCGGGACATACATCCACACAGTTGCCACAGCCGAGGCAGTCCATCACATCGACTTGCATGCGGAAGTGCATACCCTTCAGCGTAGCGGGTGCTTTCATTTCGAGAGTTGCTGCTTCGAAGCCGCTCTTTTCATTTTCATCCAATACGAATGGACGGATAGAAGCGTGAGGACATACGAAAGAACACTTGTTGCACTGGATACAGTTTTCCGAGTTCCATTTGGGCACGAAGGTTGCTACGCCGCGCTTTTCGTAAGCCGCTGTACCTTGTTGCCAAGTACCGTCTTCCGACACCTTGAATGCGCTGACGGGCAAGAGGTCGCCGTTTTGTGCATTGATAGGACGTACCAATTCTGAGATGAATGCTGGTTCGTCGCGCACCACCTTTTCATCTTCGGGCAGGTTCTTCCATTCAGGATCTACAGCCAAAGTCTTGTATTCGCCACCGCGGTCTACAGCTTCGTAGTTCTTGTTGACCACATCTTCGCCCTTCTTGCCGTACGATTTCACGATGAATTTCTTCATTTGTTCTACAGCGAGATCCACAGGGATCACTTCTGTGATGCGGAAGAAGGCTGATTGCAGGATGGTGTTGGTGCGGTTGCCCAATCCGATTTCTTGTGCAATCTTGGTCGCGTTGATATAGTATACAGTGATATTGTGTTCAGCGAAATAGCGCTTCACGTTGTTGGGCAAGTTCTTTGCCAATTCTTCGCCTTCCCAGATGGTGTTGAGCAAGAATGTACCGCCGTCGCGCAGACCACGCAATACGTCGTACATGTGCAGATAAGCTTGTACGTGGCAGGCTACGAAGTTGGGCGTCTTGATCTGATAAGTCGAGCGAATAGGTGTATCGCCGAAGCGGAGGTGTGAACAAGTGAAACCGCCTGACTTCTTAGAGTCGTAAGAGAAGTAAGCCTGGCAGTACTTGTCTGTATTGTCGCCGATGATCTTCACCGAGTTCTTGTTGGCACCTACTGTACCGTCTGCGCCGAGACCGTAGAATTTAGCTTCGAAGATGCCTTCGCCACCCAGTGCCATTTCCTTTTGCATGGGCAGAGATTGATAGGTCACGTCGTCCACGATACCCACGGTGAAGTGGTCCTTAGGCATAGGCAAAGCCAAGTTTTCGTAGACAGAGCAAATCATCGTAGGTGTAGTATCGCATGAGCCGAGACCATAGCGTCCGCCGACGATCACAGGACGGTTTTCTTCGTTGTAGAAGGCATCCTTCACGTCGAGATACAATGGTTCGCCGTTGGCACCGGGTTCCTTGGTGCGGTCGAGTACAGCGATGCGCTTGCAAGTCTTGGGCACTGTTGCGAGGAGGTGTTTTACTGAGAATGGACGGTACAGGTGTACGCTGACCATACCCACCTTTTCGCCCTTAGCGTTCAGGTAGTCGATGGCTTCGCGTGCAGCTTCTGTCACGCTACCCATACAGATGATCACGCGTTCAGCATCTTCTGCACCATAGTAGCTGAACAGTTTGTATTCGCGACCAGTGATCTTGCTCACGGCTTCCATATATTTTTCTACGATGCCGGGCACTTCGTCATAGTAGCGGTTGCACACTTCGCGGTGAGCGAAGAATGTTTCGGGGTTTTCAGCCATACCGCGTGCTTCGGGATGTTCGGGTGTGAGGGCGCGGTTGCGGAATTCCTTCACCTTGTCCATGGGCACGAGTGGGCGGATATCCTCTTGATCCATCACTTCGATCTTTTGGTATTCGTGGCTGGTGCGGAAACCGTCGAAGAAGTTGATGAAGGGCACGCGGCTTTCGAGTGTAGCCAAGTGTGCTACTGCCGAGAGGTCCATCACTTCCTGTACCGAACCTTCGCAGAGCATAGCGAAACCAGTCTGGCGGCAAGCCATCACGTCGCTGTGGTCGCCAAAGATACAGAGTGAGTGTGTAGCCAGTGTACGTGCCGATACGTGGAATACGCTGGGCAACAATTCGCCGGCAATCTTATACATATTAGGAATCATCAGCAGGAGACCCTGAGATGCTGTAAACGTGGTGGTAAGTGCACCTGCTTGAAGCGAACCGTGCACCGCGCCGGCAGCACCGCCTTCGCTTTGCATTTCCTGTACTTTCACTGTGTCGCCAAACAGATTCTTGCGACCTTGTGCTGACCATTCATCGACGTGCTCTGCCATGGGCGAAGACGGGGTGATGGGGTAGATGGCAGCGACCTCCGAGAACATATACGCGATATGTGCAGCGGCCTGGTTACCATCGCAAGTAATAAACTTTTTCATTGTCGTTGTGTTATAGTTAAAATATAGTTTTGAGTTTCTATCTACGTCTTTGGGGATAGATTTTTGTCTTTATCTCAAATGCTTTTTGGGGGAGGCGGGAGTCACTCAGTCACTCCTTATATATATATAAATATTATATTTAATATAGGAATCCAAACATCCAGATAGGGATGATGCCCTGTTCGCCCTTTTCTACGTCGTACACCACCTTCAGGGTTTCGGGTGGCAACTTCATACGGCGATTCTTTTCGCACACACACAAATCTGTGCGGCCGTCGATGCGGAAGGTGCCCTCGCGACGCAGGCGGTTCACCGTGTGGTGGCGCCACAGGGTATTGACCAAATAGGTCTCCATGATATTTTGTTGATTCAACCCGGGAGCATTGATAGCATACATCAGGTTGGGGTCGTGCAGCATCACAGCTGCGGGCTTTTTGGGGAAACTTTCACCTTCGCGGTAAACCATGTTCACCAGACGTGCCTCTTCCAGGTATTTCAGATAGTTCATCACCGTAGCGCGCGACGTGCTGATAGCGTCGGCCAGTTCGCTCACGTTGGGGATCGAGTCCTCGCTCATGGCCAACAGATAGAGCAGTTTCTTGATGCGCGACAGATATTTCAGTTCCACCTGCTTGTTGAACAGAATATCCACTTCCATCATCGAGTTCATCGCCTTGAGCAGCCCCTCGGTGAAGTTTGTATTTTCCAAATAGAAGGGATAGTAGCCGTAGTGCTGATAAGCATCAAAATACTTCATCGGTTGCACGCGGGGCAAGATAGACTTTTGGATATACTCGTGATCGCGGATGATGTTCGAGTAGGTGAAGGTGTGAAATTCGTTGCCTGTCTGCAGGTTGATAAATTCGCGGAACGAGAAGCCGTGCAATACATAGCGGCGGCTCAGGCGTGCCAATTCGGTATCGTCGGCGTCGGCTTCCTCGACAGGAGTCGTGGTGTAGACGATGCGCAACAGGGGATATTTGTGATAACATTCACACAATTGTTCGCGCCAGTTGTGCAATTTGAAGGCTTGGTCGATCAACAGCACTATACCGCCTGCCGCCACAAATTCGCCGGCAAAGTCGACGATACCACGCGCCTGAAAGTAGAAATTGTTGGTGTTGATGTACAAGCACTTTCTGGTGCGAGGGTCAAAGAATTCCTTTGCAAATTGCAACAGAATCGAAGTACGACCCACACCTCTGGGCCCACGTATAGCGATCATTCTGTGGCTCCAATCGATATTGTCGATCAGTGCACGACGCACGGGGGCATTGAAGTTTTCCACGAGATAAGCGTGTGTTCGGAAGAAGGTTTCCAACATAGCGGTATGTGTTTTATAGAATAGACTTTCGTGCAAAGTTACAATTTTTGCGCAATTTGGAAAGCAGACTTTACAAATTTTAATGTAAAAATCTTTTTGAGGGTGTAGGGGTTATAGGTTTTTTAGGGGCTCTAAGGTCTCATTCCGCAATGTCCCCCTGAGACAGGGGGACGAGCACCATAGGTGCGGAGGGGGTAGATCATGGCTGTAGGACTGTAAAATCCTTAGAACCCTTAATGCCCTTAGAGCCCTTAAATACTATAGCCATTATCCACCCCCTCCGAGCCTGCGGCTCTCGTCCCCCTGTCTCAGGGGGACATTGCAGAATGTTTCCCTAAATCCCCTAAATCCCTTAAAGTCCCTAAGGTTCTAAAGACCTTAACCCCCCAATCCACTCCACCCGATTTTTTCAAAATTTACTATATCATCTACAGCGGAATACCAAAAAATGAGTAATTTCGCTGGGCTGAATCATCCCCGACAGGACCATACTATGGTGGACACTGGGCTGGGCGATGCTGCGGTACGGAAAAAATGTAATATTCACTTTATATCACTACAGAACTGCTATGAAAAAATCACTTTGGCTGGCACGACTGCTACATACCAAGGGGCCACAAACCAAACAGCAAATACTGAATGCATGGAGCTCACAGGATGAAAATGGACGCCCCATGGCACAAAGCACATTCTATGACAACTGCAAATATGTGGCCCAACAAATGGGACTGAATATCAAGTTGCAATCGGATGGCAAATATCATATCACCAATCCTGACGGCGTGGATCAAATCCTGACACAGATGCTGTGCGAAAGTCAGATGGACACCACATCCACCGCAGACCTTGTGTTGATATACTGCCGACAAATCATGGAGGCCATCGACCTGCGTCAGCGCCTGCAGTTTGAATACAAATCCACACACACTGCACCCTATCTGACGACCTTCGAACCCTATTGCGTGCGCACCATCCGCAACTTTATCTACACCGTGGGGTACAGCCATCACCATCGCTCGGTGCGCATCTTTGCCCTGGACCGCATCCTGTCGCTCAGCCTGCAGCACCAACACTATACCATCCCCACGGACTTCAACGGCGATGCTTATTTCCGCGATAGTTTTGGCGCCTTTGCTGGCAAACATCTGAATACCGAGCGTATCATCCTGCAGGTAGCTCCCACCCTGGCACACTATCTGGACGGCCGACCTCTGCACGAATCGCAGCGCACCATCACCACTGCCGATCTGCCACCGGGCATCCATCCCATCGACCCCACAAAACTCCTCTCGATCAATGCTATCCTGGCTGAAAAGTTTTCTCCCTCTCTCTACGCCGTGCACAAAGCGCCCCACCAGTCGGATACCATCCACCTGCTGACTTTCCAGGTAGCTATCACTCGCGACCTGGTGGCCGAACTCCTTTCCTATGGTCCCGAACTGCGCGTGCTATACCCCACCCCCCTGGCAGAAGTAATGCAGGAGCTTCAGGGAGCAAGTAGACAAGTGGACGAGTAGAAAAGTAAACAAGTGGACAAGTGAACGAGTAGACAAGTAAACAAGTCAAACACCATCCGCAAGGAATATTAATTAGCAACACAAACCGCATTGTCCCCACTAGCAGGGGGACGAGAGCCGCAGGCTCGGAGGGGGTAGAGCAAAGCATGGGTAGAGCAAAAAGTAGAGTAAAATGAATTCAAAAACTTCTCAATATAAGTTTTCCTCTACCCGGAGGCAGCACGAGCGAAGCAATTGCCCTCTGCGAAATCCGCGAAATCTGCGTGAAAATACAATATCAACCATAATTAAACAGTATAATCAGTGAAATCAGTTGATTATAAAAAACACATATGATACGTTGAGCAAAATTGATTTGTTTACATACCCCCTCCGCACCTGCGGTGCTCGTCTTTCTCCCTCTGAGTCAGGGGGAGTACCGCCGCCAGGCGGGGAGGGGGTTATCTCAGGTGGACACTGCGGAATGTCCCGAATGGCTGCACGAGCGAAGCAAGTGCCTTCTGCGAAATCTGCGGAATCTGCGTGAGATAAAATACATAACTAAAAAAGCCGTATTGGAAAATAAAAAAGGTTTAATGTTTTTGAAATTCCAATACAGCTTTTTTTTATTATCAAAATCCTTGTGCAAAACCCCGTGGATAACTTGTGTAAAACCTGTGGAAACGACTGTTCACAACATACCCCCGTGAACCTCCTCGACGAGAACACATTTATCCACACAAATCCACAAAAAAATCCCCTGTTTCCACACCACTTTTCCCCCGTTTTTTGACCCTTTTCCACAAGAAATTTTCTGCCCCAAAATCTTTTCCACAGCATGTGGATAAATACACTATATCACGCAATGGTATCATGGCCTAAATACTGAAAATAAATATACTTATATATCCGCAGGCGAGGCAAAATACCTGTGTATACTGATGGGGATAACTCGGGGTAAAATGTGGATAACGAAATGACCAAATTTCATCCCACTTTTTTTTCCACACTTTCCACACCACATCATCATTAGCATTGGTATCTTAAATATCTTTAATAAAGAATTTAGAAACCATTATAATGATAATTCACCACGGTAGTGATGTGGATTGTGGAAAAGGTGAGTAGATTAGTGGACGAGTAGACCAGTAGACAAACCAAACACCCCGCAAGGAAATTTAATTTAGCAAAACATTCCGCATTGTCCCCACTAGCAGGGGGACGAGAGCCGCAGGCTCGGAGGGGGTAGAGTAAAGCAGGTGGTAGAATAAAAAGTAGAGCAAAATGAATTCAAAAACTTCTCAATATAAGTTTTCCTCTACCCCCTCCCCCTTCGGGTACTCCCCCTGCTAGAGGGGACAATGCGGGATGCAGTACTCACCCGGAGGTAGCACGAGCGAAGCAAGTGCCTTCTGCGAAATCTGCGAAATCCGCGTGAGATAAAAAAACTTCTGCGTGAAGCTACCCGAGATACGTGGATATTCACATACCCCCTCCGCACCTGTGGTGCTCGTCCCCCTGACTCAGGTGGACACTGCGGAATGTCCCGAATGGCAAGCACGAGCGAAGCAAGTGCCTTCTGCGAAATCTGCGAAATCCGCGTGAGATAAAAAAATATTAAAATCGTTTCTGGAAACGTGCTCTACCCCCTCCCCCTTTGGGTACTCCCCCTGCTAGAGGGGACAATGCGGGATGCAGTACTCACCCGGAGGTAGCACGAGCGAAGCAAGTGCCTTCTGCGGAATCTGCGAAATCTGCGTGAGATAAAAAAACTTCTGCGTGAAGCTACCCGCGATACGTGGATACTCACATACCCCCTCCGCACCTGCGGTGCTCGTCTTTCTCCCTCTTTTAAGGGGGAATACCCGAAGGGGGTAGTAGGGAGAATGCGGATAGTATTTGACTAATGAAATACTGCAGGTGGTAGAACTAAACAACAAAACAGCAAAAAACTTTTTTTTATTTCCTCCGACCTTTTCGGAAACTCGTAGTCGTACCTTTGCACTGTCAACAGATTTTATAGAGATTAAAATATTCTTACTTCTCCACCCTGGCACCTGTATTCTCTAAATCCCCCACCCCATTATCCCTAATCTCTAACCCCTAAACTTTAACCCTTAATCATTAATCCCCTAACCTCCCCTCAAAACTATGAACTATATCAAACGCAAGACCACAGCTGGCCAAGGCAGGATGGCGTACTTCGTATCTCGTCGCGAACTGGCCTGTCATTTATTTCCCTCGCCCGATCCAAAACTATCCGTAGCCACACTGCACCGCTGGATCGACGGCGACCCACAACTGCGCCAATCCCTCCGTCGAATAGGTTATCAGCCACGCACTCGGTGGTTCAACCGCCGCATCGTTGAGACGATACAAAGGTTTATTTGACAGACGACAGCGAAGTGATGAATAATATAATAATACTTCGTGCTGATACGTGTAAATCCGCGATTGCACCCAAAAACATTTGTATTGGATAAAAAAAGCGAAAATGCCTGCGACACTTTGATAGTGTATTACTCCTCCATCAACCCTCTTTTCCCAAAAACTTCACTTTTTATTTTGCAAGGTCATTTATTTTGCAGAACTTTGCACTTTGATTTGAATTTCAGCTAAAAACAAGGAAAAATTTCTTAATATATACTTAAACCAAATCAAAAAAATTAAAAAGTTATGTTGTTTACAGCAATCGTAGCACTATTCATCGTGGGCTATCTGTGCATTGCCCTCGAGCACGTGTTGAAGGTCAACAAGGCAGCGACTGCACTGTTGATGTTTGTAGGAACATGGACCCTCTTGATGGTAGGCGGTCCTGCAGAGTTTTTCCCAGGCAGTAGCGACTTGGTACACGACGTAGTCAAGGCTATCGAGCACCACTTGGGCGAAGCAGGTACTACATTGTTCTTCTTGATGGGTGCAATGACTATCGTGGAAGTGGTGGACCAAAGTGGTGGTTTCAACTTCGTGCGTGGCATGCTCGCTTCAAAGAGCAAGAAGAGCCTGATGTGGAAGGTAGCATTCATGACCTTCATCCTGTCGGCTATCCTCGACAACTTGACCACATCTATCGTCATGGTGATGATCCTGCGCAAGTTGGTCGAAGACAGAAAGGACCGCATCATCTACGCTTCACTCGTGATCATCGCAGCCAACTCGGGTGGTGCATTCTCGCCCATCGGCGACGTGACTACCATCATGATCTGGAACAAGGGCTTCATCACTGCAGGTCAAGTGATCATCGAACTCCTCTTGCCCTCACTCGTATCAATGGTAGTGCCCGCATTCCTCCTCTCGTTCATGCTCAAGGGTGATTTGCCCGCAGTCGAAGACAAGAGCGCAGGCGAAGGTGTGAGCGAATTGACACGCCGTCAACGTCAGATCGTATTTGCAGTCGGTGTAGGCGGTTTGATCTTCGTGCCCATCTTCAAATCTATCACTCACTTGCCTCCATTCGTAGGTATCCTCTTGGTGCTCGGTTTGCTCTGGACAGTGACAGAAATCTTCTACCGTCACCTGCCCGAACACAGTGAAGAAGGCGGTACTCAAAAGCGTATCACCAACATCCTCTCGCGCATCGATATGGCTACAATTCTGTTTTTCCTCGGTATCCTGATGGCAGTAGGTTGTCTCCAGGAAATCGGCGCTTTGAAGATGATGGGTGAAGGTCTCAACACAGCATTTGCAGGCAACAACTACCTCATCACAGGTATCATCGGTGTGCTGTCAAGTATCGTGGACAACGTACCCCTCGTGGCAGGTTGCCTCGGTATGTACTCACCAGAAATGGGTGGTGAATTCGTATGCGACGGTATGTTCTGGCAACTCCTTGCCTACTGTGCCGGTGTCGGTGGTTCGATGCTCATCATCGGTTCGGCTGCCGGTGTAGTCGTAATGGGCTTGGAAAAAATCTCGTTCGGCTGGTACATGAAGAACATCTCATGGGTAGTCCTCGTAGGTTACCTCGCAGGTATCGCTACCTATTGGGTAGAACGCATGCTCTTCTTCTAATCCCCCACTGATAGCATAATATCAAACCATACACCGCCCGCATCTCGACAGAGGTGCGGGCGGTGTGTATTGGGGGCTATTTTTTCACTTTCTCTGATTTAAATATCAAAGATACTTTTGCTCGCTTTGAAAAATATTGAAGTAAACTTCATATTTCTCGCTCACTTATACGTATCTTTGAAATAAATATCTAAGATACTACCGCTCGCTTTGAAAAATATTGAAGTAAACTTCATATTTCTCGCTCACTTATACGTATCTTTGCAAGGTATATTAAATGAGTTTTATGAAGATAAATAACAAACTCAGGAGGGCTGTCAAGGATAGTACAGGGATAGCGTTGATCTATACCGTGCTACAGTTTGTCAATCCCTATTTGTTTTCCAAACTGACGAAGCAGCCGGCGTGGATTGTACTGACAGAGGGGTTGGTATTCTTTCTGCTGCTGATCCCACTGCTGTATTATTTTTACAATAAAACTGGACGGCGAAAGTAGTTTTGACTTCATTATTTACGAAATATAATAAAAGCATGACACACAAGGAACGCACGGCTATCGTCCGCATCCTGCGAGATTTGATCAAGGCGGATGCTATCATCGATAGTGACGAGATACAAAAATATACGCAGCTGAGGCACAGATATAAGATCACGCGTGATGAAGAGGTGGCTTCGGTCACTATGCCATTGGCTGATGCTGTCGGGGTGTTGGCTAAATCTCGGCAGGCTTTTCGGCAATCCCTGTTGCAAACGTTCACGGACATCGTGCTGAGCGATGGATTTTGTGCTGCCGAGGAGGCGCTGATGTTGGTCTCGCTGATGTACTGCCTGAAGGAGGAGTATCGCGGTATGGCCGAGGTATATTCAGTCTATGCGCCCGAAGTGGCAATCGAGGACCATCAGGTGGTGTATGTCGAGGCGAAGTATGACGAGCAGGTGAATGATGATATCAAGCGCAATTATCGTGCTATAGACCGCGAACTGCATTTGGCTGGTTTCGACTTTTCGTATATTCCAAATATCACTGAGCATTTCCGCAATACTGACCTTTGGTTGTTCAAAGATGTGACCAGATTTCTGGCGCCTACGATAGCCGAGGACAAGGTGGAGAATCTGGTGAAGGACCTGGTGGGTGTGACGACGGCAGAATATTGTGCTGACCAACTGGTGAATCGTCTGGGCATGGTGGGACTGCGCGATGCTTCGCCCTCGTTGCTCATCAAGATTGGCGATACGTATGTGGGCGACCGGCCGTATATCAATTTCCTGCGCCTGGCGGTGGACGACGATGTGCTGCCTATGGTGCAGCAGTTTGTGGATACTTACACGTCGCTGCTCAGTTCGGATGTGCGTGTAGTGAAGCATTCGCAGGAGGATGCGGGACAGTTTATGTATTATGGTTTCTACAAGCAGTTGTTTGATGTATATGTTATCCAAAAGGGTGTGCGCAGCAATTTGCTGATAGACCTGGTGGGCGAGCGCATTCTGTTGCCGGGGCTCGGTCGTGAGATCAAGGGGTTGCATCGCCGCGACAAAGCGCTCTATGCTTTGCTTCTGATGGAAGGCGAGCGTGGCGGATTGGACTTCTCTCTGCCCAAAACATTGCGACAAAAGCAAGCCTACGAGCGCCGTATGGCAGAGATTCAAGCGAAGTACACACAGTTGTATCAAGCCTTCAATGGCGACAAGGGTGCTGTACCCAATTTGGAAATCCCCGAGATACGCCGTCCGATTGTGAGCAACATTCGCCGCCGCATCAAGGAAATCAGCAGCGTGCTACACAATCCCGAGGACTATAATGTAAGCACTGACAGCCAGGGTTACTTGTGCGTAAATCTGCCCGCCGAATGGGTGAATGTGCGCGAATTCTGTGGCTCAGACACCACCGAGGTGCCGTTAAGGGAATCAGATGTGTACAGACGTGTCGAGGCATAGCATTGAGGCACCCGAGGGGTGGATGAATTTTATCCGGCTTCGTTTTGCTCCAAAGGGTGGATTTTCGTGCGAAAACGAGAGAATTTATAGAGCAATAGGATATATTTCACCCCCCCAAAAAAACTAAATTTATCCTTCGGGCTTGTATCTGCATAAAAATAATGTTTAATTTTGCGACGAATAGAATTACTAACCTTATAAATCGTGAATATTATGGAAAATGAAAATGTTTGGCAAAAACTGTTGGATGCCTTAGTGCAATCTTTGGTGCAATTGTTGAAATTTATCTTCGTATTGCCATTCAACCTTTGGATGAAATCGGCAGACGAATTGGTGAAGCAAAAAGAAAAAAATCTGTTGGATGTAAGAGCTGTGACAGGTTTTTGGCCATTGTTGACATTGATTAAGCGTTTCTGCGTAGATTTCTTCTTCTATGCGTTGAGCTTCCTGTCTTATCCCGTGGGTATGATATTGTCAATCTATGCGTTTGTTGACTCATCCTACAATCTTTACAGATGGGATGTATTAATGGCACTCGAAGTAGGTTTTGAGGCATATTTGGGAGTTTTGATTTGCACTTACTACTTCCCCGTGATAATGTCTCTCACTCACGATTTCTTCCAATTGATGATCTTGCCTGTTCGCAAGTGGATCAGCTACTTCTCTAAGCCTGCTCAACAATTGGATTTGGATATTAAGAACAGATAATCTCTCTCGTCGAGTAGAAATACAGCAATAACGATTCTATGTGGAGGAAACTCTGCATAGAATCTTTTTTGTGTATCGGGGGAGAATGTTGTAATAATAAAAAACACTCGAAAAAAATCGAGTGCTTAATGTCCATGTTTAATAATATCAGACTTCTTTTAATTTCATGTATTCTTGGGGAATTTCTATTTTTTCGTTGTTCTTGAGTAAAATCAAGTAATGTTTTGCTTTGCTGTTTCCGTTTTCAGCTGATTTTTCCCACCACATTTTTGCTGTATTTATATCTTCGAGCATACCTATTCCAGAGTAGTAGAAAAGACCTAAAATAAATTGAGCGTCTGCATGATTTTGTTCTGCTGCTGTTCTAAAATAACTGATAGCCGTAGGTTGGTGTCCAAAAACACCGTTACCATGTAAATAGCATAATCCTAAGTTATAAAAAGCACCAACGTAATTTTGTTTTGCTGCCTTTTCAAAATATGACACTGCTTTTTCATAGTTTTGTACAATTCCCTCCCCGTTATGGTAACAGATACCCAATTCATATTCTGCTGCAGGATATTTTAGATCAGCAGCACGCTTGAGATAGTAGAATGCAGTATTATAATCGTGTGGGAGTATGTGTCCTTCTTTATATACCATACCTAAACAATAGGAAGCTTCTGCATGGTTTAAATCGGAAGCATTTTCCCATAGGGATAGTGCATTTTTTTCATTTTTTTCAACTCCGGCTCCAATGAAGTAGCACTTTCCTAAATAAAACAGCGCTTCTGGGTGTTTCTGGTTGGCTGACTTTTGCCACAATTCTACTGCTTTCTCGTCATCTGGTTCTACTCCGTATCCCTGTTTGTAGCACAATCCCAGTAAATATTGTGCTTCTTCATAATCTTTTTGAGCAGGTAGAGTAAGGTTTTTGACTGCGAGTGTATAATTTTGGTCAATACCATCTCCTTTGAAATAGGATACTCCCAATTTGTATTGTGCCAGGATATGACCTTGGTCTGATGCCTTGGTCCACCATTCTATAGCTTTGGCTTTATCTTCTTTTACACCTTCTCCATTATAGTGGCAATCGCCGACAGCGTATTGTGCTTCTGCATATCCCTTTTCTGCAGCTTTTGTCCACCATTTAACGGCAGTCTTTGTGTTTTTTAATACGCCGAGTCCTTGATAATAAAATAGGCCCACCTCGTATTCTGCTTCTGGTAAGCCTAAACCAGCAGCCTCTTTATAGCACGAAATGGCATATTCATATTGTTGGTTTTCAGCATATATTTGACCCTCTTGAAATGTCGCCAATGCGTTTGTGTTTTGGGCATGAGATAAGGAACTTAATAAAAGTCCCAAAGCTAATAATAGCATAGTTCGTTTTTTCATATCATATGGATTTTATGGGTTGGGTATATTATTTTCTCACAAAGTTAGTTGTTTTTTGATAAAAACAAAATACAACACCTTGTTTATTTATATATATATCTTGCAACCCTTGCAACCTTCTGGTCGAAATAATGGGTGAAAAATGTTGTAATATTATCAACTCGTTGCATACTCAGTCGAATTTAGCTAATTTTGCACTATAATTAGTAACATAAAGCATACTATTATGAACTACAATGAATCAAACGAAATGACCTACGCGCAAAGTTTTGAGCGCAGCGCAGTCAATACGGTATTGAAGAACGTGTATCTGTGGATGACCGCCGCATTGGTTATTTCAGGACTTACGGCGAAGATCACGGCAGAGCATAGTTTTATATCAGACAATGTCACTATCAGTATTGGTATGGCTTGGGTGATCTTTTTCGCTCTTTTGGCCTATTTGATGTTTGTCCCCAGGCTCATGCTCAAACTCTCCTTTCCGATAGCAGCCATTCTCTATACCGGATATGCTGTGCTAATGGGGTGGTTGATGTCGTATATCTTCATTGTATATACCGCCTCTTCGATAGCCAGCGTCTTCTTCATCACAGCCGGCACCTTTGGCGCCATTTCGCTCTACGGCTACACCACCAAGCGCGACTTGTCGTCGTGGGGCACTATCCTGCTGATGGGGTTGATAGGATTATTTATAGCCAGCCTGGTGAACCTATTTTTACAAAGCGAGATGCTCTATTGGATTCTTACGTATGTGGGTGTGCTCCTTTTTGTGGCCCTGACGGCCTATGATACGCAGCGCATCAAGGATATGATCAACGAAATGGCAGGGGACAGTGATGCCAGTCGCAAAGTAGCCCTGTTTGGTGCAATGATACTCTATCTGGACTTCATCAACCTGTTCTTGCGCTTACTCCGCATCTTTGGCAAAAGGAAATAAGAGAAACATTCAGGTAGAATGGTCGGGGAAAGACTCTCCTGCCATTCTGTTTTTTTGAAATTTCTAAGGTCTCTAAAGTCTCTAAGGACCTTAATGACCTTAAAGACCCTAATGACCCTCCCCTCCCCCACTCAATTAACAACATTAAATACAAACAATATGACTAAACATCAACATTTCACTGGACTGACCGAAGCCGAGGTTTTGCAGAGCCGCGAGGCGCATGGCGTCAATGTGCTCACACCGCCCGAGAGGGAGTCGCTGTGGAGCAAATTCATGGAGAAATTTCAGGATCCGCTGATTCGTATTCTGCTCGTGGCAGGCGTGCTGTCCATCGGTATCGCTTGCTACGAATACTGGGGGCTGCATAGCGCACACGGCGCAGCAGTCTTCTTCGAACCCATCGGGATTTTCATAGCCATACTCCTTGCCACAGGACTGGCTTTCTATTTTGAAATGATGGCCGACCGCGAGTTTGCCATCCTCAACCAGGTCAACGACGACGAACCCGTCAAGGTGATACGCGGCGGCAATACCATCGAGATACCCAAGCGCGACGTCGTAGTGGGCGATTTGGTCATTTTGTCTACGGGCGACGAGGTGCCTGCCGACGGCGAATTGCTCGAGGCCGTTTCGTTGCATTTGGACGAATCGACCCTGACCGGCGAACCCGTTTGTGCGAAGACGACGCTGGAGGCAAACTTCGACCCCGAAGCCACCTTCCCCAGCAACCATGTGATGCGTGGCACCAAGGTGATGGAGGGGCACGGCGTGTGTCGCGTCTTTGCTGTGGGCGACAGGACCGAGAATGGCAAAGTCTTCGAAGCCGCACAAATCGACGATAGTGTCAAAACCCCATTGAATGAGCAACTGGACGGTTTGAGCCGTGTCATCACCAGTTTGAGTTATCTCTTTGCGGGATTGGTGATCATCGGACGCCTGTTGGTCTACTTCGAGTGGAATGCTTGGGCATACACCTTGCTCCTCCCAATTGCTTTGTTCTTTTATTTAGTAGTCAAAAAGTTTCCAGAATACAGCAAGCAGAAATGTATCGGCATCATCGTAGCCTTCTTCGTGATCTTCATGGCGATGGTATTAGGCGCATTCGAAATGGTGTACCCCGGAGCGGAAGTTACCGAACTCCTGACCTACACCATGCAGACCCTGATGATCGCTGTCACGCTGATCGTGGTGGCAGTGCCCGAAGGTTTGCCTATGGCGGTGACATTGAGCCTGGCGTACAGCATGCGCCGTATGCTCAAAACGAACAATCTGGTGCGCAAGATGCACGCTTGCGAAACGATGGGTGCGGCTACCGTCATCTGTACGGACAAGACGGGTACGCTGACGCAAAATCAGATGCGTGTGTACGAGACCCAATTCTATGCGCTGAAGGACCAACAATTGGGCGCCGACGCCATGAGTCTGATGATCAAGGAGGGCATCGCGGTCAACTCTACCGCATCGCTCGACCTGTCCGACCCTGCACGTGCCAAGGTGCTGGGCAATCCCACCGAGGGCGCTTTGCTCCTGTGGCTCAAGGATCAGGGCGAGGACTATCAGGCGTTGAAAGAAGCCACTACGCTGGTCGAAGAACTCCCCTTCTCGACCGAACGCAAATATATGGCTACGGTCGTGCGTAGCGCCAACGGCCGCCGTGTGCTCTATGTCAAGGGTGCGCCCGAAATCGTCTACGCCCTGTGCAAGACGACGGCCGAGGGGGTGAAGAAGGAAGAGATCGACGCACAACTCCTGGCCTACCAAAAACAAGCCATGCGCACACTGGGTTTTGCCTGTCAGGTGCTGGATGAAGGCGACAAGACCATCGAGGACCACCGTGTCGTAGCTGAGGGACTGACCTTCGTGGGTGTCGTAGCCATCGCCGACCCCGTGCGTGCCGACGTGCCGGCTGCCGTAGCCGAATGTATGCGTGCCGGCATTGCCGTGAAGATCGTGACTGGCGACACTCCGGGCACAGCCATGGAAATCGGTCGACAGATAGGTCTGTGGAGCGACGCAGATAACGAGCGTGCTATCATCACCGGTCCGGAATTTGCTGCACTGACTGACGAAGAACTGGACGAACGGGTCATGGATCTGAAGATTATCGCACGTGCTCGTCCGATGGACAAAAAGCGCCTGGTGGAATCCTTGCAACGCCTGAATCAAGTGGTATCTGTGACAGGTGATGGTACCAACGACGCACCGGCCCTGAATGCGGCCCACGTGGGGCTGTCGATGGGCGACGGTACCTCGGTGGCCAAGGAAGCCAGCGACATCACCATCATCGACAATTCGTTCAGCAGTATCGGTCGTGCTGTGATGTGGGGTCGCTCGTTGTATCAAAACATACAGCGCTTCCTGTTGTTCCAATTGACGGTCAATGTCGCTGCCTGCTTCATCGTACTCTTTGGCGCCTTCATGGGCACCGAATCGCCGCTCACCGTCACCCAGATGTTGTGGGTCAACCTGATTATGGATACCTTTGGCGCCATGGCATTGGCATCCCTGCCTCCATCGCCAGCCGTGATGGCCGATGCGCCACGCGACCGCAGCGCCTTCATCCTGAACCGCTCGATGATCTCGAATATCGTGGGCGTAGGGCTGTTCTTCTTTGCCCTGACGCTGGGCTTCCTGTATATCTTCCAGCACTACGATGTGCGCTGCATGATGGACTTGTTCCACCTCGCGCCCAGCGCCGACAACCACGTCACTCCCTACGAGCAGACGCTGCTCTTCTCGATCTTCGTGTGGACGCACTTCTGGTACATGTTCAATACCCGCTCCTACGCTGCCGGCAACAGCTATTTCCGCTTGAAGCAAAGCAGTGGTTTCCGCACCATCGTCGGCGTGATTGTCGTCGGTCAGATCATCATCGTGGAATTGCTCTACAACTTCTTCAACGTCGAACCCATGTTCCACACTGCCTACTGGCAGATCAACCCCACCGGCATCACCGACTGGCTCATCATCGTGGGCGTGTCCTCGCTCGTGCTGTGGATCCGCGAACTCTGGTTCATGGTGAAGCGGAAATAAGGTCGCATCTCCTATATAAATATAATATGAAAGCAAGGTTGGCTCCCTGGGGTCGACCTTGCTTCTTTTTGCAACCTTGCAACTTTTTTATTATTTCTTCTTTTTGTTTTTATTGAAATATTATAAGAGTTGCAAGTTTTGCGTAAAGAGTCCTTACCTTTGCAGTATCAGAAACGGAAGCAATGCAGCGGTGTTGATATGGGGTAAAAACTAAAAATCGGACGAGTTCGTACAATAAACCCAGTGGTTCATACAACGCGCTTGAAAATATTAGGAGGTTACCACGGAAATGCTGAAATTTGCATTGTCAAAACGACACAAACGGACAATATACAGAGAGAACAAACCACAGAATGCGGACCCTCACTCAGGTGAAATTAGCAGTCAAAAAGAGATGATGAGAAAACTGATAGACGCGGTACAAACAGCGCCGCACGAAGCGACACACAAGGTAAAGTTGACAGAACTTATTAGAGAGAAGGACACCAGTTAGGAATTAAAAAAATGAGAGAACACATAATGAGAGAACAAAAAACATATTGGTTTATTTAGAAGGTTAGTAATATTACCGACAGAACTTATTTAGAGAGAAAAAAAACTATCACAGGGGAGGCGACGGCAACTCCCTCCCCGCTCCTTTGGAAAACAACTTTTTATTAACATAATTAACACTTATAAGAACATGAAAAAACTTATGACCCTCCTGTTTGCAGGCATCGTGTCTGTATCAGCGTTCGCCGCTACGACAAGCGCATCAACCAGTGCAACTAACATGGCTACAGCAAGCGCAGCCACAAGTGCCGACCTCGTGATCAAACAAACCATCGAATTCGGCAATGGACAGCCCGCAGTGACCATCTACTATGTCAAAGAGAACGACCTCTACAAGGTCTATTCCGAGACCGACCTGTCAAAGCAATCTCCCAGCAAACTCAAGCAAATGAGTAAGTCGAAAATCGAATTGGCTAAGGCCTACAAGGGTAAGTGCCAATTGACCTGCAACAGCCTGAAGGAGGTGGCTGACCTGGGCTACACCCTCTATGGCAAGTATGGCAAATACGTCGACCTGGACAAGGTGATATTCTAAGCAGAAATGATAGAATAGTTTTTGCACCGTAATTGTATATGTTTAAAGGTTAATAGTGTAATGTAAGAAAAGAGCGGGACGCAGATTTACACACATTTCCCGCCAGGTGGAGTTAATAGATCTTAGAGAGAAAAAACTCCGCGGACCGAGGACGCAGCAATGCTCCATCGGTCTTTTTTTTACCCCTTCTTTGCCATGAAAAAGGTTACGGCAAATTTGAAAAAGTCAAGGCTTTTTTCAAAAAACATTAAACCTTTTTTATCCGAATCGTCACCATTTTTTATGACATTTTTTCTCGCTCGCTTATCATGATATTTGAGATAAATCTCGAATATACTTTCGCTCGCTGTGAAAAATATTGAAGTGAACTTCATATTTCTCGCTCGCTTATCATGATATTTGAGATAAATCTCGAATATACTCACGCTCGCTGTGAAAAATATTGAAACAAGTTTCATATTTCTCGCTCGCTTATTCGTATATTTGCAGATTGATATAGTTTTAATCCAAACGAAGGAAATAAATCATAAATCAAAAAATATGGAATCAAACAAGAAGATGCGCAACCCCATAGCGTGGGTGCCAAGTGCTTATTTTGCGATGGGTCTGCCCTTCGTCATCGTGAATATGGTGGCGGTGTTGATGTACAAGGACCTGGGTGTGGACGAGAAGACTATCACCTTCTGGACCGGACTGTTGTTGCTGCCCTGGAGCTTGAAGTTCCTGTGGAGCCCCTTGATGGAACTGTATCGTACGAAGAAATTCTACGTCGTACTGACCCAGTTGCTCACAGGTGCTAGTTTCGGTCTCATCGCTCTGGCTCTGCAGTTGCCTTCGTTTTGGGCTGTGACGGTGGCCCTTTTTGCCGTGGTCGCTTTGAGCGGTTCGACGCACGACGTGGCTTTGGACGGTCTGTACATGCAGGAACTGGACAAGAAGACCCAGGCGCAATATATCGGTTGGCAAGGCGCCTTCTACAACCTGGCTAAACTCGTGGCAACGGGTGGTCTGGTCTATTTGGCAGGCAAACTGATCGAGTATTTCAAGGCACAACCCGGTGCGACAGAGGTGCAGGCCAACTTCACCGCATGGACCTATATCATGGCCACATTCGCCGTGTTGTTGCTCGGTCTCGGTCTGTATCACTGGTTCATCCTGCCCTCGGGCAAACAGCAAGTGGCACAGGACAAAAAGACGCTCAACGAGACCCTGTCGGAACTGGCTACGGTGATCGTGGACTTCTTCAAGAAGAAACACATCGTCTACTACCTCTTCTTCATCGTACTCTACCGCTTCGCCGAAGGGTTTGTGGTGAAAATGGTACCCTTGTTCCTGAAAGCCCCTATGGCTGAAGGTGGCTTGGGATTGAGCAACGAGACCATCGGTCTGCTCTACGGCACATGCGGTTCGATCGCCTTCATCGCCGGTTCGGTATTGGCGGGCTACTACGTCTCTTCGTTGGGCTTGAAAAAGGCTTTGTTCTCGCTCTGCTGTATCTTCAACTTGCCCTTTGCTATTTATACTTTGCTGGCGATCTATCAGCCATCCGAATTGTGGTTGATCGGTGGCGGTATTGCCGTCGAATATTTCGGCTACGGTTTCGGTTTCGTGGGCTTGACCCTCTTCATGATGCAACAGATTGCTCCCGGCAAATATCAGATGTCGCACTACGCATTGGCCAGCGCTATCATGAATTTCGGCGTGATGTTGCCCGGTATGCTCAGCGGTTGGGTGTGGGAATTGTTGGGCGGCTATCGTCCATTCTTTATCTTCGTGTTGTTCGCCACAATCCCCGCCTTCCTCATCACCTACTTTGTGCCCTTCACACATAGCGACAAGAATTGATTTTTTCCCCTTTTTACCTTTCATAAAAGGTCCTTTTTATTATACAATAGCATACATACAAGACATGAAAAATAGAGTATTGGGCATCGGAAATGCCCTGGTCGACGCCCTGGTACAGGTGCAAGACGAAGCACTACTGACAGAAATGAATCTGCCCAAAGGTTCGATGCAACTGATCGACACCGAGGGCTACGAAGCCGTGTGCCGCCGCCTGAGCCAAATGCAGGTGAAGCGCGCCACAGGCGGTTCGGCAGCCAACACCGTACTGGCATTGGCACAACTCGGCGCACAGCCTGGTATCATCGGTCGTGTGAGCGAAGATGACAACGGCCATTTCTTTGCCGACAACTGCAAGAGAGTGGGCATCGAGACCTTCTTGTTGCCCAGCGAATTGCCCACAGGCGTAGCCTCTACCTTCATCACCCCAGACGGTCAGCGCACCTTTGCTACCTACCTGGGTGCAGCGGCTACACTTCACGCCGACGATCTGCGCCCCGAGTGGCTCGAAGGTTATGCCTACCTCTATATCGAGGGCTACTTGGTGCAGGATCACGACCTGATATGCCGTGCCGTCGAGATGGCGCATGCCGCAGGATTGAAGGTGTGTCTGGACTTGGCCAGCTACAATATTGTAGAGGCGCAGCACGAGTTTTTCTCCTACCTGCTGGACCACACTGACATTGTCTTTGCTAACGAAGAAGAGGCTTTGGCTTTCACCGGCAAGGGTCCACGCGAGGCGCTCGACCTCCTGGCTCAGCGCTGCGAAGTGGCGGTGGTGAAGACAGGCAAGGAGGGTGCAATGGCACGCCGCGGCGAGGAATTTGCACAAGCCCCCGCAGAACCCGTAGCGCAAGTGGTAGACACGACAGCAGCCGGTGACTTCTTTGCCGCAGGTTTCCTGTATCGCCACGCACAGGGCGCCCCATTGGCCGACTGTCTGGTGGCAGGTGGCGCAGTGGCTGGTGCTGTGATACAAGTCGTAGGTACACAACTGGCCGATCAGACCTGGGACGCTCTGCGCCAACGCTTGGGCGCTTAATGATAAATCGGAATAATCGGAGTCCTCAGAGTATTCAGAATATTCAGAATCTTCGAAGTATTCAGAATCCTCAGAGTTCTCAGAACTTTCCTCACCTCAAAACATTTGAGTCATCTATATGAAAAAATACCTGACGGCCGTCGTCCTGAGTTTGGCGATATTGAGCGGATATGCTCAATCCACCGAGCGCAATCTGGAATCGGCTAAACAACTCAACACCCTGGCGGAAATCTACCGCGAATTGGAACTCAATTTCGTTGATACACTCGACACGGGCAAGCTGTTCAAGGAAACGATTGGCTACATGCTGTATCAGCTGGACCCCTATACCAGTTATTATACGGCGAAGGAGGCCGAGGAGTTCAGACAACATTCTACGGGCAAGTATGCCGGCATCGGTGCCGTGATTTCCTTTCACAAGGAGAAAAAGCGCAGCATCATTTCGCAGCCCTATGCTGGCATGCCGGCAGCGAAGGCTGGTCTGCGACGCGGCGATGTGATCATGGCTATCGACGGCAAGGAGATGCGCACCGCCGAGTTGAGCGAAGTGGCACACTACAACGACTCGGTCAGCAACTGTCTGCGCGGTGAACCCGGCACCTCGTTCCGCCTCAGTGTGCAGCGCGCCGGACACCCCAAGTTGTTGCACTTCGACATCGAACGTGCCACGATTGCGCTGCCCAGTGTCGTCTACAGCACCTGTACGCCCGACTCCATAGGGTATGTGGCTGTATCGGGTTATACCGAACATACTGCGCGCGATCTGAGGCAAACGCTGCAATCTCTGCAACAGCAGGGCATGCGCGGCCTGGTGTTGGATCTGCGCGGCAACGGCGGCGGTTTGATCAGCGAGGCCGTCGAGATGCTCAGCCTGTTCCTGCCTCGCGGCAAGGAGGTAGTGTCGCTACGTGGCAAGACGCCCAAGGGCAATCGTGTCTATCGCACCACAGGCAGTCCCACCTTCGAACACCTGCCCCTGGTCGTATTGGTCGATGGTCAGAGCGCGTCGGCAGCAGAAATCACTGCCGGCACATTGCAGGACTACGATCGCGCCGTGATCATGGGACAAAATACCTATGGCAAGGGATTGGTGCAAACCACAGTGAAGTTGCCCGGAGAAGCCCTGTTGAAGTACACCGAAAGCAAATACTACATCCCCAGCGGTCGCTGTGTGCAAGCCTATAAATACGATGATGGTGAACCCAAAATCCTGCCCGATTCGCTGGCCCAGACCTACTATACCCGAGGGGGTCGTCCCGTGCGCGACTGCGGCGGTATTCGTCCCGACATCGTACTGCCCGAGGACAGCCTGCCCAACCTCCTGATCTATCTGAACAACTCCAATCTGATCGACGACTTTGTGGCTGAATTTCGCACGAAGCATCCCACGATTGCAGGCGCCCAGGATTTCCGCCTCTCCGCCCAGGAGTACGACGAATTTATTGCCTTTCTGAAAGCAGGCCACTTCACCTACGACCAGCAAAGCGTCAAGGCGCTGCAGGTATTGCGCAAAATGGCCGAATTTGAAGGCTACGGCGAAGCGAGCAAGGCCGAATTTGAAGCCCTCGAAGCCAAATTGACACACAACGAGGACTACGACTACCGCCATTGGGAAAAGGAAATCCGACAGGTCATCGAGGTGGCTATCGTCCAGGACCATTATTTCAGCCAGGGCGCCAATGCCTACCTGTTCCAACGGGATCAGGAAATCAAGCAAGCCTTTGACCTGCTGAAAAACGCGAAAAAGTATAATGAAATATTGAACGTTGAACGTTAAGGGATTTCTCCACCTTTTGAAAGTTCCCCCTTGTCAGAGGAGAGAACACCCCGACGGCAAGCACGAGCGAAGCAAGTGTCCCTCCGTATAATCCGTGCCCTCCGCGTGAGACAAAAAATATTTGCGAGAAATAATCTCCTTTCATTCACAATTCATAAACATTATAAAATTCTTACACACTATGAAAACAGCCAATTTATTCAAACTCGTCCTGGCAGTAGCGCTCGTCGCTGCACCCGTTGATATGTGCGGACAGGGCTTGCTCAAAAAATTAGGTCAAGGCTTGCAAAAAGTTCTCGCACCAGCGTCCAACACCAACAAGCCTAAAACGACAACGACACGCACACCACAGCTCTCCAAACCCAGCATTATCATCAACACTGAGCACAAGGATATCGTCGACGGCGACTTGCTGATCCGACCCTATGGCGAAAATCCCAGTTGCGACATCCAGTTCGTCATGGCACGCCGCGAGGGCGCCCTGGTCAACGTTTACTTCTATCTCCACAATCGCAACGTATTGCCCGTCAACGGCGTGCGTATGCGCAACTACGGCGAAAATGCTGTGACCTATGCCAATGCGACGCAACAAAAGAACAAAGTGCTGGGACTGAAAATGGGCACCCAATCCAATGCTTCGGAAGTCCTCGTGAATATACCTGCCAACACCAAAATGATGGGTTGCGTCTCTATCGACGGCAAGGAATACAGCATGGCCACCTCGCATGTCGGCAATATCAACATCAACTTCTCGGCAGTGGTCGACGGCGCTGAAAAGCAATTCGGTTTCCTACTCAGCAAAGCCCCATTGACACAATTTATTATGAAGAAGGGTGGATTCCCCAACTTTGACTTCACTAAACCTATCTCTCAATTCCCCAAAAGCGTATTTGGCCTCTACGACAACTTCACCACAGAGACCTCCTACAACGAAGTCGAGGACTACGAAGAAACCTTTGTCACCTTCACCCTGGGCGGCAATAAAGTGATGGAGGGCGTGTCCGACAACGAAGGCGAGGTCAAGGTGCTGAGCAGACTGACTGGTTTGTGCCCCCTCTTCTTCTCAGAGCGCGGCGTATATCCCGGCATGACCATCGAGAAAGCCTATGCCGCAGGTGCAAAATTCTGGCGCGAAGGCTGGTTTGAAGGCATCTACGAACCCGGTTGCTGGATGCAGTTCGAGGGTCCGGGATGGACCACAGCAGGTATGCAGAAATACCAAAAGGCTGCCGAGGATTACGAAAACCGCCAAAACTATAGCGAAAATGCCAAGTGGAAGGGCAATATCCTCGCCACAGACTTCAAGCCCGGCACCTATATTTCAAGCATCACCATCTATTTTTAATACTCCGTGATTGTGGCGCCGTCACAGTCTGTCCCACAATTTCAAAAACCAAGACCTTGTGAAAAATCAAGTCTTGGTTTTTTTTGGCACTCAACAATCATATTCAGTAAGACTATCCCCACTCGCACCCTCCCCACCTATCGTCGTATTTCATCGACCATATACTATTCGCATTCTCCCCACTAGTGAAGTGAACCCCAAAAGTTGGACAAGTTAAACATTATTGAATGTGTGATACTTCTCTGTATTTGATTGGGCTCATCCCATTTAATTTTATTTTAATTCTTTTGTTATTGTAGTAATCTATGTATTGATC
>JAFNXM010000016.1 GCA_017383485.1 Bacteroidaceae bacterium
CATAGTAAATACTTTTTTCCATTATTTGTCGATTTTTTCAATCCACGGCATATTATTGGGGTCGGGAACAATCTCCCTCAACTCCCAAATGCGCCCCAAGTCACGCAGGTACTTGTTCGAGAATAGAATATCATAGGGTACTAAGATGGAGAGAGTTTTTACTTTCTCCATCTTTTTGTTTTATTGTGATCTTCGGAGTTGCAGATAGGTTGCCTAAATTAAATGCTTTGCTGTGTTTGTAGAGTAAGTATTTATTTTGAGGCAAGGTGGACAAAATGCTGATCTTTGTTTTTTTTGTGTTCGGCACGATAGGCGCTCGGCGAAAGGCCTACGACGCGTGTAAAATACTTGCCGAAGAATGATAGTGAGGGGAAGTTCAGGTCGTAGGCAATGTACTTTATAGAACGGTCGGTAGAGGTCAGTTGAGCTATAGCATCCAGCGTGACGTAACGCTCAATCCATTCCATAGCACTACGTTCACTCGAGGCTTTTATTACAGTGGATATATACTTTGGCGTGAGTCCCATGCGTTCAGCATAGTACTTCAGGTCGCGGTGCTCACGGTAGTTTGCCTCGACGAGTTTTAGGAATTCCGATGTGAGCTTCACTTGATGATTATCGACCTTATCCGCTTTGTCTTTCTCGTGGAGAAAGTAACCTAGGCCGAGGAAGAAGGCACGCGTGATAAGTTGCACAATCTCCAGTCGGTTGGGGTTAGCCTCTATGGTGATGGTATTTTTCACCATGCGCAGGTAGTCTTCGATCGCCTCGCGTGCAGGAGCAGACAGTAGTTGATAGGGGCGCGACTGTATGATATTGCGCAGGTTGAAGGTGTTGCCTATGCTCAGACTTTCGGTAAAATGATCTGTCATTAGCAGGTATGTTGCCTCGAAATCGTTGCTGAGTTTCACAAGTTCGGTGATTTGACCAGGAAGCACAATAAACAATCCACCCGCTTCGATATTGTAGGTGCGTGTGTTGACTCGCCCCGTGCCCTTGCCGTGCTGACAGTATGCCGCCACTACAAAGGGTGAATGGTGTGGCTGGCTCGGTAGTATGGCAAACGATGGGTTGACGATGACGGAGATTTCGTCACCAAGGCTATAAGCACTGCAGCGATGCCCTTCGTCTATATATTTGTCAATTGTCTCAGCAAGTGTCATGTTTTCCCTCGTTTAAATTAAAAATCCGACTATTACTCCACAAAGATAAGAATATTAGGTGACAATTATTTATATCAACAGAACTATCATCCATTCAATCCGACTCATGGCACTTTGTTTGTCTTGTTTTCCATCCTACCTTTGCACTTGTAAATGGGTGTTAATAATATTAACGGTTAAAAATAAGAGTATGACAAAGAAAGTATCAGAGGTAAAGGAAGGTGTAGTTGAAACCTACATAAGTATTGAGAATGCTGTGGTAGATAGTTATAAGACTATCGAAAATGCAGCAGTAACCAGTTATAAGGCTGTTGAAAAAGCAGCAGTGGGCGGCTACAAAAAGATAGAGGATAAGGCTGTAGAGTTTGGACGTAGCCTTGCTGAGGAGTACGAACGCCAAAAGAAGAATGATAGGTAATATATAATAATATAGCAGGCGTGTCGCCCGGGCATTGGCGTGTGGCAATAGAGAAGCGCACGCATCATTTGTGCGGGTCACTGGCCCCATGCCCAAATGTCTCTTGCTTGATTTCGCTACCTTTAGCGAAATATGGTTTGTACAATAAGTCAAAGAACGTTTTCTCGTATAGATGTCACGATGTGAAGTCTGTGCGAGATTTTTAATGTGTATATGCAGACTGTTTCTGGGTGCAATGGCGGCCCTGTTGTCACTGCTCGACATGCTGTGTTTTTCACGCGTATATTATATAATGTGTCTGCATGCGTACGCGTGAGAATCTGTTGCAAAGATACGAACTGCGGCAAGCCGTCTTCATCTTTAGCGTAGATAAGGATTTTGAAAACAAGGTAAAAATGCTTCAGAACTTCGATAAAAAGGCGTGAGTCGTAAGGCGAGAAAAAATATTTATTTTTTGTAGACTCTGATTTTGTAGAGAAAAATGATTACTTTTGTGAAGCCTAAACGATGGTTGCAGTAGGGATTAAAAGTGGTAATAAGATGCAGGCTTTATTTCACCCTCCCTTCTGCGGCAACAACCTAAAGGTCTACAAGAATACGTATGGAACTCGAAAAATTTGATCGCCAACTCAGACTGATGATTCTACTGACTCAAAATCATGCGTTGAGTGTAGAGGATATCAGCGAACAGTTGCATCTGACGAAACGTAGTATCTATCGCTATTTGGATACATTTAGCGACATGGGATTTGTTGTGATCAAGGAGGGCAAACGCTATCGTTTGGACCACACGTCGCCCTTTTTTCGCCAAATCACGGACAAGATTCACTTGACTCAGGACGAGGCGATCATGCTCAATAATATACTGTCGGCGATCCCGGACAATTCGCCACAGGTGAGACACCTCCGCGCCAAATTGAAACAACTATACGACTACAAAGCACTGGCGAGCCACGGTATAGACGAGCATGTGGCAAAAAACTTTGCTACGCTATTTGAAGCGATTAAATCAGAACGCGCGGTATTACTTAAGAGTTATACTTCGCCCAGTAGTGGCAAGGTAAGCAACCGCCTTGTCGAGCCTTATCTCTTTCTTTCTGAAAACACGGAAATACGCTGTTACGAGGTTGAGACGGGGATGAACAAGACGTTCAAGATCAGTCGTGCGGAAAGCATAGAAATGCTCGATTTGACTTGGTCACACAAGGACAAGCATACACCTATTTATACCGACCTGTTCCATTTTTCAGGCGAGGAGCAGATACCTGTCAAATTACTGCTTGGCACCTTGTCGGCAAGCCTATTATTAGAAGAATGTCCCGCCGCCGAGCAAGAAATGCAGTTGCAGGAGGATGGCAGATTCCTCTTGTCGACCAAAGTTTGTAGTTTCAAGGGGGTCGGACGTTTCGTTTTGGGGCTGTTTGACGACATCGAAGTGGTAGATTCTCCCGATTTCTTGAAATTTTTGCAAGAAAAAGTTGAATTTTTAACATTTAAAATTAAAAAGTGACGTAGTTTGTCACTTTTTGGCCTTTCCTTTGCACCATAAACCTAAAAACACTTAGTATTATGACAAAGAAAGAAGCCACATTGAAGATGACATTCGCACCACAAATCAGTGCACAGTTCTCTCTCAAACAATATTTGTGCGAATGCGCAGCAGTAAAATATCTTGCCGATATTTATTCTAATCTGTTAGAGGAGAAAGTTTCTCCCTGGCGTACTTTGCATTTCGTACATGCTCAAATGGCGATTTTCTCGCTCATTCTGTTTGGCAGAGCATCCGTACTGGGCACGCTATTACTACTCGTTTGGACACTTTTTGCCTTTCTTTCGGCTGCAAAGTGCAAGGGGTAGTTTTACGCCTTAAATACTTCTGAAAAATTATCCAAGACCTTTTTGAAAAACCCTAGACCTTTTTTAAATTTCGCGACGTCTCGTTGAAAAAAGGTCTAGGGTTTTTTTGTGCACATAAATCAGGGGCGAAAGTTTAGGTATTTTAGCATTCGCAAAACCAAAACAAGAGCGCCGCCAAACGTAGCGGATGAAAAAAAAGTTTTATCTTTGCAACTACAAAGCAAGTGAGTCGAAAAACTTGCTCTAAACTTGAACACAAACGCTATGTTAGAAATCAAAAATCTGCATGCCTCGGTCGAAGGCAAAGAAATATTAAAGGGCGTCAATCTGACTATTGGCGACGGCGAAGTACACGTATTGATGGGACCCAACGGTTCGGGCAAAAGTACCCTGAGCCATGTCCTGGTGGGCAACCCTAAATATACCGTCACAGAGGGTAGTATCACATTCAACGGCAAGGACTTGCTCGAACTCTCGCCCGAAGATCGTTCGCACGAGGGTATCTTCATGTCATTCCAGGCACCCATCGAAATCCCTGGCGTGTCGATGACCAACTTCCTCCGCGCCGCAGTGAATGCCAAGCGAAAATATTTTGGCGAAGAACCTATCGCTGCAGGAGACTTCCTGAAAATGCTCAAGGAAAAGAGAAAACTCGTGGGACTCGACGCCCACTTTATGAGTCGTGGCGTGAACGAAGGTTTCTCTGGTGGCGAGCGCAAACGCAATGAGATCTTCCAGATGGCAGTGCTTGAACCAAAATTCAGTATCCTTGACGAAACCGACTCGGGCCTTGACGTAGATGCTCTGCGCATTGTGGCCGAGGGTTTCAACCTGCTCCGCACTCCACAGACATCAGCGATGGTCATCACACACTACCAGCGCATGCTGGACTACCTCAAGCCCGATTTTGTACATGTCTTGGTGAACGGACAGATCGTCAAGGAAGGTGACGCTTCGCTGGGATATGCTATCGAGGAGAAGGGATTTGATTGGATTAAGGAAGAACTCAAATAATGCGCCGCTATGAGTAGCCTTGAACAATACCTGCAATTATATCACGCCGAAAAGCAAAGAATCGCCGCGGGCAGTTGTGCACCGCTCAATGCTTTGCGCGAGGAGCAATTGGCCCTACTCGAAAAGCACGGTCTGCCGACAAAGCGCAACGAGGAGTACCTCTATACCGATGTCGAAGCGGCATTGGCTCCTGATTACGGCGTCAATTTGAATCGCTCCGTTCCTGCCATTGATCCCTATCAGACCTACCGCTGCGCAGTACCCAATCTGAGCACATGGCTCTACTTCGTGGTGAACGATGTCGTGATGCCGAGCGAAGGACATGCTGCGCCATTGCCCGAAGGCGTCGTGGTGGAAACATTATGTCAGGCGGCGGCGAAAAAAACCGATTTCATCGCAAAATTTTATCATCGTGCCGCTGGCAAAAACTACGATGGAATTGCTGCGATCAACACACTTTTAGCACAAGATGGTATCCTTGTACACATCTCGAAGGGTGTACAACTGAAGAAACCTATACAAATTGTCAACGTATCGGCGGCAAAAAACGATTTGATGATGAATCGCCGCATCTTGGTCGTTGTGGAAGAGGGCGCACAAGGCAGTATTTTGCTCTGCGACCACGCCGAGGGCGAACAAAATCACTTGTCCACACAAGTGGTCGAAGTATTCGCCGCACCACATGCCCAGCTGGATATTTATAGTATTGAGGAAACGAAATCTACCAACACACGCTTCAGCAATCTCTACACCGAACAGGCGGCAGAGAGCAATATCTCGTACACCAACGTCACCTTGACCAACGGGAATACTCGCAATCGCGCAGAGTTCCGCCTATTGGGCGAAAATGCCAAGGTGGAAGCCCGAGGCGCCCTGATGACGGATGCTGAAGAAAGGGTGGACAACTATTTATTAGTAGACCACGCCGTGCCACAATGCACCAGCGAGATGCTATACAAATATGTGATCAATGGCAAAAGCACGGCAGCTTTTACAGGCAAGGTATTGGTGCGCGAAGGTGCTCAAAAGAGTCTGTCCGAGCAAATCAACGCCAATCTTCTCGCTTCACCAGAAGCACGCGTATTGACTCAGCCGATGTTGGAAATCTACGCGGACGACGTGAAGTGCAATCACGGCTCAAGCATTGGCAAGATGGATGAAAATGCTCTGTTCTATATGCGCCAACGTGGTATTGCCGAGCAAGAAGCCCGCTTGCTGTTGCAACAAGCCTTTGTCAACGAAGTGCTGAATCATGTCAAGATGGAACAACTCCGCGATAGATTGACACACCTCGTTGAGATGCGTTTCCGGGGTGAACTCTCGCCTTGTCAAGGATGCAAAATGTGCCGATGAAACGGCACTTTTTTGCCTTTCCATTACATCATTTTGAGTTGATACGACTTCTTGTTGAACCTTGACCATACTCTGGGGTAAATAAACAAGATTTACATAGAATTACACGCCGTCTCGTGCGCACTACATTTGAATATGAATCCAAATTCTCAAAATATCGAGCAACTTCGCGCTGACTTCCCTATCCTGGGCAGACAGATTTACAATCGTCCCCTGGTTTACTTGGACAATGCTGCCACTACGCAGAAACCAAAGTGCGTGGTCGACGCCATTGCCGACGAGTACTACAATCTGAATGCCAATGTGCATCGCGGTGTACACTATCTGTCGCAACAAGCTACCGAGTTGCACGAAGCAGCCCGTATCCGCGTGAAAGAATTTATCGGTGCGCATAGCGAAAGGGAGATTGTCTTCACCCGAGGTACTACGGAGAGTCTTAACCTACTTGCTTTTTCTCTCGGAGAATGGTTGCTCGGCGAAGGAGATGAAGTCATTATCTCAACGATGGAGCACCATTCCAACATTGTACCTTGGCAAATGTTGCGCGATCGCAAGGGAATTGTACTGAAGGTTATCCCTGTGGACGATAGGGGAGACCTGCTGCTCGACGAGTACGAGAAACTTTTCACCGAGCGTACGAAACTGGTCAGCGTAGCACACGTCAGCAACGTCCTTGGTACGATCAATCCTGTCGATGAAATGGCGGAAATTGCGCACGATAAGGGTTGTCTGATTATTGTCGACGGCGCGCAGAGCGTACCCCACATGCCCATCAACGTAGAGCAGATGGATTGCGATTTCCTCGTATTCAGCGGTCACAAAATGTATGGTCCCACAGGAATAGGTGTACTCTACGGCAAAGAAAGTCTATTGTCGCAGATGCCACCCTACCAGGGCGGCGGAGAAATGATCAAGACTGTCAGTTTCGAAAAGACCACGTACGAAGAACTACCCTACAAATTTGAAGCCGGTACGCCCGACTACGTAGGCAGTCACGCTCTGGCTATAGCCATCGACTATCTGGAAGCGCTGGGCATGGACAATATTGCACGATATGAGGATGAATTGCTGCGCTATGCTATGGAGCAAATGCAAACTATTGAAGGGATGAAAATATACGGTGAATCCGATAAAAAAGATGCAGTCATCTCTTTCAATATCGAAGGCATTCATCACCTAGATCTTGGCACATTGCTCGACCGTCTGGGCGTAGCTATCCGCACAGGTCATCACTGTGCACAACCCGTGATGCAGCGCTTCGGCGTAGAGGGCATGGCGCGCGTGTCCTTTGCTTTGTATAACACAAAGGAGGAAATCGATGCATTCATCGCCGCCCTGCGCAGAGTGCAAAAGATGTTTTAACCATTTGACTTTACCTTAAATCAAAAACCCCCTTTTTAAAAAATAATAATATGATTCTCACTACCACACCAACTATCGAAGGACATCCCGTACGCCACTATTTGGGCGTAGTAACTAGTGAAACAATCATCGGAGCCAACGTCCTCAAGGATTTTATGGCAGGTATTCGTGATCTTGTCGGCGGACGTTCTAATGCTTACGAACAAGTGTTGCGCGAAGCAAAGGATGCCGCGCTTCAAGAACTCACATCTCGTGCACAAACGCTTGGTGCCAACGCAATCGTAGGCATTGACTTTGACTACGAGACTGTAGGTTCAAGCGGTTCTATGCTGATGGTGACATGCAGCGGCACTGCTGTAGTTATCTAATAGACACAGCATGCCCGAACTTTTACCTATTTTCAACGATAAAGGTTGGATCGAAGCAGGATGCGACGAGGCCGGGCGCGGATGCTTGGCTGGCAGTGTCTATGCTGCTGCCGTGATATTGCCACCCGACTATAAAAACGAACGGCTGAACGATTCGAAGCAATTGTCAGCCAAGCGGCGCTATGCCCTGCGCGAAGAAATCGAACGAGATGCCGTAGCGTGGGCACTGGGTGTAGTGACGGCAGAAGAAATCGACCGCATCAACATTCTGAACGCCTCGATTTTGGCGATGCACCGTGCTCTGGATGCACTGAGTGTACGTCCAGAATTTATTATAATAGATGGTAATAGGTTTAAGCCTTATGAAAAGATCCCTTCGCAAACAGTGGTGAAAGGCGATGGTAAATATCTGAGTATTGCAGCGGCGAGTATTTTGGCGAAGACCTATCGCGATGACTACATGATGGCACAGCATCAACTCTATCCCCACTATGCGTGGGACAAGAACGCTGGTTATCCCACAAAAGCTCACCGCGAGGGCATCATCAAGCACGGCATCAGCCCTATACATCGTCGTACATTTACGCTGTTGCCCGAGGAAGATTTATTTGGGTTTGACTTTTGAAGTACAGGGTTTGACTTTGGATGTGCCAGGTTTGACTTTTGACGTGTCAAGTTTGACTTTTGACGTTCCGGGCTTGACTTTTGACGTACTATAATCTTACTATGAGAAAAAACTTTACACTTTGGCTTAGCCTCAGTATATTGACCTTTATCCTGTATGACGTCGTCTGGATGTTAGTCGACTATCAAAATACAGGATATTTTTTCGATAATAAATGGGTAGACCTAGGTTATAATCTACTCTTTTCATCATTCTTCTCTGGTATCAGTTTGATGATTGGCGACCAACTCGTACGCCATTTTTATCACGGCAAAACCTACAAATTCGTTTTTCTCGTAGGATTTGTCCTTGTCTTTTTGAATATTTTCTTTGCTTTGGTTGTAGAGCAACTGACCACCGTGATATTTGACAAGAGACAAACGTTCGAGCGTGTATGTGAAAGTGCATACTCATTTGGTCTGATTTCATCGCTCTCCACCCTAATTTATGTCACGCACGCCTACCACAAGCGCATCGTTCAGGACAACGAGGAAAAAGTAGCATTGAAACTGCGCAATCTGAAGATGCAACTCGACCCCCACTTCCTGTTCAACAGCCTCAGCGTATTGAGCGGTCTGATCAGTATTGATCCTGTTTTAGCAGAACGTTTCACCGTGCGATTAGCACGTGTGTACCGTTCTTTTATCAAGAGTATCGACAGTGAATATTTAGATCTCGAGGAATCCCTGTCGCTGGCCACAGATTATATGGAACTGATGAAAGTGCGCTTCCCATTTATTTCCTTCAAGATTCAACCATTCGAGTTCAGATGCAACGAATACCTCGTTTCGCTCAGTTTGCAAATCATTTTGGAAAACGCCGTGAAGCATAATACAAGTAGTGCCGAACAACCTATAGAAGTGATCATCGAGCGCCAAGAAGACAGACTCGTGATAAGCAATAATCGTACACACACCACACGTCGCAAAAGTGACATTATCCCCTCGATGGGACTAGGCTTGTCTAATCTGAAAGACCGCACACGCCTGCTGTGTGGCAAAGACCTTCTGGTTGTACAAGATGAAGCACATTTCGAAGTCAGTATTCCTATTATCACAGGTAATTAGGTATACTGGTTGCAGATTTTCCGAGGCCCCAATCACCACATATGAATATCCCCACATCCATATAAAAACCGTTGTAGAAACATACTATGAAAAAGATATTGATCATCGAGGACGAATGGATTAGCGCCAAACGCCTGGAGAAACAATTGAAAGATATCGATGATACACTACAAATCGACGGACCGCTGAAGTCTGTCGAAGAAGTCATCGCCTGCCTCAAGAAACACAACGAATATGACTTGATATTCTCGGACATCCGATTGATTGACGGAGATATATTCAGTGCTTTCCGCGAGGTAACCCCCAAATGTTTCGTCATCTTCACCACTTCATACGACGAATACGCTATGCAAGCCATCAAGAGCAATGGCGTAGACTACCTGCTGAAACCTATCGACGAGGAGGAACTGCGTGCTGCGATCAACAAGGTAATGCAACTGTCTGCCACTTCGGCGTCGACACAATCCCTTGGCTCGGCAAAATCCTGCTACCGCGAGCGTTTCCTGGCTTACAAGCAGGACGAACTGGTTCCTATCCCCGCCGCCGACATATTGTATTTCTACAAAGACGATCGCAAGATATCGCTACGCACCCAGGATGGCGGTGCCTATACACTGGGTCTGACTATGCAGGAACTCGAGGAGCAGCTCTGCCCCCAAACCTTCTTTCGCATCAACCGTCAATATATCGTCAATATCAAGGGTATCAAGAAAATTTCGCTTTACTTCAATTCAAAACTTCTGGTTAAGTTGCATCAATGCGACGACCAGGAAATCATCGTCAGCAAGGAGCGTGCCACAATGTTCAAGGAATGGCTTGACAAATAGCCAATGTGTGGCGGACAATAAGTATAATTTGGACGTGGTGAACTGCCATTTGTAGATATCTTAGGAAAGATTTTATTCTGCAACTTCGCGCCGACGCTTGCACACTTTGCGCACGGATTTTTCCGTTTCACGTCATTTGAGGTTTTACTATTCTTCGGATTACACTAATATTGCAGTGTATTTACGTAGTTTTTCTTCATCAAGGGTTACCAATGCGCACGGTAGGGAAGATTCTGCGAAGTACATATAGTGCTCATAGATATGCCATATGTACTATTTAGTATTCACTGCGGCGAGAAAACCATTTAGGCTTTTTCATAATGTAACACATCACTTCCCACTGTGTGCACCCTTGGTAATCTAGACTCTGTGGGTTGAGGGTAAACATGTAGAGTAAGTGAGGAATTGTGCATATACAAATAGGGAAACATTTTTTTTAAGAGTGAATAATGTTTGGTATCCGTCTGTTTCTATTTTGTAGAGATCGGCGGATATTTTTTGTTATATATTGGGGAAACAAGGTTTGTGGAATATCGTGATGAGCCTTATGTCTTTGTGTGTCGGTGTAGTGTATGATTTTAGGGCAAAGATAAAGGGGAAGCATCTCTGGGTTGAGAAGTGCTTCCCCGTGTTATCAGGTCTTATCCCACTGGACAAGTGCATTTGAGAGAACTGAAACCTTTACGGCTTCGTAGGTGTTTTAATAAAGCGAGTAACCATCTAACTCGTTGCTTTGTCGCGTTTCGACGCAGCCTTATTATATTTAGTATCTATATTCTTCAAATTCTAGTGCGACAGGAGTTTGATGAAATCCTTCGTCATATATCCCGTCAGATTGATGATGCAGAATGCATCTTCCATCAGGTTGATGTGTACCAGTTCCACAATGATGTCGCCTTTCTTTCTCAGGTAAATCTGATATGTATCCCCGTAGGCGTAGAGTTTGTATCGCTGGGTGTTGAGCTTGGCTAAATCGACAGCTTTTTCAAAGTTGTCTTGTGCAGGAGTTTTGCCTTCCGCCCTGACGACTTGTAGTGTTCTGATTTGCCTCAGGATACTCTTCAACTCGTCGTCTTGTTCTACCTCCTCGCGATTGATCATGTGCTTCATCATATCGGGGCTGATGGTCTGGCACACCAATGTTGTATCCTGGCCAGCATACAGCAACATGTATTGAGTGGCAAAGTCTCGTTCCTGCTGAGCTGATGCAATCAGGGGTAGACATAGTAGCAATAGTGCAAATAGCGCCTTTTTCATTTCGCGGTATTGTGGGTACGGAATGACGGATTATTTTGTTTTGGTTTGGGCTGAATCTACGACCACCAGGTCAGCGTCCTTCAGGCTATTCCCAATTGTATTCAATCCCTTCAGACTGAACTCTAATGCCTCGTCTACTTCTGATTTTGTGAAGGAGTCTTTGTACGAGTTGCTATTGTAGTCCCAAGTCTGAACTTCATCTTTCTGTTCAAACAACTCCTGTGCGGCCGAACCTATCAGTACGACGATTGCCACAGAGGCTGCTGCGCGGAAGAAGGGACGCAGGCGGTAAATTGTGCTGGTGCGCTGAGCACGAACCTCGATTTTTGCAGTGGTGTCCTTGGTGTCTTGTTCGCCCACCAATTTCAGCATTTTTTTGTCGAAGTCTTCACCGAGGACTTCTACTCCTCCAGCCACTTCCATGTATTCGAACAGCGACTTGTATTGCGCCAGATGAGCGGGCACCTCTTCTTGTGTGAAGAAGGCGTGCAGGATGCTTTCCTCTGCAGCAGAGGTCTGGCATTCCCAGTAGCGTTCCAGTAATTGTTCGATATATTTATAATCCATGACTTTCGATTTTTTGATATTGTTGGCGGAGCAATTGTCTTGCGCGGTGATGCGTCACCTTGACGTTTTCTTCTGTCATCTCGAGGATTTGTGCCGTCTCGCGTACGCTTTTTCCTTCGATATCCCTCAGTTGCAGAATGGTCCTGAGTCGTTCGGGCAGTTGGTTGAACAGGCGGTGTACGTGCCTCAGTCGTTCGTCTCGTTCCAACCGTTCGTCGGGCAGTGGGCTGGCATCGGCGGTTTCTATCGGATTTTCGTCGAGTGATAGGTGCTGTGCGTCGCGCTTTTCCCGTCGGTCGAGTGCCAGGTTTCTGCAGATGGTCATGCAGTAGGCTTCGATAGAGTCGACTTTCTCGAGTTCGTCGCGCCGTTGCCAGGCTCTGACGAGTGTATCCTGCGTCACGTCCTCTGCTTCCGCGCTATCGAGAGTGATACGCAGAGCCAACCTGAAGAGTTTGTTCTTCAAAGGCAAGAGGTCGTATCTGAAGTCGATCTTTTTCATTGCTCTCTATAGTTAAGACGGACAAGTGACGGAAAGGTTACAAAAAAAGTGAGTTTTTTTTATTTTTTTTCGGGAAAGGCGCTTTTTCTTCATTTTTTCTGCCTTTGAAGCCGTAGAAGATGGCGCCTTGGTGCTATTTGCAGTCGACCACCTTTTGTGTGGCGATGATGACGTGGCGCTCATTGTATAATGTCGTAGCAAACCAGTAGTCGTCGCCGCCGTCGCGCAGTTTGAAACGTTTGCGCAGTTCGGCCACAGTGCCGGGGAAATTGCGCGCGGCCAGGTTGGCTTGCTTCGTTGCGGCGAGCAGGGGACGAATCTCGCGCTTGCCGAAACCGCTGACGGTATGTACGCGAAAGGCCCTGCCAGGAAAATCCTCCACCAGGTGGTCTGCGGTGTAGAGATGGCTGTTGGGATGAAGTTTTTCCAGACCAAAGCGCTCGCTCATCAGACGAAATGCACCCGCTTTGAGCACTGCTGCCCCTGGTTCGTACAGGTATGTCTTTACCTCGTCGGTATATTTTACGGCAGCCATACTTTCTGCGTTGGCATCAAAGGAAAAGTCGTAGCGGTCGTCGTGGCAAATGATTTGTGTGCCGCCTTCTGTGCTGGGATAAACCAGTAGTAATTCCTTGCACTCGCCTCCGACAGACACGATGTGTACTTCTTTTGCAGGCCCCAGGGATTGCATGGCGCGGGTAATGTCCAGCATGGGCGAGAGTTTGATCACGACGTGCTTTGCCTTGTCCAGCAGTGCTGGCATCAGTTCTGCGGCATTGGGGGTACAATCTTCGACCAGCAACACCTTGCGCCCCACGTCAGAACGGCGGGCGGGGTCCAAGTAGATCAAATCCTGTGGTGGCAGGGTGGGTAGTATTTCCTCGGCCACGCCGTTGACCACGTCCACTGCCTTGACACCAAGCAGGGGGAAATTATGCTGTGCTATGCGGCACAGTTCTGCGCTCTGCTCCACATAGGTGCCGTGCTTGAATGTGGGAGCAAGGGTAGAAAAATCTACGCCAAATCCGCCCGTCAAGTCGGTCATTTCATTGCCGCCTTGGGGAAAGAGGCGCTGGATCACTTCCCTTTTGTACAGGGCCGCCTTTTCGCTGGAACATTGCTCCATCGAAATCGACGGCGGAGCGATTATTCCATCGATCTCGGCCCATCGTGGCAATTTCTTGGCAAGTGGTGATTGTTTCATGTCAAGGAGGATATATAGTTGAAGTGGTAGAGTGGGGCAGAGGAACTTGTCGGGAATCCTCTCGTTAGAAGGTCTTTTTACCACTAATTGCAAATATAGCAAGAACTAGCGTAAAAATGGCAGAATGAGGGCAAAATGTGATAAGTGGTTGGTACATATACCATTTTTGTGTTACCTCACCATATTATTAAATTCGGCAAAAAGAGCCGAATATGGTGGGTATTAGAGAAAGAATTGCTACCTATCCGTTGCCTTTTTATGGAAGAGAAAGTTGGTAGAAACAGCATCTTTAATCTCATATGAGAACCTAATCATAACACAAAGGATGCATATTCTTCAATAATCTTGCTATAGTACACCTTGCTATGAAGATTTATATTATTTACTTTTATATTATTTATTTAGTAGCTAGGTGTTGCGTACTTCTTTCTTCATAATCGTGTGTGTTTCGGTAAATGTATAAATAAAAAATTACAGAGTTCGTTTTTGAACCCTGTAATCTCTATTTACACAAAATTATAGATAGCCCCTATTTCTGAAAAAGATTATATTTCTTTGAATAGGTCATAAGTTACCAATGATTTATCTACTGAATCATTTACGGTTTTCGATGTAGATATAGTTTTTTCCTCTTCAAACAGATTCATTACAACAGGAACTCTCTGTTTCTTCTTAACGTAATCGCCCATAGGTTTACTACCGTTCTTGAACCGTTCGGTAATAGTAGAAATCGCTTCGTCGCCTATATCCACTCCAATCCATTGGCGCCCCAGTTCTTCAGCAGCTACAAGTGTCGTACCTGAACCTGCAAAACAATCCAACACAAGGTCTCCTGGGCGTGAAGATGTTTCAACGATTCTCTTCAACATATCAATATTCTTTTCTGTAGGGTAGCCAGTAATGAGTGTATTTTGGTTATTGACATCCAAATAATCAAGCCAAATATCCTGCACGGGTACTCCGTTGCTTTGGTCTAGATATACTTTGCGTCGTGGATTACCATTCCCAGACCAATAAATTTCACCATTCGCATCCATTTCATCCAACCTGTCTGGTGTAAACTGCCAATGTTTACCTTCGGGTGGCATCATTCCACGCCAAGGCATCCCTGTAGCTCCATTACGAGTGCCCGGTGCATGAACAGGAACCTTTTTGTACCTACGTCCTGTACCTTCTTCGATGTATGGATACTCCTTCAGCATTTTTTCATCATCCCATGCTTCGTATGGGCGATTCCAAACAGGTCTTTCTGTCTTGGTATAAAATAGAATGAAATCCGAAATATTCCCGTATGTCTTACGGGTAAAGTTTTTCGACTTGCATTTCTTTCGGGTTATCATTCCTTTGAAGTTCTGCATCCCAAAGATTTCATCCATCATAACCTTAACATGAAACACCATATTGCTGTCAAGGTGAACGTAAATGGAACCTTCGTCAGATAATAGACGGTGCAACAACTCCAAACGTTTACGCATAAATTCCAAATAACCGTTTATCGAAAAACGGTCATTATAAGCGTGTTTAAAATCACGTGTTTCAAACGCTCCACCAGTGTTGTATGGAGGGTCGATATATACAAGTGTAACCTTTCCGCATACATTTTTATCATAAAGCAAAATATTAAGCACATCAATATTATCCGCATGGTAAAGACGCTTGACACCTTTACCTTGATGCCATGCTGCTTGATGAAATTGCACATCGGCTTTAGGCGCAAATTTCAGAGGTTGAATCTGCTGGTCTGTTGGAATTATTCCTACTGCCATATCCTTAATTACTTAGTTAACCAATTGGCTGTTAAACGTTCATTAAACATACGCAAGGTAAGCACCATCACTTTGTCAGGATTGATTCTTTCAAGGTTTGAATAATCATTCCACATGGAGCCCAGCAACAAACCTGGACCATCATTTACAAAAATGACCTTTGTCGGCAAATTATGCTCATTCGTATATTGAAGTATTTCCTTGGCGCAATTTGAATAACCTCCCGTACGGTCGTCTTCCTGTGCACCACCTCTGTCGCCGTCATAGCGCGCAAGTCCAATAGCCAACACATTACCCATTCTATCTTTTATCACAAAATCAACAGGTCGCGTCGGATTAGGGTAGTCTGAAAAAACATGTTGAAGCTGAATATCTGCTCCAGCTCTTACAGGCCCTTCTATGTTGAAATCCGGGAATGTTGCCCTGAACATATCAAAGAAACGCTCAGTCAAATCATATCCTTTCTGGCCTCTGTCTTTATATTCCCAAAGTACTGCACATAGAGCTTCGTCAGGCAAGGGACGGCTTGAAAAAGCGGCCTGCGCTTTATCTACGCTTCTGAAATTCTTGCCATATTGTTTACAAACCATTGGAATCATAGACTTTTTCTTGAGCATTTCCACGGGGGGCTGTGGAGAAACGTATTTGCGAAACACACGATAAAGTTGTACTCGCATCCATTGTTGCTTGACATCCGTTATCTGTTTTAACAAACGTTCCGAAGATTCAGATGATTTCAACAATTGCCCGAACAAAACCAACACAGGCTTATACAATTCACAAGCATCAGTCAAAATATCTGGATAAAATTCACCGCCCGCCATAGTTATCCAATTTGGGGCATCACTTTTATATTCAGCAAATGTTTTCATATCTCACATCTATTTATCCTTGCAAAATTATAAATAATTCATTGAATTGAAAAATTATCAAGGTGGATTTAAATAATTGAAGTATCTTTGCTTCTATAAAAGAGTTATTTGAAAAGCATGAGGAATATGGTGTAACAAAGCAAGTTAGCATTTTCTTATCCATAGCCCATTCTCATGCAAGTTCTTCTTAATGGTTTGATACTCAAAGAATCTTAATCAAACTACAGCAAATATACGAATAAACGAGCGAGAAATAAGAAGCTTGCTTCATTATTTTTCACTGCGAGTGGGAGTATATTCGAGATCTATCTCAAATGCACGGCAAAAAACAGGAAGAAATAGGCGTTTGTTACTCTATTTTTTTATCCGAAAAACCGTCCTGAAAAAAAAGTAAAGGCCTCGTTAAAATTTCGCGACGTCTCGTTAAAAAAAGGTTAAGGCTTTTTTGAAAAAGGTCTAACCTTTTTTTCTGCACGAAAATTGCTCGATTTTTATGGTGTACCCTTGTGTGGATTTTGTCAAATGTAAAGTGTCGTCAGTCTGGCTTTCGGTACAGAAGTCCCGCGTGCGTGTGTATATAGATTATAGGTGTGCCTCGTCGTAGGTGGATCGCAGGGCGATAAAAAAGGCGCGTCACCCCAGGATTCCCTCCTGGCAGTGACGCGCCTGTATATATCAGTCGAACTGTCGTATTTATTTCACCATCACCTTTTGTGTGCCGCTTTCGCCGTTGTGCAGTGTGTAGCGCACTACGTATACACCCTTGTTCAAGCATTGTTGAGCATTGTGGCCCTTGCCTGAAAGGTCATACACTTGCACTGATTGCACGGGCAGGTTGGCTTGCAGCATGCCGCGAGCATCTACTTTGAAGCACACTTGGGTCGCTGCATCAGCACGTACGCCGTCGATGCCGTTGATAAGGTGGTTCAGCTTGTTACTGCCGGCATTGAGCACTTCATTCTGGGTCATATTCTCCTTGTCCACCTTGTGTACGAAGGCGATCACTTGGCAATTGTCCCACACCCAGTCTGCATTCCACGCTGCCGCAGGAAATTCCACCGAGAAGGTGTTGTCGGCATTCACGGTCAGAGGGTTGCCGATGCTTTGGGTGTTGAACACGTGGCGCTTGATACCATTGTGGCGGAATCTCTCCTTGATATCAGCAGGAGCGCCTTCGTCGTCCAATCCCAATTGGATGTATTTATCCGTGGGCAGACCATTTTCCACCAAATATACAGACAGATAGAGCGGAGTGCCCGATGCTGCCATCTCGGAATTGATGCGGCCGTGTACATGGCAGGCTACGGCATCGGCAGTCTTGTCTACATCCACCAGCACTTCTGCCATCGCGGGTTCTTCGACTGCGGCTGTCAATGCTGCCAGGTAGGGTGCAGTCGAGGCTTCGCTTGCACCAAAGATAGGGGCTTCTTCGCCCTTCGCCACGCGACGGTCGTACATCACGGCGGGGTTGTAGGTGTAGTCGCTACCGAAGAGGTAGAGCAAGTCCTCGTCCATAGGCAGGGTGAAGGCATCCTTTTGGTAGCCCGTGTGGTGTGTGACATAGAGCACTGGGTCGGGGAATTCCTCCATCGCCTTGTCCAGATAGTAGATCATGAAGGGGCAGTTGGTGCACAACTGGCTGGTAAACTCCTCAACCAATGGGATGCGCAGGAAGGCATCGTGTGTGACGTAGAGTTGGTTTTCGCCAGCCGCCGCCTGCTGTGTGGGCACACCATTGGCATGTGTGACGTTCAGTCTCAACCATTGTGCAGTACCCGTTTCGGCTCCGGCGAGCAGGGGCATACTGATGGTGCGGCCGCCGTAGGCTGGTATTGGGGTGTCAAAGGTGATTTCGCGCATATCGGGCTCTGTGTCGCCCTGGCCCAGGGTAGAGAGTGTCACGCTTTGTACTTCTTCGGCAGAGTGGTTGAGGAAATATACCTGTGCGTCGAACATTCTCGAGGGGGCTACGGTACGTGGCCACGATGCGGCTTGTGCGTAGACGGTCTTCTGCAACTTTTCGCCTGCGGCGTCGTCCAGTATCGCCTGGATGAACAATGTGCCGCGGTCGGAAAAGGATTTCCAGCCCTCGCCCTTCAGGTTGATCCACGCGCCGCCGGGCACTGACGCCTTGGCGTATGATACGAGGGGGTAGGCTACACTGCGTGTCTCGTAGACTTGCAAGCCGAGGAAAATTTTCTCGTCTCCGATAGTCACGGGTTTGTCGAACAGAATCTCATTCCAACCCTCGTCGAAATTGCACAACGTCTTGGTGGGCGTAGCATTGATATCGCCCGCTGTGTGCATGATGAAGGAGCGCTGTTGGCGTTTCTGTGCATATTCTGCACGTAGGTAGCAGCGCACACCCTTTACCTGATGGCCCTTGAGGCGTTGCATCACAGGGTCGGTGGTTGGGTCCAGACAGATCATACCGGCTACGGTGCTATTCTCGCCCGTACCTTGTGCCTGAATTTCTTCGGCCACGAGTTGATCGGGTGTATAGCCGTAGTGCACGGATGTCTGTGCGTAGACACTGACAGAGAGGAAGGCCAAAAGCCCTAAAAGTATCTTTTTCATAATATAATGATGCTATGTGTGAAAGTACGGAATTTGCAAATGCCCAAACGAGATAGCCCGCGTAGGTCTATTTGCAAATTCCTATATTTGGATATTGTGAAATTACTTCACCAATACCTTTTGACCATTCTTGATATAAACACCACCTTGAGTAGGATTCAATACACGGCGGCCCATCAAATCGTAATAAACCGCAGGCTGCTTGCTTTCGTCAGTGACTACGCTGCCAATACCTGTATTGTCGGTGCCAACAAAGGCTTCCTTGCTATTGATAACCTGACGTTTCAAGTGAGGATTCTGGTCGCCACGATTCAAGAAAGCAATGACGCTGAGGTTTTCCTTGTTGTAGTCGTCGTACACTTCGGCGGTGAAGTTCATCGTAAAGTCGCCTGATGCGTTTGAAAGCTTCTTACCCCAAAGCGGAGTCAGATTTTCGCGGATGATATTGTAGTGTACATAGCGGTTGCCCACTTGTTCGCCTTCCTTGTCGTCCCAGAATCTTTGGTCGTAACTTTCTACTTCGTTTTCCATCAAATATACGGTCAAGTAGAGGTGTTCGCCTTCTGGCAATACGTTGTCTGCTACGTTACCGTTTACGGTGATGTTCACATTTTCACCCTTAGCGTCCAAATTAGCTTTAACATTCACACTTGCAAATGTGGGGTGCTTGAGGATATCATTATAGTAAGCCACCTGGATCTCTGATGGATAGAGGATACCCATATGGATAGGATAGTTGAGGCCTGGCACAGGGTTTGAACCATAAAGCGAACGGTTGATAGTCATGTCGGGCAAGAATACGCTCATTGAGTCTTGATTTACCAAACCAAGTTGCAGGAGCAATGCTTCCTCGGGATCGCCAATCATATACTTATCGTCGGCGTGCTGGCAAACCAAGGTCATCTTGTCCATAAAGGCTTCGTAACCCGCCATAAAGTAAAGATCGAAATATTGTGGCACGTGATAAGCATTTTCCGACATGAAGAATTCAATCAAAGGTCTGTGTGTGTATTGCTTTGAAACTTCTGCAGGCACACCAATAACCTCTGCTTTTGTTGTAGCAACCTTTTTGGGCGCTTTGCCGTTCACTTTGTCAAAAGTAATCTCATGTACGCCAGTTTCGAAGCAGTATACGGGCAACTTGAAGTTCTTGCGCATACCTGGAGTGATAGGTGCTGTCATCTTGATTTCATCTGTGCGCACCTGGTCGCCGATTTTGCTGGTGATGTGCAACGAAGTAATGTTGTTAGAACCCTTGTTTTCCAAATCGTAAACACCAATGTTTTGTGTAGACGTAGGCACGATTTCATCATACTTGACACCGTGGCACACCAGCATATCCTGGAATTGACCAGATGTGTCGGAAATCTTCAACATAATAGGCATGACACCCATACTTCTTGAGTCGTACCAAATTTCCTTACCGTCTTCTGTAGTTTCGTCGTTGAAGAGGAAACAACTATTAGCTACGTTGGTAGGATAGAACTTAGGAATCGAACAAACGTTCTTCTTCACATTCACATAGAAGCCCACGCAGAGCGTATCTACGTCGGGGATGGTGATGTTCTGAGTCACGCGAACTTCGTTCCAACCGAATTTCACGGCTCCGCGACCTGTCGCAATGGTTTCGCCATTGAAATTTCCAACTCTGACAAAGCAATCGTATGTGGCACTACTTGCAGCATCGTCCCAGCCACAGCGAAAGGCGCTGATCTTACCACCAATGTAGTCCTCGAACATGTCTCGTGTCAACTTGATGCCGACTCCGACCTTTGAATCGTGGTCCAGTGAAAGGCCATCGTACTCGTAGATGTAGTCATCGTACTTGCAGTGTCCTAAATAAATATTACCTGCAGTTTGTGCAAAACTTTGTCCTACGAAAAGACTCAGCACAAATACTAATGCTAAATGGAGATAATGTTTTCTCATAAGCAAGAAAGTTTAAGTGTTATTTCCCAGTTTTAGTTTTTAATTAATTTTATTGACCGCAAATATAAGTTTACATTTCAGAACGACCAAGCGCAAATACTAATTTTTCTCGTTTTTAGGGAAATTTATGACGGGATGATGATATATATATAAATAATGCGACAAATTGCTTTCAAATTTGCCGCATTATTAACTATTGTTGTTGCAGTAAACGTTCTGCTTACAAAATGTCTTTTTGATGTGATTATTTCAAGGTCTATACTGACAGCGAATTGGAAATAATTATCGCCAATACGACTGAAGTGATAAAGGCATAGAGCCAATCTCGCTCGCGCAGGAAGTCGAACAAAGAAAGGGTGACGCGCAAGATGGGGGTCAAGAGCAAAGCGATCACACCCGCCTGTATCCAGCTATAAGCATTCATATCGAGGATGCCTGCCCAGATGCCGCCCAAAGTAGTGTACTCCTCGGGATGAGCATCGCTATAGGAAAAATGCGAATAGTCTGGCATCGGGTCTGCGCCGTGCTTCCAAAGATAAATGATGCCTCCGACAAGAGCAATAAAGCAAGCCGTGAAGACACCGATGCGTAGTGTATTTCCAATGAGTTGTTTGATATCTTTCATAAGCCTACTCAAATCCTCCTGTCAGACCTTGATAAATCATGTTAAGTGCTACTAAAAGTATGGCGATGCTAAAGATCCTGCGCAGAACGCGTACATCTAATTTCTTGAGCAAACGTGCCCCTGTTAGCGCACCAAACAATACGCCTATCAATACAGGGCAAGCGATGCCGGGAACAATGTTGCCGCGTTGCAGGTAAACCACCGCAGATGCGCAAGCAGTCACGCCCATCATAAAGTTGGACGTAGTGGTGCTGACCTTAAAGGGTACTTTCATCAGACCATCCATCGCAATCACTTTCAGTACGCCGCTACCGATGCCAAGAATTCCACTGAGTACGCCAGCTATGACCATTACAGAGAAACCGCCGCCTACGTTTTTCAACTCGTAGGTCTTGAACGAGCCGTCCTTTTGTGGCCATTCGCCAAAGAGTTTTAGTCGCTTTGCGGTCTCACTGCCGACTACGCCTTCGTGGTCACTTTTCTTGCGTTGCTGCATTATTGCTGTCAAGATCAGGACTCCGCCATAAATGATGGCGATGACTGAATTGTTGAGCCAAACTGCTACGATCGCGCCGGCGACTGCACCAATTGTGGTGGCGATTTCAAGAAACATACCCAGACGGATGTTGGTGATGCCCTCTTTCACGTATGCACTGCCAGAACCTGATGATGTCGCAATCGAAGCTACGAGCGCGCCGCCAATGGCATAGTGAAAATCTACGCCGAAAGCTAAGGTCAACACGGGAATAACGACCACGCCGCCGCCGAGGCCGGTGAGCGATCCCAATAGTCCTGCCAAATAGGAGGCGGCTAGTAGGATTAAGGTAAAGGCGAGGACGGTCATCCGAGCAATTCCTTAACTTTTGCCGAGATGGCTTTGCCGTCAGCCTTACCTGCAAGCTGTTTTGTAGCAGTGCCCATCACTTTTCCCATATCCTTTGGACCTTCAGCACCAACGGCTGCGATGATTTCTTTGAGCGCTGCTTCCAACTCTTCTGCGCTGAGTGGCTGTGGCAAGTAGCTTTCTACTACGGCTGCTTGAGCATTTTCCTCTTCTGCCAGGTCTGGGCGATTTTGTTCGGAATAGAGTGCCGCTGTGTCGCGACCTTGTTTTGCCAACTTAGCCAGGATTTTCATCGCAGTCTCGTCGCTGAGCGTATCGTTAGCACCAGGAGCAGTCTTTGCTTCGATAAAGTATTTTTTGATGTTGCGCAATGCCTGCAAACGTACTTTGTCTTTCGCTTTCATCGCTGCAACGATGTCTTTGCTTACTTGATCAAATAGTGTCATGTTTCTGTTTTTTTATAATGTGTGATTTTTCTCCTATATATTATATATATGTGTGGAGGTGGGTTTGATTATTTTGCCGGGGATAAGTATTTCTGGAAAGTACCATTGAGGGCCGCTAAAAAAAACTAAGACCTTTTTTTAACGAGGCGTCGCGAAATTTTAACGAGGCGTCGCGAAATTTAAAAAAGGTTAGGACTTTTTTGAACGAGACGTCGCAAAGTTTTTTGCCCCAACATCGCCTTCCGTTTTGATACTTAAATAAAATTTTGGAGACGGCGTATACCGCCTCCAAAATTCTAAATCGGCATTACACCATTTTGCCGTGTAAATGCGTGGTTATTTATGAAAATGTGATGATCTGTGAGTTGTCTTCAGCACCAAATGTTTCCAGTTCGATAGGATTTGCAGACATTGCCTTAGCTTTGATTTGTCCGAGCACTTCCTTGCTACGGTTGAATGTTGGTGTGAGTTCGATCATTGAAATTACTTCTTCATTGTCAAGGTCGTCTACGTTGAACAAATAAACCTTAGGACGCTTGCGCATACCACCTTGCTTATTGGTTTGGCCATAGTATCCCTCGCGACGATCATCTCTTTCTTCTTTTGCCGCAGCCTCATCTTTGCGTCTGTTCTCTTCCTCTAAATCCAATTTCTCCTGGATGCCTGGCACGTTGCTAATGCCGAAACCTGTGGCAAGGATGGTGATTTTGACTTTCTTTTCCAAGCTTGGGTCCGTAGAAAGTCCCCACTTTGTTTCGACGTCGTCGTGGAACTTCGACATGAAGTCGTGCACTTCGTTCATCTCGTCCATCATCAACTGATTGCCGTCGGTCTCAGAACAGAATGAGATAGAGAGCAACACTTTCTTAGAGTTGAAGATATCATTGTTATTGAGCAATGGAGAGTGCAAAGCATCTTCGATAGCCTTGGTCACACGATTGTCGCCTTCGCCGTAGCCTGTTGACATAATTGCTACGCCACCATCCTTCAATACAGTGCAAACATCACGGAAGTCAAGGTTGATGATGCCGTGCATGGTGATGATTTCTGCGATACTGCGTGCTGCGATAGACAAGGTGTTGTCCGCTTTCTGGAAAGCAGAGAGTACGTTCAAGTCGGGGTAGATTTCGCGCAAGCGTTCGTTGTTGATGACGAGCAAAGCGTCGACGTGTTTAGAAATCTCCTCTACGCCGTCGAGCGCTTGGTCGATCTTTTTGTTGCCTTCAAACAAAAATGGAATGGTCACAATACCTACGGTCAAGATGCCCATATTCTTTGCCTCGCGAGCAATGATTGGTGCCGCGCCTGTACCAGTACCTCCACCCATGCCGGCGGTAATAAATACCATCTTAGTACCGTCGTCCAACATGTGGCGGATTTCTTCGATGCTCTCCTCTGCAGCTTCGCGTGCTCTGGCGGGGCGGTTGCCTGCTCCAAGGCCTTCTTTGCCCAATTGCAAACAATTTGGAATTGGCGAGTCGCACAATGCTTTCGAGTCAGTATTGCAGAGTACAAAGTTTACGTTGTGGATGCCCTCGCGGTACATGTGGTTTACAGCATTACCACCACCGCCGCCGACACCAATGACCTTGATAATCGAAGGTGTAGTGCTGGGTACTCCCATATCTAATAATAAATCGTTGTCGTCAAACATTATATTTTCGTATTTATTGGTTGTGAAATATGGATTATTTTAGATTGTAGCAGACTTTTGGGGATTTGTGAGGTACCGCTTAAAAGTTTCCTCCTGTTTAGGGAGGCTATATTTTTTGCTTACCCTCATTGAATTCTTATCGCTCCGATTTATCTTCTTCACTTACAAGGTCAGAAGCCCATCTACCCATCTGTTTAAAGATACCTGTAAATTTATTTCTTCTCTGTCTCTTTCTTTCCTCTTCCGCAGCGATTTTTTCTTCTTCAGCCTTGGCTATTGCAGCTTCCTCTGCGGCAATTCTTTCAGCTTCCTCTTGTGCTGCCTTTTCTGCGGCGAGTCTTTCTTCTTCCTCCTTGGCTTTTGCGGCTTCTTCAAAGAGGTTTGGCGAATTTGTGCCCAGGTCTCCGCCGCAGCAGTTTGTTTCTGCCTTGTCTATGATAGCAAGGACAGTGTTGAACGAACCATCTTTGTTGAAATCGTTGCTGCCGCCTCGTGTGTTCAGAGCAATTTTTTGCAACACCTTGCTCTTTTCAAAGTGTAAGTGTGTTTGTACGGCTTTTTCAATATCTTTAATTTGTACACCGCCGCCTGTCAGGAATACACCGCCGATCAATGTCTTGTCAGAGTAGTTCTGTGACTTTATTTGGTGATCAATATTGAGGAAGATTTCTTCAATTCTTGCCTCGATCAAACCGCAAATGTCTTCATACGCTATCGAGCGACCATCTGCCAACTTGATGGGAGCATGATCTGCTTCCAGATAATTAGAATACGCCGAACCGTATGTCAGCTTCAACTCTTCTGCCTCAGCATCCTCTATTTGCAGAGAGCAGAGGTCTCTGTTTACATTTGCGCTACCAAGTGGAATGATAGCCATGTGGCGCAAGATGTTGCTTTTGTAAATTGCAACAGATGTTGTCTCAGCTCCCATATCAATCAATACGCATCCTGAGCTCTTTTCTCTCTCGGGAAGCATGGCGTCTGCTAATGAAAGTACAGAGATGGGCATTTCTGCAATGTTTACATTAGCATTTCTGAAGCAGTTCTTAATATCTTCGCTGATCGAAGATTTGGTTACTACGTTCAGGAAAGTACCTTCGATCTTTTCCGCAGGAACACCAACAGGCTCCATCGTAGGTTGTGTGCCGATCTTGTAGTGTTGCAACACCGTGCTCAGGATTTCCTGGTCAGAAGTGCTGGCTTTTTCGTTGCAGTCGTTGATCTCGTCTACGACTTCCTTGCTAACGACAGTTTTCTCGTTGAAAACTTTTTCCACGGTATTGGATACGGTGTGCATACCCATACCGCCGATGCCTACATAGACATGGCTGATCGTTTTTTGTAGTTTCTTCTCTAATTTTTCCTTAATGTTAGAGATGCATTGTGTCATCTTATTGACATTTTGAATGCGTCCCTTGCGAATGAAACTATCCGAAGGTTCTTGTGCATAAGCCAAGATTTGGATAGCGCCGTCGGGTTGTTTCTGTCCGGCCAAGGCTGTTACTTTTGACGAGCCAAGTTCGATTGCTACGATAAAATTGTCTGCTACTGCCATATATGTTTGTATGTTTTATATTTTCTACTTTGGGGATATAAGTTCTGTTTTAATGTTTTTCTTCTTGTTTCTTTTCCGTTTTCTTTGCTACTGGTTTTTTGGGTTGTTTGGTTGCCGTTCTTCGTTTACCAATAATTTGATTGTCGTAAGCTACTGTGATTTCGCTATAAGTATTCCACCCAGCTTCGGGCAGAACTTTTTCATAGAAGGCTTTTAAGTGCCTAAACTTTCTGTCTATACTGTCAGTGTTGCCAAAGTGTATGACTTGGTCTTCGCCTACTCGTGTGTACAAGTCTATTTTTTCTCCCTTTGTTACGTATATTTGTGAGATTTGATCTTTCCAGAATTTGTTCGCTTCGATATATTGTGCCAAAGCGGGAAGTTTCTTTTGCGCGAACTCCTTGGAGATATTGCCTGATGCGGCAGTCAAGTACGACAGGTATTTGTTGGCGGGCAAGATGGCGCCTTCTTTGTCGATGTAATAAGCGTTTCCGTCCTCTGGTAATACAGCCATTATCGGCTTGCGTTGGGTGAGGTTGATGTGCACTACGCCTTTGGGAGTTTTATAGCAATCTGCTGTCTTGATATACTTGTTTTTGAGCAACGAGGTTACGATGTTTTTCCCGCTGACCGAGTCTATATGTTTGGCCACGGGATATTCTCCCGCAGACATCAGGATTTGTTTTACCTCGTTGGTATCAATAAAGCCGTCGGTAATACTATCTGCAAAATTGATCTCTACTTTTGAGCACACCACGTCATTTTCCACTTTGGGTGAGTGGATAAATGTGTACACCAGGTAGGATGTGGCGACCAAAAGCAGGAATAGTCTGAATAATGTTTTCATTCTTTATCTTTTGCAGAGGGATTGTACCTTTTCGAAAAATTATGCTCTTGCCGAGAGTATTGCGGCGATATCGCCCATTTGATTGTCCAGATCGCCTGCGCCGAGGATGACGAGCAAGTCAAATTCTTCTTGCTTCACCAATTCGAGCACGTTGTCTTTTTCCACGAGTTGTTTCTTCACGCCGTCGCTCATCGCATCATAGATCAGTTGGCTGGTCACGCCGGGCATGGGCAATTCGCGCGCTGGGTAGATTTCGGTCAAGTATACCTCGTCTGCCAGCGAGAGCGCTTCGGCAAATTCGCGGTAGAAGTCGTTGGTGCGGCTGTACAGGTGGGGTTGGAAGATTGTGGTAATCTTTCGTCCCTCGAATACCTCGCGCAGTGACAGGATGCTCTGACGTATTTCCTCGGGGTGGTGGGCATAGTCGCTCAGCAGTACCACCTTGTCCGTCTTGATCTTGAAGTCAAAGCGACGACCTACGCCTGCAAAGGTCTTCATCGCTTGGCGAATTTCTTCGGCATTTGCTCCTGCGAGTTGTGCCAAAGCCATTGCTGCAATTCCATTATCGATATTGATGCTGACGGGTACGCCCAATTCCACGTCGGTCACATTGCCGAGGGGAGAGATTAGGTCGAACACGATGCGTCCGCCGCCGATTTTCAAATTTTCTGCGTGGAAATCACCGCTGGTTCTACCATATGTGTAGCAGGTCACGCCTTCTTGCAATTTCAAGTTGATCTTGACGCTTTCCTCGATGACCAGGGCGCCACCGGGTTGCACCAAACTGGTGTAGTGACTGAAACTTTCCAAATAGGCCGCTTCGGTGCCATAGATGTCCAAGTGGTCGGGGTCAGCCGAAGTAATTGCGGTGGCAAATGGGCGCAGGTGGTGGAAAGAGCGGTCGAATTCGTCGGCCTCGATCACCACGTAGTCGCTATTTTCGTCCAGCAAATAGTTTGTGCCATAGTTCTTGGTGATACCACCCAGGAAGGCGTTGCATCCCACCTTGCTTTCGTGCAACAGGTGTGCCAGCATCGACGTCGTAGTCGTTTTGCCGTGCGTGCCGGCTACACACAAACCCTTTGCGCTGCGTGTGAGCAGACCAAGCACGTACGCTCTTTTTTGAATTTCGAAACCCTCAGCGCGAAACCATGCCATTTCTTTGTGATCGGCTGGTATTGCGGGTGTGTATACGACCAGGGTGTGTGCCTTGTCGCGGAATGTTTCGGGAATCAAGCAGGGATCGTCTTCGTAGTGCAGTTGGGCGCCTTCTTCTTCCAATCGCTTTGTCAACTCGCTGGGCGTTTTGTCGTATCCACCGACAGGCATTCCGCTTGCCATGAAGTAGCGCAACAGGGCGCTCATGCCTATGCCGCCAGCACCAACAAAATAGATGGACTTGATATCTTCGAAATTCATTATTTTTTCTTGTTTTTAGGGTTTTTATAGAGGTTGCGAAATGCTCTGACACACTCCTTTGCAAAATTAGTAATAATTTTTCTGATTTACATTTGTAAAGCGGATGTTTTTTTGTCTTTTTCTGAAAAAAATATTAGCGAAGTCTTGCTTGCGATTTTCGGCATAGTGTCAAACCGCCCCAAGCCTTGATGTATGACTTGTCAAATCAAATGCGAATAATCAATAAAATAGAGCCTTATGAACGTGAATTTCTATCACTGATTTGGGACTTTTGTCGTAGTGGATGAGGGGTAAAAAGCCGTGTGTTTGATGGTCGAAAAAAAACTGCGACGCCTCGTTGAAAAAAAGCCTAACCTTTTTTAAATTTCGCGACGCCTCGTAAAAATTTCGCGACGTCTCGTGAAAAAAAGGTCTTGGCTTTTTTGAAAAAGGTTAAGCCTTTTTTCAGCTCCCCAAAATCTAACGTTTCTACCCCTTGATTTTGCGCAAAAACCTCAAAATTTGTATGGAAATATTAAAAGTCTTCAAATTTGTAAATAAAGTAAAGAATTTCGCTCCGATTTTCTATTTGTTCACTTATCTTTGTGGTGATTTAATACGAAATATTCAGAAAATATGAACAAAAGAAGATACGCTTTTTCCCTACTTATATTAAGCTTCTGCGCAGTTCTGCAGACGGCTTTTGCACAAGAAAAACTCCTCGAGACGACCTTCGCTTCGTCCGAAGAATTCAACAAGTGGCAGGTTATTGATGCTAACAACGACGATGTGACCTGGCGTTACAATCCCACCTCGTCGCGCGGGCACGTAGGTTACAGTTATCACTACGCCAACGGGGCCGACGACTGGTTGATTTCGCCTAAAATCACCGTGGACGAGGCTACGCAATTGTTGGTGAAATATAAGTATTACGGCAGTTTCTATAAAGAGAAGCTCGAGGCTTACTATGGGCACTCGCCCGAGCCTGGTGCGATGAAGTTGATGGCTACGCACGACGACCTGGCAGACGAGGCCTACGAATCCTTCTGCTTTGCGGAAGTGGCTAAGGGTGAGGATGTTTATATCGCCTTTCGTGCTGCGTCTGGCCCTAACAAACAACAGCTATTCTTGTCTGCTGTCGAGGTGACGAACTTTGGTCAGGACGTCGCCGGTGATTATCAAAACAAGGCTACTTCGTCGTCCGGTTTGACCTTGGCAACAGATGCACGCCACGTTGTTGCTGGCGAAAATGCTGTTGTCAAATTTGCTCTCTATGACGGGGCCGACGAAGTGAAAGAGGGAGCAAAATTGCACGTCCTCACACCCGGCGGCAGAAACGAAACGGTGGAATCTTTGGAGTACACCTGTACTGGCGTGGGCAACTATTATTTCTATGCCTCGGTAGGCAATAATTCGACGAGCGACGCCAAATTGGTGGTGAGTGCGCTGAGCGATATGCCAGCACTGCCCGAGGACGAACAACCCGAATCGACCGACTATCTGCGCAGGGCGCTGCTGATACAAGGCACGGGTGTGCAGTGTGGCTATTGCCCCAACGGCATACAGGCTATATGGAATTTTTATGATACCTACGACCGCGCCGACCAAGTGTGCCACCTGGCGCACCACTCCTATACCGTGAGCGATCCGCTGTATTGCGAAGCTGCCGACGCCATCTACGTTCAGACAGGCTTTCGGGCATTTCCGAACATGATGGTCAACTTCAACAAGAAATGGGGTACTACGGGCGAATCGGTCAACGGATTTGGCATTTTCCTCAATACGAATATCACGGCCGCTCTCGAGGGCGAATCGCACACGAATATTGCCCTGTCTGCACAATACGACACCGATCGCAAAAAGATAGTTGTGAATTGTGGCGTAAAGCCTAAGACAGCAGGGCTTTTCCGCCTGTCGGTTGCCCTGGTGCAAGACAGTGTTTATGCCCCTCAGTCGGGTACTTACGACCAGAGCTTCTATATTCACGAATCTGCCATACGTTCGCTCTCGCCGGCCAACGGAAATGGGGCGGAACTGAATGGTGGCAGGCCTGAAAAAGCGGGCAAAGTCTATCAATATTATTGCGAATTTGATGCCAGTGATTTGGTGCAAAATACCTATGGCATGTACACACTCGATGTGTTGAAGCATGCGCGAATCGTAGCTTATGTGAAACGTGCAGATGGTTTGCTGGATAATGTAGCATCTTGCAAAATGAATGATATCCAACCCTTCGCCTATACATCCGAAGCACCAGAATATCCCACAGTTGGTATTGGAGATATTCGTGAGGAACTTCATTCTACAGCCGAACGTGTGGATGTGTACACCCTTTCAGGCGTGTTGCAAAAATCTATTAGCGGCGACAAAGTAAAAGACCTCAATCTCTCGCGCGGTATATATATATTACGCGAGAAGGATGGAGAAACGACAAGAGTAAGAAAAATCTTTGTCCCCTAAAGTCGGACAAACATATCATACGAGAATAAGGACAGCAAGCGTAGAAGTGCGTTTGCTGTCCTTTGTGTATGCTCTTGTAGATTAAAACAAGGGAAGAACATCCCTGACCTTTTACCACAGAAAAATAGTGCATGAAAAAATAAATAAAATATTCTCTGTTGCGCGACCTTCTCCTGTTTATCGATGTTTCACCATCTTTTTACGCCCCTTGCCCAAATCCTTATCTACGATAAAGATGAAGTCTCCCCTCTGTACTGTCGTATCTTTGCAACGTCGTCTCGCGCACACGCGCACAGGTACATTATTTATATAGCGCACCTGCGACAAAACGATCTTTGACTTATTGTACTAAAAAGAGAATGGCGTATCAAAACTTAATGATACACCATCCTCGATAAAAGTATTCTTGGTTGACTCTTTTATTATTTTATATTCTTGGTATAACTCATTATTGCTTTTTGAAAACAGTTGTTCCAAAAGCTCCATTTTCAATTAGTAAACCATTCTTTATTTCTAATAATTGAGTGTCTCCATTAGCATTTATTTCTATTTCCGAAGAATTTACTTTTTTCCAAGTAAAGGCCATTCTTTGATTTTCGGAGATTCCGTCTACAATAAAAATGCCACTACCATCTATGTTAGATTTCCAAGAAGAAGTTAAATAATTATCACCATCTTCTCTATATTCTATCCAAAGACCTACTGGTGATTCACCATTGGTAGATGAATTTGAATTGTTGCAAGAGTAAAGAAAACATAGAGAAAATAATATAAAAAGGTGTGCAAAACGTTTCATATGTTTATTTTTTTTAGTGAAACAAAGAATATAAATAACTTTAACCAAATAGTGCTCCAAATAGCCATATTATAAAAAATATGGAGAGGCCAGCTATTAGAATTTCTACTAAACACCCTCCTCCTGTAAATAACCCAGCAAGGCATCCACCCATTGCGCCGTCTATACGATTATGTATTTTACGCACCAAATTCATTTAATGAATACGACTATACATTATAAATTATCTAAAAGCCTCATCCTTGACTTTGATAACACTATCTTTGACACATCTGTTGATGATGTGTATAGAAAAGGAGAGGGCAAAAAGAATTGGAACAAGAAATATTCTCTAATTCCAAAGTATAAGTTGTATTTAGGATGGACGGAGGTCTTTGAGTATATTCGTAAGAATAGAATCAAAGTAGGTATTTTATCAAGGGCAAGTTCAGAACTTATCAAACGAGCAGTAGAGCAAATGAATTATCAATAAAAGTAAATATAATATTCAAAAATAGTTCAGAACATATAAAAGTGAATCACTCATATAAGAGGATACAAACTAAATACGCTATAACACCTTGATAATAGGCAATATAGCGTATTTTCCCAATATTCACTTCTGAAATTACTGAATATCAGTTCCCTATCTAGGATATCATTAATCTATCCTCATTGAGTTAATAAACGAAACTGGGATATCATCCTCTTTGTAATATATACCTCTTAGAACGTGCCCATCTCTTAATAATGATTTTGCCTCATAGCAATTTCCTTTTTCATTAATAAAATCATTAGAATAAAAATTTAAGATTACATGCCGATATATTTCTTCACTTCTATCATAATCAATAGATTCATTGTAGGGACAATTGTTCAAAAGAATTATCGAATAAATAACTATTAATCAACTATTTCAAATTTATAATTTTAAAAATAACGATGTGGTTCTATTGCATTATTATTCGCTGCGTATTCAAAATCAACATCATAAATAGTCTTGTCCAAAAGCCAGTTTAATGCACCTATGCCTATAAGCACTAAAAAATATAGCAAAATAAGAAATCCTAAAAAACCTAGAATGGAGCCATTAAGATTACTAAAATAATGGATTCCATATAGGATAGTAGATAAAGCAAATATTGAACAGTACAATATGAGCTTAGTCATTGTTTTACGTTTATAGCATTTTGCACAGAATCTTATATTGTAGTATGTGTCTTGATAGGTACGAGTGACTATTCGACCACTTACTTTTGTACTAACATGTTTAGATGAAGCTAAAATTGGCTCAATCTTAGCATCTTTTATATTATGTTCCTTGTTACAATAAGGACATCTAAATGTTGTAGGAGGTAATTTGATATTAACTAAAGCCTCTGATAAATCTGGTAAACGTTTCGAATCCATAATACTCTATTTGTTTACAAGTATAAAACAAATCCGTGATATGACATGTATCTAATCAGTATAGATGTCTATTTTTCGCCTTTCGCCAGTCTGATAACTTCTTCGGCGATATCCTTTGCAGCATTTGGGCGCGCCAATGTCTTGATGTTTTGCGACAAGCCCAGCAGCTTTTTGCCATTCTTGACGGTATTTATCGCCTCGGCAATGAGTGTGTGTTCTGCTTCAGCATCTGGTACGTAGAGCGCGGCACTCTTGTGCACCAAAGCCATGGCATTTTTCGTCTGATGGTCCTCTGCTACGTTGGGCGAGGGTACCAGGATGACAGGCTTGCCGAGTAAGCAAAATTCAGATATACTGCCTGCGCCCGCTCTGGATACTACGAGATCTGCACCCGCATAGGCTACCGCCATGTCGCTGATAAAATCCATCACGTGCAGGTTGTCGGGCTTGCCGGCTACCTTTAATCTTTCGGCGATCTCGTTGGCGTAGAACTTGCCGGTTTGCCATACAAATTGTACGTCCTCCTGCTGGCGAATCGTATCGAGTTGCGACAACACGCTCTCATTGATAGTGCGCGCTCCCAGGGAACCGCCTACGATAAGGATGGTCTTGGCCTGGGGATTGAGCCCCATTTTCTCAGCAGCCTCGTCGCGTGTCAATGAGGCGTCGAGCAAATTTTGACGCACAGGGTTTCCTGTGAATTTGATGTGCTCTGCTGGGAAAAACTTTTCCATGCCATCGTACGCCACGCAGATGCATTTTGCCTCCTTCGCCAAGAGTTTATTGGTGACGCCGGCGTATGAATTTTGTTCCTGGAGCAGGGTGGGGATGCCCATCTTGCCTGCCATGTTCAACGTAGGTCCGCTGGCGTATCCGCCGACACCTACCGCCACATCGGGAGCAAAGTCCTTGATGATCTTCTTTGCCATTCTGCGGCTACGGAATAGTTTGATCAGTACGCTGACGTTTTTCCACAAGCGCTTACGGTCGAAGCCTGCTACGGGGAGTCCTTTGATTTCGTAACCGGCTGCTGGCACACGTTGCATTTCCATTCGGCCCTCTGCGCCGACAAACAGGATTTTTGCGTTGGGTTCTAATTCCCTTACGGCGTTGGCGATAGAAACTGCGGGGAAGATGTGTCCACCCGTACCGCCTCCGCTAATGATTACTCTTAACTCTTGGCTCATAGTGAATGAGGTTTTTGAAGTTGTGAGAGGCTATTTTTCTTATTTCAAGGTTTGGCAAAGTTTTTCCAGGCCTTCGATATTTTCTACGACGTGTAGATGATCCAGTGTTTCCTGGGCGATCAAACCGCGCTCTTGCAATTCTGACAAAGCCTTGACGAGTGTGGTCCAGCAGTCGTCTGCATTGTAGAGCACCAAATGTTTTTTGCTTATACCGATGCAGACTTCGCCCAAGATGGTGAAGATTTCATCCAAAGTGCCGATTCCACCGGGCAATGCCACGAAGATATCGCTCTCGCGAGCCATGATGGCTTTGCGATCGCTTAGGTCTGCGCTATGAAAGCAAACGTCCAGTGTGTCGCTGACCAGTCTTCTTTCGACTAAGATCTGAGGCACTACGCCCAGGACGCGACCTCCGCTTTCCTTGACCGTACTGGCGAGCAATTCCATCCAACCTTTGCGCGCACCGCCGTAGACAAGTGTGCGCTTGGTCTGACCAATCCACTGACCAACTGAGACCACGGCCTCACGGCACGCCGTATTGTCTGGCTCACGCGAAGCTAAGAAGACACAAATCCTTTGCATATCTTGTTTCTTCAAGCGCCAATACTTACTTTGCAGCGATGCATTCAATTTCTACCAAAGCGCCTTTGGGCAAGGTCTTGACTGCGACAGCTGAACGAGCGGGATAGGGTGCCGAGAAGAACTCTGCGTAAACTTCGTTCATTGCTGCGAAATCTGACATATCTGCTAGGAAAACGGTAGTCTTTACAACGTTGTCCAGTGTCAGACCAACTTCTGCCAGGATGTGCTGCATATTGGTCAAAGACTGACGTGTGAGCTCCTTTACGCCGCCTTCTGCAAATTCTCCAGTTTCGGGATTGATAGGCAATTGACCTGATACGAATACCATGCCGCCTGCTTCAATCGCTTGGCTATATGGACCAATCGCTGCAGGAGCTTTTGTTGTTGAAATAGGATTTTTCATATTATTTCCTTATTATAGGGTTCAAAATTCTTTGCTACACTGTAAAAATGTAAATACTTCTTTTACTGAAACGAGACTTTCGACTTATTTCAAGTAATCGTCAAAATAGCGGGTGATACGTTCGTGCAAGTGCACCATATCCTTGCCCATCATATTGTGACCTTGTCCAGGATATACGAAGTAGTCGGGCTGTGTGCCAGCATCTGCTGCAGCGCGAAGGAAGGAAAGGCTGTGCTGCAATACACATGTGGGGTCGTTCAAACCGACGATGATTTGCAATCTGCCCTTTAGATTCTTCGCCTTGTTGCAAAGATTATTTTCTGCATATCCATCGGGATTTTCCTCGGGGGTATCCATGTATCTTTCGCCGTACATTACTTCGTACATCTTCCAGTCTATCACGGGGCCGCCTGCTACGCCAACTTTGAATACGTCGGGGTACGAGCAAATCAAGTTTGTGGTCATAAATCCGCCGAATGACCAACCATGTACGCCTATTCTGTCGGCATCAACATAAGGCAAAGTTTTCAGGAAGTCTACCCCTTTCATTTGGTCCTGCATCTCAATTTCACCGAGACGGCGGTGCGTTACGCTCTCAAACTCGAATCCACGATACTGCGAGCCGCGGTTGTCCACGATGAATACGACATATCCTTTCTGTGCCATATAGATTTCCCAAGGACGATAACCATAGTTGAAACTTTCTTGCACATTGTGCGCATGAGGTCCACCATAAACGTAAACTACCGTAGGATATTTCTTCGCAGGATCAAAGTCGACGGGATTTACCAATCGATAGTACAAAGGTGTCTTACCATCGGCTGCAGTAATCGTGCCGCCTGTGATTTCAGGTACGTTATATTCTTTCCAGGGTGTAGCAGTTGGGGCAACGATGTTTTGAGTTTTACCATTTTGAGTAGAGATCAAATCTACTTGGCGATACATATCAGGCTTGCTCCAAGTGTCACAAAGGAATGTGCCAGATGCTGACAATTTTGCATTATGTACGCCTTCGCCGTTGTCTAAGCGTGTCATTTTTTTGCCCTTCATGTCTACGCTGTAGAGGTTGTGGCGTACGGGCGATTCGGCATTTGCTTTGAAGATGATAGTCTTGTTTTTCTCGTTGAAACCGAGCATTTCGATTACTTCAAATTCTCCTTTGGTCAACTGCACGAGACATTTGCCCGTAGTGTCGAACAAATAGAAATGGTTGTATCCATCTTTGCGTGATTCCATCACAAATTTTGACGCATCCCATGGCAAAAATACGATAGGAGTCATTGGCTCGACATACTTCGCATTGGTTTCGGTATAAAGTACGCCCTTCTTTTCGCCAGACGTTGCATCATAAGCCACAAGTTCTGCCTTGTCTTGCGTACGTGGGAGTTCAAACATATAAATAGTGCTTTCGTCGGGACTCCAAGCGATATTGGTGAAATAACGGTCAGTTGGGTCGCCAGCATCCAAGTAGATCGTCTTACCGCTTTGGGGGTTGTAAACGCCTACCTTAACCTTGTGGCTAGTCATACCTGCCATAGGATATTTTTCCGGCGCCAATTCTGCTACGCGCTTACTGTTGTCGATCAAAGGGAAGTCGGTCACCATGCTTTGGTCCATACGATAGAAGGCGAGAAGGTTGCCCTTGGGGCTCCAGAACAGACCTTCGTGAATGCCGAATTCATCGCGGTGTACGCTCATCCCATATTGTACCTCGCGAGTACCATCTGTGGTGATTTGTCGGTCTGTGCCGTCGGCGGTCACTACGTGTAAATTCCAATCCTTAACGTATGCTCGTGCACCAGTCTGGGGTGCAGCCTTTTGTGCTTGGGCTCCGTAGATGTGAGGAACGAAGCCTACGATTTTCTTGTTTGTCCAGTCATATTCAGCCCAACCTTTGTCTGCATACACCTTGGCAATAGTTTTGCCGCCTTTGGGAAATGTTGTATAAGCCAGATTGCGTACTTTCCCATGCACATTTTCATCAACAGCAGCGTTGACTTCTTTTACGGTAAAAAGGCACTTTTTATTGCAGATTTTGCCCTTTTCATCGTATAATTGATAGATTTCCTCTACGTCGGTTTGTAGCAAACAGTCTCCCCACCATGCGGTGTGGATGCTACGGGGCATGATGTTGTAGTAGTTGCTTCCGCCCCACATCAAGTCGTCCAGGGTGAAACTTTTCTTATCTTGTGCCATCATTGTCATAGGAAAGAGGGCGCAGAGCAGGATTGCCCACTTTTTTGTGAGTTTCATCATAATGTATATCTTTTAGTCTCTTGATTTCTTAAAATCGCGTCTTTTATTGCCGAATCCACCGCGTCTTTCGCCGCCCTCGCGATTGAAAGGCTTGCGTGGTCCGCGATTGTTTCTATCGTCATTTCCAAAGTTTCTTCTGCCGCCGCGATCATTTCTGTCGTCGTTTCTGAAACTTCTTCTGCTGCCGCGTTCTTCGTCGTTGCGGTTTCTGCGATTCATCGTGCGCTCGAACTCTCTATGCTTATTGCGGAGAATAGCATATTCTGGATTTTCGTCCTCATCCTCTTTGTTGGCAAAACGATTGTTGAATTCGCCACGATTTTGCTTAAATCTTTTCTTTTCAGCCATTCGTCTGCGCTCTTCGTCTGTCTTGACTTCGCCGCCGCTAGCACGGAATTCGTCCAGTTTGCCGCTGAACATTTGATATTTTCTGAATTCGCAATCCAATGAGCCGTTGTACAAAGGAATCTTGAAACTTGGTTTCAGACCGATAGCGTCAAAGCAATCCTCCTTGTAACTAATCACCCATGCTTCGCCACCTTGGAATTCGTGCTTCATGCAACGACCAAAGGTTTTGTAAAGTCCCAAAAGGTCGGGCGAAGTGATACGTTCGCCATAGGGTGGGTTGGTGATGAGCATTTTGGCGTCGCCTGGCTTTTTGAAGTCCTTTACATCTTTTTGCTCGATAGTGATGCAGTCGCTCACGCCGGCGCTCTTTGCATTTGCTTGTGCTATTTCTACGGCGCGCAAGTTCAGGTCGTAACCATAGATGTGGTGGTTGAATTCGCGCTCTTCGGAATCATCGTTGTAGATCTTGTCCAAAAGTTTGCGGTCGAAGTCTTTCCATTTTTCAAAGCCGAAAGTTTTGCGGAAGATACCGGGGTAGATATTTTTTGCCATCAATGCGGCTTCCACGAGGATGGTTCCTGAGCCGCAGAAGGGATCTACGAAATCAGAGTTGAAGTCCCATCCCGACAATTTGATAAGTCCTGCAGCCAACACTTCGTTGATAGGTGCTTCGCCTTGGCCCACGCGATAGCCGCGGAGGTGGAGACTGTCGCCAGACGAGTCAAGCGAGAGTGTACACTTTTCCTCGGCGATATGGATGTTGAGGCGGATATCAGGATTAGTGATGCGGATGTTAGGACGATCTCCGGTTTCATCGCGGAAATAGTCTACGATAGCATCTTTCACTTTGTAGGCCACAAACTTAGAGTGACGGAATTCTTGCGAGAAGACCACGGTGTCCACTGCAAAGGTCGTATTGTTGTCGAGGTACTGCTTCCAGTCGATAGAGCGTACTGCGTCGTATACGTCGTCAGCCCCTTTGGCTTTGAAGTGCTTGATGGGTTTCAAAATGCGCACGGCTGTTCTCAAACAGAAGTTGGCACGATACATCATTTCTTGGTCGCCTTTGAACGATACCATACGGCGTCCGATTTGAATCTCGTCTGCGCCTAACTCTGTGAGTTCTTGCGCCAAAACCTCTTCCAATCCTTGAAAGGTCTTGGCGATAAGTTCGAATTGTTCCATGGATGATATTTTCAACTATTTTCTATATCGTGCAAAGTTAAGTCTTTTTGTCGTTTTTTGCAAGTGGCGAGGACGAAATAATATGTCATTTTTTTCAGCGCACAGGGTTTCGCAAAGTTGACTGAAGTTTTTCGCGGTTACTCACTCACAAAAAATATATTGGATTCTGAGTAAAATATGCAGCCCCTTGATGGGTTAAGAAGAGGCTTGGGATAATTAACAAATCATCAACTACCGCAAAATGTGATTTGGATTTCGTGTAATTTTTTCGTATCTTTGTGATACAAAAGTAGGGGGCATCCTTAATCAGGGTGCTCCCTATTCTTTTTTGGGTACTTTTGATGGAAAATACCCGTTTCATCGTGAAAATTTCGCGACGTCTTGTTGAAAAAAAGTCAAGGGTTTGTTGAAATTTCGCGCCGACTTTTTTCAACAAAGCTTTGGCTTGTTTTTACTGCACCAATCCTTGTATTTTTTAAATTAACATTTGTGCTTAAATAATCCTAAAAAAAAGCCCCGCCGTTTGCTGTATTTCTCAACCAGCAACGGCGGGGCGATATGTAGTCAATCAGAGGTAAAAGGTTGTCGGATATACGAGATTTAACAGAGGGGCTGTTTATCGCTCCATCTTTAGGACTTCATCGGCCAAGGCTTCCAGTTCCTTGTACCAGTCCTCACCAAAGCGGCGAATCAGGGGCTCGCGCAAGAATTTGTAGACAGGTAAATTCAGTTCGCGACCTTTTTTTACCGCTGCACCGCATACATTCCAACGGTGGTAGTTCAGACCGACCAAACCGTTGCTCAATTTCTTCTCGCGAATGGGATAGAGCGCGCAGGAAATAGGTTTGCACCACGATGTGCGGCCTTCGCGAAAGGCGCGTTCGGTAGCGCAAAAGCAGCAACCATTAGCATCGTAGCAGGTGAAGGCGCAGTCCTTGCCACGAACGATCGATGTGACCAAATCGCCCTCAGGGTCATTGTATGCCACACCCTGTTTGTCGAGTACGCTTTGGGCTTCGGCGCTCAAGTCGCCCCAGACGGTGTCGAGTACATTTTCAAGTTCGCCCACTTCCTCCAGTGTCAATGGCGCACCGGCATCGCCCTCGATACAGCAGGCTCCGCCACAAGCATCAAGGTCGCAACAAAACTTTTCGGTCAGGATGTCTGGCGAAATCAATACATCGCCGACTTGTAGTATGGGTAGCATCATGGTGAAATTATGTGTTTTGTGTGAATATTCAGTATATTTTTATCAGACCTCTGTTTTAGGTATGAAAAATACGTTTTTTTCCCATTTCATCGGAAAAAATCCTACCAGGCAATAGGGTCAATTTGATGAGAAATAAGGTAGTCGTTGGTCAACGTGAAGTGGTGATTGCCAAAGAACCCACGATAGGCAGAAAGTGGCGAAGGGTGCGCCGAGCAAAGCACTAAGTGGCGACTGCGGTCAATGACCAGGCCTTTCTTCTGAGCGTACGAACCCCAAAGCAAAAACACCAGATTCTCGCGCTCGGCAGAAAGGTGTGCAATGACTGCATCTGTGAATCGTTCCCAACCCTTGCCTTGGTGAGAACCGGCTTGGTGCGCACGCACGGTCAGGGTGGCGTTAAGCAACAATACACCTTGCTTCGCCCATCTCTCCAGACTGCCATTGCGAGGAACGGGGCGTCCCAAATCCCCCTCGATCTCCTTGAAGATATTTTGCAACGATGGCGGATGTGGTACACCTTCGGCCACCGAGAAGCAGAGTCCTTCGGCTTGTCCTTCTTCGTGATAAGGATCTTGACCGATGATGACAACTTTCGTCTGGTCAAAGGGGCACAAGTCAAATGCATTGAAAATCTTTCCCCCAGGCGGGTAGCACACGCCCGTACGATATTCATTGCGCACGAAGTCTGTCAATTCCTGAAAGTAGGGGGCTTCGAATTCTGCTTGCAGGCGCGATGCCCAGGAAGGGTGTATTTTTACATTCATAACTTTTCTTAAAAACGAAGACAAAGGTAGGACTTTTTTTCAAAATACCCTTGGGGAGCAGCCTTATTTACGGCAAAATTGAAATTGATTTCGCCTCCTTTTTGAAAACTTTCCTATTTATATTGTGTGGTCATGCTTTTTTTTCTACTTTTGCAGGCGAAATTTAAAAACACTCAGAAGCATTATGCCAAAGAACTTAGTCATCGTGGAGTCTCCGGCTAAGGCCAAGACTATTGAAAAATTCCTCGGCGAGGACTACAAAGTCATGTCAAGTTTCGGACACATTCGCGATTTGAAGAAGAAAAATTTTGGTGTTGACCTTGAAACTTTTCAACCCGAATACGAAATACCCGCTGACAAAACTAAGGTGGTGAGCGACCTACGCGCACAAGCCAAGAAGGTAGACACCGTGTGGTTGGCATCCGATGAAGACCGCGAGGGAGAAGCTATCTCGTGGCACTTGGCAGAGGTGCTGAAACTGGATCCGGCACGTGCTAAGCGCATCGTCTTTCACGAAATCACTAAGCCTGCCATTCTTTCAGCAATCGAAAACCCCAGAAATATCGATCACAACCTGGTAGATGCTCAGCAAGCACGTCGTGTGCTCGACCGCTTGGTGGGTTTCAAACTTTCGCCAGTGCTTTGGCGCAAAGTTAAACCCAATCTTTCGGCAGGTCGTGTGCAGAGCGTGGCGGTGAGACTGATTGTGGAGCGCGAAAGGGAGATTGAAAACTTTCAAAGCGAAATGGCCTACCGAGTAGTAGCCAATTTTGTGTTGCCGCAGTCACAAGAAGGCGAAGGTGCGACAGTACTTCTTCGTGCCGAATTGAACAAGGCATTCAAAACCGAGGCTGAAGCAAAAGCATTCTTGGAATCTTGCAAAAATACCGAATTTATCGTAGAAAGCGTTGTAAAGCGTCCAACAAAACGTACGCCAGCGCCCCCATTTACTACCTCTACGCTGCAACAAGAGGCTTCGCGCAAATTAGGTTTCCCCGTAGCTACAACAATGCGAGTGGCACAATCACTTTACGAAGCGGGATGGATCACCTACATGCGTACCGACTCGATGAACCTTTCACAATTGTGCCTGAATAGTTGTGGCCCCGTAATCAAGAGTCTGATGGGCGAGGAATATCATCACCGTCACACTTATCATACCCAGGCGAAGGGGGCACAAGAAGCTCACGAAGCGATTCGTCCAACTGACATGTCGCGAGAAAAGATCGACGGCACACCACAGGAAAAACGTCTGTACTCACTCATCTGGAAACGCACTATCGCCAGTCAGATGGCTGATGCAAAATTGGAAAAGACTGTGATTACAATTACAGTAGGCGGTCGCGAGGAAGTGTTCCAAGCAACGGGCGAAGTCTTATTGTTTGATGGTTTTCTCAAGGTCTATCGTGAAAGCCGCGACGTGGAAAATGAAAATGAAAACGACGAGGCTCTTCTTCCACCACTCAGCGAAGGTGATGTGTTAGGCTATGCGGATATTTCTGCACGCCAACGTTATTCGCGCCAACCTATGCGCTACACAGAAGCTTCTTTGGTACACAAAATGGAAGAACTCGGTATTGGTCGCCCTTCTACTTATGCCCCAACAATTTCTACAATTCAACAACGCAAATATGTAGAAAAGGGAGACCGTGAGGGTTTTCTCCGTACTTGTGACGTATTGACGCTGGCACAAGGTGAAATTTCTGCTTCACAAGCTGAAGAACGTGTGGGAGCAGAGAAAGGGAAACTCCTGCCTACTGATACTGGTACTGTAGTGAATGATTTCTTGACAGATAATTTCCCTGAAATATTGGATTACAACTTTACTGCAAATGTAGAAAAGGATTTTGACCACGTAGCAGAAGGTAAAAAGGAATGGACTTCACTGATTCAACAATTCTACGGAGACTTTTCGCCCAGCGTGGATCGTGCGATGGAGGAAAGAACAGAATTGCGCGTCGGCGAGAGGGAAATCGGTATTGATCCCGAGAGCGGCAAACCTGTGAAAGTACGTATTGGCAAATTTGGTCCGATGGTGCAAATCGGAGTCGCTGGCGAAGACGATAAACCTCGTTTCGCGACACTCCCAGCCAACTTGAGCATGAATACTATTACCTTGGAAGAAGCACTGGAGCTGTTCCGCTTGCCACGAAAGCTTGGAGAATATGAAGGCGAACTGATCGAGGTAAACACAGGACGCTTCGGGCCTTACGTACGTCACGCAGGGAAGTTCGTATCAATACCTAAGGGGGAAGATCCTTTAGATATTTCACATGAACGTGCTGTTGAATTGATTCAAGAAAAGCGCGACTCGGAAGAAAAGAGTCATCTGAAATCATTTGACGAGGAACCCGAGATGGAAGTCCGCACCGGCAGATATGGCCCCTACATCGTGTATAAAGGCAAAAACTATCGCATCCCAAAGAATAAAGCAGCGAATGCAGCAGATTTGACTTTGGAAGAATGTCGCAAGATCGTGGAAACTCCGGTGAAAGCGAAGAAAAAGTAATGCTTGATCCACAAACAGCACTATCTGGTATAATTGTGTTTTCAATAAGATACGGCTATGACAAACGAAGCTAAATGTATCATTCTCGTAGGTTATATGTGCGCCGGTAAGACCACGGTCGGCAAAGCCTTGGCCAAGAAGATGGGTCGTACCTTCTACGATTTAGATTGGTATATCGAGGAGCGATTTCATTCCAAGGTGCCTAAAATCTTCGCCGAGCAAGGGGAGGAGCGTTTCAGGGATTTGGAACGACGTATGCTTCACGAGGCAGCCGAGTTTGAGAATATTGTTTTATCTTGTGGCGGGGGCACACCATGCTTCTTCGACAATATGGAATATATGAATCAAGTGGCAGAAACCTACTACTTGAAAGCAACACCTGAGACCATTTGCAGTCACCTCAAGATCAGCAAGGGTGAACGTCCTTTGTTGAAGGGAAAAAGTCCCGAAGAATTGTACGAATTCGTTTCACAGCAGTTGCAAGAACGAAGCCAGTTCTACGAAAAAGCTCAACATATCATCGACGTCAACGTACTGGACAATTTTGACAAGATAGACTTTGTTGTAGACGAGATTTTGAAGATAAGAGGTTTGAAAGATTGAATCATAAATTAGATTTTCAGAAAAATATATAATAACCTACGTCGCCTTGGCGTAACAATCTTTTTTCACCATGAGAAAATGGCGTATTGAAGACTCAGAAGAACTTTACAACATCAAAGGTTGGGGAGTCAACTATTTTGGTATCAACGAAGAGGGCCATGCTTATGTGTCGCCCAAGAAGAATGGTGCGAAGATAGACTTGAAGGAAGTGGTAGATGATTTGGCGCTGCGTGATATTTCCGCCCCAGTCTTGCTCCGCTTCCCCGATATTCTGAACAATCGTATTGAGAAAACGGCAGAATGCTTTGTCAAGGCAGAAAAAGAATACAACTACCAGGCAGACCACTTCATCATCTATCCCATCAAGGTGAATCAGATGCGCCCTGTCGTTGAGGAAATCATCAGCCATGGTAAGAAATACAACCTCGGTCTGGAAGCTGGTTCAAAACCCGAATTGCACGCCGTGCTTGCTACCAACATGGACAGCGACTCACTCATCATTTGTAATGGCCACAAGGACCAAAACTTCATCGAACTGGCCCTGTTGGCACAAAAGATGGGGAAGCGCGTATTTCTGGTGATTGAAAAGATGCACGAGCTTGAAACTATCGCTCGCACTGCAGAAAAGTTGGGCGTACGTCCTAATCTCGGTATCCGTATCAAGTTGGCGTCATCTGGTACTGGTAAGTGGCAGGAAAGTGGTGGCGATGCGTCAAAATTTGGTTTGAATTCAACGGAATTGCTTGCTGCATTGAGTCAATTGGATGAACTCGGCATGCGCGATTGTTTGAAGTTGATTCACTTCCATATCGGCTCGCAAATCACAAAGATTCGCCGCATCTCAACAGCCCTGCGCGAAGCAGCACAATTCTACGTGCAATTGCACCGACTCGGCTTCAATATCGAATTTGTCGACTGCGGTGGTGGACTTGGTGTCGACTATGATGGTACACGTTCCAGCAATTCGGAAAGTTCTGTGAACTATTCTATCCAGGAATATGTCAATGACTGCGTATACACCTTTGCCGATGCCTCTAACAAGAACAATATTCCACACCCCAACCTGATCACCGAAGGCGGTCGTTCGCTCACTGCACACCACGCCGTATTGGTGCTCGATGTGTTGGAAAGTGTATCAATGCCCCACGCTTCGGAAGATTTCCAGCCCAACGAAAACGACCACCAATTGGTGCACGATATCACAGAGATTTGGGACAAACTTTCTACCCGCTCAATGTTGGAAGACTGGCACGATGCCGAAGATATTCGCGACGAAGCGCTTGATTTGTTCCGCCACGGCATCATCGACCTTAAGACACGTGCACAAATCGAGAGCCTCTACTGGAGCATTACTCACGAAATCTCGGAGTTGGTACACCACCAAAAGCACGTGCCCGACGAATTGCGCAAATTGGACAAGATGATGGCGGACAAATACTTCTGCAATTTCTCGCTGTTCCAGAGTATGCCAGACTCTTGGGGTATCGACCAGCTTTTCCCCATCATGCCCTTGCACCGATTGGAGGAAAAACCTACACGTTCGGCGACCTTGCAGGATATTACCTGCGACTCGGACGGAAAGATATGCACCTACGTCAACTATAATCAGCAGACGACCTATCTCCCCCTTCACCCCGTGAAATCAGGTGAACACTATTATATCGGTGTCTTCTTGGTCGGTGCTTATCAGGAGATCCTGGGTAATATGCACAACCTCTTCGGCGATACCAACGCCGTGCACGTTTCCATCGACGAGAATGGCTATAGCATTGACAAGACCATCGACGGCGAAACCGTAGCCGACGTGCTGGAATATGTGCAATACGACCCCAAACGCCTGGTGCGCCGCCTCGAATCCTGGGTGAGCAAAGCAGTGAAAGAAGGCAAAATCACCATCGAAGAAGGCAAGGAGTTTATCTCCAACTACCGTGCTGGATTGTATGGTTACACTTACCTGGAGTAATACATATTATTATATAGCAACTGCAACGGGAGGGAAAATATGATTTTCTCTCCTGCTTTTTTTATTATCCAAGATGAATCCTGGCACGAGTAGATGATGAGGAAATAAGATTTGCCTTGTGCAATAGTCGGATCTCCACAGTCACCACCAGTCGTTTAGCGCACCTATAAATATATTGTACAAAAAGTCAAAGAGCACTTGTATTCGCATAGCTTGGTCTGTTGACGTTTCGACCAAAGCGCTATCGGCGAATACAAGTGCAAAGTTAATATATGCGCAGAGGCGTCTTCATCTTTATTGATGTTAACAGATTTTTTTAACATTTCAAAATCCCTGGAAGTTCCCAATAAACACAGGCGTTTCCTCGGATGAAAACTTTTTTATTTCTTCGAGAGGGGACAATTGTAGAAATATAAAATATGAGCTATAGGCTTTGAATTTTGCATTCAAAAACAACTACCGCCCGCATGGATTGTCCAGCGGGCGGTAGTCCTATTATATATATGGTGTGCAGATTACTTGATCAAGCACTTACCAGTCATTTCAGCGGGTTGTTCCAATCCCATGATATGGAGGATTGATGGTGCCACGTCAGCCAATACACCATCTTCCACCTGTGCTTCCTTGTTTTCAGTCACGTAGATGAAAGGCACTGGGTTGAGCGAGTGTGCAGTGTTGGGCGTGCCGTCAGCATTGAGCTCGTTGTCTGCGTTACCATGGTCTGCGATGATCACAGTTTCATAACCTACAGCCTTAGCTGCCTCAACAGTTTCAGCCACACATTCATCTACAGCCTTCACAGCCTTTTCCACTGCTTCGTAGATACCAGTGTGTCCCACCATGTCGCAGTTGGCAAAGTTCACCACGATGAAGTCATACTTATCTTCCTTGATAGCTGCTACCAATTTGTCCTTCACTTCGTAAGCCGACATTTCGGGTTGCAAGTCGTAGGTTGCCACCTTTGGCGATGCCACCAGGATGCGGTCTTCGCCAGCGTAGGGCGCTTCGCCACCACCGTTGAAGAAGAAAGTCACGTGAGCGTACTTTTCAGTTTCGGCAGTGTGGAGTTGAGTCAATCCCTTGCTTGCGATGTATTCGCCGAGGGTATTATTCACATTTTCCTTAGGGAAGAGGATGTGTACGTTTTGGAACGAAGCATCGTATGGTGTCATGCAGTAGAATTGGATACCAGGGATAGTCTTCATGCCAGCTTCGGGCATATCTTGTTGAGACAATACGATGGTCAATTCCTTAGCGCGGTCGTTGCGGTAGTTGAAGAAGATCACCACGTCGCCTTCCTGGATAGTGCCATCTACTGTAGCGTTGTGGATAGGCAGGATGAATTCGTCGGTCACGTCGGCGTCGTAGCTTTCCTGCATAGCTTGTACCATGTCGGTAGCTTGCTTACCCTTGCCTTCAACGAGCAAGTCGTAGGCTTCCTTCACACGTTCCCATCTCTTGTCACGGTCCATCGCGTAGAAGCGACCTACGATCGAAGCGATGTTGGCGCCATTAGCTTGGCATACGCCTTGCAGTTGTTCGATGAAACCCTTACCGCTCTTGGGGTCAGTGTCGCGACCGTCCATGAAGCAGTGTACGAAGGTGCGTTCTTGCACGCCATATTCCTTAGCCACTTCCACCAACTTGAAGAGGTGATCCAATGAAGAGTGTACGCCACCGTTCGAGGTGAGGCCCATCAAGTGGAGTTTCTTGCCATTGTTCTTAGCATATTCGTAAGCCGAGATCACTTCGGGGTTCTTCAAGATTGAGCCATCAGCACATGCGCGGTTGATCTTCACCAAGTCTTGGTACACGATACGACCAGCACCGATATTGAGGTGACCCACTTCCGAGTTGCCCATCTGACCATCGGGCAAACCTACGTTTTCGCCTGAGGCTTGGAGTTGAGAGTTGGGATAGTTCGCAAAGAGCGAATCCATGTAGGGTGTAGACGTTTGGTAGATCACGTCGCCCTTGCCGCGGTTACCGATACCATAACCGTCGAGAATCATCAAAAGTGCTTTTTTTGCCATATTATTTATAGGTATTAATTTGTATTCCATCTGCAAAGGTACAAATAAATTAGAATAACGCACACGCACGAGGCACACGAAATGACGCACGCGCACGTCTGTGCATACATTTTGCTATGTAGAGGTAGGAAAGTGCAAGATAGAAATGTTTCACGGCATAAAAATTGTGATTATTTAAGAAAGTTTAGGATTTGTTTTCATTTGCTCTGCGACTTTTTCAAAAGAGAAAAGGCATTTTTCGCACAAACCTAAGGATAATTTCAACAAACCCTTGACTTTTTTTCACGAGCCGTCGCGAAATTTTCACAAGGTCTTGACTTTTTTTTACCCGAATTTGGGGCAAAATAAAGGGGAACTGACCGCGTTTAGGCCAATTCCCCACTTTTGTAAGACAAAGGTACAACATTTTTCGCAAAAGTCCAAATCAAGATTAACAGGCATTAACAAATGTTCCACGGTGTAACAAGGTAATATCAAGACGTCGCACGTGCGATGCCTATTTTTAATAGATTAAAACCGGAAAACAGGGTGTGAGATGTCACGATGTGACCTCTCGGCGCCATTATTTCAACTTTTGCAAAACTTTCCTTCTTTCAAAATAAAAAACGAGGGTGCAAAAATGCTTACAAAACACACAAAAAGGCAGTTTTTTTATGACAAAATGTAAGAATTGTATGTGATGTGTAAAAAAATGTAGTAAAAAAATCGATTTTTGTTTGCAGGATAAAAAAATAAACCTACTTTTGCAAAACTTACTTTCTCCTACTATGTCCTTTTAGGGCGGAAATGGGGGATTTTGAGTGTTCTCTCTCTTATTTTTACAGGTACACAAAGACTAAACACACTAAACTTTCTCCCGTGTAATGACGGGAAGACCTCTCTCGATTGAAAAATCATGTTTAATTTAATGGTAATATTATGAACAAAAAGTTAGTGCTTTTAGGAGCTACCATGCTGTTGTCAGCTGGTATCGCTTCAGCGCAGAAGCTCGTAACTGGTCGCGTCCTCGATGCTAGCGGTGAACCCGTGATCGGCGCAGCAGTACGTGTGGTAGGCGGAAAAGGTGCTGTCGCTACTGATGCTAACGGTAACTTCACTTTGAAGAACGTTCCTGCATCTGCAAAGCACCTGAAAGTGACTTACATCGGTAAAAAAGAAGAGCAAGTAAGCATTGCCAGCAACATGAAAGTTGTGCTTCAAGACGACGAAAAAGTTTTGGAAGAAGCAGTAGTTGTTGGTTATGGTTCGGCTCGTAAGGTCGGTACTTTGGTTGGTTCGGTGACTAAGGTTAATAGCGAAGATATCGCTAACAAGCCTTCAACCAACATTGCCGACGCGTTGCAAGGTAAGGTCGCTGGTATGCAAGTCTTAACTTCAACCAGTGACGCCGGTTCTATCAATGCTTCAAGCATCACTGTGCGTGGTGTCGGATCTATCGGTGCAGACAGCGAACCCCTCGTGGTGATCGACGGTACTCCCGCAGGTATATCAATGCTCGGTTTGATGAACTCAAACGATATTGAAAGCGTAGTAACTTTGAAGGACGCATCTGCGACATCAATCTACGGTTCGCGTGCGGCAAACGGTGTAATCTACATCACAACTAAGAAAGGTCGCGCAGGCGAAAAGGCTCAAGTAACACTTAGTCAGAAAGTTGGTTGGAGTCAATTGGCAAGCCCTATCAATAAGGGAATAATGAATTCTGCAGAATTGCTTGATTTCCAGTTGGAAAATCAGATTATTAGTGCAGAAGAATATGTGAAGTATAAGTCATACGGTGCTAATACAAATTGGCAAGATTATTACTTCAATGATGCGGCTCCACAATATCAAACAGACGTATCTGTGCGTGGTGCAAGTGAAAAGACTCGTTACTTCGTAAGTGGTTCGTTCTTTGATAACGAAGGTATCGACCGGGTTTCTTACATGGAGAGATATACACTTCGCTCAAATTTAGACGTTAAACCTAAAGATTGGTTGAATATTGGATTAAATCAGGGTATTATTTACACAAAGCGTAAAAATAATGCGTACCTCTCTAAAGGTGGTTGGAATTCTGCTACAACTATGGCAATGGGTTACCCTGCATATTGGGATCCCTATCATCCTAGCGTAGAGGAAACGCATCAATATTATCTAAGCGGTAATATGTGGGATATAAATTGGTTAGATGCCGTTCAGCCTACCAATACGAATGATATCGTTTACAATGGTACAGCATTTGTTGATATTAATCCGATAAAGGGGTTGCATTTGAAGTCTCAATTAGGTTTGTATGCAACAAACACTAAGTATAAATATTCAATGTTAACTATTGCTCCTTTTACAGGTGATGGCAAGGCAGCACGTTCTCTTTCTGACTCACGCTCAGCTCAATGGACTATCACTAATACTGCGGAATACAACTTCCAGATCGCAGAAGATCACGACCTCACATTCCTCCTCGGTCAAGAAGGTATCAAGTATCATTCTGAAGGTTTCTCAGCAGGTGCTTCTGGTTCTACAGACGACCGCCTCTTGATGATTGGCAACATGACAGAAGCTACTATCGCTGACGTAGGCGAAAGTTCTTCTGACTACCAATTCCTTTCATTCTTCGGCCGTGCAGACTATAACTACAAGAACAAGTACTTCGCTAACTTCACCGTACGTAATGACCAATCTTCACGTTTCGGTAAGACCAACCGCTCTGCGATGTTCTATTCAGGAGGTTTGATGTGGAACATGAAGCGCGAATACTTCTTGCGTGGTGCAACATGGTTGGACAACTTGGAATTGCGTGCTAGTGTCGGTTCTACAGGTAATGCTGCAATCGGTAACTACGCTCACCTCGGTTTGATCGGCGATACTCAATATGGTGGCGTACCAGGTTGGGGGCTTGCACAACCTTCAAACACAGAACTCGGTTGGGAAAAGCAAATTCAAACTAACGTTGGTTTCACTGCTAGCTTCTTCAACAGAGTAAACCTCGAAGCTAACTTCTACCACCGTAAGACTAAGGATATGTTGATGGGTGTGCCCATTCCTACTACAACAGGCTTCAGCAGCCAAGCTATCAACATCGGTGAAATGAGCAACCGCGGTATCGAATTGACACTCTCTTACGACATCATCAAGACTCGCGACGCATTCTTGAACTTCGGTGTAAACTATGCTTACAACAAGAACAAGATCGACGAACTCTTCTACGGTCTCCAAGAATGGGAAATGAAGTCATCCCTCCTCAACTACGTAGTAGGTAAGAGTTTGAACTTCTACATGCCAGTTTACGCAGGTGTTGACCAAACAGATGGTAAGCCAATGTGGTACAAGGTAGGTCATAAGGGTGAAGCTGGACATACTTTCAATCCTGAAACTATGACTAAGGACGAAACTCAAATCGAAAACCTCTACCAAGATACAGGCAAGGGTCGCTTCGCTCCTCACACTGGTGGTTTCAACTTGGCAGCAGGCTGGAAAGGCTTGACTTTGAATGCTAACTTCGCATTCGTTGCAGGCAAGTATATGGTAGATAATGACTATTTCTGGTTGACTGGTAAGTCTAACTTGGAAATGAACAAGACCAATGGTCATCGCGATATGTTGGATATCTGGAAGCAACCAGGTGACCTCGCATCTTTGCCAGCATTCCAATACCAAAGTCAATTCGATACGCACGTCTTGCAAAATGCTTCATTCCTCCGTTTGAAGGACTTGACATTGGCATACGAATTGCCTAAGAAGTGGATGGATGCTTCTAACTTCTTCCAAAGCGTTCGTTTCAGCTTCATCACTCGCAACCTCTTTACTGTAACTCCATTCAAGGGTGCGGATCCTGAACTTGATAGTAATATCTCTTTAGGTAATTATCCAGCAACTCGTCAGTTTATGTTGGGCGTTGACGTGACATTCTAATCAAACTTAAAAATAACAACCATGAACAAATATATAGTTAAAACCATCTTGGGCGCAGCCTTGGCACTCCCTGTGCTGACTTCTTGTGAACTTGACCAATTCCCTGAAGGAACTATTCCTGCAGAGAAAGCATGGGAAACCGTACAAGATGCGAGCAACTTCCATATTGGTCTTTTGGCTAGTCTCCGTAGCCTCGCTGGCGACGGTACTAAGACTGTCGCAGAAGCACAAACAGATTTGTTTAATATGGCATCAAGTACTGACGCTTTCTATCAAGAGTCAGACTGGACTTGGACAACAAACCAATTCAGTGGTGATGGTCGTTGGACAGGCAACTACAGCTTGATTAATACTGCAAACTACATCCTCGACAATGTAGAAAATGTAGCACAAGAAAGTGCTGCTGACTCAGCTGCTGTAAGAGAATTCATGGGTGCTGCATACTTCGCACGTGCTTATGGCTACAGCAACCTCGTGACTCGTTATTGCAAGGAATATGATCCTGCAACTGCTAACGTAGAATTGGGTCTCCCTCTCGTTACGACAGTAGACGTAAATGCTAAGCCTGCTCGTGCATCTTTGCAAGCTACTTACGATCTCATGTTGAGCGACCTTGAAAAGGCAGCAACTCTCTTGGCTAACGTGCACGACGATATCACTGTTCCTACTGCAGAAGCTGTGACTGCTCTCCAAGCTCGCGTATACCTCTACTGCAAGCAATACGACAATGCTATCGCTGCAGCAGAAAAGATCTTTGCTAACAAAAACTTAGAATTGACTAAGAAGGGTGACCTTTGGACTTTGTGGAGCGAAGACGCAGGTTCTGAAATCATCTACCAACCTCTCCTCACTACTGACGAACGTTCAGGTGGTAGCTTGGGTTCTGCTTACTTCGGCTTCAACCAAAGTCAAAAGCTCAGAAGTGCTTCTTACTTCCCAACTCAAGGTTTGATGGATTTGTACGAAGCTAAGGATGCTCGTAAGGAAGTTTACTTCTACGAAGATCAACTCTGCTCTGGTCAATATATCGGTACAGGTTACATCTTCTCTAAGTTCCCTGGCAACCCTGCTTTGCGTAAAGGTAGCGAAACAGACGAAACTGCGTGGTACAACGCACCTAAGGTGTTCCGTACAGCAGAAATGTACTTGATCGCTGCTGAAGCTGCTCTCTTCAAGGCTACTCCTGACGAAGTTGCTGCTCAACGTTACTTGAATACATTGCGTGTGGCTCGTGGTGCAAGTGAAACTCAAAAGTCTGGTGCACTCCTCGTACAAGAAATGAAGGATGAGTGGGTTCGTGAAATGGTTGGTGAAGGTTTCCGTTTGGATTGCTTGAAGCGTTGGGGTGATGGTATCAAGCGTTTGGCTCCTCAAAAGTCACTCGTTGGTGCTAATGTTCTCCGCAATGCTGACCCATCTCTCTCTACAGAACTCTACGTTCCTGCAGACGATGCTCGCTACTTCAAGATGGTATGGGAAATTCCTAGCAACGACTTGCAAACCAACAAGAACTTGGTAGGCAACTGGCCAAAATAACATGTTGAACTAAAAACATCAAATTACAATGAAATATCTTCATACTTTATTGGCCCTTTGCGCTGTAGTATTATTCTCTGCTTGTAATGATTTGGTTGATTTTGACAAGAATATGGATCACAACTATGGTGCAGAGTTAGAAAAAGGACTGTATTCTTCTCAATACAATGTTAACAGCAAATATGAATACAACCTCGTGGTGACTGAAAATGCTAAGGGCGAACCTACAGTTTACTCTTATCGCGTAGGTAAGCCTGGTACTTCAGACAGCGCAGTTGTACGTACTACTTTCGTATCTGAAGAAGTGGCTTACGATGCTAAGACCGGTGTATTGTCTGCTAAGGCTAGCACTTCTTACTATGAAGTGGAAAGTGATCTTTATCTTTGCAAATTGCAAAATGGCAACTTGATCTATGAGTTGAACTACGACGTAAAGAAAGACAAGGCTACTATGGCTAAGAGTTCTGCTACTCCTACAGTAGAAGGTAAGTGGCAAGCTGCAAATGCTGACTCTTCTGTAGTTTACAACTTCTTCTTGTCTGCTGCTAACGCTGAAGGCGCTGGCGCTGCAATCGTAAGCAAGAATGGTGGTGCTGACGAAGTTGGTACATATACTACTGCTCATGGCACAACTACCGTGACTGTAGGTGCAGCAACTTACACTCTCGCATTCAACGGTAAGTTCCAATTGGTAGCTACTACTGATGCTGAAACACTCGTTTTGGACCGTGTAGTAAGTGATCCAGAACCAGAACAATTCTTGCCTATCTTCGGTGGTGTATATACTTGTAATATGTTTGGTATGCAATTTGAAGCAGTGCTTTATCAAAGCGATAAATATCCAGAAAACTTTATTATTTCACCTTACATGTACAGCCAAAAACCAATGTATTTCACAATGAATGCAGATGGCTCATTGGTAGTAGAGAAACAAGAAACAGGTCTCTATTATGATGCTAAAGAAGGTAAAGTCTACGGTCAAGAAGTACCTGGAGGCTATCAAATTTATGTATCTGATGGTGTGACATATTCTGGTACAGCAAGTCCTCTCAGTGTATACGACCAATCAAAGGGTGTATTCAACTTTGCTCTCATTTGGCATATTGACCAGGGATACTTTAACGAAGCCCCAGAAGTTGATACATTCCAATTAACAGAGGAGTTATCAAATAAGAAAGAACCTTCTTTTATGAAAGTTCAAAAATTGGATAAGCCTTTCAGCTTTGACAAGAAACTGCCTTTGTTTAAGAAGTAATTGTTTTCTAACAAATCTATATAAAGTGTGGTGCATTTGCATCACACTTTTTTATGCCCGTTTGCCTGCTCAAAAAAAGGTTTGACCTCGTGAAAATTCTGCGACGCCTCGTAGAAAAAAAAGTCTTGGTTTGTGAAATCAAGGCTTTTTTGTATTTCTGTGATGATAGAAATGAGGGCATTTCATGCTCTATTTTGAGTAGAAAGGTCAAGCGAAGAAATTAGGAAGTCAAGTGAGCAATTTTGAGGGCAAAATAAAATATCTAAAAATAGTAAAAAAAATGTCATGCATTTAACGTATTTATATGTAGGTTTTTCTCTAATTTTGTAAGCGTAATACTATACCCATGTCAGAAAACCCCGTATATCATGTCCCCGTACTGCTGAAACCCTGTGTCGAAGGGTTGGAATTGCGTGAAGGCGGCGTCTACGTAGACGTGACCTTCGGTGGCGGTGGACATAGCCGCGAGATATTGCGCTGTCTGCCCCAGGGAGCGCACCTCTACAGCTTCGACCAAGATGCCGATGCTGAGAGAAATATACCCGAAGGTGCTGAGAATTTTACCTTCGTGCGAAGCAATTTCCGCTACCTGCGCAACTGGATGCGCTACCATGGAGTCGAGCAAATAGACGGCTTGCTGGCAGACCTCGGCGTGTCCAGCCACCACTTCGACGACGAGACACGTGGATTCTCCTTCCGCTTTGATGCGCCCCTGGACATGCGTATGAATGGCCGTGCCGGACAAACGGCGGCAGAACTGCTCAATACGGCTTCCGAGGAGGAACTGACCCGAATATTTCGCCTGTATGGTGAAATGAAAAATGCCAAGCAGATAGCGCGTGCTATTGTCAAGGCCAGAGCCAACGAACCTTTCTATCGCACCGGTGCCTTTGTAGAATGTGTCAGACCTCTGCTCGGCGCAGCCAGAGAGAAAAAGGATATGGCAAAGGTGTTTCAGGCCCTGCGTATCGTGGTCAATCACGAAATGGAAGCGCTCGAGGAAATGCTCCAGGCAGCCAGCGAACTCCTTGCACCCGGTGGCAGACTGGTCGTACTGACGTATCACTCGCTCGAGGACCGTTTGGTGAAAAACTACATGAAGGCGGGAAATGCCGAAGGAAAAATTGAGCAGGACTTCTATGGCAACCGCCTTGCCCCCTTGCGCCCGCTCAACAATAAGGTCGTGGTGCCCGAACAGGAAGAGCAGGAACTCAATCCCCGAAGCCGTAGTGCAAAGTTGCGTATCGCAGAAAAACCTTTGCCTAAACAAAAATAATCTATAAAACATCAGGCCCAGAAATACTATGAGCCAAAAGAACGAAGAACTTGAACAAATCCCTCTCTCAATAGTAGAAATTGCAGCAGAGGCTGAACTGATGGCACAACACGAGGCGGAAGTTTACGAAAATGAACTTCCCGAGGAACTTATGCCCATCGCTCAGGAAAAGGATGAGGTGAAAATTAAAAAAGAACCAGCTCGCAAAGTAGAGACGCCAAAGGTCGAGAGGAAACCAGAACCTATCGACGAAGCGGGCGAGGACACCGAGATCAGCCTTAAGAAGATTATTGGTGGAGATATTCTGGGCAGCGATTGGTTTCGTCGCCAATTCTTCTACATTTTCCTGCTCGGTGTGCTGGCGATACTCTATGTGACCAATCGCTATTCTTATCAACACGAATTGATTGAGCAAAGAGTGCTGGTCAATAGATTGGAGGACCGCAAGAAACGTGCCCTGGTGGCAAACTGTGAGTTGGTGTCCTTTATGCGTACGGTGAATATCAAGGAGTATCTGCCCGATACTACAATTAAAGTGACCACAGATCCCTATTACTATATAAATTTGAACGAACAATGAATTTCCCAAGTAAGAAAATAATGCCCCGCTTCTTTTGGGTGTGCCTGATTTTGACACTCATTGGGATTGCTATTGTTTGCAAGGCACTCTATACAATGACCGTACAGCGCGATTATTGGATAGGAGGTAGTAATCTGTTGAAGGTAGACAGCGTGCCTATTCAGCCTCGCCGTGGTAGCATTTTGGCTACCGACGGACGTCCGTTGGCTATCTCGCTGTCGGAATATCAAATCACACTTGATTTTAAGTCGCGCGAAAAAAATCCAAAGATAAAGGCAAAAGACCAGTTGAACCGAGATACTTTGTTTACACAAAACCTCGATACAATTGTGGGCGAGATGTGTCGCATCTTGCCAGGCTTGGACTCTGTGAAGTATAGGCAATATTTGCTCGATGCTGCCCAGGATAGTTGTCAGAACCTGCCACTGTATCCGACAGAAATCAATTATGCAAAGTATAAGGATAAGAAAACGCGCCGGAAAATCAAAAACAAAAATATCACTTATCTACAATTGTGCGAGATACGCAAATTGCCCCTGCTCCGTTCGCCCGCTTATATGGGAGCTACTGAAGTGAAATTGCGCAAAATGCCTTATGGACAATTGGCGTATCGTACGGTAGGCTCGTATAAGAATGGTGCGCGCTTTGGCCTGGAATTGACTTTCGACAGCGTATTGGCCGGTGAAAAGGGATACATGCACTACGAAAAGGTACTCAATGCCAATGTCGCAAGAGTGGACAAAGAGGCAATTGACGGCGCAGATATCATCACAACTATTGATATCGACATGCAGGACCTTTGCGAACAAACCTTGAAGAACGAGTTGATGCGCTTAAATGCCGACTCGGGCGCAGTAGTGCTGATGGATGTGAAAACAGGTGACATCAAGGCGATGGCCAGTTTGCAAAACAAGGGAGAAGGTTACTATTTCGAATACACCCCCAATGCTATTTCTGCATTGTATGAGCCGGGCTCTGTATTCAAACCCATCTCTTTCCTCGTAGCCCTGAGGGACGGTCGAATTACAACAAACCAAACTTTGACACTCAAAAGCGGTACGCACCAGTTTGGTAGGCGTACGATGCGTGATGACCACCTTGTCAGTGGGACAGTAACGCTGAGTAGAATTATCTCTGAGTCCCTGAACACTGGGACAAGTATCATGATAGACGATGCTTATCATAATGATCCGCAGGCGTTCTATGATGGCATCCAAAGTATAGGTGCTGCGGCGCACCTCCAATTGCCACTCGATGGTTATTTGAAGCCTTACATCAAGAACCCTGGTTCTAAAAAAACATATTGGGCTGCTACCGACTTGCCCTGGATGAGTATCGGCTATGTGACGATGTTTTCGTCAATGAATATAGTCAATTTTTACGCAGGTATTGCCAACGGTGGAAAGTTGATGTATCCGCGACTCGTAAAGGCGGTGGTAAAGGATGGACAAGTAATTCAGGAGTTCGCACCTCGCGTGTTGAATGAAAGTATCGGTTCGCCCGAGGATATAAAGTACGTTCAGGATGCATTAGCCGAGGTGGTGCGTACAGGTACCGCTAAGCGCTATCGCTCGCATTTGGTATCTTATGCAGGAAAGACAGGTACCGCGCAGATTTGGTTAGGTGGTAAAAAAACTTCATCAAACTCCATCACCTACGTGGGGTATTTCCCCGCAGAAAATCCTCAGTATGCTTGCGTCGTAAATATGCAAAAGCGTGTCCCTGCTTATGGTAATATGTGCGCTGGGGCATTCCGTATCATTGCAGAAAGAGTTATGGCAAAGACGGCGTCGCGTAGTTATGACGAAGCAGGAGAGGCCATCGTAAAGACGCCACCAAAGGTGCAAAAGGGTAATGTTGCTGCATCGCAAAGAGTCATGTCGCAATTAAATGTAAAGCATAATTCTGCCTCAAATTGGAATGATGAAAAGATTGTTTGGGGGACAAATGTTGCAGAAGAAGGTAAACCTGAATTGGTGAACGATGAAATTGTACAAGGCGTTGTGCCCGATGTCACAGGTTATGGTTTGACCGATGCTGTCTACTTGCTCAAGGGGCTTGGACTTCATGTCAAAGCAACGGGCCAAGGCACTGTGAGCGCGCAAAGTTTGAAAGAAGGTCACGTGATAAAGAAAGGCGAGACGATCACTTTGACGCTGTCGCCACTGAAAGGCAAAAATCAGAAAAAGGAAGAACCAAAAGATACCGTGCCAAATGTTGTATCTGCTCCAAAGGACAGCGTGAAGGTGGGAGATTGATATTTTCTTGCTGAGTCTTGCTGCCTTGCCACCAGGTTTAATTCTCATTAAAGTAGACATTACATAAATAATACGATAAGTATGCAATTAGCAAATGTATTAAATAATATCCCCACGACTGCCGTATGTGGTGATTTGCAAATCTCTGTAACTGGAGTTTGTATAGATTCGCGTCGTGTAAAGGCGGGAGATCTTTTTATTGCGGTCAAAGGTACGCAAGTTGATGGCCATGCTTATATCAACAAGGCGTTGGAAAATGGCGCCGTTGCCGTTTTGCAAAGTAACGCTCTTCCCACAGAGCCCCAAGCAGGTGTAGTGTATGTGCAAACTACCGACACCGAGCGCTACGCAGGTGTTGCCGCAACAAATTTCTACGGCGAACCTTCGAAAAAACTTAAACTGGTCGGCGTGACAGGCACTAATGGTAAGACGACGATTGCTACTCTGCTGTATCAGACTTTTAGAGCTTTTGGACACAAGTGTGGACTTTGTTCGACTGTGTGTAATTATATCGACGACGTGCCAGTTCCTGCTGACCACACCACGCCTGATGCTGTGACGCTGAATAAGCTTTTGGCCGAAATGGTAGAAGCTGGCTGCGAATATGCCTTTATGGAATGCAGCAGTCATGCCATCCATCAGCACCGCATCGGCGGCTTGCAGTTTGCAGGCGGCATCTTCACCAATCTGACCCGCGATCACTTAGATTATCACGAAACCTTTGAAAATTATCGCGACGCCAAGAAAGCATTCTTCGACGGCTTGTCAAAAGAAGCCTTTGCCATCAGCAACGCAGATGATAGAAATGGTGAAGTGATGCTACAGAATTGTGCGGCTAAGCAACGTCTCTATTCTACGAGAACTGCTGCGGATTTCAAGGGTAAAATCCTTGAAGAAAGTATCGAAGGCATGTTGCTCGATATAGATGGACAAGAGGTAAGCGTGCGCTTTGTTGGTCGCTTCAATGTATCGAATTTGTTGGCAGTATATGGCGCAGCGTTGATGCTGGGTAAGGAAAAGGCAGAAATCCTGTGCGTATTGTCGTCGCTGCATCCCGTGAACGGACGATTTGAGACTATTCGCTCGCCAAAGGGAGTAAGCGCAGTGATCGATTATGCACACACACCAGATGCGCTGGAAAATGTATTGTCTGCAATCAATGAGATCGTGCGAGGTAAGTCTCGTGTCATCACTGTTTGTGGTGCTGGCGGTAATCGTGACAAAGGCAAACGTCCACTGATGGCACAGGAAGCAGCAAATGGCAGTGACCAAGTGATCATCACCAGTGACAATCCACGTTTCGAACAGCCACAAGATATTATCAATGATATGTTGGCTGGTCTTGATGATACACAAAGACAACGCACCCTCTCTATCGTTGATCGCCGTGAAGCGATTCGTACGGCGGCGGCTTTGGCTCAGCCCGGCGATGTTATTCTGGTGGCAGGAAAGGGTCACGAACCCTATCAAGAAATCGAAGGCGTGAAGCATCACTTCGACGATCACGAAGAAGTGCGCCTTGCATTCGGTATGCCAGCCCAGGGAGAATAGGGCGCAGACTACTGACTGATGCAAGATGCGTAGATAAAACAAATAGAACAATAGAAACAGTTACTATATATAATAATTAAATAGCCGTGCTTTACTACTTATTTCGTCTATTAGGAGAATGGGGCGTACCGGGATCTCACCTCTGGTCATATATATCATTCCGCTCATTGCTGGCGCTCATCTTTGCGCTCATTATCTCTGCGTGGTTTGGCGAGAAGTTTATCAAATTCATGAAGCGCCGTAACATCAGCGAAACGCAACGTGATGCCAGCATCGATCCATATGGAGTCAATAAGGTGGGAGTACCTTCCATGGGTGGTATCATTATCATCGTCGCCATTTTGGTACCCTGTCTGTTGTTGGGCCGTTTGCGCAATATCTATATGATACTGATGCTCGTGTCTACGGTATGGCTCGGCTGCGTGGGATTTCTGGATGACTACATCAAGATCTTTAAGAAAAAGAAAGATGGTCTGCCTGGTAAATTTAAGCTCCTGGGTCAAATGGGCTTGGGCTTGATCGTGGGATTGACCCTTTACCTAAGTCCCGACGCTGTAATTCGCGAGAATATCAAGGTACAGACTGGTGATGCAGTGGCTCAGGTCGTGCACAAAGAAGAGTCGGTTAAGTCTACAAAAACGACGATCCCCTTTGTAAAAAACAACAACTTGGACTATGCCGAAGTGATGTCCTTCATGGGCAAGTACAAGGAGCAGGCCGGATGGGTGCTCTTCGTGATCATGACCATATTGGTGATAGCCTCGGTGTCTAATGGCGCCAACCTCAACGATGGGATGGACGGTATGGCAGCAGGCAACTCCGCCATCATCTGTGTCGCGCTGGGAATATTGGCTTATGTCTCGAGCCACATCCAGTATGCAAGTTATCTGAACATAATGTACATACCTGGCTCCGAAGAGCTCGTGATATTTATCTGTGCGATGGTCGGAGCGCTTATAGGCTTCCTGTGGTACAATGCCTATCCCGCGCAAATCTTCATGGGCGATACGGGTTCGCTCACTATTGGTGGTTTGATCGCAGTACTGGCTATCATCATTCACAAGGAGTTGTTGATCCCCGTCTTGTGCGGTATCTTCTTGTTTGAAAGCCTCAGTGTGATTTTACAAGTGGAGTATTTCAAATTCTTCAAGAAGCGCGGTCAATGTCGTCGCATCTTCAAGCGCACACCCATTCACGACGCCTTCCGCACCCTGCCCGAACAGATGGTGCCCGACTGCCAATATCTGCTGGGCAACTGGCCCCGCGGCGCTTGGCACGAGTCTAAGATTACAGTACGCTTCTGGATCACCACCATCATACTTGCGGCAATCACTATAATAACATTAAAAGTACGCTAAACAGGGCGTGGGAAAATTTCGCGACGCCTCGTTGAAATTTCGCGACGCCTTGTTAAAAAAAGGTCTAGGCTTTTTGAAATTCCGGAACGGTTTTTTTCAAGCCCCCCTCTTTCCCCTGTAAAATAGTCATCATCCACAGCACATCATATCGTATGAAGTTAGTCGTTCTTGGCGCTGCCGAAAGTGGAGTAGGCGCAGCTATCTTAGCACAACAAAAGGGTTACGAAGTCTTCGTGACAGACAATGGCCCTATCAAGGATAAATTCAAAGCAACCCTGGACCAATACCATATCGAGTGGGAAGAGGGTGGACACACCCTGGAGCGCGTGATGGATGCCGACGAAGTGGTGAAAAGCCCCGGTATTCCCGACACGGTGCCCGTGGTGCGTGCTTTCTTGGAAAAGGGTACGCCTATACTGAGCGAGATAGAATTTGCCGGCAGATATACTGATGCAAAAATGTTGTGTATCACTGGTAGCAATGGTAAGACGACTACGACATCGCTGATCTATCATATTCTGAAAAAGGCAGGATATGATGTAGGCTTGGCGGGTAATATTGGGCACAGTTTGGCACGTCAGGTGGCAGAGTCTCCCCGAGAATGGTATGTCCTCGAACTCTCCTCCTTCCAACTCGACAATATGTACGATTTTCGTGCCGACATCGCCGTTTTGCTCAATATCACACCCGACCATTTGGACCGCTACGACTTCTGTATGCAAAACTATGTGGAGTCCAAGATGCGCATTCTGCAAAATCAACGCCCAGAGGATACTTTTGTCTATTGGAAAGGCGACGATTATATCGAGCTTGAACTGAAGAAAATGAAACCCGCTTGCCGCCAACTCGGCTTCTCGGATACGGCAGAACAAGGCAGCGTGGGCTATGCTCAAGGCGATGCTTGTCATGTCGAAGTGCCCGAAACACTGGATATCCCATTGGACAAACTTTCGTTGAAGGGTAAGCACAATCTGCGCAACTGCCTCTCTGCAATATTAGCCGCATCAAGTGCTGGGGTAGGGATGGATGTCATCATCGAAGCCCTGGGCGACTTCCCCGGCGTAGAACATCGCTTGGAGTTTGTACGCACGGTCGACGGAGTGACCTATATCAACGACTCGAAGGCGACAAATGTAGACGCTTGCTATTGTGCGCTGGATAGTATGAAGACCCCTGTCGTGCTGATCATTGGTGGTAAGGACAAGGGTAATGACTATAGAGCTATCGTCCCATTGGTGAGGGAAAAGTGCAAAGCATTGGTCTTCCTGGGTGCTGATAATAGTAAATTGCATCAGGTGTTTGACACCCTTGGCGTAGCCATCTCTGATACCAACAATATGGCAGATTGTGTAGCCGCTTGTGCGCAATATGCAGAGCAGGGCGACACTGTATTGCTGAGTCCCTGTTGTGCCAGCTTCGACCTCTTCCGCAATATGGAAGACCGCGGCGAACAATTCAAGGAGCGCGTGCACGAACTTTAATCACTCTGACACCGCCCCTCCCGACTTTCACAATTAAAATTTCCAATCCCTCAATCCCTATATATAATGACAGAACTGGAAAATGCGTCTGTGGAAACGACGCCCCGTAGACACTTTACATTAAAGAAACTGCTGCAAGGCGATTCTATCATTTGGACGGTCTTCTTCCTCTTGTGCCTGATCTCCGTGGTCGAGGTATATAGCGCCGGAAGTACGTTGTCATTCAAGAGTGGTAACTATATCAGCCCATTGATCAAACAGGCTACATTCTTGACCGTAGGGATTGTGCTGTGCGTGATTGTGCACAAGATTCCCTGCCGTATATTCAAACTGGTCCCCATATTGGGGTGGCCACTATGTGTAGGGCTTTTGGTTCTGACATTCTTCATCGGTGGAGATGTCAATAATAGTTCGCGCTGGATACCATTGGGCGCATTTAGTTTTCAACCCTCAGAGTTGGCCAAGGGCGTTGTGATTACTGCCGTGGCACTGATCCTGGGCAACTCGCAACGCGAAGAGGGAGCGCATCCTAAGGCTTTCAAGCAAATCCTTTATGTCACCGTCCCTGTCTGTCTGCTCATCTTTACCGAAAATCTCTCTACGGCCGCAATCCTTTTTGCTGTAGTATTTGCAATGATGGTGGTCGGACGTGTGCCCTGGAAACAATTGGGTAAACTCGTTGCTGCTGGTGTGGCAATAGTGTCGCTGACTATAGCATTGGCTTTTGCTGTGCCCAAGGACGGCAAACTGTACGACACCGTATTTCACCGCTTTGACACCTGGGTCGAACGTATCACGGATATGTTCTCTTCTGATAATGACAATGGCAGTGGTATACCTAAAGGCAGTAAGGAAGAAGCAGCACAGTTTATTCGCGAAAATCCACAGGTAGGACGTGCTTATGTGGCAGTTGCCTCAAGTAATATCGTGGGACGTATGCCGGGCAATTCTGTAGAGCGCGATCAATTGTATCAAGCATATTCCGACTATATCTTCGCGATTATTATCGAGGAATTAGGTATCGAGGGCGGAATTTTGGTCGTTCTGTTATACATAATACTTCTCTTCCGTGCAGGGCGCCTGGCCAGTCGGTGTGAACGCAACTTCCCCGCATTTCTGTGTATGGGATTGGCCACGTTGCTCGTATTCCAGGCCTGTATCAATATGATGGTGGCCGTCGGGCTCTTCCCCGTGACCGGACAAACCCTGCCTTTGATCAGTCGTGGTGGTACAGCGACAATTATCAACTGCGTATATTTTGGCATGATACTTAGCGTCAGCAGATATGCTCGCCGAAACAAGGTCGAAGATGCTGGCAAAATGGAATTCGCGCGCGCGAAATAATAATAAGGATAGTGATGAGATATTGTAAGGTACTTGTGCTGCTCCTTTGCTTTTGGTCTGTCTCCTCGACCCTCCTTGCTCAGGACACACGCCGACGGGTGCGTCTGCAGACAGATCGCGGCGATATCGTGATAGCACTCTCTGACGAGACACCACAGCACCGCGACAATTTTCTGCGCCTTGCTGGCGAAGGTTACTATGATGGCTTGCTTTTTCATCGTGTGATCGAAAAATTTGTGATGCAGGCCGGCGATCCAGACAGCCGTACAGCCGTCGGCGGACAACTGTTGGGCGAGGGTGGGCCTGGGTATACTCTTCCCGCAGAAATCTGTCTGCCCAAACTATTTCACCACTGTGGCGCAGTTGCGGCGGCCCGCGAAGCCGATGATGTAAATCCCGAACGTCGCAGTAGTGGTTCGCAATTCTATATCGTATGGGGACGCATCCCGCACGAACGAACTTTGGAGAAGTATAGAAAACTGCTGGAAGAAAATACAGGGGGTGAAATGACCATAACGCCTGAAATGAAACAGAAGTATAGCGAAATCGGCGGCACGCCTCACCTGGATGGTTATTATACTGTATTTGGCGAAGTCGTCGAGGGATTGGAGGAAGTGGTCTACAGTATGCAGTTCGTAGAAACCGATGATAATAGTCGCCCCCTGGGGGATATACGTATCATAAAAGCCGTGATCGAATAGCATACCTATATATAATATAAAACAAATGCGGTGTTGGCATGAGTGCTCTTTCACGATGAACGTTCGCACACCAATTCCGTCAAGAAACAAGATAAAAACACCTCAGAAATGGGGTGAAAAACGCAATAAAACCACAAAAAACAAAGAAAATGCGATTTTTTTGAAAAAAAAGTGGGAAATGTTTTGGTGGTATAGAAAAAAGCTGTACCTTTGCACTCGCAATCAAGCCCGAGAGGGTTGCTGATAGCAAGAAAGGCTTGGTCCCTTCGTCTATCGGTTAGGACGTGAGATTTTCATTCTCAAAAGAGGGGTTCGATTCCCCTAGGGACTACTAAAAAAATAAACAATAGAAAATGGCAAACCACAAATCATCTGTTAAAAGAATTCGTCAGACAGAGACACGCAGACTTCACAACAGATACTACGCTAAGACAATGCGTAACGCTGTTCGCAAATTGCGCGCTACAACTGACAAGGCAGCAGCAGTAGAACTTTTGCCTAAGGTGCAAAAGATGCTTGATAAGCTTGCCAAGAACAACACAATCCACAAGAACAAAGCTGCAAACCTTAAGTCAAGTCTCCAACTTCACGTTAATGGTTTAGCATAAGCCTGAAAAGGTGGACAGATACAGTCGGAACAATGTTCCGACTTTTTTGTTGTTTGAAATTTTATTCGTAGCTTTGAATCGCGAGTCCCAGATAAGGCTCGTTACACGAATAATATAGGAAAAGAAATGCTGTTAAAGTCACGAGGAATAGTTCTCAATGCATTGAAGTATAATGACGAGACCTTGATTGCACAGGTCTTGACAGAAGAAGTAGGTTATCGCACTTTTTCTGTTCGTATCTCTCGTGGCAGGAAAACTAGATCAGCACATATATTCTTCTTCCCCTTGTCATTGGTCGAATTGACCTGGGATGAAAAGCCGAATGCAAGACTTGTCTCACCCAAAACGGTGTCTACCTCCTCGCCGCTGGTTTCTCTTCCTCTTGAGCCGCCGAAGGTAACCATCGCAATGTTCCTTGGTGAATTCCTAAACTGTGCTTTGCGTAGCGAACCCTCGTCGCCAGACCTTTTCTCCTATCTGTACAACTCTGTATTGTGGTTGGATGCACAGGACAAAAGGTATGCCAACTTCCACCTCGTATTCTTATTGCGCCTGACCAAGTTCTTGGGCTTTTTCCCCGAACGCCCATTGTATATTCCAGGCGGATATTTTGATTTGCAAACCGCTTCGTACACACAGTTTCGTCCGCCGCACAATGATTATTTGGAGCCCCGTGAAGCACAATTGATACCGACACTACTCAGAATGAGGTACGAAAATATGCACCTCTTCCATTTCTCGGGTGCCGAGCGCAATCATTTCCTGTCCGTTATCAACGACTTTTATCGTATACATATTCCCAATTTTCCTGAACTGAAATCTCTCGCAGTACTCAGGGATTTTTACGATGGAATGAAGGGTTTTTAATGTAGCGCTGTTTGTAAATCCGCTGCAAATACCTAACTTTGGCGAAACAAAGTGTAAATATTATGATGAAACACTATTTCCTCCTCGTCCTATGCCTATGCAGTCTTTTGCCTATTTCTGCGCAAAAGATGACCAAGAAGTGGAATGATTTCTACAAACGTACGGAGTATTTTGACGCACAGGGTAAGTTGATTGGCTGGGAAAAATACAACGATTTCTACGATAGAATGGAGTATTTTGACCGAAATGGCAGGTTGCAGAAGACTGAAAAGCAAAATGATTTCTACAACCGAAAAGATACTAAGGATTCGCGTGGAAATCTACAAACAACGCGCAAATATAATGAGTTCTACAAACGCGAGGATATCAAGGATTCGCGTGGAAACTTGATCGGCTATAAAAAGTGGAATGACTTCTATAAGCGCGAAGAGGTATTCGATTCCAAGGGCAAGATGGTCGGCTACTATAAATGGAATGATTTTTACGAAAGATGGGAGTATTTTGAAAAATAAGTTATAAATCTATCTGTGAGGATGCATTGCATGGCATCTGCATGAGTATGTGGTGACTTAATAAATAAGAATAATAGAATACGCATCTTCCTGGTGTAAATGTAAGTAAGAATAAAATTACCATACTGCAACAATTTGCAATATCCCCTCTGGTCAGGGATGTAGTAGCCAGTGTGGAGATGTAGGGCGCTAGGGCCATTAGAGAGTAAATCTTATGTACAATACAACTATTATTAATCAGTCAGCAGATCGAGCAGTCGAAATGCTACAGCAAATCATTGCAATTCCTTCTTATAGCAGAGAAGAAACAAAATTAGCCGATTTCATCGAAGAAATTGCATGTCGTGATCATCTTGCACCGCATCGCAAAGGTAACAATGTGTGGTGCATCTCGTCGGCTTTCATTCCCGAGCGCCCAACTCTGCTACTCAATGCGCATATAGACACAGTGCGACCTGTGAATGGATGGGAGCGCGATCCACATACACCGTATGTTGAAGGTGATGTGCTCTATGGTTTGGGAAGCAATGACTGTGGCGGGGGATTAGTTGCATTATACGAAGTATTTCGCTTGTGTGAAGCAGACAAGGATTTGCCCTGGAATCTTGTCTATCTGGCGTCAGCCGAAGAAGAGGTTTCGGGTCAAAGTGGGATTGAATCTGTGTTATCTGATTTGCCTAAAATCGACGTAGCCATCGTGGGCGAACCGACAAATATGCAACCTGCCATTGCAGAAAAGGGTTTGATGGTGGTAGACGCAGTGGCGCACGGCAAAGCAGGGCATGCTGCGCGCAATGAGGGTGTGAATGCTATATACAAGGCTCTGGAAGATATTGCGTGGTGCAAGAATCGTCGATTCGAAAGGGTTTCCCATTTATTAGGTGAAGTCAAAATGAGTGTGACGGTCATACAGGCAGGTACACAGCATAATGTTGTGCCTGATGAATGCCGATTTACCATAGATGTGCGATCAAACGAGTGCTATACAAATCAGGAAATTCTCGATGAAATCGGCCGAAATCTGCAAAGTGAACTTAAGGCACGCTCAACGCGACTGAATTCATCGCACATTGCTTCTGAGCACCCTTTGGTGCAGAAATGCATTGATATGGGAAAAGTGCCCTTTGGCTCACCCACGTTGAGCGATCAGACACTAATGCCTTTTCCTTCACTAAAAATTGGACCAGGCGATTCGGCACGTTCGCATACGGCAGACGAATATATCAAGATATCAGAAATTCGCGATGGAATCGCAGATTATTTGCAATTGATAGGTTAGACAAACTGAGATGCTTGTTTTTTAAGCATAATCATGCGCTATCAAATTTTATAGATTTTTCAGTCTCAAAGGTGTGATATTTGCAAAAAAAAGCGTTCCTTTGCAGTAGGAAAGACTTTGAACGAACTCTGAACTAAAAAACAATTATATTTATATAAAAAGAATAAATATGTACGGAAAATTTCAGCAACATCTCCAACAGGAGTTAGAAGCCATTAAAGAAGCTGGCCTCTACAAGAATGAACGTCTCATCGAAGGTCCTCAACAAGCCGCTATTCAAGTGAACGGCAAGGAAGTACTTAACTTCTGCGCAAACAACTATCTTGGTTTGTCTAACCACCCTCGTTTGGTAAAAGCCGCACAAGATATCATGGATCAACGCGGCTATGGTATGTCTTCTGTACGCTTCATTTGCGGTACTCAAGATATGCACAAGGTGCTTGAAGCAGCCATTTCCGACTATTTCAAGACTGAAGACACAATCCTCTATGCAGCTTGCTTCGATGCTAATGGTGGTGTATTCGAACCCCTCTTGACTGCAGAAGATGCTATCATCTCTGACGCATTGAACCACGCATCTATCATCGACGGTGTACGTCTTTGCAAGGCTAAGCGCTACCGTTATGCAAATGCAGACATGGCAGACCTCGAACGTTGCTTGCAAGAAGCACAAGAACAACGTTTCCGCATTATCGTGACTGACGGTGTGTTCTCAATGGACGGCAACGTAGCTCCTATGGACAAGATCTGCGACTTGGCAGAAAAGTATGATGCCCTCGTGATGGTAGACGAAAGTCACTCAGCCGGTGTAGTTGGTGCAACTGGTCACGGTGTGAGCGAATTCTACAACACTTACGATCGCGTGGATATCTACACTGGTACTTTGGGCAAGGCATTTGGTGGTGCTATGGGTGGTTTTACTACTGGTCGCAAGGAAATCATTGATTTGTTGCGTCAACGCTCACGTCCTTACCTCTTCTCAAACTCTTTGGCTCCATCAATCGTAGGCGCTTCTATCGAGATGTTCAAGATGTTGAAGGAAAGCAATGCACTTCACGACAAATTGGTAGAAAATGTCACTTACTTCCGCGACAAGATGATTGCTGCAGGTTTCGATATCAAACCTACTCAAAGTGCGATTTGCGCAGTGATGCTCTACGATGCTAAACTTTCACAAGTTTACGCACAAAAGATGCAGGAAGAAGGTATCTACGTGACAGGTTTCTACTACCCAGTATTGCCAAAGGATCAAGCTCGTATTCGTGTACAAATCTCAGCAGGTCACGAACGCGAACACCTTGATAAGTGTATCGCTGCTTTCATTAAGGTTGGTAAAGAACTCGGCGTTTTGAAATAATTCAAGACTTCGAATAGATACATTCAGAGTCCTCTTTCTGCATACCTATCATAGGATGCTGGAAGAGGATTGTTTTTTAAACAGAACTATAGACATTTTTATTATGTGGCTCAGATTTTAAACGTTCTTACTTCCTGTAATAAAATGCAGTATTGAAATTGTATTAAACTTTATTGATGAATGCAGATGGTTATATATGCAAAATCGTAAATGATAAGTACTTTTTGTATTTAGATTGCACGATTTGTGGTCTATTGTGCAAAAAATACTGCGTTTGGGTATGAGAAAATGTGAAAAACTGTTGTAGTCTACTGGATTTGTTGTATATTTGCACATCTAAGATAAATATACGCACATGCTTAATCCAAGCCATTTCTCAAAATTAATTCACGAGCAAGCCAATAAGTATCAGGATGCCGTGGCAATGAAGTATCGCGACTATGAACTAGGTAAGTGGTTACCTATAACATGGCGTGAATTTTCTGATAAAGTACTCCAGATGTCAAAATCGCTCCTTTCGATGGGAGTGAAAGTACAGGAAAATATTGCTACATTCTCGCAAAATAAACCCGAATGTCTGTTTGTGGACTTTGGTGCGTATGGTGTGAGAGCGGTGACGATTCCATTCTATGCTACAAGCAGTGGTGCACAGGTAGTGTACATGATGAATGATGCAGAAATCCGTTTGCTGTTTGTTGGCGAGCAGTTGCAATACGATGTGATTTGCGAAGTGGCGGATCAATGCCCTACGCTTCAGCAAGTGGTGATTTTTGACTCATCTGTTGTCAAAAAAGAAGGCGATACGCGCTCAATGTATTTGGATGAGTTTCTGAAACTCGGTGAAAACGGTGATTTTGATGCGGAACTAAAGCAACGTGTAGCTGATGCTAATCCTCAGGATTTGGCAAACATTCTTTATACCAGTGGTACAACGGGTAATAGCAAAGGGGTTATCTTGACCCACGAGATGTATATTGAAGCACTCCGTGTGAATGATGCTGTGCTTGATCTCTCTGAAAAGGATGTTATTCTAAACTTCTTACCCTTTACTCACGTCTTTGAGCGTGCATGGTCTTATCTTTGTTTAGCAGAAGGTGCACGCTTGGCGGTTAATCTTCGTCCACAAGATGTGCAAAAGTCTTTACAAGAAGTACACCCTACATGTATGTGTAGCGTGCCACGTTTCTGGGAAAAGGTGTACCATGCTGTGCTTGATAAGATGGAAAATGGTCCATTGCCTATGCGTGTGCTGATTCGTGCTGCATTGAATGTGGGTGGCGAACGTTGGGAAAAATATACTTCGAAGGGTTTGACTCCTCCGTTGGGTATGCGCATCAAATTTGCTTTGTTTAATTGCACCATTATTCAAATTCTGCGTAAGACACTCGGTCTGGAACGTGCAAACTTTTTCCCCACGGCTGGTGCAGCTGTTTCGCCAGATGTAGAGCGTTTCGTACACGCTGCGGGTTTGAATATCAAGGTAGGATATGGTCTGACAGAATCTACTGCTACCGTGTCGTGTGACCGAGATGATCAAGTGGTGACTATGGGGTCTGTAGGTAGATTGGTGGATAAACTGGAGATTAAATTTGGCGAAAACAATGAGGTGCTCCTCCGTGGTAAGACCATTACTCCTGGATACTATAAGAAAGAAGAAGAAACGCGTGCTGCAATTGATGAAGAAGGATGGTTCCATACAGGCGACGCTGGATATATGAAGGATGGTGAACTCTATCTGACCGAACGTATCAAGGACTTGTTTAAGACATCTAATGGTAAATATATTGCTCCACAATTGATTGAGACTAAGTTTTCGCTTGATAAATATATTGAATCAGTGGTCGTGGTGGCTAATGAACGCAAGTTTGTATCAGCTTTGATTGTACCAGCTTTTGCTGTAGTAGAAAAATATGCAGAGGAAAATGGTATAGAGTACGCTTCCAGAGAAGATTTGTGCAAGCATCCTCAAATTATCAAAGTTATCGCGGATAGTATCGAGGAACTCCAGGCGGATTTGGCACATTACGAAAAGGTGAAACGCTTTGTTCTCTTGCCAGAATCTTTCTCGATGGAAAAGGGTGAATTGACCAACACGCTTAAGGTGAAGCGCCGCGTGGTATACGAAAAATATGCTAAGGAAATCGAGCAAATGTATGCCGAAACTGAGCAGGCTTAATTATATAAAGAATTTGTAAACTAAAATAATAAAATGATAACAATCGAGCAACTCAAGGCAGCTAAGGATAGAGTCGAAGCATTGAATCGCTACCTTGACATAGACGCTAAAATCATACAGCTGGAGGAAGAACAACTCCGTACCCAAGCGCCAGGATTCTGGGATGATGCCAAGAAGGCGGAAGAACAGATGAAATTGGTCAAAGGATTGGAAAAGTGGATCGTTGGTTATAAGGAAGTGAAAACCTTGGTCGACGAATTAGAATTGGCATTTGACTTCTACAAAGAAGAAATGGTGACTGAGGATGAAGTTGACGAGGCTTATACAAAGGCGATAGAAACCATTGAGGCGCTCGAATTGAAAAACATGCTCCGCCAGGAAGAGGATGCTATGGGTTGTGTGTTGAAGATCAACTCTGGCGCTGGTGGTACAGAAAGTCAGGATTGGGCTTCGATGTTGATGCGTATGTATATGCGCTACGCCGAGGCGAATGGATATAAAACAACTATTTCCAATCTGCAAGAAGGAGACGAAGCTGGTATCAAGACTATGACTATGGAACTCGAAGGCGAGTTTGCCTATGGTTATTTGAAATCTGAGAATGGTGTGCACCGTTTAGTGCGTGTGTCACCCTATAATGCGCAGGGTAAGCGTATGACAAGTTTTGCTTCTGTCTTTGTAACACCACTCGTTGACGATACAATCGAAGTATACGTCGATCCTTCAAAAATCAGTTGGGATTTGTTCCGCTCTGGTGGTGCTGGTGGACAGAATGTGAACAAGGTGGAAACCGGTGTTCGCCTGCGTTACCAATACAAAGATCCTGATACTGGCGAGGAAGAAGAAATCTTGATTGAAAATACCGAGAGTCGTAAGCAGCTTGAGAATCGTGAAAATGCTATGCGTTTGCTCCGTTCACAACTCTACGACCGCGAATTGCAAAAGCGTCGAGCTGCCCAAGCTAAGATTGAAGCAGGGAAGAAAAAAATCGAATGGGGTAGCCAGATTCGCAGCTATGTGTTCGATGACCGCCGCGTGAAAGATCATCGTACTGGATATCAAACCAGCGACGTTGGTGGCGTTATGGATGGCAAGATCGATGGTTTTATCAAGGCTTACCTGATGGAATTCTCTGAGCAGGAACAATCATAAGATGCTCAGTCCACAGGCAGGTTTTATACATTAGTCTATTCTTAGAACTCAGTCTTTAAAAATACAAACCTTAAATCTAAATACTATGGGTAAAAAACAACAAATGAAGATCAAAGCAAGAGAAGCACGTGAAGAACAACAGGCAAAAAAGGTGTTCAAGGGTCTCTTCTTTACCTTGATTCTCTTGGCGGTTTTGATTATTGCTGGATATAGCATATTCTACGCATAAGGTTATATTGTGGCGATAGCGCCGCAAGAAACTTAGATAAAATAGTTTTGGCAGGGATTCATCTCTTTGTCAAATCTTGTTTTGACTATTATTTAGCGCTGGTTTTTCCCGTATATATAATAAGGTATGTCTATCGAGATTGAAAGAAAGTTTTTGGTTTGTGGTGACTATAAATCTTTGGCAACGTCGCATGTGCGTATTAAGCAAGGGTATATTTGTAGTCAAAAAGGACGTACGGTTAGGGTGCGCCTCACTGATCAGAAAGCGTTCTTGACAATCAAGGGCCCTTCTCGAGATGGCGGACTTTCTCGTTATGAATTTGAAAAAGAAATTACATACGACGAAGGGTTGTCTCTGTTTGCCCTGTGTGAGCCAGGTGCGATAGATAAGGTAAGATGGGTTGTTCCTTTTGGTGAACATATCTTTGAGGTGGATGAATTCTTTGGTGATAATGACGGGCTTGTTATTGCAGAGGTGGAATTAGATTCTTCTGATGAATATTTTGAAAAACCATCCTTCCTGGGTAAGGAGGTTACGGGAGACAGGAAATATTATAATTCAAGTCTTGCAGCTCGGCCATATACGACATGGGTGGCAGAAGAGAAGTTCTAGTTCTTCTTGTTTTGTAAACTGTGTTTGTCAAAACAATTTCGAGAGGGAACGATTTTTGTAAAAAATGGAGTTTTTTAATAAAATAGTCCAAAAACATTTGGCCATTATTAAAAAAGTGTGTACTTTTGCACTCGCTAATCAGGAAACGCCCTGATGAGCGACTTTAAAAGAAGCGATCTTTGAAAGCAATTCCATAAAACTTTTTGTAGAGAAGTACAAGGAGAATATATA
>JAFNXM010000017.1 GCA_017383485.1 Bacteroidaceae bacterium
TGAAGGAAGACCAAAAGGCTGGTGGAACAGAAGCTCCAAAGGAAGAAGAAGTAGTGGACAACGCTATCGTGGAAGTTCAAGCTACTTATCCTGGTGGTGAAGCTGCTATCTTGCAACACATTGCTAAGAATTTGCAATATCCAGCTTTGGCATTGGAACAAGAACTTCAAGGTGTAGTAGTAGTTCGTTTCGAAGTTAAGAAAGACGGTTCTATCGGTAGAACTCAAGTGGCTAAGAGCCTCTCTAAGGAGTGCGACCTCGCTGCTTGCAACGTAGTTAAGACTTTGCAACGCTTTACTCCTGCTCGCCAACAAGGTCACCCTGTGGCTGTATGGTTCACGCTTCCTATCCGCTTCCAAATTCAGTAATAAGATAGCTTTCAATACTTACATTTCTGTAATGTAAAATCTTAATTGAAAGCGATGTAGATAGATGTATCGGAGGTTTTGCATGGTCGAGACCTCCGATATTTTTTTTAAGACAGGGACTTAATTTTATTTCATTAAATTTGTATGAAAAGTATTAAACTATTGTTGACCGTATGCGTTCTGTGTGTTCTTGCCTCTTGTGGAAAGAAGTATACAGGGTCTGGGTGGAGATATTCTGATGATGTTTATGTCGCAATTGATGAAACCTTCCGTCCAATTATGGCAGAGGAACTCGAAGCATTCCGTTTGCAACACGTGGAATCAGGTGACAAAGCTGTGTATTGCAGTGAGGATTCTGCGATACAGATGCTTGTCAATGATAGTATTCGTTGCTGTGTTGTGACTCGCCCTTTGTCGGATGCTGAGACAAATAGGGTAAAGGCAAACAGATTGCCTATATCTAAAGCGCGCATTGCTACAGATGCTTTTGCGCTTATTGTTAATAAAGAAGTGGCTGATTCTGTCCTCAATATAGAGGATATCAAGGGCATTGTCAGTGGTAAAATTACGAGATGGGAACAACTGAGATATGCTACGCGTAAGGGTGAATTGAGCTTGGTCTTTGATAAATCGGGTTCGAGTACTGTGCGCTATATGCGCGACTCTCTGCTGAATGGTCAGGATATCAAGGGAAATGTATTTGCACAGGGTAGTAATGACGCTGTGATAGATCTGGTGAAAAAGGATGCTGGAGTAATCGGTGTTGTTGGGACTAATTGGCTGAAAGAGCCTAAGGAAAGGGTGCTCGATGACTTTTCTGACCTTGACGTCAAGGTGCTAAAGGTCAGCCGCGATAATGATGACAATCCCGTGGGTTTCAGACCTTATCAATATCGTATTTTGACAGGAGACTATCCTTTGACTCGTGCCGTTTATGTGATTTCTACTGATCCCCGCAGAGGTTCTAATGTCAATCTGTTCTACTTCTTCCTGAAGGGGCAAAAGGGTCAAACAATTCTTTGTAATGGTTCGCAACTTTTACCCTATAGTCCGGTGCAGGTGAAGTCTGTCAGCACTAATTGATATAAGGTAAAAAAAACCTCGTTTTAACCTTTTGAAAATTTCGCGACGCCTCGTAAAAATTTCGCGACGCCTCGTTGAAAAAAAGTCTAACCTTTTTAAAATTCCAAAACGGTCTTTTCAAAAAAGGTTAGACCTTTTTTTATGCAGCCTCGAGGACGATACTTTATGTTGGGCTTCTATTTGCTTTTTGCATACGTCAAAGTGCATTTTTATATATCGCCGGAGGTGGTGGGACACGCCCGTTTTGCATCACTTGTGTGCCTGTAGAATGTTACTAAATCAAAAAAAACAGAAAAAAACAATAAAAATATATCAAAAAGGCAATTGTATGGGGAATATTTAGTAAATTTGCAAAGAATAAGCGTGTCTTGCGCTTACGTGTGTATCAATTATTATGTATTTAACTAATAAAAACTTATAATAATGAACAAAACAATCTTTCGTAATTTGGCTCTCGCAGCAGCTTTGTTCGTCGGAGGACTCAGTGCTCAAGCTCAAAAGTCTTACCAAGTTGCTGACTTGAATGCAGAAAACGCTGCATTGGCACAAACTGTCGTAGATCAACAGTTGGCTGACCCCGATGCTGCAAACAAAGCATTTACTAAATTGATTAAGGGTGTAAGAAAGGACAAGGAACAATTGTTGAGCGTAGGTGACTTCTTCTTGACAAACAAGAACTACCCTGCAGCTGTACAATGCTCTAACCAATTGTATACACTCGACCCACAAGATGTGAATGTCTTGATGTTCCGTGGCGAAGTATTTATGTTTGCTAAAAAATACGGTGAAGCAGGTCAATGCTTCGACCAAGCTTTGGCTGTAAATCCTGACTACGTTCCTGCACTCAAGCGCAATGCTTTTGTTTACAAGAACGTGAACCCATACGTAGCTATCGAAACTTTGAACAAGATCAAAGGTATTGAGCCAGACAACTACGATGCTGAAAAGGAATTGGGTGATATTTACTTCAAGCTCAATGACAACAAGCAAGCTATCGTACACTATGGCGAATACTACAAGCGTGCTCCAAAGGATGACAACTTTAGCATCCTCTCTTGCGAAAACTACATGATGGCGCTCTTCTCTCAAGCAGAATTCTCTCAGATCAAGAATATCGTTGCTGAGATTGAACCTATCGCACCCGGTGGCCGTATGCTCAAGCGTATGAAGTTTATCTCAAACTTCGAAGCAGCTCGTAATTCAATCAACTACGTAGAAGATATGGCTAAGGTCGAAGAACTCATGGGCTATATCACAAACAAGGAATTCGACGATACACTCTACCTTTATATTGACTACGCATACGCTGCAGAATATATGAAGGAATTGAAGAATAACGAAAAGGCCATTGAATACTACACTATGGCATTTGACAGAGACAACAAGAAAATTGGTGCTCTCACAGAGTTGGCAAAGCTTTATCGCCAAAACAAGCAATATGACGAAGCAATCGCTGCAACACAAAAGTATGTAGACTTGTGTGGTGAAAAGGCTAAGGTGGCAGACTACCTGCGCTTGGGACAAACTTACGTATTCGCAGCTCAACAAGATGGTTTGACTCCTGAAAAGAAGGATGAATACGTAAAGAATGGCGACGCTGTATTGGTTAAGGTCCTCGAAATGGATTCAACTGCATATCAAGCAATGCTCTATCGTGCACGTATCAATATCAAGAATGGTAACGCTCCCGAAGAACTTCCTAAGCAATACTACGAAGAAGCTATCAAGATGATGGAAGGTCGTGACAATATTACTTCTGCTCAAATCGAAGCTTACCGTTATTTGGCATTCTACAGCTTGCAAACTGACGACTTCGCAAATACTCGTCTCTATGTAGACAAGATTCTTGCTATCCAACCAGAAAATGCGTTCGCTCTTCAATTGGATGGCGCGTTGAAGTCAATTGGAAAGTAATTTAATCCAAACCTTCGATTCATGGTAATCTAAAAGGATTACACATATATAGAATATAAGTAGAGGTTGGTGAGATGTATTTCTTGCCAGCCTCTACTTTTTTACTCTCTTTTCTTGCACTTCTATTTATTTATGTGTAACTTTGCAAAGACGTAAACTTTCTGTTCGAAAATTATACAGAATAATCAAATATTAACCTAAAACCAGTTAAAATTATGAACATGAAAAAGTTCTTTCTTTTGAGCTTGGCAGTAGTGCTCTCTTTCTCTGGCATCATTGCTCAAGCACAATCTCTGTCACCTTCTACAAAGTGGCATTGGGACAAGGGTACAATCGTTATTGATGCACCACAACGTCCTGCAGGTCAACAACACGTTCTCGGACTTACTGCTACGCCTATTCAAACAGTTCGCGTCGCTTTCGTAGGTCTTGGTATGCGTGGTGATGGTGCTGTGAATCGTTTCGCACACATCCCAGGCGTTGAAATCGTTGCTCTTTGCGACTACGAAGAAGCACGTGCTGAAGAATGCCAACAGTATCTCCGCAAGCAAGGTCTTGCTCCTGCTGCTATTTACTCAGGCGAATTTGGTTACCAAGAAATCTGCAAGCGTCCAGACGTAGACTTGGTTTACATTGCAACAGACTGGAATCACCACTTCCCCGTAGCAAAGTATGCTATGGAAAACGGCAAGCACGCTGCAATCGAAGTGCCTTCTGCAATGAACCTCGAACAATGCTGGGAACTCATCAACCTTTCTGAAAAGACTCGCCTCCACTGCTTCATCCTCGAAAACTGCTGCTATGACTACTACGAGCTCAACGCACTCGCTATGGCTCAAGACGGCGTTTTCGGTGAAATCATCCGCGCTGAAGGTGCTTATATCCACGGCCTCGAATGGTTCTGGGATTACTATTGGAAAGATCCTAACGACAACGACAAGAACAACCTCCGTTGGCGTATGAAGTACAACATGGAAAACCGCGGTGACGTTTACGCTACTCACGGTCTCGGTCCTGTTGCTCAATGTTTGGATATCCACCGTGGTGACCGCTTCACTACACTTATCGCTATGGATACAGAAAGTTTCGTAGGTAAGGAATGGGTAGAAAAGAAGACTGGCAAGGAATGCAAAGAATTCCGTAATGGTGACCACACTACTACTTTGATGCGTACAGCTAAGGGTAAGGTAGTTGAAATCCAACACAACGTAATGACTCCACAACCTTACAACCGTTTGTTCAAGTTGACAGGTACTAAGGGTTACGCTACTAAGTATCCAGAACCCAAGTATGCTCTTTCTGCAGACGCTCTCAAGGGTACTGATGCTCCTGCTGTAGACAACCTCAACGCACACGGCTTCATCAATGCAGAACAAGCTGCTGCTCTCGAAAAGAAATACTATCACCCCATCTTGACTAAGTACGGTGAACTCGGTCGTGAAATGGGTCACGGTGGTATGGACTTCATGATGGATGCACGTCTCGTTTACTGTCTCCAAAATGGTCTCCCCCTCGATATGGACGTATACGACATGGCTGAATGGTGCTGCGTAGCAGAATTGGGCGCTATCTCAATGGACAACAACTGCGCCGCAGTGACATTCCCCGACTTTACTCGCGGTCACTGGAACGACGTGAAGGGTTATAAGCACGCTTACGCTGCTCCTGAAAAGGAAGCTGCTGTAGAAGCTGCTGCTGCTAAGTACACAGCTGCTCAAAAGGCTGCTGTTGCTAAGTACAACCTCTGGGCACTCTACGACGCTGTGAAGAAAGCAGAAGGTAAGGCTAAGGCAAAAGCTCAAAAGGCTTATGACAAAGCTGTAGCAAAAGCTGAAAAGGAAATTGCTCAAGCTGCAAAGTAATAAGAGAATGTTAATCTCTCTTTGAGGAGATACATTTTATATATATAAGAATAGCACTTCGGACTTGCCGAGGTGCTATTCTTTGCATAGAGTTGTGTGCTCAATGGTTTGGATGGGTGAAAAAGCGCCGTTTTTTATTGTGCAGAAAGGAATAAACAATTACCTTTGCAATAGGGAAAGTGCGTGCCATGTGCTTTCCCGTTCAATAACAGGAAAACAATCTTAGAATACAACTATACAAAATGAATATATTGGTTACTGGAGCCAACGGGCAATTAGGCAATGAGATGCGCATTGTCTCGGCTCAGAGTCACGACAATTATATCTTTACCGACGTAGCCGAATTGGACATCACCAATGCTTCGGCTGTGATGGCGATGGTCAAGGAGCATGACATTCAGGTCATCATCAACTGCGCAGCCTATACCAATGTGGACAAAGCCGAAGAGGACGAAGCCTTCTGCGAACTGCTCAATGCCACAGCGGTCGACCATTTGGCCAAGGCGATGCACGAGGTCGGTGGCACATTGATACATGTATCGACCGACTATGTCTTTGGTGGCGATCCCTACAACACACCTTGTGCCGAGGACCAAAAGGGTACGCCCACCGGTGTCTATGGCAAGACCAAATTGTGGGGCGAACAATACATCCAGGCCAGCGGATGCCATCACGTCATCCTGCGCACGGCGTGGCTATATAGCGAATTTGGCAAAAACTTCGTCAAGACGATGCTACAGCTCACCGCCGAAAAGCCACAACTCAAGGTCGTGTTCGATCAATGCGGCACCCCCACCTACGCACTCGACCTGGCGCAAGCCATTTTCGAAATTGTCGAGGGTCGCAAGTACGAGGGCCATTCAGGCATCTACCACTATTCCAACGAGGGCGTCTGCTCTTGGTACGACTTCACCAAGATGATTGCCGAATATGCCAGACACACAGCCTGCGACATCCAACCATGTCATAGCGACGAGTTTCCCTCGCGCGTCAAGCGTCCTGCCTATAGCGTGTTGGACAAGACCAAGGTTAAGCAAACCTTTGGCGTGTCCGTACCCTATTGGACGGAATCGTTGAAGAAATGTATTGCCAATCTCAAAAACGTTTAGAAAATCTGAAAAACTAATAATATGGAATTCAAAAGGTCTATTGTAATTACAGGCGGAGCAGGTTTTATCGGCAGCCACGTCGTACGTTTGTTTGTCAACAAATACCCCGAGTATAAGATCATCAACCTTGACAAGTTGACCTATGCCGGAAATTTGGCCAACCTCAAGGATATTGAGTCGGCGCCCAACTATCGCTTTGTCAAGATGGACATCTGCGACTTCGAAGCCTTCTATCAATTGATGCAGGACGAACATATCGACGGCATCATCCACCTGGCGGCCGAAAGTCATGTGGACCGCAGCATCAAGGATCCCTTCACCTTTGCACGCACCAACGTCATGGGCACATTGTCCCTGTTGCAAGCGGCTAAATTGTATTGGGAAAGCCTGCCCGAACGCTACGAAGGCAAGCGTTTCTATCACATTTCAACCGACGAAGTCTATGGTGCGCTCGAACTGACACATCCCGAGGGCAAGGCTAACGATTTCAGCGCTCACGAAGTCTACGGCGACGACTTTTTTGTGGAAACTACAAAGTACAATCCTCACTCTCCCTATAGCGCGAGCAAGGCGAGCAGCGACCACTTCGTACGTGCGTTCCACGACACCTATGGCATGCCCACTGTGGTCACTAATTGTTCCAACAACTACGGACCTTATCAGTTCCCCGAAAAGCTGATTCCGCTCTTCATTAACAATATTCGCCACCGCAAACCTTTGCCCGTGTATGGCAAGGGTGAGAACGTGCGCGATTGGCTTTATGTCGAAGACCATGCCCGTGCTATCGACCTGATCTTCCACGAAGGTAAGGTGGCCGAGACCTACAATATTGGCGGCTTCAACGAATGGAAAAATATCGACATCATTAAAGTCGTGATCAATACCGTAGATCGTCTTTTGGGCAGAAAGGAAGGCGAAGATATGGACCTCATCACTTATGTCACCGACCGTGCCGGCCACGATTTGCGCTACGCCATCGATAGCCGCAAGTTGAAGGCAGAACTCGGATGGGAACCCTGCCTGCAATTCGAAGAAGGTATCGAAAAGACCGTCAAGTGGTATTTGGAAAACCAGGAATGGATGGACAATATCACCAGCGGCGAATACGAAAAATATTACGAAGAAATGTATGCCGATCGTTGATCGGGAAGGGGGAGGGAAGTAAATTTCCTCCCTTCTCTGTTTTGTGTGAGTTGATAAAAGAGGTAAGTGAATATTAATGTATTTCCCTGTTGACACTATAATAGTATGAAAAAGTATAACAGAGTAATGTTGGGGCAAGGTAGTATATATGCCAGCATGTGCCATGAAGAAAATTATATTGGTGCTAATTTTGATATCAATATAGACCTTTCAGCATATCTTTTTGATAACTGGAGAGATTTCAATGAGGAGTTTATTCCAATTTGGATGGAGAACGCTCCTGGTAAATCCAAAACAGCGGCAGGACTTGCTTGCGGTTTTCTTTGGACAATAATTAAAGGGTTAAAAATTGGTGATGTGGTGTTGAGTCCTTCTGGTAAGGGCTACTACTATGTTGGAACTGTTAGTAGCGATTACTACTATGTTCCTAATACCGATTTACCTCACAGAAGGTCGGTGGTATGGATGGATAAAGTTATCTATCGCAAAGATATGTCTCAAAAGTTGCAAAAATCTTCAGGCTCTATTGGTACTTGCTGCAACATCACTGATTATGCTCAAGAAATTGAGAATTTATTGGGGAATACTACAAATGCACCTGTCGATAATACTAACCCAGTTTCTGCCCCTGCAATTCAACAGAGTTATGATGAGCGTTCTTTGCATAAGGTGTTTTGTAGTTTTCTTCGCACTCGCAATATTTATGCCAAAACGATATTTCACGAAAAATCTTCTAGCAAAGTAGATTCGGCACAGAAATGGGTGCATCCAGACATTGTTGGTGTTGAATTTGAAGAATTCAAAAATGATGCTACGCTTTCTTTGCTGAAGGCAACAGAACCGAAAGAGTCTGTTCATATTTATTCATACGAATTGAAAAGAAAAATTGAATCAGACTATCAATTAAAGCAATATTACTTCCAAGCATTATCAAATAGCAGTTGGGCAAATTATGGATATTTAGTAGCCTTTGAGATTAATGAAGATTTATCGGATGAAATGGAACGCTTGAACAATGCTTTTGGTATTGGTATTATCCATATGCAAGCAAGTGAATCAAGAATACTTTATCCCGCCCGTAAAAAACAACTTGATTATTCAACGATTGAGAAATTGAATAATTTGAATAAGGATTTTAACGAGTTTATAGCAAAGTTGTCTAAGGTGATAAATGCTACAAAAGAATATACGGTAGATGTAAAATCTTCCTTTGTGAAGATTTGTGATAGTATTTTTAAATCGGATGAGGAGTTTGAGGATTATTGTAAATCTCATAATATCCCCTTCTGATAAGTAAGTCTATATCAATATCAGTATAGGTGCTTACTTTGTATTTTAACTTAGTAAGCAGCAATTTCATCCCCCTCACTAATGCCTCGAGAATCGCGTAGTTTTCACCATGCCGCCAGTTGTTCGCGGCTACGCGATTCTCAGAAGGGTAAAAACAGCAAGATTTTGGTGAAAAAGGGTATGAAATCAGGGATTTTGTGAAAATCTAGGGTAAAAAGTGGGCGGATTTTGTGAAAATTCTCCTTTTTCTGAGAAAAATAAATCAAGGCTTTGTGCAAAAATCCCTAGGGTTTGTTGAAAAAAGTCAAGGCTTTTTTGAAAAAGGTTAGGGCTTTTTACAACGAGGTCTAATATCCTGTAACTTTTCCCAATGACTATCCTATTCACTCGTTCTAGATGGGGTAGGGCATTTTGTCAAAATTTCTGCAGGTCTTTAAGGTTTTTTATAAATAAAATCGAAATGAAAATGCAGCTGGCTGTGAAAAATATTCAAGCAAACTTGATATTATTTCGCTCGCTTAATCGTATCTTTGAGATAAATCTCCAAGATACTTCCGCTCGCTGTGAAAAATATTCAAGCCAGCTTGATATTATTTCGCTCGCTTATCCGTATCTTTGAGATGAATCTCCAAGATACTTCCGCTCGCTGCAAAAAATATTGAAGTAAACTTCATATTTCTTGCTCGCTTAATCGTATCTTTGTCCCAAAGACGAATGCAAAAATGATTTTAGATGAAAGTACAACTCTTACAACTCGATATTGCTTGGCGAGATGTTGATGCCAATATTCAGCGTGTCGAACAAATGATCAGTAGCGCTGAGCCTGCCGATCTTTACGTGCTGCCCGAGATGTGGGCTACTGGTTTCGACGTGTCTCCTTCTGCGGACACTTTGGCACAGGCACAAGCGGCTTTGACTTGGATGCGCGATACATCACGACGCCTGCAGTCACCGATTGCTGGCACACTGCCCTGGGCGGAAGATGGCAAAATATACAATCGCCTGTTTGTCACCTCACCCCAAGGCGAAATCTTGGCGCAATACGACAAGCGACACCTCTTTGCCTATGGTGGCGAGGACCAGGTGTATAGTGCTGGGGCGGAAAGGGTGGTTGTGACGATATGTGGCGTGCGCTTCTTGCTACAGACCTGCTACGATTTGCGCTTTCCCGTCTTCTCGCGCTGTCGGGGCGACTACGATGCCATCTTGTATTTGGCCAATTGGCCCGCATCACGCATCTCGGCTTGGACAGCCCTGCTCTGCGCACGAGCTATCGAGAATCAGTGCTATGTATTCGGCGTGAATCGTACAGGCATCGGCGACAATATTTCCTACTGCGGCGCCAGTGTGGCCTTTGATGAACGGGGCAAAGCGGTGGGGCAAATGGATGACAAGCCAGGTGCTTTGCCCGTTGAATTCGACGTAGAAAAAATCGCTGCTTTCCGTCGCAAATTTCCTGCTTGGGCAGACGCCGATGATTTTCTCCTCTCAGAAAAAGACAAAAAATAAGGAGAGATTCTTGCGAAATCTCCCCTCGGATGTATAGTTCTTTCCCCGTAAAATTGTAACTTTGCTCTCGTATAATTAATAATAAGTAAAACTTATGCCAGAGAATACCTCAGTAGCACAAATCATATTTGATCATTTCCCAGAACTGACCGATTTGCAAAAAAGTCAGTTCGAACAACTCGATGTCCTCTATCGCGAGTGGAATGCCAAGATCAACGTCATCTCGCGCAAGGATATCGACAACCTATATTCCCACCACGTCCTGCACAGTTTGGGCATAGCAAAAGTAGTCAACTTCCGTCCTGGCACACGCCTTTTGGACGTAGGCACAGGCGGTGGTTTTCCAGGCATTCCCCTTGCCATACTTTTCCCCGAATGCGAGTTCGTGTTGGTCGATAGTATAGGTAAGAAAATCAAGGTGGCCAATGCGGTGATCGAAGCCTTGGGCCTGACCAACGTGACGGCGCTGCATCGCAACGTGATGGAGGAAAAACGCAAGTTCGACTTTGTCGTGAGTCGCGCCGTGATGGATACGGGCGAACTGGTGAAACTTGTGCGCAAGAATGTGGCACGCGAATCCAAGAACTCCCTGCCCAATGGTTTGATTTGCTTGAAAGGCGGTGATCTGACCAACGAGTTGGCGCCATTCAAACGCGCGGCTGAGACGTGGAATCTGGCAGATTATTTTAAAGACGAATTCTTCGAAACCAAGCAAGTCACCTACGTGATGTTATAGCAGAGAGAGGCGCTCCCATGTAGCGCTTCCTCTTGTTTTATATTGTACAATTTTTATTCCAATCCGCTCCTAAAAACAATAGATATGCTCAACGCTCCCTGTACCCCCAGAGACATCAATTTGCCCCACGCTCAGCATGGACTCCGATGCGTCTGCTTCGAGGTAAATATGATCCAGGAAAACACCTATCTGTTGTGGGACGAAAGTGGTGAAGCCGTATTCATAGACTGCGGCGCTTTTTACCCCCACGAGTACGATGCGATTCGCCAGTTCGTCGCACAGCACGAACTGCGACCTGTGTTGTCGCTCTACACCCACGGACATTTTGATCACATCTTTGGCGCGCAATTTCTGTGCGACACCTACGGCCTGCGCCCCCTGTTGGGAAGTGCAGACATCCCCACCTACGAGTGTGCAGATATGCAGATGCAGATGTTCCTGCACCGCGCTTTGCCACTGCAGTTGCCCCAGGTCGAACGCGGTCTTGCAGAAGGCGAAGCAATCCCTTTTGGCCACCAACGCATCCAGGTGATCAATACCCCTGGTCACACCCCCGGCGGTGTGTGCTACTATCTGGCCGACTCACATCTGCTGCTCAGTGGCGACAGCCTCTTCCGCTACAGCATAGGTCGCTGCGATTTGCCCGGCAGCGACGGCGCCTCATTGGTACGTGCTTTGCAGGAAAAGATCCTCGCCCTGCCCGACGAAATCCTCGTGCTCCCCGGTCACGGACCTGAAACCAATATTGCAGACGAACATGTGGGCAATCCCTATCTCTAACCCCTCGTTTATATTCCCCCTAGCCCACAGATACATTCCCCTTATCTATGACGCTCCACCTCTTCAATCCTTCGCACGATGACGCTTTGGCCGACGGCACACCTTATTATTGTTCGTCCGAGGCGGCGCGTACTTTGGAGGCTCGCCTGTGGGCTATGCCCTCGCTTTGGGCTAGTCGGGGCGATGTCATCGTTCGGCCGAAGGGTGTCAGCACTGATGGTGCACCCTTTCTGACCTCGGACGTAGAATGGGTGGACGAGTGTGACTTGCACAAGGTCAATCCCGACAAAGTCGAAGTGTGGGGGTGGGACGCCCAGGTGGTATTTCGTCTGCAACGGGCAGGTATTTCGCCACATCTGCTGCCCTCGGCGGAATCATTGGAAAGGATGCGACAACTCAGTAGTCGCCGCTTGTCCGTAGAACTCCTGCAACGCATTCGTCAGGACCTGCCGCAGACTATTGGTATTTCGCTGTGGTGCGAATCGGATGAAAGTGTGTGGCAGTTTGTGGAAACACACAGACGGGTAGTTGCCAAGGCGCCTTGGTCTACCAGCGGACGTGGCATCTTTCTGTTGGAGCCCAATGCTTCGCACTCTCCGCGTGGCCGTGTCTCGCGTATTATTCGCCGTCAAGGAGGTATCGAGATCGAACCCTACTACGATCGTGTGGCAGATTTTGCTCTGGAGTTTTATGCCGATACTTCGGGCGTGCAGTATCAAGGCATTTCTCTTTTTCTCACTCATTCTGGTGGCGCATACGCCGGCAATTTGATTGCCCATCCCGACAGATTGATGCAATGTTTTCCCGAACACCTTCGTTCTTTGCTCGACGATGTCATATGTGTACTGCCGCTCCGCTTGTCAGAGCTCTTGGGCACCGACTATGTGGGCCACTTGGGCGTAGATATGATGCTGGTGCAAGCGGAAGAGGGAATAAAGCTACATCCCTGTGTCGAGGTGAATCTGCGTCGCACTATGGGTCACGTCGCTTTGGATTTGTGCAGAAACTGTGCGACCAAAGAATGGCAAATCTTTTCTCCAAATTTTCCAGGGCCTGAGGGCATATTATATCCATTACGTAGCGAAGAAGAAAACCCTTGGCTTATCGCAGCGAAGTAGGTGCATTTGCATAAAAAATCATTTATTCTGCATGCAAATCCACGGCTTTTTACTAATTTTGGTGCGTAAATGGGGCGAAGGTATCCCCGTGTTGAAACAATATTAAGAAAGAAAACAAATAGATATGACAGAAATAGCAAAGTTGGGCGAATTCGGCCTAATCAAACACTTGACCAAAGAACTACCACAAGGACAATCCACCACACTCAAAGGCGTGGGCGATGACTGCGCCGTGCTGAAATCAGTAGATGGGAAGAATCTTCTGCTGACCTCGGATATGTTGATGGAAGGTATACATTTCGATCTGCAATATACACCCTTGCAACATCTTGGATACAAGGCGGCGATGGCAAACCTTTCGGACGTTTATGCAATGAACGGCAAGCCCACGCAGTTGTTGGTGAATTTGGCAATAAGTGGACGCTTTGCTGTAGAAGATGTAGAGGCGCTCTACTCGGGAATCCGTCTCGCATGCAAAAAACATGATGTCGATATCGTGGGAGGTGACATCAGTACTTCGCTCACAGGCCTGGCGATCAGTATCACTTGTGTCGGAGAAGCGACAGAGGGCGAAGTGGTCTATCGCAGTGGTGCAAAGTCGACAGATTTGCTTTGTGTGAGTGGAAACCTCGGCGCAGCGTACATGGGATTGCAGTTGATGGAGCGCGAAAAGCACATCTTCAACTCGCGACCTTCGACAGAAGCCGAAGCAGCCCAACCAGATTTCAGCGGACGTGAATACTTGCTCGAACGACTATTGAAACCCGAAGCACGCCGCGACGTCGTCGAATCACTTCGCGCCGCTGGCATCCGTCCCACTGCGATGATAGACGTCAGCGATGGACTGTCGTCGGAAGTGATGCACATCTGCGAAGCATCAGGTGTGGGTGCACGAATCTACGAAGAACGTTTGCCGCTCGACTATCAGACCGCCGTGGCAGCAGAAGAATTCAATATGAATGTCAGTACCTGTGCGCTCAACGGAGGCGACGATTACGAATTACTCTTCACCGTGCCCTTGACAGCACACGAGGCTGTGTCGCAAATTCCCGACGTACGCATCATCGGACATATCACTCCAGCAGAACAAGGACGTATGCTCGTCTCACGAGACGGTCAGGAATTTGAACTCAAAGCACAAGGCTGGAATAATCAGTGAGGAAAGTAGACCTTTATTCCCAGGAATGGTGCAACCAGGTCTTTAGTGATAGAAACAAGGACTATGGCGCATATCAACTTCGTGCTACAATAGGACGAAGATATGCTCGTGCGCTTACCATTCTATTTGTGGGAATGATATTATTCGTAGGTCTGCCTGTAGGTGTTCACCTTTATTTGAAATATAACTTGTACAAAAGTGCAAAAGATTTTGAAAAAGAAATCCCCAAATTGGCCCAGCTTGATGCAAGACCTGAGCATGAAATAAAAATAATTTCTGGCGGAAGAAGTCGCCCAACAATATCAACCGATAAAGACGCTACAGAACAAATTGGCGAAATTGTCGAGGCCACAGATCATGATATAATTATCGGGATCAAGGGCAAAGAAACATTCAATGCAGAGGAATGGATAAGCGAATGGGAGGATTTGGACACAGAGCATAACATTGATGATATAGACTTGCCTGTTGAGGGACCTCAGTTAGTCCAGGTAGATCAGGTGGAAGAGATGCCGGTCTTTCCTGGTGGTGTCAAGGCTTTGATGACATGGCTGGGAGAAAATATCCCTTATCCCAAGACTTGTATGGATAGGAAAGTCAGGGGATTGATGGAGGTGCGATTTATTGTAGATGAGAACGGTTATCCGCACGAATTTTGTGTGGTGAAAAGTCTACATCCAGATTTAGATAAGCTTGTGTTGTCTGCCATGAAGCGTATGCCAATGTGGAAACCAGGAAAGTCTCAGGGAAGTCCATGCAAGGTGGCGGTAACATTACCTTTGCATTTTGAACCGAAATAATGCTTTTTAAGGAAGTAGAAGAGCATCAAAATAAAAAAGTTTTATCCAATAGATATAAATACTTACACAAATACGACGCATGAAAACACCCGAACAACTTCTGTCTATTGTAGAGAAAACCCTCGGCGAAATAGCTTATCCAGTCGTTCCTCCAGGGCTATATGAACCCATAAGTTATACCCTGCAGGGCGGCGGCAAACGCATTCGTCCTGTTTTAGCATTGATGTGCTACAATGCCTTTTGTCAAGATGTCGAGAAAGTCCTTCCTGCAGCTTTGGCAATAGAAATATATCACAATCATACACTCTTGCACGACGATCTGATGGATCATGCAGAAGTTCGTCGCTCACGCCCAACGGTACATGTGAAATGGGATGCTAATACAGCAATACTTTCAGGAGACACCATGCTCATTATGGCTTGTCGTTTTATGCAGCAGACTGATGCCGTGCGAAAATCTGAAATGATGGATTTGTTCATCCGTACTATGGATGAAATTTGCCAAGGACAGCAGTATGACATGAACTTTGAAAATCGTGCAGATGTGACGGAAACAGAATACATCGAAATGATTCGTTTGAAAACTTCCGTACTTCTGGGCTGTGCAGCCAAGATGGGTGCGCTCTGTGCCAACGCTTCCGAAACAGATGCTCAGGCTTTGTATGATTTTGCGATGAATGTGGGACTTGCCTTCCAGTTGCGCGACGATTACCTCGACGTCTATGGCGATCCCGAAGTATTTGGCAAGGCTATTGGCGGTGATATTCGTTGCGGCAAGAAGACTTTCCTCCTGATTCGTGCTTTGGGCAAGATGAATGACGAGGGTAGGGCAAGAATGTTGCAAACCTTGCATAATGCCAATCTTGATCCAGATGAAAAGGTCAACGCAATTCGTGCTATTTATGACGAACTTTCTATCGATAAAGAATGCCAGGAGGCAATAGAAGCATTCTATAACAAAGCGAAAGAAAATCTTGAGCAAACAAGTCTCTCCGCTGAAGCGAAAGACTATTTGTGGAGCTTTGCACAAACTTTACTGAACAGACAAAAGTAAGATATCTTTCTACGACTTCACATGTATTCATTCATAGATACCCATACGCATCTTTATACCGAGGAGTTTGCTGATGATGCAGACGAAGTGGTGCTCCGAGCCGTTAATGCTGGTGCGGCACACCTACTTTTGCCCAGCATCGATCTCGACTCCTTTTCGTCACTCATGGACTTGTGTCGTCGCCATCCAGACGTGTGCTTGCCGATGATAGGCATGCATCCCACTGAAATGCCGGATTGTCCGCACGAGGCATTGGATAGGATGGAAGAAATATTAGATGAGAATCCTGCAGCCTTTGTTGCAATAGGCGAAATAGGGATAGATCTGTATTGGGATACAAGTCGCAAGGAGGAGCAAATAGATATTTTCAAGCGACAGTTGGAATGGGCCGTACGCTATCAACTTCCTATCAGCATACATGCTCGCAGTGCGCATCAGGAGGTGGTCGAAACACTTTTGCCCTACGCTGACAAAATTCCTTCAGGAGTATTTCACTGCTTTGGCGGCAATGCGGACGAAGCATGCGAACTGTTGGATAAATTTCCCCACTTTGCCTTAGGCATAGGTGGCGTATTGACGTACAAGAAGTCTACTCTGCCCGCCATTCTGCAAAGTCAGGTGCCATTACACAGAATCGTTGTTGAAACAGATGCACCATATCTTACGCCTCATCCTCATCGTGGTAAGAGAAACGAACCATCTTACATTCCCTATGTGGTGGAAAAATTGGCAGAGATTTACGAAACACCCGTTGACGAAGTTTACCAGATGCTTCTGAATACTTCGCATCAGATGTTCCCCAGTCTGAAGGGGAAGTGAAATGTGATACAATTTGTCAAAGATCGCTGTCATTTCATTCTGGAGCGTCCTAATATAATAAGGTACCCGCGCGCGTATGAAAGATAATGCAAAGATACATCTTCTGGCAGGGTGCTTTCATCTTTAGCGTAGATAAGAAGGTTGAAAGCAGAGGTAAAAAACGATCAAAAAACCATTAAATACAAGCTGGCGGAGGATTTGTGAAAAAAATATTTAATTTCCTCTAACGGAGAATAAGAAGGGGAGTGGCGGTGTTAGATTTTCTGATAAAAGGTGTACTGAAATCTATTTTTTATAGTAACTTTGGACACAATTTATAGTGGACATGATTAAAAGAATTCTCATATATTCGCTTTTGCTGATTCTTGCGCTTCCCGTCATAGCGCAGGAGGGGTCATTTAGTCATACGTCATTGCGTCTGCCAATGGCCTCGCGTGTGGCTGCCCTGGGTGGCGAAAATATTTCCGTTGTCGACGATGCACCATGGACGGGTTCTGTCAATCCTGCCCTTTATTCTGGTGTGAGCGACAATTCACTTGGCTTGAATTTTATGACCTATTTTGACTCTGGTATTTGGGCTGGTGCAGAGTATGTCAAGGCTTTTGGCGAGCGCCATACGGGTGCAGTGTTTGCACAAATGATGAATTATGGTAAGATGACCGAGACGGACCAAAATGGTATGGAGTTGGGCGACTTCTCTCCTAAAGATATCGTTGTGGGCGTGGGATATAGTTATGCCCTGACCGACAGGTGGGCAGGTGGTGCTACGTTGAAGGGACTCTATTCCAGGTACGCAGATTTCTCTGCCTTTGCCTTGGCAGTAGACCTTGGTTTGAATTATTATGATGAGGAAAAAGGTATCTCGGTATCAGCTGCAATGAAAAATATCGGTGCTCCCATTAAAACTTTCGATGATCGCCCCGAACGTTTGCCTTTTGATTTACAACTGGGCTTTACGCAAAAGATGAAACATGCGCCGGTGCAGATTTCTTTGACCATGACTGATATCACGCATTGGAGAAATCAAGATTTTTATCACATAGAGGGCGAAAAGATCAAGTGGTATAATATGATCTTGAACCACTTTGTCGTGGGTGTAGATGTACTGCCTACGGACTATCTCTATATCTCTGCAGGATACAATCTGCGCCGCGCTTACGAACTCAAAGCGGCAGGTTCTAGCCATTGGGCAGGATTCACTTGTGGTGCTGGGCTTTCGCTGAAGAAGTTTAAACTTGGTGCTTCGTGGGCAAAGTATCATCGTTCTTCCTCTTCACTAATGTTTAATGTCGGCTATTCTTTCAACTAATATCTTTGGGAAAAAGAATGGAAGTGTAGCAAAAAATAGAATATACAATGGAAAAGAAAATAATCGTAGCAATCGACGGACATTCGTCGTGCGGAAAGAGCACAATGGCCAAGGCACTGGCACAAAAGGTAGGCTATATCTATGTCGATACCGGTGCTATGTATCGCGCCGTGACTTTGTTCGCGCTCAGAAATGATATGTTCGACGCAGAGGGTCAACCCAAGGCTGAAGAACTTGAGAAGGCGATGGCAGATGTCAATATATCGTTTGTGCTGGACGAAGAAACGAAGTTGCCATTGGTTTGTTTGAACGGCGAAGTGGTGGAAAGCGAAATCCGTTCGCTCACCGTGTCTTCACGCGTCAGCCCTATCGCAGCATTGCCCTTTGTGCGTGCAGCACTTACCCAGGCACAGCAACGCATGGGTTTGGAGAAAGGTATCGTGATGGACGGTCGCGACATCGGTACAGTAGTATTTCCTGACGCCGAGTTGAAGGTTTTTGTCACAGCATCTGCTGAAGTGCGCGCACAACGTCGCTATTTGGAATTGACCGCAAAGGGCGACGAAGTTTGCTTTGATGATATCCTACGCAATGTGCAGGAGCGCGACTACATCGACTCACATCGTGAAGTAGCCCCCTTGCGCCAGGCAGAGGATGCCTTGCTTTTGGATAATAGCGAACTTACTCGCGAGGAACAAATGCAATGGTTGCTTGACACCTTCAAGAGGGTGGTGGAATGTCAATAAAATATATCCCTGCCGTGAGATTGGAATGCTACTCGCTGGCAGGGATTTTTTGTAAGTGTCCTTACTGAAAACAAACAAGAAAATATGCAGATAGAAATAGACGAAGGTTCTGGTTATTGCTTCGGTGTGACGACAGCGATTAGCAAGGCCGAGGAGGAATTGGAAAAGGATGGCGCTTTGTATTGCCTGGGCGACATCGTGCACAATGGTAGCGAATGCGACCGCTTGCGTGCTATGGGATTGCAGACGATAGACCATCAGCAGTACGCCCTCTTGCCTCGTGGTAGCAAGGTGTTGCTTCGTGCCCATGGCGAACCACCCTCGACCTACGCCCAGGCGCAAAGTGCCGGCATACATTTGGTGGATGCTACCTGCCCCGTGGTGTTGCAATTGCAGCGCCGTATCAAGCGTGTGGCAGATGTACCCAATCCGCCGCAGATCGTCATCTATGGTAAACGTGGACACGCCGAGGTCTTAGGACTTGTGGGACAGACGGGTGGTAGTGCTATCGTGATAGAATCGCCCGAGGAGGCCGATGTGCTGGACTTTACCCGCAATATCTGCCTCTTCTCGCAAACGACAAAGGCGCTCGAGGGTTTCAAAGCCGTCGTCGACTATATCACCGCACGCATTCAGGCACCGGCGCAATTCCAATATTTCGACACCATTTGTCGTCAGGTTGCTAACCGTTTGCCTAATGTCAAGGACTTTGCCGGTCGCCACGATGTCATCTTGTTCGTATGTGGATTGAAGAGTAGTAATGGTCGTGTGCTGTGCGAAGCTTGTCGCAGCGTCAACCCCTCTACTTATATGGTCGACCAGCCTTCGGGTATTCGTGCCGAGTGGTTTGCTGGTGCTCAGAGCGTGGGTATTTGCGGTGCCACCTCTACGCCTAAATGGTTGATGGAGGAATGTCGTGATGTGGTGGCACAGATGACGCGCGAGTCATAATAGATTGCTCACTTGCTAGTAGATATTTACAGCATCCACTTTTAAAAAATAGTCTTTAAAAGTGGATGCTGTTTTCGTTGGTTTTTATTTTTACTAACTACTCCATAGCGAATAGCTTTCCCAATGTATTTGTGTCGAATACAGAACTAAAATCGTCATGTAGCACCCTTCTGTCTTGCTCCCACCGAATAGTTGTATTTACGATGAAAATATTGATTGGGGAGAAACGTGACTACGCACAACGTTCAAGTAAAAAGAAGACGAGCAACACAATTGTCGTGATGGGTGGGAAGATAATAATCAAATCGATCCAAAAGGTTTTGAATAGTGGTTTTATCTTTTTTTCATTCTTGTATTTTGCTCGCATTTGGTAGAATGTAATAATAACGAATATCCCAAAGAATATTCCTCCAATAATACCTATCCATTTTATGTCAAGAAATCTGCGACATAAACTTAATAACGCTGCTATAAAAAGACTCCACTCTTTTACTTCGTTTATCATTCCTGTTGCTTTTTATAAATTTATGATTTAAGATTAATAATGTTATAATTGCAAAAATACTTTTTTCTCTATAGATAAAACCGATTAATTTTTTTTTCTTTCTCTAGCTCGTGAAATAAAGTGAAAACGACGATAAAATCTAATTTGCATTTTCTAGAATGATATTGTGCCTTTGTGGTAAAAAAATGGGGAATTACCTAGAGCAAGGTAACTCCCCATGATTTTGTTTCAAGAACTGGTGAAAAAAGTCAAGGCTTTGTGAAAATTTCGCGACGTCTCGTTGAAAAAAGTCAAGGACTTTTTAAAATTATCTTAGACTTTTTTTGAAAAGGGACTGATGCTTTTTATATAAGGCCTTTATCGTGTTATATAAAGTCTTCTGTCGTGTTATAAAAGTCTTTTATCGTGTTTTGCAGATCCCAACTTCACTCAAATAAACTTTGTTCAGAAGTAGATGTGATATTCATCTTTTGTACAAAAAAATATGCCTACTACAAATCGAGTAGGCATATTTCTCCGTTGAGTGATTGCTGTACATCAATGATACGTTGGTTGGCACTGCCGCGAAAGCGTAGGGATGAATCCTTCAGGCTTTCGATGAAAGGGCCGTCGACGATGACGTCACATAGTTCAGCCAGTGCTCGCTGCTTGGGATGTTGCAGGATGTCTTCGAGGCGATAACCTGTGTAGCACCAGATGCTGAGCGAAGTCTCCTGCTTGATGCGTCGCGCCAAAGTGGTGAAACCCTCGGGATGCAGCATCGGGTCGCCACCAGAGAAGGTGACATTCATCCGCTCGCGGACAATCTGTGCAAAGAGTGTATCGACCGACATCGCTTCGCCTCCCGTTTCGTCCCAGGACTGAGGGTTGTGGCAACCAGGGCAACGATTGGTGCACCCAGCGCAATAGATCGATGTGCGTAGTCCGGGGCCGTCGACAGATGTGCCGTACTTGATGTCCAGGACACGTATACTATTTGTGGATAACTCTGTCATTCAATTCAGCCAGTTTAGCCTTGTTCCAACGTTCAGTTGTTCCCACCAAATAACCAGTGATGCGTTGCAAACGGTCGATCTCCTTGCTTGCACATCTTGGGCAAACCTCCAAATTTTCGCTTGCATCTTCGTAACCACAGTTCATGCAACGATTGCGATTGTGATTTACCGAACAATAACCAATATTGTGTTGGTCCATCAGGTCTACGATATTCATGATCGCTTCGGGGTTGTGTGTTGCGTCGCCGTCGATTTCTACGTAGAAGATGTGACCACCGCGTGTCAAGTCGTGATAGGGTGCTTCGACCTCTGCCTTGTGGCGAGGAGAGCATTTATAGTAGACGGGCACGTGGTTGGAATTGGTGTAATAATCTCGGTCGGTGATGCCAGGCAATACGCCAAACTTCTTGCGGTCCATACCTGTGAAGCGACCAGACAAACCTTCGGCGGGAGTAGCCAGAATACTATAGTTGTGACCAAATCTTTCAGAGAATTCTGCCGCTCTTTGGTTCATATATCCAATAATGCGCAGACCCAACGCTTGTGCTTCTTCGCTTTCGCCATGGTGCTTGCCCATCAAGGCTACAAGGCATTCAGCCAAGCCGATGAAGCCTATACCCAACGTGCCTTGGTTGATCACGCGCTCGATAGTATCGCCGGGATTCAAGCATTCACATCCTGACCACAATGACGACATCAGCAAGGGGAATTGTTTAGCCAAAGCCGTCTTTTGGAAGTTGTATCTGTCAGCCAGCTGTTGTGCTGTGACTTCCAGGAGTTCGTCCAATTTTGCAAAGAACTTCTCGATGCGCACGCTCTGCTCTTCGATTTGCATGCACTCAATCGCCAGGCGTACAATATTAATAGTAGAGAAGGACAAGTTGCCACGTGCTACCGATGTCTTCTCGCCAAATCTATTTTCGAATACACGTGTGCGGCATCCCATCGTAGCCACTTCGTACATATAGCGGTTGGGGTCGTCAGCACGCCACTTCTCGTGTTGATTGAACGTCGCGTCGAGGTTGACAAAGTTGGGGAAGAAACGACGAGCCGCCACCTTGCACGCATATTGATACAGGTCGTAGTTGCGATCTTCGGGCAAATAGCTCACGCCACGTTTCTTCTTCCAAATTTGGATAGGGAAGATAGCTGTAGAACCACCGCCCACGCCTTCGTAGGTAGAGGTGAGCAATTCGCGGATAATGCAACGGCCTTCGGCTGAAGTGTCCGTACCATAGTTGATAGACGAGAACACCACTTGGTTGCCGCCGCGCGAGTGGATCGTATTCATATTGTGGATGAAGGCTTCCATCGCTTGGTGCACACGGTTTACAGTGCGATTGATAGCATGTTGTTTCCATCGCGCAGTACTTTGCAGGAAGTCCAGATCTTGGTAGATATAATCTTCCACTTCGGCATCGTAGAGCGAACTCAAATCCATGCCAGTCAAAACTTCGATGTTTTTGATTTCTTCGATATAACTTTTTCTCACATAGGGAGCCAGGTAGAAGTCAAAGGCAGGGATGGCCTGTCCGCCGTGCATTTCATTTTGCACCACCTCCATCGAGATGCACGCCATGATTGCTGCAGTCTCGATACGCTTAGTGGGGCGCGATTCGCCGTGACCAGCTACGAAACCCTTAGCGAGGATTTTGTCCAAGGGGTGTTGCAGACATGTCAATGACTTGGTGGGATAATAATCCTTGTCGTGAATGTGCAAATAGCCGTTGCGTACTGCATCGCGGGTGGCTTGTGATAGCAAATAGTCGTCGACAAATGGCTTTGTGGTTTCGGATGCAAACTTCATCATCATACCCGCTGGCGTGTCGGCGTTCATATTTGCATTTTCGCGAGTCACGTCGTTGGATTTAGCTTCCACAATTTCCAAAAACATCTCACGAGTCTTTGCCTTTCTGGCAATATTGCGCTTGTCGCGATAGGCAATATAACTCTTGGCTACTTCCTTGCGTGGCGAAGCCATAAGTTCGACTTCCACCATGTCCTGGATTTTCTCCACGGTGGATTGTTCTTCACCTCGCATTTCGATGCGGTCTACGATCTTGCCTACCAATACGTCGTCCTCGCCCATTTCTGTGGTTAACATGGCTTTACGTATTGCAGCGGCAATCTTTTCGCGGTTGAATCCTACGATTCTTCCGTCTCTTTTTAGTACGGTTTGTATCATTGTAGTTTTGTTTTGTTTCAAAAAAATAGACTAAAAAAATCCGCATCCTAGGGATCGGAAATAGGTTGGCAAAGGTACAAATTATTTTCCTTTACTTTATAAAAAATATAAACTTTTTTGTGTTAAAAATTCAACTGGACTTTTCTAAAATGGAAAACTTTTGGAAAAATAAAAAAAGAAAAGTTTTCCGTTTTGAAAATTATGAAGTGAAATTTCAATGTAGAAGTTTTCAGTAA
>JAFNXM010000018.1 GCA_017383485.1 Bacteroidaceae bacterium
CCCATGACATAGCAGTCAGGGTGAAATGACTCGAACAACTATTAGCCAGTGTCAACGAACTCTGCAAATCTGCAGTGGAGGGATAGTAGACCGTGTGATTGTAACCCACAGTCAAAAGCAGAGCAAGCACGGTGAGCACAGTGCCCAAACCCGAGAACCAAATGCCACGATAAAAATGAGCCCTGCATAATGTCATGACGACACCGCAAAGTACAAGGACTACGCCCAGTAGCAATAGGCAAAGTACAACGGGCATCTCAAGCAAATTGTTCAGATATTTATAGGGGGCCACATATATTTCGCCCGTCTCGCTCACAGCAAATCCATCCGCAATCAATAGATGCACCAAAAAGGCTACGAAGCAGAGCAGAAAGGGTAGGGTGTCGATCAACACTTGGCGGCGTAGTTTGGGGCGTAGTCCAGCATCATCAATATTGTTGAGCAGGTAGAGCGCACCCAATACGCGGGCTAAAAATAAGATGACAATACCCAGGATGACATTCCACGGATTGGCCACAGCGTCCAAGCCATGCCATGCATTTGCCCATTGGCTGATCACTGGACTTGTGCCGAAAGCGCCCATGGCATCCTTGCTGACTGTGAAGGCCGCACCGTGAAAGAATGTGCCGACTGCTGTGCCGAGCAAAAGGGGACCGAATACACCATTGAATACCAAGAAACGGCGATAGACATTTTGCCCTAACAGATTGCCGGGTTTGGATTGAAATTCGTAGGCTACGGCTTGCAGTACAAAACTTACCAGTATAAGCATCCATACCCAATAAGCACCACCAAAACTTGTACTGTAAAACAAAGGGAATGAAGCGAAAAATGCACCGCCAAAAGTGACCAGGGTCGTAAAGGTAAATTCCCATTTTCTACCCGTGGAATTGATGATCAAACTGCGTTCTTCTTCATCTTTTCCCAAGCGAAAAATCAAGGTGTTGGCGCCTTGCACAAACATCAGGAATACCAGGATACCGCCCAACAGGGAAACGATAAACCACCAATATTGTTGTAGAAATTCGTAAGTCATAATTCGTGTGATTTTAATGAAGGGTTAGTCTTCCATTCGAAAGTTCTTGATGGCCTTGCACATGATACGAATCTCGGCAATGAGGAGTATTGTAAACAATGCAAGGAAAAGACAGAAAGTGACCTGTACCGAAGATGCAGAAATACCCGATACGGCAACACCGACCGGCATCAAATCCTGAATAGCCCAAGGTTGGCGCCCAACCTCTGTCACCACCCAGCCAGCCTGTCCGGCCAGGAATACCATCGGTATGCTCCACACGCCCCAATGTTGCATCCAGCGCTTTTGTGCCAAGGTGCCGCGGCGCTCAAACCAAAGCGTAAGGCAAAGTAATAAAGTCAGCAGACAACCAAAGCCTATCATAATGCGAAATGCCCAATATACAATAGTGACGTTGGGTACCAAATCTTCTTTCTTCTCAATATGTCCGTATCCAAAATAGGCTTGATTTTCCTCGAAAGTCTGACGCGCTTGAATGGCAGCAACTGAGTCTTTGTTGACCGTCTTACGGTATTCTGCAAAGGCATTTACTGCCTGCCTGCCGCGTCTTATTTTTTCATCAGCCGATGGGTGCACTTTGCCCTCGTTGTCTGTATAGCCGTTCAGCAGATCTTGTATGCCTGGCACGACACCCTCGGTATCGTGTGTGGCAAGGATTGAAAGTGCTTTGGGGACTTCGATGCCTGGCACAATCGAAAAGGGAGCGCTCGCGCCACCATGCTCCAGACCTTCGGCAGCAGCCAATTTCATCGGTTGATTTTGCGCTATTTGAATGCCGGCACGGTCTCCGGTAAACATTACCGTCAGGATACCCACCAACCCTACGACCGAGGCTACACGAATACTGGCCAAAGCAAAACGCTTGTTTCTTCCGCGCAACAAATACCAACAACTCACACCGACTACAAATACTGCACCAGTCATCCACCCGCTTGATACGGTGTGAAAGAACTTTGTTATGGCCATTGGCTGGAAGGCTACAGCCCAGAAGTCTACCATCTCATTGCGCACGGTATCGGGATTGAACGCCATGCCAACGGGGTGCTGCATCCAGGTGTTGGCCACCAATATCCACCAGGCAGAAATTGTGGCGCCAAGGCCGGTCAGCCACGTTGATGCCAGGTGAAAACGCTGACTCACTTTGTTCCAGCCAAAGAACATCACGGCAATAAATGTTGCCTCCATGAAGAAGGCCAAAATGCCTTCGATGGCCAAGGGCGCACCAAAGATGTCGCCGACAAACCAGGAATAGTTGCTCCAGTTTGTACCAAACTCAAACTCCAGAATGATGCCTGTTGCCACGCCGATGGCAAAGTTGATTCCAAAGATCTTTTGCCAAAATTGCGCCGCCTTTTTCCAAAACTCATCCTGCGTCTTGACATAAATACTTTCCATTACGGCCATGACTACCGCCAAACCTAATGTGAGCGGCACAAACAGCCAATGGTAGCAGGCGGTCAGTGCAAACTGTGAGCGCGACCATCCTACGAGTGTTTCTTGAATCATTTCGTTCATGATGATATGCTTTTTTTGATGATAGACTTGTTATTCTGCGATATTATCCACCCTTTCGCCACTCAGACTTGTAGCTACGGTATGCTGTTTCTCGGCCTCGCTCTTTCCGGCCAGAGCTGGTTGGAAAAAGAAGACGCGCAAGATGGCAAACATGATGAAAAGCTTCAGCAATATGATGATCCAAAGCGTGCGGCCCCAGGTCATATTGCGAAATCCCTCGATATAGAAATGCCATATCCGTATGAATGGGTTGTGGGTGTGTTTCATGGTGTCAAAAGTAGAGAATTATCTTTTAATGGCAATAACCTTTTGATATTTTTTATGAATCTGAGCGCAAAAGTGTTTGCTCGAGGCCAATTTTAGTCCGCTTTCTTACTTATAATAAGGTAGACATAATATATATAATATACGTGATTCACTATTATTGGGTATTGCTGAAATAGCAGAGTTTTGTAATTTTGCAGCGTAAATAAGTAAAGTATAAATAGTCTCCTCATGAAATACCTCTCCGATTTGAAAAATGGCGAAACTGGATTTATCTCTACCATTAGTGGTGGGGACTCTTTTCGTTTGCGTTTGGAGGAACTGGGATTTGTGCCAGGTCAGGAGGTGACGCGCACTTACGCTTCGCCTTTGGGTAGTCCTATCGTCTATGCTATGTTGGGGCAAAAAGTCGCCCTCAGACGTGGTGAGGCTCAGCAGATAGCTATCGAAGCAACAGTTGCCGAGGCTTTGGAAAATGGTCGGAAGGCGGCGAATGCGATGGGCTCTGGCAGTTGGACGTACGGCGGCGAACAGTCTCGTGCCCTATCATGCGACAGTCAGCACTGCCACGGCTGCACAGGATGTGGACAAGCGACGAAACCGCAAGATGCCCCCACCGAAGGCGAATTGACTGTAGCGCTCGTGGGTAATCCTAATTGTGGCAAGACGGCTTTCTTTAACGCTGCATCAGGTGGGCACGAACGCACAGGCAATTATGCTGGTGTCACGGTGTCGAGCGTTGTGGGCAGGACGACTTTCGAGGGCACTGCCTTGCGTGTGGTCGATCTCCCTGGTACTTATTCTCTGCGTGCATTTACACCTGAGGAGGCTTTTGTGGCTAACGAATTGGCAAAAGGCGAAATCGACGTCATCATCAATGTACTTGATGTGAACAATCTGGAGCGCAATCTGCTTCTGACACTTCAATTGCAAAAGACGGGAGTACCTATTGTGGGCGTACTTAATATGTATGACGAGTTCGAGCAGAGTCATAGCGAACTGGATATTCAGTTGCTCGAGTCGCGCCTCGGTATACCGCTTATCCCAGCCGTAGCAAGCAAGGGTAAAGGCGTAGCAGAAACTTTGCGACAAGCCATAAATGTGGCAAAAGGTCGAATCCAACAGGATGTTGTTTCTGCAGAAAGTGAAGAAAATACCGTTGCGCCAATGTCTATGCGCTCGTTGGCGACAAATAGTATTCACAAGAAGTCGCAACAGGACACAGATCCTCATGCTCGTGTGCATGCTTTCCTCGATGGCATCTATCTGATTCGCGAGGGTAGGGCACAGCGTTTCACCGCATGGGTAGATCGCTTCTTGGTCAAAGCACCAATTGCCTATTTGCTGTTCTTTATGGTGATGGGTATGATTTTCTACCTCACATTCCAGGTGGGCGCCTATCCCATGGGATGGATGGAAGATGGCGTAGCGTGGTTGTCTGCTCAAATCAGTGGCATGATGACTGAAGGGCCTTGGCGCGCCTTGCTCGTCGATGGTATCATGGGTGGAGTGGGCAGCGTGATCGTCTTTCTGCCCAATATCCTGATTCTCTATTTCTTTATCTCGATACTCGAAGATTCGGGCTATTTTGCCCGCACTGCTTTGCTGGCCGATCCTTTGTTCCGACGATTTGGCCTGCACGGCAAGTCCTTTATCCCTATGCTCATGGGCTTTGGATGCAGCGTACCCGCAGTGATGGCAACCCGCACCATTGATAGCCGCAAGAACCGCTTGATCACAATGATGACTTTGCCCTTCATGTCGTGCTCGGCACGCTTACCAGTATATACGATTTTGGCTGGCGCCTTCTTTCCCGACTATGCCGCTTGGGTGATGTTGGCGCTCTATGCCGGCGGCATTCTGATGGCATTAGGCGCTGCGTGGGTGCTCAACCTCGTTTTCCATCGCAACGAAGAGGGCTATTTTGTGATGGAAATGCCACCGTATCGCCTGCCCGTAGCCCGAGGAATACTGAAGCATACCTGGGAAAAGGGACGACAGTATTTGCAAAAGATGGGTGGCATCATTTTGATTGCAAGCATCGTAGTTTGGGCACTGGGCTACTTCCCTCAAAGCGACAAAGACTTGACGCCGGCCCAGCAGCAAGAGCAGTCTTATCTGGGTCAGGTGGGGCGCGCCATTACCCCCGTGCTCGAACCGTTGGGCTACGATTGGCACTTGGGCGTGGGCATTATTGCCGGCGTTGGTGCCAAGGAGTTGATGGTAAGTAGTATTGGCGTACTCTATAATGTGCCAGTCGACGAAGGTGGAGAAGCCGAAAAACATAGCTTAGCTGAAGGTTTGAAGCGCTCGGGCACCACGCCTGCAGCAGCCTTGAGCTATTTGGTATTTGCCTTGCTCTACTTCCCCTGCTTAGCCACCCTGGCTGCAATCAAGGGCGAGAGCGGACACTGGAAATACGCCTTGTTCACCGCCGGCTACACCACGGCTATAGCCTATGCCATGGCTTTCATTGTATATCGTATAGCACTGCTATTCCTATAAACCTCTATTCTTTTGAACAATATGAACAAAATTCTTTTTCTTATGATAATTGCTTGTCTTCCTTGTTCAACAAGAGGCAATAGTATATATGCTGCTTGTGATAAGGTGACAGACAGTGAACCCATGGTTGAAGTTGAGCAAAGTCCTAAAAAGGCTGCTTCCACCAATAAACAATTGCCACCTAAGTCAAAGTTGGAACTTACTCTTGAAAAGATGGGGATGCTTGATGTCAAAAAAGAAATCCCGGGCATATATGTCGATTTGATGTACACACGTGCAGACAATTTTACGGGTAAGGTGCTTTATCGCAACCTCAATCGTGCGTATCTTCACCCTGATGCAATGGCGCCGCTCAAACGTGCTCAAGCCATTCTGAAAAAGCGCCGTCCTGATCTTTCACTCAAAGTCTACGATGCAGTTCGCCCAATGTCCGTACAGCAAATCATGTGGAATACCGTGGCAGGCACTTCAAAAAATATCTATGTCAGCAATCCCAAGAACGGTGGCGGTATGCACAATTATGGTGTAGCAGTTGACGTCACACTTTGCCACGCAACCACTGGCGATACCATCGGCATTGATATGGGTACGCAAATTGATTATCTCGGTAAGTTGGCGCAACCTCGATATGAAACTGAGTTCTTGAAGAGTGGTAAACTGAGCAAAGAGGCTTATGAAAATCGCAAACTACTTCGTGAAGTGATGGTCGAGGCGGGATATAAAGTTCTCCCATCCGAATGGTGGCACTTCAACTTAGTTAGTCGCAGTGTAGCCAAACAAAAGTATAAGGTTATACCATAATAATATATATAAGGGGGACTAATTCAAAGATGATTTTTCTGCCGCAATTTTTATCTTATGCGCCAGATAAACAAAAGCCTCCGAATTCGCCATAAAACTTTCCAAGACCTTTTTAAAATTATCCAAGACCTTTTTTAAACGAGGCGTTGCGAAATTTTAAAAAGGCCTTGGCTTTTTTCTGCGCCTTCGGATGAAGCTATTTCTACCTATTTCGCCTTCTTCCCACCTCTTTTTTCTGTGAATACTTAGTTGCCTCAATTTTCTATACTAATTTTCGTGCCAATCAGTCCCCATTGATTGCTAAACGAAAATATTTGTGGCATATTCCCTTCGCCATATTCGCAGCATTCTCTCCATCCAGACCGCACATCGACTTAATGCCTCCCAGTCTGCGAATATTGCCCCTTCTTGCTGTCGAAAAGTATTTGCATAGGCAAAAATAATAAATCCTGCCTCCATATCCAGGTGAATTTATGTTCTTCAGCATCTTTCATTAATTTTCTTAAATTTTAATTTTGTCAAACCACTAAAAACATCGATTTTTGTAGTCCGCGCCTAAGGGAAGGCGTAAATCTTTGAAAAAAGAGTAAAATTTTTTATTACACTTAATGAACTGGCCTTTATGTATTTATACAGATTTTGGCTGGTTTTGGTACGCACAATTTTAAAATTTTCTTGTCAAAACATTTGGCCATTATTAAAAAAGTGTGTACTTTTGCACTCGCTAATCAGGAAACGCCCTGATGAGCGACTTTAAAAGAAGCGATCTTTGAAAGCAATTCCATAAAACTTTTTGTAGAGA
>JAFNXM010000019.1 GCA_017383485.1 Bacteroidaceae bacterium
ATTCAATAAAAGTGGCTCTGTTCTGCTGAAAAATCATTAAAATCGAAAAAAAACTAAAAAAACTTTTGCAAGCATTGAATTTTTCTATAATTTTGGGAATTGAATTGACGAAGTGTGCACTTATGCTCGCAATTATGTGAGAGGGCAGGGCTCATTTCTATGAAAACACTACAAAAAAATAACCTATAATCAATAATCTATGAGCTATTTAAGATTTGACAAAACGCAGATGACAAATCTTCAAGACTCTTTGTACAAAGAACTCTTGATTACGAACGAGTCTGGTGCGTATTGTTCTACAACTTTGGTGGGATGCAACATCCGCAAGTACCACGGTTTGCTCGTAGTTCCCGTGCCAAATCTTGACGACGAGAACCATGTGCTACTCTCCTCTTTGGACGAGACCGTGATTCAGCATGGCGCTGAATTTAACCTGGGATTGCACAAATACCAAGGAGAAAACTACAGTCCAAAGGGACACAAGTACATCATGAGTTTTGAGTGGGATAAAGTGCCTACTTGGATTTATCGCATTGGTGGCGTGTTGTTGAAGAAGGAATTGGTTTATCGTACTGATAGATTCCGCCTTTTTATTCGCTACACTCTGCTCGAAGCTCATTCGCCTACCACACTTCGCCTGAAACCCTTCCTGGCATTCCGCAGCGTGAGACAATGGACTCACGAAAACAGTGTGGCAAACACTGGATATGAACCTGTGGAAAATGGTATCAAGATGTGTATGTATGAAGGTTATCCCGAACTCTACATGCAGACTACAGCTGAAAACGAATTCCACTATCAACCAGATTGGTATCGTGGTTTGGATTATCCAAAAGAACGCGAACGTGGATATGAGTCTACTGAAGACCTCTTGGTGCCAGGCTATTTTGAAATGCCAATCAAGAAGGGTGAAAGCATCATCTTCACTGCATCGTTGAAGGAAAAGTCTCCTAAGATGTATGCTAAGATTATGGAAGACGAAATCGAAAGCCTTGACCGTCGTGACAGCTTCTATCACTGCCTGGTCAACGCTGCTCACCAATTCCATGTACAAGAAGGTGAAGAAGAATACCTCTTGGCAGGCTATCCTTGGTTCAAAGCGCGTGCACGCGACACCTTTATTTCTTTGCCTGGTGTGACTTTGGCAATCGGCGAACGCGACCGCTTCGAACGTTACATGAAGACTGCTGAAAAGGGACTTCGTGAATTCATGAACAAGCAACCATTGAGCGTGTCTATCTATGAAATGGAACAACCCGACACCTTGCTTTGGGCAACTTGGTGCTTGCAACAATATGCTAAATATACATCGCGTCGCGAATGCTATGAAAAGTACGGCAACTTGCTTTTCGAAATGATTAACTTCATTCGCGATGGCAAACACAATAACCTCTTCGTACACGAAAACGGCTTGTTGTATAGTTGTGGCAGAGATCGTGCAGTGACTTGGATGAATTCTACAGTAAATGGTCATCCCATCGTGCCACGTTCAGGCTACATCGTAGAATTCAATGCCCTTTGGTACAATGCCCTTAAGTTCGCTGAACAAATGCTTTCAGAACTTGGCGGCGCAGAACACGAAGCCTTTGCAAAACTCTTGGGTGAAGAGGCCGACAAGGTGGGTGCTTCGTTCAAGGAAGTATTCCTCAACGAACATGGTTACTTGTTGGACTACGTAGATGGTCAAATGATGGACTGGAGTGTACGCCCCAACCAATTATTTGCTATCGCTTTGGATTTCTCACCACTGGATGTGAAGGAACGCAAGCGTGTGCTTGATATTTGCACTAAGGAATTGGTGACTCCAAAGGGTATCCGCTCGCTTTCACCAAAGAGCGGTGGCTACAATCCTATGTATATCGGCCAACAAACCCAACGCGACTATGCATACCATCAAGGTACGGCGTGGCCATGGCTTACTGGTTTCTACCTGGAAGCTTACCTCCGCGTGTACAAGATGAGTGGTGTAAACTATATCGAACGCCAATTGATCGGTTTCGAAGAAGAATTGTTCTACCACTGTGTGGGTACAATCCCCGAACTTTTTGACGGTAATCCTCGTTTCAGTGGACGTGGCGCTATTTCGTTTGCAATGAACGTGAGCGGAATCTTGCGTGCTATACGTTTGCTTGAAAAGTATAGAATGGATGAAGATTGATGAGATATAAAGAACGATAAGTCTTTTCCTCAACAATCCTTCATGATAATATAATTTAGACAACAAACCGAGCACACCATATTATATATATAAGGTAATAGGGCGTGTGAAGTAAGTAAAATAATTAATAGAATATCGTATGAAAGTTTTAATGTTCGGATGGGAGTTCCCACCTCATATCTTGGGTGGTCTCGGAACAGCCAGTTATGGTATTACCGCTGGCTTGGCTAAACAACCCGACATGCAAATTACATTCTGTATCCCCAAACCCTGGGGCGACGAAGATAAGAGTTTCATGAATATTATCGGTCTGAGTGAAACTCCTGTGGTATGGCGTGATGTCAGTCGCGAATATGTTGAACAGCGTTTGGGTAACAAAATGTCGCCAGAGCAGTACTTCGCATTGCGCGACCATATCTATGCAGATTTCAACTATCGCCATACAAATGATTTAGGTTGTATTGAATTTTCTGGCCGTTATCCCGAAAATCTTTACGAAGAAATCAACAACTATTCAATTGTTGCCGGAGTGATTGCTCGTCAGCAAGAATATGATATCATTCATGCACAC
>JAFNXM010000020.1 GCA_017383485.1 Bacteroidaceae bacterium
ATAGCTAACGCGAGTGTTTTCAGTTACGCTCTTATCGTTGAAATCGATTTTGCCTTCAGCGTCAACAGTAACATTTTCGAGAAGTGCGTTACGACGGATAGCGTTGTAGATATCGGGTTCGCTTTCTTTGTCGAGGTTGATAACTTTAGCGTAGCAACCACCTTCGTAGTTGAATACACCTTCTTCGTCCCAACCGTGTTCGTCGTCACCGATGAGGAGACGCTTAGGGTCAGTAGAGAGAGTAGTCTTACCAGTACCAGAGAGACCGAAGAAGATAGCAGTGTCAGTACCTTCCATGTTAGTGTTAGCAGAGCAGTGCATAGAAGCGATACCCTTCAATGGGTTCAAGTAGTTCATGATAGAGAACATACCCTTCTTCATTTCACCACCGTACCAAGTATTGAGGATCACTTGTTCGTTTGTCTTGAGGTTGAATACTGTAGCAGTTTCAGAGTTCAAGCCAAGTTCTTGGTAGTTGTCCACCTTAGTCTTAGAAGCGTTGTAGCATACGAAGTCAGGTTCGCCGTAAGCTGCGAGTTCTTCTTCAGTAGGACGGATGAACATGTTCTTCACGAAGTGTGCTTGCCATGCTACTTCCATGATGAAGCGTACTTTCAAGCGAGTTGCAGGGTTTGCACCGCAGAATGTATCCATCACGAAGAGACGCTTGCCGCTAAGTTGCTTTACAGCCTTAGCCTTAAGGTCAGCCCAAGCTTCTTCGCTTACAGGTTTGTTGTCGTTCTTGTATTCTTCAGAAGTCCACCACACAGTGTCTTTGCTTGCTTCGTTCATCACGAAGAACTTGTCCTTAGGTGAACGACCAGTGTAGATACCAGTCATCACGTTCACTGTGTCGAGTTCAGTCACTTGACCTACTTCGTAGCCTTCGAGGCCTTCCTTAGTTTCTTCTTCGAACAATACTTCGTACGAAGGGTTGTGGAGCACTTCCACAGCGTCGGTAATACCGTACTTGGTTAAATCTAATGTTGCCATAAAATTTATTAATAAAATGGTTTTAAATTTTTCGTTTCATTTGCCCCTCCATGGCTTCCTCATCTTAGCACGTAATATTTTAATATTTACAGCTAAAAGTGTGAAAACCTTGTGAAGGCGGTAGCAAATTTACGAAAAGATTTTAGTACCAAAAAATTTTGAGGACTTTTGTTGCTGCTTTATAGCATTTCTTAACGCATTTTCTGCTTTTTCAGAAAACTCCCCTTCGTTTTGGTAAATCGACTTAGCAAATTTATATACTTGCGGGCGTTCCTTCGGATGAAAAGAAAAAAGTTTACATTTTCTCTCTTATTCAGAAAAAAATAGTATCTTTGCATCCGTCTAAGCGCTTGTGGCGAAATTGGTAGACGCGCCAGACTTAGGATCTGGTGTCGCGAGACGTGTAGGTTCGAGTCCTATCAGGCGCACATCTAACAGGGAGAAATGTTCGAAAGAATGTTTCTCCCTGTTGTTTTTTTGTGTTGCTTGTGAGTAGGCATTATGGCTATCTTGAAACTTAAATTTCCGGAGATACTAGGCTTAAATAAGTATTGGTTCTGTCGCAAAATATGAAAGAGCGATAGTGCTGGCGAGTTTTATATAATATGTACAATTAGTCTGATTGTAATATGGCAACAGTGAAGATCAAATTTAGACCATCAACAGTAGGTGGTGGGCAAGGTTCAATTTTCTATCAAGTAATTCATAATCGTGTGATCCGTCAACAAAAGACGGGTTATCGCCTCTATAGTCATGAGTGGAATCGGTGTTTGTCAGAGGTGGTGTTACCTCAATTCAATGAGAATAGAAAACATTATTTATTAGAAATTGGAGACAAAATTCGAATGGATATTAAGCAAATAAGTAAGATTATATCTGATTATGATCATTGTGGTTGTAATTATACGGCAGATGATGTGATTGCAGATTTTGCATCAAAAAATCCAGAATATTTCTTGTCTCCATTTGTAGAAGGTGTTATCGCAAATCTGAAAGTTTTGGGTAAGATACGCACTTCGGAAACATACGCTACAACTATCCGTAGTTTTATACGCTTTCGGAAGGGGCGAGATGTGGCGTTAAGTGATATGGATTCAGATATGATGATGGCATACGAGGCCTATTTGCTTAATAATGGCATTTGCCTTAATAGTGTATCTTTTTATATGCGTAATCTTCGAGCATTGTATAATCGTGCAGTGGAAAGGGGACTGACTTTGCAGCAGTACCCATTCAAACATGTCTATACGGGAGTGGATAAGACGCTCAAAAGAGCTGTGCCCTTGAGGATTATCAAAAAAATAAAAGAGATGGACTTCTCGGAGAAAGCAATATTTGATTTTGCCCGTGATATGTTCTTGTTTAGTTTTTACACCCGCGGTATGTCGTTTGTAGATATGGCATACCTGAGGAAAAAAGATTTGCAGAATGGTTTTCTTTCTTATCGTAGGCGTAAAACTGGGCAACAATTATTTATTAAATGGGAGGAGTGTATGCAGAAAATTGTGGATAAATATGATACCTCGCAGTCTAGTTATCTGTTACCGGTCATTAAGCCATTCGTTGATATTAATGAACGTAGGCAATATATCTATGCAGCCCATAAGATCAATCGTTGTCTAAAAATTATTGGTAAAGAGTTGAATTTGTCAATGCCGCTTACCTTGTATGTGGCTCGTCATGCTTGGGCGAGTATCGCCAAAAGCAAAAATGTTCCTCTGTCTGTGATTAGTGAAGGAATGGGGCACGACTCGGAAAGTACCACGCGTATTTATCTGGCGTCATTAGATTCAATAGCAATAGATAAGGCGAATCGCATGATATTGAATTCTCTCTAAAAAATGAGATGCAGAAGTATAAAAGAATGGTCTCTTTGGAAGAGAAATTCATACAACCTTTCCTAGTTGATAGCGAGCCAGTTATTTAATAAGCTCAATTTTATTTGCTCAACAATATAGGATTGGTCCAAATTGAACCAAAAAGCATTAGTCGTCTTTTTTTGAAAAAAAATGTTACTAATTACCAAAATAAAAGTATACCTTTGCATAAGAAATCATTTCTCTTCCAAAGAGAAGTGACCTTTTTTTCTAGAAGATGAGCATTAAGAACTATTTTATAACATTGGTTCTCTTGCTGTTTTGTGTAAGTGTGGCACATTCGCAAGAGGGGAATATGGGAATCAATACAGATTGTCATATTGTTAGAGATTTTGTTAGTGCTGATACTTTAAATAATGTTATCCGTATCAACAAGCGATATGCGAATATAGAAGTCCATTTTAAACTAGATAAATATAATTTGGATCTGGATTATATGGGCAATGATGTCTCCTTGCGAAATTTTGCTTATAAGATTGACTCAATCGGTATTTCAAAAATAGATTCCGTAGTTGTTGTATCTCAATCATCACCAGAGGGTGTGTACGAACATAATCTTATGCTTTCCAGAAATCGGGCAAATACCATGCGCAAGTATATTGTTGGTAAGCATCCAGAATTAAATGACCGTTTACATGTTTATCCAGATGGGGAATCCTGGCTTCGATTACGTGAGCTAGTCAAGAAGGATACTTCGATGAGAAAAACGGATATAGATAAAGTGATTTCAGTCATTGAAGCAGATATTAATGTGGGAACAAAGAAATGGCGAATGGAGCGACTCCCTGTTTATCGCTACCTTCTTCGTACTTATTATCCTCGAATCCGAAATTCAACGTTCTGTATAGTTTATTATAGCGAAATAATACCTAAAAAGGGAATTCCTGTACATGATATAGATATTAAAGTCAATGATATTGATCCAAGTTCTATCATCGTCATGAATCCCTTTTTGCCAGCAATAGATGTTTGGTGTCCAAGGTTGTATTTAAAGACAAATGTTGCTGCTTTGGGTATGGCTATTTCCAATGTCGCTGCAGAAATTGATTTGGCAAAGCACTGGTCGTTCTCTATTCCTGTCTATTATTCAGCATGGGATTATTTCAAGTCCACTATCAAATTCCGTACACTTGCTATTCAGCCAGAGTTGCGTTATTGGTTTTTGAAAAACAATGATGGATTCTTTGCCGGGGCACACTTTGGATTGGCATACTATAATTTTGCTTTTGATGGTGCTTATCGCTATCAAGACTATAATCGTGAAACGCCAGCTATAGGTGGAGGGTTGAACTTTGGGTATCGTGTACCTATCAGTAAAGATAAACGTTGGAGAGTTGGAGCCTCAATTGGAGCGGGTGTGTATTCAAATTATTATGATACGTTTTATAATACTCCGCGAACAAAAGATGGCCAGTTAATAGAGAGTATTAAGAAAGTCTATTGGGGTGTCGATCAGGTTGCAATATCGTTCTCCTATTCATTTGATTTAAAAAGGTGAGGAGGGTGGCTATGAAAAAGAACTTGCACATTATTATAGGCTTGTTGATATTGCTTCTGAACGCATGTGATGTTCATGAGTGGCCAGATAGTCCAGAATTTGTAAGGTGTCAACTCCGCTTGACTTATGAGACGGAGATGGCCGAATGGAGACACCTTTACGACGGAGTAGAGGTGGTTGAGCAGGGATACGGTGAAACATACGACAATCACCAGAATCACGGCAAGATTAGATACATTGTTCGCACTTATCCTGTGTCGGGAGGAGAGCGTATCAAATATGGATATATACAAGAGTTTGTATTTGTAAAGGATATATCAGAGGGGTATGATCACGAAGTGGTTCTTGATTTGTTGCCTGGTGACTATTATATACAGGTTTGGTCTGATTTGGTAGAATCTGCTGGAGATAGTCATCCCTATAATGCGGAAAGCTTCGCTAGCGTTGAGTTACAAGGTATTCGTCGTGGCAACAGTGACTATTGTGATGCTTTCTGTGGTCAAGATAGTATCTCACTAACACTTAATGCGACCAAGCAAATAAGTCGGACAATCAATGTCTGTATGAAACGCCCTATGGCTAAAATTGAAGTTGTTGCAAATGATTTGTCTGAATTCACCAAGATGAAGGGAGGCGATCTCAGTCGATATAAGGCGAAGATACATTATGTGGGGTTTGTACCTAGTGTCTACAATCTATTTGTACATAGACCTGTGGCTTCCAATGCAGGGGGAGTGTTTGAGTCTTCTTTGAAAAAGTTAACGGATTCTGAAGTCTCAATGGGTTTTGATTATGTATTTGTGAGCGACATGGGGACGATGGTTACTGTGAGAGTTGGTATTTATGATCAAAAGAATCAATTGGTATCCTTGTCTGGCCCTATTACGATTCCTATAAAACCAGATCATCACACTCTGTTGATTGGGAATTTCTTAATGCAGACCACCTCGAATGGTGTAGATATTGATCCTAATTGGAGAGGCGATTATAATATTACTCTGTGAAAGATAAAAATCGGGAAATAATTATCAAATTTTTAAATAATATGAAAGCAAAAAAATTATTCTTAATGTTTGCTGCAGTAGGAATGCTGTTGGCAACTTCGTGTACAAACGACGATTTGTTAGAATTGTCAGGTGACAAAACTTTAGTGACATTTTCATTGGGACTTGAAGATGCAATGAGTACACGTGCGATTAGCGATGGTTCTGGTGTGAACAAACTGATCTATGCTGTCTTTGATAGCGAAGGCAATCGAATTGCAGAAAGTGCTGCGTCTGCTGCGTTTCCTTTTGAAAAGAGTATTACTTTGATTAAAGGCGAACAATACACAGCTGTTTTTTGGGCTCAGAATAAAGATTGTAATGCTTATTCTATTTCGGAAGATTATAAGACAATTACAGTGAATTATGATGGGGCTTTAAATAACGACGAAAGTCGCGATGCTTTCTTTAAGTCTGAAACATTTACAGCTACCGAGGGTACTAACCTTCATGTTATCTTGAAACGTCCTTTCGCTCAGTTGAACCTCGGTATTACGGAGGCTGATTGGCAAACAGCAAAACAATTGGGTTTCGAGGTTGCTTCTTCTTCTGTTGAGATTAAACAAGCCGCAACAACCTTGAATCTGGTTGAAGGAACTGTAGGTGGTGGCACAGATGTGATATTTGCATCCAATGAGATCCCTGCTGGAGAGCAACTGATTGTTGACCTCAATTGTGATGGAGTGTCAGAACAATACAAGTATATCTCAATGTGCTACTTCTTGGCCAATGATAACGTTGATGGTGCTTCTCAGACAACATTAGATGCATTGAAGTTTACTCTTTCTTCTGCTGATGGTTCGAAAACTATGGATTTGCAAGATGGATTAGCTAATGCTCCCGTACAGCGCAACTATCGTACAAATATTGTTGGGTTTGGTGACAATGGTGGTAGCATCCTTACCAGCGATATTGATGTCCAGGTTTCGTTTGACCCTCTTTATGATGGCGAACACACATTGACTGATGCCAAGGTATGGGAAAATTATACAGGTATATATACCGAAGAAGCGTTGGCTGGTAAAACTATAGAAATTCCTGCAGGTTGGCGCATTAGAAATGGTTATATTATTCAGCCAATGCCTGAGAATTGGACCGCAGATAGTGCGCCTCTGTATCTGAATTCATATACTATCGATGGCAAGGGCAATAAAGTGGTTTTTGAACCTTATGGATACAAACATATAACAAAAAATGCATTTGCAGCAGCAGATGGCAAATTGGCTACTGTCAAGAATGTTTCGTTTGAAGGTGAACACTTTGGTGTCTTCGGAGGTGTCTACGGAGGCGTTGCTGGTCGTGCCAACTATAATACCCTGTTCGAGAATGTGAAGATCATAAACAATGGTATCTATTGCTACAATGAGGCAGGTAATATCCCTATGTCTGCCTTCTCAAACCTTGGTACAGCGACATTAAACAATTGTACAATAACAGGTACATATTGGGTGGGAGCAAAAGATCAGAATGTTTATGCTCAGCAGTGTTATGATAACTATGGTATTTATGATATTTTTGTACCCAATAATATATTGACTCATATTAACAATAGTACAATTGGTAGTATAAATGTGAATAATCATGGTCATTTGAAGGTGTCAGGTACTTCGACTGTTGGTCAGGTTATAGCATATGCTCTTGTAAAAGGAAGTATTACTGTAGAGGATGGAGCCAACGTGACAGAGTTAAATGTCGAACAATTTAGTTCATCATATGCTCCAACTGTTAAGGTTTCTGCGGGCGCAAATATTACAACCTTGCAGTTGAATAACATCGCTAAAACAAGTAAGATTACGATCGATGATGGGGCAAATATTTCTAAAATCATACACAAAGGTGTAGAATACTCATCTATCGCAGATTTCAAATCCTCTTTATAATCCTCTTTAAAAATAGTCTCTATGTCATATAGAGATGATTTTGAACAACGAGTGGAGCCTTTCTGACCCAATCAGTCGGATTGGCTCCACTTGATTATGCCCCTCCGGCAAAATGTCTGTTGTGCAATAAGTCAAAGAACGCTGTTGTCATTTGGCAACGGTGCAAAGATACGATAGCGTGTAAGTTGTCTTCATCTTAATTGTGCTTAAGGGATTTTTCTGCCATTTCAACAAGCGGGCAGAGCGCTGATGAAATATGGGGATGTGGCGTGAAGAGATTTTTTTATTTTTTTTCTCTGGCGAGGGGGGTGATGCGTACTGAATTTTGCCGTTTTTGATTTTGATCCATATAAATATAGCACCAACTGTCGTGCTGATGGGATGATGTCTCAATGGCGACGAAGTTGGTGCTATATGTATTATGTGATAGGTTATTTCTGTGAACTGAATAGATTAGTCCTCCAGATAGTCGATAGGATTCAGGTAGAACATCTTTTGCCAGCCGAGGGGCGCCGAGTCGATGCGCCAGGGATAGGGGATCATAGTGGCAATGCCGTAATGCAAGTGGGCTGGCGTAGAGGCAGCGTTGCCCGAATTGCCCACTGTGCCGATTTCGGTGCTTTGTGTGACGAATGCTAGTGGGCGGGTCTTGATCTCGTCCAGGTGGGCATAATAGTGTAATCTCCATTTTGGACCAAGGATGATGACGAACTTGCCCCCTTTACCATAGTCTGCTGTGAAGAGCACGAGTCCCCATGTCGACGAATGTAGACTTGTGCCTTTTCGGGCAAAAACATCTACACCTTTGTGTACGACCGAACTGCCCCAACCTTCGTACCAGAATGTGTTGTGGTTATAACTATTTTCATTAGCCTCCACTACGGGCATTTTTAGGTTTTGGGGGATTAAAAAGCCAATCGCGATGATTGCCAAAACTCCTATCAGGATTTTCTTTTTCAATGTCATCTCAGTGGATGTGTTAGGCGGGTTGTTTTGCGTTATTTGGCCTTTATCGAGGCGATCTTTTGTTGCGCCAACACAGCATTCAGCTTTTTCATGAATCGTTGGTATTCCGTAGGCGTGATGTCTACTTTTCCGCTCACTCTCTTGTTGGGATATTTTTTCTTATAGGCATTTCTCACCATTTCGTGCGTCACGATATTTTTGATAGGAATATTGTACTTTTTGATCAGGGGGAGCAGGTATTCGATAGCACTATCGATTTGGTCCTCGGTCAGTGGTGTTTCGAGGGTGTTGCCTTGAAACTCGATGCCAATAGTAAAGTTGTTGCAACTTTCCTTGCCGTGAAGGATAGAGTTGCCTGCGTGCCAAGTGACTACGGTCGGCTTACACAGGATGTAGCGTGTGCCGTCGGTATCGATGACCAGGTGGGCTCCCACACGGCGCTCTGTGCCTGTGAGTATTTCGAGCGATCTTTCGGCGGTCGGTTCTGCTGTGTGGTGTAAGATGACGCCTTGCACAGGGTTGACCTTGTCCTTAGAGTAGTTTGGGGTGGGGCGACTGATGTCTTTGTATTTTTTGCCGTTTGTTTGACTTTGTGCTGCGCCAACGAGGGTGAGGCAGAACAGGAGTAGAATGATTTTTTTGAGCATAATATATAAATATAAGTAGCGGTGATGATTGGGGTGTAGTGCAGAGGCTGGGCGATAGATGGTCGGGCTTACCAGCCAGCATGCTTGTGCAGGAATGTTTCTACGCGTTGTGTGTATTCCTCGGGATAATTGTTGTATGACAGGGCATGCTTGGTATTAGGCGCAAGCCATAGTTCTTTGGGCCCGGGGTGTGCCTCGTACAATGGATGCACCATCGCGGTGGGCACAAACTTGTCTGCGTCGCCATGTATAAAAAGCATCGGCCGGCGGCATTTAGCCACTTGATTCAGCGCCGAGGCTTCGGTGAAATGCCATCCATATTTGGCATCACAAATCCAAGAGGAGATGTAAAGCAGAGGGAAGGCGGGCAGACCGAAATCTTCCTTCAACTCCTTGGCAAATTGGCTCCAGGCATCAGTATAACCACAATCTTCGACATAGGCGGCGATGCTGGGGATAGAGTCCTGAGCTGATAGCATCATCGTAGTGGCTGCACCCATCGAGATGCCGTGTACTACGACCGACAGACTATCGCCGAAGTGTGTGGGCAGGGTGTTGATCCACCGTGCCACCTCGCGGCTGTTGCGCCAGCCCATGCCGATGTGTGTGCCCTCGCTCAGCCCGGCGTATTCCAGGTCGGGCAGGAAAACGTTGCAACCCAGATCTCGCTCATACATTCGTGCCAGCATCATCATGCCGATGGCGTTGTCCATATAGCCGTGTATCAGGACAGCAGTCTTGGGAGTCGGTGTCGCGGCTTTGATGTAGTAGGCATGTCGCTTAGTGCCGTCTTCGCACACCATGAATGTGTCGCGCAGGGCATTTCGGTTTGTCAGACTGTCGTGCCAAGCCTGCATGCCGGGGTATCTGTCGTATTGTCGTTGCCAACTCGTTGTCGCAAAATCTGCAGAGCGTGGAGGCGTCAAGGCAAACCTTACGAGGTAGGAGGCTCCGCCCCATAGCACCCCTGTCAATAGGATGAGCAGGATGGCAATGGATAATCCAATTTTATGACTTTTCTTCATTTTCCAGATGTTATTTGGTTGTGAAATACTGCCGATTTATGGCAAACTATGCCCGTTTTTTTGTTGGTTCTACGTGAGTATTGATCAGCGTCTTCTTACCAAATCTTTCACGCAGTGTCTCCTCGATGGCTCGGGTTACTTTGTGCGCTTCGCTGATCGTCGTTTCACCATCCATGCGGATGTGCATTTCGATAGCACGGTATTCGCCGATGCGGCGAGTGCGCAGGTTGTGTGGGTCGGAGACCTCTGTGTGTCGGCCGATCACTTCGTAGATGAATTGTTCCTCCTCTTCAGGCAGCGCACGCTCTAGCAATTCGTCGATGCAGGGTAATAATAATTTATACGCAGTACGTATGATGAGCAGACTCACAATGATAGCAGCCAGAGGGTCGAGTATAATCCAGGATTCGCCCAGCAGGATAGCGCCACCGATACCGATCGTTGTACCGATCGAGGAGAACGCATCGCTGCGGTGGTGCCAAGCATTGGCGATCATAGTGGGCGAATTCAGTCGTCGCCCTTTTCTGGCTGTGTATTGGTAGAGGATTTCTTTCACCACGATAGACACGAGGGCGGCAATCAGGGCAATCGTGCCCGGACTCTCGATCTGCTCGCCTTGGCATACAGCATAGACGGTCGTTGCGCCTTGCCATAGGATCATCAGTCCGATACCCAGCAGTGTAAGGCCGATGATGGCTGTGCCCAGGGTCTCGTATTTGCCATGACCATAGGCATGATCGCGATCGCGTGGTTTGCCCGCCAGTCGAACGAATAGCAGGACGACCACGTCCGTGGCAAAGTCGCTCAGCGAGTGCACCGCATCGGCAATCATAGCCGCACTGTGTCCTATGATACCAGCGAAAAGTTTGAATATCAGTAGCAACAGGTTGCCCAGAGCACCCCACAAAGTGACGTGCCTAATCTCCTTCTCTCGAAGGTCTATAGTTTGTGGGCTGGGGCTGAAATTTGCCATGTGAAAAGCCGTTTTGATAAAGATTTATGGGCGTTGCGAGTGAAGTTTGCTCGCATTCATCTGATCTGCAAAGATATTATCTTTTTTTTAGAAAAGAACCTTTTGGAAAGTTATAAATTCTTAATGCAGATAGCCGTGTTTGAGATGATGTCGTATTTGATAAAAATAGATGTGCAAAAAAGCCCGAAAAATTTCGCGACGCCTCGTTGAAATTTCGCGACGCCTCGTTAAAAAAAGGTCTAGGCTTTTTTGAAAAAGGTTAAGGCTTTTTGGGGCCCTCTGAAATGAGTGATTTTCGCGCCATTAGAAAAAAACAAAGATCATAGATGCAGAATGTAGGAAATGGGTCAAGATGTCCCCCCCCCTTAATCGAGAGAAATGTACGAAAAAACCTTAAATGAAGTGAAAAAGTAGAAAAATAAGTCTAAAAAAGGCGAAAGTGGGGCGAAAACTTGGGAAATTTGTATTACTTTTGCATCTTGTAGTAAGTGTGTTAGGGCGAATTGTGCCCTGACGCCAGTGGTGGATTGTGCCCTTTGGTGGCATTTGTACACTGTTAATTAATGCATAAGGATAAGTGTTTATGAAACTGACTAAGATAACTGCTTGGCTACTGACAGTACTATTCACAGGGATGATATTATCTTGCGATTTGTCTTCTGACTTGGACGAATTGTCGCATGACTGCATCGTGACCTCGATCACTATGGGGTCGCTCAAACGTGTCATGCATACGAAAAACGCCCTGGGACAGGATAGTACCTACGAAGTCAATGTGACAGGTTCATATTACCCCTTGACCATCGATCATTTGGATGGTAAGATTTACAACAATGACTCTTTGCCCTATGGCACGGATTTGAGCCGCGTGGTGTTCAGTGCAATCAACGCCAGTGGGGCTTTGGTGATCCGTTCGTTGATGACAGGCGAGGATACGACTTTCGTTGCAACTGACAGTACAGATTTCACTCAGCCTCGTACATTCGTGGTGTATGCCGCTGATGGCAAGTCGCACCGTACCTACGAGGTGAAGTTGAATGTGCATCATGAAGAGGGCGACTCGGCAGTGTGGCACAATCTGTCTGCTGGCAACGAGGCGTTAGGTCAAATGAACGAGACACGCGCTTTGTACTTTGGCGACGGCATGAAGGTCTTCGGACAAGTAGACGGCGCTACACGTATGGTCAATATCCCCTTGCAGGGCACAAGTGTGGCCCCTGCGGCTGGATGGCAGACGTCGTCGACAAATGTCGCTTTGCAACCTCGCTCGGTACAATCATACAACGACCGACTCTATGCCCTCTCGGTACAAGGTGCTCTGATGACCTCAGTCGATGGTGCTTCGTGGGAAGCAGTAAACACAGACTTCGCCCCCAAAGCACTTGTGGCAGCAGGCAAGTCGGGTCTGGTGGCGCTCACCGAGACCGCGTTCTATACTTCAGCGGATGGCATCGAATGGCGTGAGATGTCGGCCGATGCACCCGAGATGTTGCCCGTGACAAACGTCGCAGGTACCTGTGTGGCGTCTAACCAAAGTAGTATGCAGGAAACCTTTGTCGTAGTAGGACAACGCGGCGAAGAAACAGTGATTTGGCGCAAATGGATGGATACCTTGGACGGCGAAAATTATCCTTGGGTAAATGTCGTGCCCTCGGTGAACAATCTCTATCCTTTCCCTGCACTCAAAGACTATGCTTTGGCAACATACGACGGCATGACCTATATGATGGGTATGAGTATGGATGGCAAGATGTCTGCTATCTATGCGAGCCCAGACAATGGACGTTCGTGGAAACCAGGTGAAATGCGCTTGCCCACAGACGAAATGCTGTCGATGGAAAACAAATGTACTGGTGTGACAATCGCTGTGGATGGTGAAAAATTCCTTTGGGTGATTTCGTCGGGAGAAGGCATGGTGTGGCGAGGACGTCATCAACGATTGGGTTGGAAGTGATCCTTTTTGCCCAGGACAACCCCTGTACAAAGCAAACGAGCATATTTAATAAAACAATAATATCCCCGCCTCAATGACTCTGGATAAAGTGAAACACTTGCTGACAGTACGCACCCTGTTGCTGATATTGTTGCTTCTGTCTCCCCTTGGCACGCAAGCACAAGACGAGGAAACGGAATATCGTATGGAGTGGGGCGTAGGCTTCGGTACCTCCTTTGGATTGACCGACGTGAATAGCAAATTCTTCGGTCATTCGCATATGGCAGGTGAACTGTTAGCGCGTTTTCCCCTGAACCCCAGGATGGCGATCAAGGCACAATTGGGCGTAGGTGGATTGCGCGGCAATACAGTCAATATAGACAACTTCTACCCCGCCGATCCCAATGTATCTGGTCCGACAGAGTTGCAATATACTTGCAAAGGCGCAATATTCGACCTTTCGGCGTTGTACGAACTTCACTTCTTGCCCTACGGATTTCAAAGGGACTTTCGCGAGTTCAAACGCATCTCGCCCTATGTCCAAATGGGCTTAGGCTTGACCTACGGTACACCAGGCAATGCCTTTACGTTGAATATCCCAATCGGCGCAGGCGTAAAATTCAAAGTAAGCCGCCGCGTCAACCTCGGCTTGGAATGGCGCATGCACTTTACCCCCTCGGACAAACTCGACGGGTTGAACGCACCACTCGGCATCAAGTCTGGTGGATTTAGGAACAAGGACCACTATTCCTTCACACAGTTCACCATTACCTACGACTTGTCGCCACGATGTCCGACCTGCAATCGCGACGAATAAATCAAAAGAAAACTTTACACCATATTATATAAGGAGTGTCAGATATGAACGAGAATCAAGAAATCTCTGAACGCAATATACCAAAGACTGCAAGCGAAACATTTGATATCGCTCGCCAAATGGGTATGGACGTGGATCGTGTTCCTGCGCACGTAGCCATTATCATGGATGGCAACGGCAGATGGGCTAAGGCGCGTGGACTGAACCGTAGCCTTGGCCATCAGGAAGGTGTCGAAACCGTACGCGAGATTACTACTGTGGCTTCTCACCTCGGTGTAAAATATCTGACGCTTTATACTTTCTCCACAGAAAACTGGAACCGACCCGCACCAGAAGTGGCTGCACTCATGTCGCTTATCCTGACAGCGATGGAGGAAGAACTTTTTATGAAAAACAATGTCAGCCTGCGCATTATCGGTGAGGTGGAACGCCTGCCCGAAGATGTGCGCACTGCGATATTGAACCTGGTGGAAAGAACTTCAAAGAATACCGGCACAACGATGGTCATCGCTTTGAGCTATTCCTCACGTTGGGAAATCATTCGTGCGGTACAATCGCTCGCTGGTCAAGTGAAGGAAGGAAAACTCCAACCCGAAGATATCACAGAAGAAACCTTCGAAAAAGCACTCGCTACAGAATTTATGCCAGATCCCGATTTGTTGATCCGTACCGGCGGCGAATTGCGATTGAGCAACTATCTGTTGTGGCAATGTGCTTACAGCGAACTTTACTTCTGCGACACCTATTGGCCAGACTTCGGTACCAAGGAATTCTGTCAAGCTATTGCTGAATTCCAAAACAGAGAGCGCCGATTTGGTAAGACCAGCGAACAAGTTAGTGTCGATAAGACTTCAGATTGCGAAACAAAATAATATGAAACATATACAGAATTTTCTGCTACTCACAGTAATTGCAATTTCTGCGCTGCTTCCTGCGGAGGCGGTGGCACAATTTGTGAAGCAAGATAAACCTACAATCAACTATACCGCAGAGCACCCAAGGTACATCCTTGGTGGTTTGACCGTAGATGGTATCAAGGGGTTTGATGATGAATACCTTTTGGGACTTTCAGGCTTGACCGTAGGAAAAACCTATGAAGTGCCAGGTGTGGAAATGAGTGAAGCGATTCGCAGGTATTGGGGACAAAAATTATTCTCAAGCGTTCGTATCGAAGCCGATAGTATTGTGGGAAGCAAGATCTACCTTCACATTTACTTGACAGCACAACCTCGCATCTCTAATATTAAGTATGAAGGTGTGAAGAAGTCTGAGCGTGAAGATATCGAAGGGATTTTAGGTTTGCAAAAGGGCAACCAAATCACACCCGATATGGTGGACCGTGCGAAGTTAGTCATCAAGCGCTATTTCGAAGACAAGGGTTACAAGAATGCTACGGTAGAAATTCTGCAACGTGAGGATGTGACTGCTGAGAATAAGGTCCTGGTCGACATCAATATTGATAAGAACGAGAAAATTAAGATCAATCGCATCTATGTCTCGGGTGTAGATGAAAAGGAAGCGAAGAAATTGAAGCGAGCTATGAAGAAAACTCGCGACAAGGCATTTATCAACATCCTTAAGTCGAAGAAATTTATCCAGGATAAATATGAAGAAGACAAGGGTCTTCTGATTGACAAAATGAACGAATGGGGTTATCGCGACGCGTTGCTTCTGAGTGACAGTATCAAGGTGATTGACGACAGCCATATCGATATCTATTTGGATGTCTATAAAGGACAAAAGTACTACTTGAGAAATATCAACTGGGTGGGAAATACTGTGTATACTACCGAGTTCTTGGAAAAAGTCCTCAAGATGAAGTCTGGCGACGTCTACGACCAGGCTCTTTTGGACAAACGTTTGAATACAGACGAAGATGCTATCGGTAAATTGTACTACAACAACGGTTACGTATTCTACCAACTCGATCCCGTAGAAATCAATGTTGATGGCGATTCTATTGATCTCGAAATGCGTATCGAGGAGCGCCGCCAAGCGACATTTAATCATATTCGTATTTCTGGTAATGACCGTGTCTACGAACACGTGATTCGTCGCGAATTGCGTACGAAGCCTGGTGATTTGTTTAGTATGGAATCTATCGAACGTACGGTGCGCGAACTTGCTAATATGGGACAATTTGACCCAGAAGCTCTGCAAGCTGGACTATCTAAGGCTATTGTGCCAGATGAAGAGAGCGGAACCGTAGATATCAACTATCCGTTGGTGACAAAAGGCGGCGACCAGGTAGAACTCTCTGCCGGATGGGGACAAACTGGTATCGTCGGTCGCGTTGGTCTTAAGTTTACCAACTTCTCAATGCAGAATTTGTTTGGTAAGGGGGCGAAACGTGCAGGATTCATCCCACAAGGTGACGGACAAACCCTCCAGATTAATGGACAAACCAACGGTACGTACTTCCAAAGTTACTCCTTGTCATTCCTCGATCCCTGGTTTGGTGGAAAACGTCCTAATCAATTCTCGGTATCTCTGTACTATTCAAAACAGAGTGACGTGAATTCAAACTACTACAACAACTATAACAATATATATAACTATATGTATGGTTATGGTACGACGGGCAATTACTACAATTACACCGACTATTACGATCCCGACAAGTATGTGAAAATGCTCGGCGCCTCAATCGGTTTTGGTAAGCGTTTGACTTGGCCAGACGACTACTTTACCTTTATGGCAGAACTCTCTTACACACGATATATGTTGAAGTCTTGGCAATACTTCTTGATTACAGATGGTAACTGTAACAACATTAATATGTCATTAACTTTAAATCGTGCGTCGACCAACCATCCTTTCTTCCCAAGTTCGGGTTCAGAGTTGAGTGCTTCGGTTTCTTTCACCCCTCCTTATTCTCGATGGGACGGTGTGGACTATAAGAATTTGGCGAACAATTATACTAGCTCTTCCTACTTGGCAGAAGCGCAGGAGAAGTATCGTTGGATCGAGTATCATAAGTGGCGTGTGAAATATCGTACATTTACTGCACTCGCCAACTGGACAAAGGCGCCAGTCCTCATGACTCGTGCGGAATTTGGTATACTTGGCGCGTACAATAAGTATAAGAAATCGCCATTCGAAACCTACTATGTCGGTGGAGATGGTATGTCGGGCTACACTTCTGGTTATGCGACAGAAACTATCGGTTTGCGCGGTTACGACAATGGTTCGTTGGCAGGGAATAACGGCGAGAATGCTTACGCTTATACTCGCTTGACGCTCGAACTTCGCTATCCGTTGATGCTACAAGCTTCGACCAGTATGTATGCTTTAGCTTTCCTCGAAGCAGGTAACGCCTGGACTCACGTGAACAAGTTCAATCCTTTTGATCTCAAGAAATCGGCTGGTGTCGGTGTGCGTATCTTGTTGCCAATGGTGGGCTTGATGGGTATCGACTGGGCTTACGGTTTCCAGACCCATATCAATGGTCAAAAAGTCGGCGGCTCGCAGTTCCACTTCATTATTGGTCAGGAATTCTAAGGCGAGTTCTTCGATATATAAAATATTTTCAGCATAGTGCCGTTTAGATAAAGTGATAAGAAAAAGATATAATTCATTAAAACGTTGATATTATGAAAAGACTATTATTGATCGTGTGCATGATTGGTGCTTTCGGCTTGACTGCATCTGCACAAAAGTTCGCGTTGGTAGACATGGAATACATTATGTCAAATATTCCTGCTTACGAACGTGCTAATGAGCAATTGAACCAAGTTTCCAAGAAATGGCAAGCTGAGGTTGAGGCTCTGGATGAAGCTGCAAAAACACTCTACAAGAACTATCAAAACGAAGCCATGTTCCTGTCTGAATCGCAAAAGAAGGAACGCGAACAAGCTATCGTTGACAAAGAGAAAGAAGCTGCTGAGTTGAAGAAAAAATACTTTGGCCCCGAAGGCGAACTCTATAAGAAACGTGTCAGCCTCGTTGAGCCTATCCAAGAAGAAATCTACAATGCGGTCAAAGGTATTGCTACCAGCAAAGGTTTCCAGTTGATCCTGGACCGTGCATCAGATGCAAGCATCATTTTCGCTTCTCCAGCGATTGATATCAGCAACGAAGTACTCTCTAAGTTGGGATATTCCAAGTAATTTACTTATCTTTGCAGCCGTTTGGTGCCATTTCGTAGAAAGGATAAGGCACTTGGCCAGCAGAGATTGAAGGCAAAAGAAAACTAATAATAACTAAATAATACAACACAATCATGAAGAAATTATTGATGATGCTACTCTTCGTAGCGCCTCTGAGCATGATGGCTCAAAAGATTGGACACTTTGATTTTGACGGCGTAGTTCAAGCAATGCCTGAATTCAAGACTGCACAAGCAGAATTGGAAGCTATCGCTAAGAACTATGAAGACGACTTTGCTAACATGCAAAAGGAATACCAAAACAAGTTGGAAAAATATCAAAAGGAAGTCACTGCACAAACTCCCGCTAATATTCGCCAACGCCGCGAACAAGAACTCATGGATATGGAACAACGTCTCCGCCAAGCTTACGAAGACAACTCAGCAGCTATCCAAAAGGAACAACAAACCAGAATGCAACCCATCCTCCTCAAGGTGACAGATGCTGTCAACTTGGTGGCAAAAGAAGGCAACTTTGTGTACCTCATCGACAAGACTGCTGCATCTGCTACCCGCATCTTCTTGAACGAAGCGCTGAGCGAAGATGTCACTGCTTTGGTGATGAAGAAATTGGGTGTGACTGCTACTGCTGCAACTCCTGCTAAGTAATAAATTTGCTACTATCGCACAATTGGTGCATAATATAAGGGGGCTTGTCATGGCGAGATAGATTTGCGTCAAGTCCCGTGTCAGAAAACATCGCGCGCCGAATTTGTAGATTTCGGCGCGCGATATATTTTTAGTTATTTGTCGGGCGAAATGCCCCGGTTGTAGGTCGGGAGGTATCAAGATATATGATGACAACCCGATAAGTAAAATATCAAAGTCAAAAAACATTTAGATGCGTAGATTTTCTCCTTTTGTCCTCGTGTTCTATCTGCTCGCTGTGGCAGGTTGCTCTCTGTTGCCGAATTATGCTGATGCCTCTGAGTTGAGACCTCGCATACATGGCGCGTGGTACAGTGATGTGGATAGTATAGGTGTGCCTGATGATACTGCGGCACGTTCGGAAATGTCCCTGGCGACACGTCCGGATACGCTACATGCGGCGACTCCGGATAGTACAATTCAGGTCGAGTCCGTCGCAGAGCGTATCCGACGTTTGATGTGCGACGAATTGTTCTTGCTCCTCGAAGACGAGATTTTTGACAAAACTCAACTCGGGCTATACATCTATGATCTGACCGACGATAAAATGATTTTTCAAAAGGGAGCCAAGCAACGTCTGCGCCCCGCGTCGACAATGAAAGTACTCACGGCAATCAGTGCCATAGATTGTCTCGGTGGTAGTTTTACTTTTCGTACAGACATCTGTTCGGATTCGTTGCTGAGGCGTGATACCCTTTGTACCAACCTTTATGTAAAAGGGGTGATGGACCCTCTCTTCGGACGCCAGGACTTGGAACGTTTTGCCGCCCTCTTGGCTGATAGTGCAGTGACCTGCTGGCGTGGAGATTTGATCTTGGATATTTCCCACAAAGATACGTTGGCTGCAGGCTGGGGCTGGTGTTGGGACGACGATACACCTTCGCTTTCGCCCTTGCTGTGCGACCGAGAAGACGCTTTTGCGGAAACTTTGGCCTCAGTCCTGTCTGAGAAAAATATACTTTGGCAAGGCGGTGTTTTGATGGGGGCGGCTCCCCCCTCGGTCGTAATGTTGACTCGTCATACGCACACCCTGGACCAAGTCCTCCTGCCAATGTTGAAAAAGAGTGACAACCAAATGGCCGAAGCTGTATTCTATAGCATCGCAGCCCATTCGGGTAAAAAATATGCCGGTAGGCCCGAAGCCGTGGCTTTGATTAACGGTATTATTAAAAATAAACTCAACCTTGTCCCCAGCGATTACAAAATCGCAGATGGTAGCGGGTTGTCACTCTACAACTATGTGACGCCCGAACTCATGGTGCAGTTGCTTCGGTATGCCTATCAAAACAAGCGCATCTATAATCACTTGAAACCTTCCCTGCCTGTGATGGGCGAGGACGGCACATTGAAAAAACGTTGCAAGGGTACTTCTGCGCAAGGCAAAGTCTTTGCCAAAACAGGTACTGTGAGCGGTGTCAGTTCTCTGGCGGGCTATGCACAGGCTGCCCACGGGCACACCCTCTGCTTCGCCATTATCAATCAGGGTGTCGAGACATCAAAAATAGGTCGGGACTTCCAGGACAAAGTGTGCAATGTCCTGACGCGTGAATATGAGTAAGTGTAGGACGGTGTGCCTATAAAAATGATTTTAGTCTTGGTTTGTGAACAAGGAGAGATATGCCTTTTTCACAAGCCAAGACCTTTTTTGAAAAAGGTTAGACCTTTTTTAAATTTCGCGACGCCTCGTTAAAAAAAGGTTAGGCCTTTTTTTTGCTATACTTTTGGGCGGGGTGAAAATAGCTCAGTTATCTCAGACAAAAGTAGATGCCGCAGAGTCCGATGTAGGAGTAGACGACGTAGCGAAACTTCTGTTCGGGAATGTGCTTGAAGACCTGCGCACCGATCAAGGTGCCGAGGATCACACCGCCTATGCCGTACAGAAAACCATTGAGGACAGCGGTCGTCAGAAAGCCACTGCCGGCGCGAAATGCCGTCATCGCAAGATTGCCTATAAAGAAATAGGCGGAGATGGTGGCCATGTATTTCTCCTTGCTTGGCTCGGCCGTGATGAAATAGAGCACGGCGGGAGGACCCTGCATGGCAAAGAAACCACCCATCAGTCCGCTCAAAGTGCCCATGCCGATCTGCATACGGCGATTGGCGTGCAGGCGAATGCGGTGGTGAAAGAAAGCAAAATAGAGCGCACAGATGATGAGTAGTATACCTAAAGTTTTGTAAAGCCAAAGGCTGTCGATGCGGTTCAAGCAACTGATGGCAAAGGCAGACACCACGATGAACGTGAACAGCACCGGGCGCAGTTGTACCCAGTCGATGTGGCGCCGCAGACGGATGGTGATGAGCAGATTTGTCGTCAACGCCAACAATCCCGACAGTGTGGTGGCTTCTGCATAACTGGGCAGAAGCATTGGCAGCATGGTCATGATGAAGATGCCAAAGCCAAAACCTGTGGTGCGCTGGATGAAACCGGCGACGATACAGAGCGGAAAAATGTATAGTAGGGATGTGGCCAACATATTGCTTGGGGATTATAAAAAAGCGATGGATTATTCCTCCATCGCCATATCTTCGTAGTTTTGAAACAGGAAGTCGTTGTAGGGATATTTCTGCGTGTGCATTTGTTTAATGCGCTCGTAGAACAGGTCTTTCAGGTCGTCAATATTTTCGCGCTCGCGTGCAGAAATAAAGATGCAGTCGCCGCCCATCTTCGCCATCCATGTGTTCTTCAGTTGCTCCAGCGAAATATTCTCCTTGGTGGCTGGTGTCAGATCGTCGGGATCCTTCTCCGTCCACGTATAGGCGTCGATTTTGTTGAACACCATCAGGCTCGGCTTGTCCGCACAGCCAAGGTCAGCCAAGGTCTTTTCTACCACAGCTATTTGATCGGCAAAATCAGGGTGCGACACGTCTACCACGTGTATCAGCAAATCCGCTTCGCGTACCTCGTCGAGTGTACTCTTGAACGAATCCACCAGGTCAGTAGGCAACTTGCGGATAAAACCTACGGTGTCGGCCAAAAGGAAAGGCAGATTGCCGATGATTACCTTGCGCACGGTGGTATCAAGCGTAGCGAACAACTTATTTTCCGCAAAGACGTCCGATTTTGCCAGCAGGTTGATCAGCGTAGACTTACCCACGTTGGTATAACCCACTAATGCCACGCGAATCATACGTCCGCGATTTTTGCGCTGCGTAGTCTTCTGCTTATCGATCTCAGCCAGGCGTTGCTTCAGCAGAGACATACGATTCAGGATGATACGGCGGTCCATCTCGAGCTGAGTTTCACCAGGTCCGCGCAGTCCCACGCTGCCCTTTCCGCCACCGCCACCAGAGCCACCACCTTGGCGTTCCAAGTGGGTCCAAAGGCGTTGCAGACGGGGGAGCATATAGCGGTATTGCGCCAGTTCGACCTGTGTCTTTGCATTCGCAGTCTGTGCACGCATGGCAAAGATGTCAAGGATCAAACTCGTGCGATCCAGGATTTTTACCTTCAGTTCTGCTTCGATATTACGGAGCTGTTTGGCAGAAAGTTCGTCGTCGAAGATTACCATACCGACCTCGCGCTCAGCATCCTCTTCGGCAATGATATATTGTTTGATTTCTTCCAACTTACCCTTACCGATATAGGTCACCGAACTTGGGCCGTCCATCTTTTGTGTGAAGCGCTTCACCGTCACCGCTCCAGCCGTTTCAGCCAGAAACTCCAACTCGTCCAAATATTCTATGGTCTTGCGCTCGTTCTGCTGCTTCGTGATCAGACCGACAAGGACCGCAGTTTCCGCCTTTGCTTCAGATTGAATAAACTCTTTCATCTATTGTATTTTATTTTGCGTGCAAATTTAGTGATTTTTTTAGGTTGGTAGCGCCTTACTCCGTATTTATCTGTGCTGTTAGGGGTGGCGTAAAAGAAAATAGGGCACGAAATCTTTGAAAACAAAAAAATATATGTATCTTTGTCCAAATTATTATACAACTAAAAAGAAACAAAAATGATAGACGTAAAGCAATGCCTCGCTGCTTGTGAGGAAAAAATGGAAATGAGTGTGATGCACCTTGAAGAAACCCTCTCGCACATCCGTGCTGGAAAGGCTAACGTGCATATCTTGGACGAAATCCGTGTGAACTCATACGGCTCAATGGTGCCTATCAACAACGTAGCAGCAATATCTACTCCTGATGCGCGCACTATCGCTATCAAACCTTGGGATAAGCAAATGTTCCGCGTGATTGAAAAAGCTATCATTGATAGTTCTGTAGGCATTATGCCAGAAAACAACGGTGAAATCATCCGTTTGGGTATTCCTCCTTTGACAGAGGAACGTCGTCGCGACCTTACTAAGCAATGTAACAAGGAAGCAGAAGAAACCAAGGTGGCTATCCGCAATGCGCGTCGCGATGGTATCGACAAACTGAAGAAAGCGATCAAAGACGGTCTCTCTGAGGACGTAGAAAAAGATGCAGAAGCAGATCTTCAAAAGATTCACGACAAAATGGTGAAGAAAGTGGAAGAATTGCTCGCTGCAAAGAACAAAGAAATCATGACCGTATAATACGTGCGGTAGGGCCTATGACAAAACTGCGAGGAATAGTGGTGCGAAATACGGGGAGTCTCTACGAGGTAAAAACCGACGAGGGACAACTCGTGCCATGCCGTGTGAAGGGGAATTTCCGCCTGCGCGGTATTCGTTCGACTAATCCCGTAGCAGTGGGCGACCGCGTGGTACTGACAGATAGTGGGGGAGATGTGGCTTATATAGTGGAAATCGAGGAAAGACGTAATTATATTATACGCAAGGCTTCGAATCTATCTAAACAAAGTCACATTCTCGCTGCCAACTTAGACCTAGCTGTGCTGATGGTTACACTCGTGCGTCCCGAGACTACGACAACTTTCATCGATCGCTTTCTGGCTTCGGCCGAGGCTTATCGTGTGCCCGTAGTTCTCGCCTTCAACAAGATGGACGACCTCTCCGCCGAGGAACGAGCAGAGACCGAAGCGCTCATTGCCCTCTATCAAAATATAGGCTATCACTGCTATTTGCTCTCAGCCGCCGAGGGGCGTGGCGTAGATGCGCTTTTGGCAGAAATGCAAGGCAAGGTGACGCTACTGGCTGGTCACTCGGGGGTAGGAAAGAGCACCCTGCTCAACCTGCTCGTACCTGGCGCCAATGTGCGTACGGCGGAGATTTCAGCAGTGCACGGTTCGGGTATGCATACTACGACCTTCAGCGAATTGTTCGAATTGCCTGGTGGCGGTAGCGTGATAGATATTCCCGGCATCAAGGGTTTCGGTACATTTGATATGGAGGCAGAGGAAGTGTCGCACTACTTCCGCGAATTCTTCGAGACCTCGGCCGAATGTCGTTTTTCCAATTGTACACATACCCAGGAACCGGGTTGCGCGGTGCTTGAAGCTATCGAACGAGGCGAGATAGCCCTGTCGCGTTACGAATCCTATATCTCCATGCTCGGCGATAAGGAAGAAGGCAAGTACCGCTCGGCATTTTGATCAGTAGGGTAGCACATCGTCGCTCTGCTTTAGATGAAAAGAAATAAAGCAACCGCGATACAAAACAAGATGAATTAACTTTAAAACTTTACAGATATGCTTATATATATAATATTATTAGTCGTATTGGCGTTCCTGTTGTTCTTTGCAGAAGCGTTCGTTCTGACAGGTGTGGGATTCGCAGGAATTCTCGCTACAATTTGCTTAGTTGTAGCTGACGTTTTGGTATATTTCGACTACGGATTTTGGCCAGCCGCATTGTCGGTGCTTGTCTCAATCTTGTTGGTGCTCGGCTTCTTTTGGTGGTTGGGTAATTCCAAGACCATGGACAAAGTTTCCCTGCATACGACTATCGATTCGACTTCTGCCACTACAGCACAACTTTCTGTGAAGGTGGGAGATAAGGGAAAAGCGTTGACACGTTTGGCCTTGATCGGAAATGCTGAGATCAATGGCGCAGTAGTCGAAGTGAAATCTTCCGGAGAGTTTTTGGATCCTGGTACACCCGTTGTGGTGGTGAGAGTGCTCGAAGCATTGATTACAGTGGCCAAGGATACCGAAGAATCGTAAGTGCGTGACGAGGTGCGGTACTAAGGGACAATGAACCGTCGCCTCGAAATACAATAAAACAATCAACCCATAGTGGCAGAGGGTTTAGACTCTTTCCGCTATGGGTTGATTTGTTTTTGTTTATTCGTAGGATTTTGTCTGCTTGCTTACTATTTATTTGGGCAGGAATACGAAAAGTTGCGCCAACGATGCGGGATCTTTCCAGCTCCAAAGGTGGTCGTTCATCAAGCGCTTGAATGCTTCTTTCATTTCAGGCTGGATGAACTTTTTGAACTTGGATTCGTTGGCTGGGATGATTTCGCCTTTGATCGAGAAGTAGTATTTGTCCTGCAACGGGAAACCTTTGTCGTATTCTCTGGTTTGGCTTTCACCGTCGATTTCGAGAAATAGTCCCATCTCGTTCATGTCAAGATAAGGATGGTTTTCTTCGCCATTGACCTGGGCGGAGTATTTTTTCATGTCAACGGTGCGTACGCATAGCAAGTAGTTGTATCCCTGTTGTGCGACGACTCGTCCCATCTGTACGTCGTCTACTTTCTTGAATTCAACGGAGTCGATCACCACACCCAGGATGTTTTTGGTGTCGGCCCTCATTGCCTTGCCATTTTCCATATAGAGGAAACTGCCATCCTTATAGAAGATATTGCCTTTGGCTTTGATAAAGCGGCCGAAAGGTTGCAAAACTTTTGCGTCCTTAAATTCTTCGAAATAGAAAGGTGATGTACTGCGTAGCAACTCTTGCTGTTGTTGGGCAAGGGTAGGGCTGATGAAGCCGCAAAGTAATATAATTGTAACAATAAAACTGCGTCGCATATTGATGTGCTGTGTTTAAGTGAATAATTTATGATGGATAGAAAATCGTTGCAAAGTTACGCAAATTTTGCGAACATCTATACAATACAAATCTTATCAAATCCTAAAAAATGAAAACTGAATATGCAAAAAATGCTACTCTAAAAGAGAAATAGGGTAATCAACGCAGAAAAACTTTTGGTCTGCGATGAATAATCTATAACTTTGCATTGATAATTTTAACTAAATCAAAAACTATGGATTGGTTGACAAACATTATTACAAATCCCGGTTCGATTGCCCACTTGGTAGTGATCTATGCATTGGTCATCAGTTTGGGTGTGAAGTTGGGAAAGATTAAGTTCGGGGGTGTAGCTCTCGGTGTTACGTTTGTGCTTTTCGTAGGTATCTTGGTAGGTCACATCTACAGCAATTATATTGTAGATCCTGCTACGGGTAGCACAATCACGCACTCTGCCCAAAAGGAATTGATAGACTTTGTCAAGGAATTGGGCTTGATCCTCTTTGTTTACTGCATTGGTTTGCAGGTAGGCCCTGGTTTCTTTGCTACTTTCAAGAAGGGTGGCGTAGGGATGAACCTTATCGCCGTAGGTATTGTAATGCTCAATATCCTGGTGATGCTTGGCCTTTATTTCCTTGTGTTTGATCATAATAATTACAACCTAGCCATGATGGTCGGCACGATGTATGGTGCTGTGACCAATACGCCGGGTCTTGGTGCTGCCAATACGGTGGTCAAGGATTTTGCTGGCGACTGGGGTGCAGCGGGTATGCCTGATTTGGCTTCAAGCTACGCCTGCGCTTATCCTCTCGGTGTAGTAGGTATTATCTTAGCCACAATCGTAGTACGCTACCTTTGCAAGATTCGTCTGGAAAAGGAACAAGATCAACTGCGTCTGGAGCGCGAAGGCAATCCCAGTGCTACGCCTAAGCACCTCGTGCTGAAAATCACCAACCCCGCCGTTGTGGGTCGCACTTTGCATGATTTGCATTCTTTCCTGAAGCGTCAATTTGTCATCACCCGTTGTATGATGGACGGCGAGGTCTTTGTGCCTAATGGCGAGACCAAGTTGGAAATGGGAATGCGTGTGCGCCTGGTGTGTGTGCAAGAGGAGTGTGAAGTCATCACAGCTTTGATGGGCGAAGCAGTGGAAGACGAAGACTGGAAAGAAGCTGATGAAAAGATCCGCTATGTCAGTCGTCGTTATGTCATCACTAAGCCTGAGATCAATGGTAAGACACTTGGTCAGCTCCACTTCAGCACCATCTATGGCGTCAACGTCACTCGTGTGACACGTAATGGTATGGAGCTCTTCGCAGACCGCAACTTGCGTTTCCAAATCGGCGACCGCATCCTCGTTACTGGTCCCGAGGAAAACGTAGAACGCCTCAAGCGTGTCGTAGGTGCTCAGGTGAAGCATCTCGATCACCCCAACGTGGGCGCATTGTTCTTCGGAATCCTCCTGGGTATTATCGTAGGTCAAATCAACTTTGGTGCAGGCGTGAAGTTGGGCTTGGCAGGTGGTCCTCTCGTAGTAGCCATCCTCATCGGTGCCTTTGGTTATCGTTACAAGATCAACTCTTACGTTTCGACTTCTGCCAACTTGATGCTGCGCGAAGTGGGTCTCTTGCTCTTCCTCTCCAGCGTGGGTATCCAGGCCGGCGCGAAGTTCTGGGAAACTATCGTCAATGGTGGCGTACACTACGTATGGACAGGTTTCTTGATAACTATTATTCCTATCCTTATCATGGGCGTCGTGGCACGAAAGGTGTTGAAGCTAAACTACTTCACCCTGATGGGCTTGATCGCTGGTGCGAACACAGACCCCCCTGCATTGGCATTTGCTACCCAGACTGCGGGCAATGATGCACCAGCTATCGGCTACTCTACAGTTTATCCCCTGGCAATGTTCCTGCGCATCCTGATGGCGCAAGTCGTGCTGATGATATTCCTGTCATAGTTCGTCCATATTCAATATAAATAACGGTGGCGAGAGTCTCCTTTTCGGGATTCTCGCCACTGCTTTTTTGTGCACAGATCAAACCCTCTGAAAAAAAGTCAAGGCCTCGTGAAAATTTCGCGACGCCCCGTTGAAAAAAGGTTAAGGCTTTTTTGAAAAAGGTCTAACCTTTTTTCGGAGGTGTAAAATGGCATAAAACGGCAGTGCTTTTTGTGGTCTGGAAAATCTGATGAATGGCGCGTTTCCCGTCCTTGTTTACTTAAAGAAACCGATTTTGTACAAAAAAGCCTTTTTCTCTTTTTTACCTCCCCTCTATTTCTTATATTTGCAAACTGTAAGTTACAAAATCTATAGATAGTATGAAGAAAAAGAATGCATTGATGCTCATCGCCGGTACCCTGCCAGCATTGGCTGCGGCACAAGATCGCCCTAATATTATATATATTATGTGCGACGATATGGGTTATGGCGACCTGGGTTGCTATGGTCAGCAATTGATCTCGACACCCAACCTCGACAAAATGGCTGCCGAAGGCATGCGCTTCACTCAGGCCTACGCTGGTAGCCCTGTGAGTGCGCCCTCGCGTGCAAGTTTTATGACAGGTCAACATACAGGCCACGTGCACGTACGTGGTAACCGCGAGTACTGGCAAAGCGCTCGCCAGGAAAATATGTTTGGCTCCAACCCCGACTATCGCATCATCGGTCAGGAACCCTATAAGAATACGCATAAGATTGTGCCCGAATTGTTCAAGGAAGCTGGCTACCGCACCGGTATGTTTGGCAAGTGGGCAGGCGGTTATTATAACCTGCAGTACCCCGATACCTACAAGGTAGATGCTCAGGGCAACACTATCACCAGTGCTTCTGGCACCAGCAGTTCGGCGTCATTGCCCAACAAGCGCGGCATCGACTGCTACTACGGCCCTATCTGCCAATTCCAGGCACACACCTACTATCCCAACTTCCTCAATCGCTACGACCCCGAAAAGTATGGCGACAAGCACATCGTGGTGGATACATTGAAGCAGAATATCCAACACCGCGACGTATCGTCAGGTCACCCCGACTATGAAAATCGTGCGCAATACACAGCCGACCTCATTCACCAATACGCGCTCGACTGGATCGACCGTCAGGAAGCCGACAAACCCTTCCTCGGCATCTTCACCTATACCCTGCCTCACGCAGAATTGTGGCAACCTAACGATAGTATCTTGCAAAAGTACACCCAGGCGTTTGCTTGCGACGACAGCGGCTTTGGTGGTGCATTCGGTTCATGGTATTACAAGAACGCCAACCGTCATGCGCAATTCGCAGCTATGATCACTCGTCTCGATACTCAGGTGGGTGAAATTTTCAAAAAGCTCGAAGAAAAGGGCCTCGCTGACAATACCCTCGTGATCTTTACCTCGGACAACGGACCTCACGAAGAGGGTGGAGCAGATCCCGCATGGTTCAACCGCGATGGCTTGTTGCGTGGCACAAAGCGCTCTACACACGAAGGCGGTATCCGCGTGCCTTTCATTGCCAAAGGTCCGGGTGTTCCCGCAGGTACAGTGAACGATCACCAATTGGCCTTCTACGACCTGATGCCTACACTCCTCGACTATGCAGGACTCAATGGCGATGCTTACAGTCGCAAGGCGAGCACAGCTACACAGCGCTGGGACGGCGTGTCGTTCAACAATACGCTCCGTGGTAATGATGCTGCACAGGAAAAACACGAATTCCTGTACTGGGAATTCCATGAAACCAACATGATGGCGCTGCGTATGGGCGACTGGAAGTTGGTGGTCAAGGATGGTGCGACCCAACTCTACGACCTCTCTGTCGATGTACACGAAGATACCAACGTGGCAGCCGAAAATCCTGATGTGGTGAAGAAGATGGTGCAAATCATCAACCAAGAGCACACCACCAGCGATTTGTTCAAGGTGACTATGCCCGGAGAAAGTTCTAAGAGATAACGAGATTTTCGAATTTTCTGGGCCATCTGAGCTCTCTGAGTCCTCTGAGTCCTCCGAGTCCTCCGATCACTCCGAGCCCTCTGAGTCCTCCAATCCTTTTAACTCAATCATCAATCATTATGAAAAAGATATTCACCCTATGCTTGTTGCTGGTCGCAGCCGTTCAAGGTTGGGCTTTCGAACAAGATAAATACTATACCATCAATCGCAATGGCGAGACTGGTTCGTACATCTACGCCGCAGATGGCGTGATGCAGACTGGCGCGCTCAATGCTGACAATGGTGCTTATGTGTGGCAGTTTATCCCCACAGGAAAGGCTGACTGCTATTACATCAAAAACGTGGCGACTGATACCTATATGCAGACGTGCAATATCACCCTCAGTACGAATGTGCAGTTGGGCAACGACCCCGTGGAATACTATGTAAGCCGTGGTGCTGGCACAACTGGTAGTGGTACGACCTACTTCCTGGCTTCTAATGACCAGGGTGCGATCAACTATAACGACGATGCTACCCTCGGTCTCAACAAAGGCGCTACAGGCGTAGTGGCTTACTATGTGAAGACAGGTCGTGGCAACTCTTATTGGGAAATCAAGGAGACCAGTTACAACACGACAGCTCCAGAACCTCCTGCAGACGAAGATCCCGACGTTTGCTCTACTATCGCAGCCTATCGTCTGCCTTGTGGTACCTACTCGGCTAAGACGCGTTTGACTCAAGTGGACATCACTGGCGACGGCGTATTGACTGAATTGCACTACAAACCCTCGACTACTGGCCGCTATACACTCTATACCCAGGAACGTGCCGAACTGATGCACGAAGGCAAGGTGAAATTGACTGCAAAACTGGTTGGCGCAGGCGAAACTGGTTTGGTGGTGACTGTTTGGGCGGACTTCGACGGCGATGGTACTTTTGATCAAAGCGTGAAACCGACCTTGGGTGAATTGCTCGAAGCAGAATTCACCGTACCAGCTGGCAAGGCTACAAATGGTCGCTTCCGCATCCGCGTGGACCAAAGCGGTGGCGAATCTCCCAATGCCGATTTCTATGGCACCATGTATGATTTGCCCTTCACCCTGGGTGCAGTACAAACACAACGTACCCTGCAAGTATCAGCTAATACTGCCGACCGCGGTACAGTGGGTATTAAGGGTACAAGCGAGAAGGTGTTGAACGTAGCACCTGGTACAGAAGTCACAGTCGTGGCAGAAGTGAAAGAAGGTTTCTACTTCCACGGCTGGCGCAAGGGCAGAACTATCGTTTCCTATAAGCCAGAATATACAACTACTATGACCGAAAACAAAAACCTTGTGGCTGTATTTGCAACAGTTGAGGGCGAGGTCGAAGTAGAGGATGACGGAACCTATCCCGTCAACTTCCCAAAGAACGCGACAGCGACTCGCACTGACCGCAAACTTAATGCTGTATCTTTGACTGCGGCAGGTGGTGAAAAGCAAACCTTGAGCGTAGGCGGTAGCAAGGTCTACAACGATTTGACCACCAAGGAAAGCAACTACCTGAAATGTATGCCAGGCGAAACGCTGACTGCGGAATTTTCATATACCGGTACATGGATGCATGGCTACGTATTTGTGGACGAAAACAACGACAAGCAGTTCTCATTCACTGAAGGCGATATCAAGCAAGAAGGTACTGAAGTAAAATCCTTCAGCTTCTACTCTGGTGACTTCAACAATGATGCTAGCGGATACAACTCTGCAGGTACTGCTCTCTCGGGCGATCGCCGCAATACTCTGGCTTGTCCTGCATTCCAGGCACCTACTGAATCGGGCAACTATCGCATTCGCTTCAAAGTGGACTGGAATAGCGTAGACCCAGGCGGCCAGCTCGCAGCAGACGGTACACCGACTGGCAGCAATGGTATCATCGCCAACGGTGGCTTTGTCGTAGATGCTATCCTCTGTGTGGGCGAAGCGACAGGTATTGATACTGTTGAAACCGCCGCAGAAGTTCCCGTTTATACCCTTGACGGTCGTCGTGTGAACAAAGCACAAGGCCTCTCCAAAGGTATATATATCGTAGGCAACAAGAAAGTCTATGTGAAGTAACACAAGGCTGATGTTATATAATAAAGAACTCATGTGAAGTCGTAATGCTTGACATCGCACGACTCTTCTTATAGCGGTTCCTCCCTCCCATTCTTGGGTCGGAGGAACCTTCCTTTTTTGCAGCAATAATAGTGTAGGGCACTAAAAGCTAATTTAGCAATACACTCCGCATGGAAAAACAGCCAGCAATACATTCCGCATTGTCCCCACTAGCAGGGGGACGAGAGCCGCAGGCTCGGAGGGGGTAGAAAAAAAGTGCAAAGTGCAATAGTAGACGATACCCCACAATTATATCATTACCACAAAATAAACCCGCTGTATCGGCTCGCTTCGCTTGCCAAATTCTATCAAAAAAGTCTGAAAATAACAGAAAAACGACCTAAATTTAAAATATTAACAACCTTTAACTAAATGGGGGGGGTAAAACGAACTTTTTGTCTAATTTTGCACTGAAATGTATATAAACTAAATATTAAATATTATGAAGAAATTTTTACTCTCTTTGGCGCTCGTGCTCCTGTCTGGGGCTGCAGTGGCGCAGAGCACAATTGACCTGACTTTTAACAGAGACAACAGTAAGTCTGGGACAGATGCGGCAGTAACAGTAACTGGAGATATTACAGGTGTTACTTCTACCGTAAGTTGTAATCTAAATTGGAAAGCTTTTGGCGCAAATAGCGAGACTTTCCTCAATGCAAGCATCCTCTGTCCAGATAGGAACACTAAGGATATGACACCAGCAAACGGAAAAGAAGGTGTTATAACATTTACGCTTGCGGGCTTTTCTTCTGCATATAAAATCACAAAGGTTACATTTACAAGTGTAGCTTTGAATGGTTCAGGTGCATTCCAGGGAGACAATGCTAATGCACAACATATAGACTTTATCCTCTTAGACCAGGATGGCTACAAAATTGCAGAAACTAAAGATGTCCCAATCAAAGTAAACTCGAATAGTGGGGAGAACGTTGAGGTTGACCTCAATCCAGGATCTCCAATCGAAATGACAACAGATGGCACAAATACATTAAAACTCAAGCTTGAAAACAACTACACTGCGTATGGTTGTTTCTACGGACTGTATAAAATTTCTTTGACAGTTGAACCAATTGTAGAATTTGTAGAAAAAGCTTTTTATCACCCAAGCGGTAAGAATCTTACAGCCGGAGAACTTATGGCGAAAACTCAACCTACTTACATTGCAATAAAAGGGTTGGCAAACAAGAACAATGAATATTGGAACTATGTATCTGGTGAAGAAAATACCTCAACTGAGTACTTCAAGCAAAATGCAATTTTCGTTTGGGAGCCTGTTACTAACGGCACAGCCGGAAGTTACTATTTGAGAAAAATTGGTAATGGTTATATGCAAGCAAGCAATCCCGGCACATATGCCGAAACCACAGAAGGTGCTGCCGTATTTACTGCTGTAAAACCTGTAGAGGTGGAATCAGGTGCAAATGGCGAAGGAAAATTTAATCGTGATGCTAATTCTGATGGATTTATTCAAAATGCGGGAGGTTATGACTATATCGTACGCTTCGTGACTAATGGTAAATGGCTCAACATCGGTGACCGTTTAACAAGTGCACAAGCACCTGCTTTCAACAATGGATATGGTACTTTCACCGTTTACCAAATTTGCGAACTGGACGGTTTCGATGAAAAACTCAATATTACAATTAAGAATTCTGGCGAAGAAGATTACGCAACATTCTATAGCAACGCTCCAACTCAGATGCCAGAAGGTGTTACTGCATACACAATCGAAGATGAAACCATCAACAACGATTACATATCATTGAATGAAATAACTGGCTCTGTAATCCCTGCAAATACAGGTGTTATTCTCAAGACAGCAGTTGAAGCAGATGAAAACATTGCTGTAAAGGTTGTCGGCGATGATTTAGCGCCTTTGACAGCAAATCTTTTGAGAGGTTCTGTTGACAACCAATATATCAACGAAGAAGCTTACGTTCTTGGCAATAAGGAGGGTGTTGGCCTTTACAAAGCTCAAATGACTAATGGCGGTTGGTTGAACAATGCTGGCAAGGCATATCTCCCTGTTTCATCAGTTGCAACTTCAGCACGACTGCTCCGTTTCAACTTCGGTGGCAACGCTACTGCTATCGAATCTGTGAAGAGCGAACTCGCCCCCAATGCTCCTATCTACGACCTCAGCGGTCGCCGCGTAAAGGTTGCTACAAAGGGTATCTATATCCAAAACGGTAAGAAGTTTATGGTGAAATAATAATGCAAAACAAACAAAAGACTATACAATTATGAAGAAAGTATATGCAAAGCCAACTGCAGTGGCGATCAGCCTGGAAGCAGAACAAGTATTGGCAATGTCAATGAAAATAGATAATACGAATACAGTAAATACTTCTGAAGATGGCGCTCAGCTCTCCAACAAGAAAGATGGTATGTGGGGAGAAAACAACTGGGGCGGAAGTCCTTGGGAGTAAACTGGACGCATTGAGGGTAGACCTCAATATAAAGTAATTTTTCTTTAAGTAAATTTATTTAGATGGGTGGCCTGCTACGTGAGTAGTGGGCCATTCTGTTTAAATATTGATATGGGTAAGGCGGCTGGCCTCGCGCGTACTATATATTATATATAAGGAGTTGATGAATAAATCGCACAAGGATGTGTCTTTCGCAAAATTCTTCTTTCTTATCCTTATAAATGTTTTTGCCAATCAGTCCCCATTTGTATCTAAACGAAAATATTCGTTGTATATTCCCTTCGCCATATTCGTAGCACTTTTCTCTATCCAGACCTCACATCGACTTAATGCCTCCCAGTCTGCGAATATTGCCCCTCCTTGCTCTCGAAAAGCATTTGCATTAGGCAAAAATAATAAATCCTGCCTCCCAATCCAGGTGGATTTGTGTTATTCAACATCTTTCATTAATTTTCTTCAATTTTAATTTTGTCAAACCGTAGAAAATATCGATTTTTGTAGTCCGTGCCTGAGGAAAGGCATAAATCTTTGAAAAAAGAGTAAAATTTTTTATTGCAGTTAATGAGCTGGCCCTTATTTGTTTATGCAGAATTTGGCCAACTTTTGTGCACCTTGTTTTTAAAATTTCTTGCCAAAACATTTGGTCATTATTAAAAAAGTGTGTACTTTTGCACTCGCTAATCAGGAAGGCCGCCTGGCTGCTTGGTTGGTAACCATAAAAAAGAAGCGTTCTTTGAAAGCAATTCCATAAAACTTTTTGTAGAGAAGTACAAGGAGAATATATAATGACTATGTACATAGCATGATATGTTCGGGTGTAATTTTTTCTACCGTCGATTTACTTTTATCTTTTATAAGATGTCAGGTTAACGATAAGATATCCCAAGAGCTTGATTAAAACAGATAATAAATAATTTTTTATATTTACAATGAAGAGTTTGATCCTGGCTCAGG
>JAFNXM010000021.1 GCA_017383485.1 Bacteroidaceae bacterium
CTAAGAAATTGATATATCCAGGACGACCATTCAATACTTCAATGGGCAACTCTTCGCCATTGTTCATAAAGATTCTGGATGGTTTTTGATTAGGGTTACATCCGTACTTTAATGCTAATTCATTCATATCTGATATGTTTTAAGAATTTTAATTTCTATTGTTTTTGTCAAATCTACTCTTTGTTTATTTCTCCAAAAGGTCTGGGCGTAAGCGCTTGGTTCTTTCCAAAGACTGCGTCAATTCCCATTCTTTGATTTTTGCATCATGTCCACTCAACAGGACTTCGGGCACTTTCCACCCCTTGTAGTCCGAAGGACGAGTATAAACAGGCGCAGCCAAAAGGTTGTCCTGAAAAGAGTCAGACAAGGCACTTTGTTCATCGCTAAGCACGCCTGGCACCAAACGAACGATAGCATCTGCCATTACCGCTGCTGCCAATTCTCCACCTGTCAAGACGAAATCCCCAATAGAGACTTCTTTGGTAATAAGATGTTCACGAATACGATAATCTATACCTTTGTAGTGGCCGCACAAGATAATGATATTTTTATCCATCGAAAGTTGATTGGCCATAGGTTGGTCAAATTGTTCACCATCGGGAGTGGTAAAAATAATTTCGTCGTAGTCACGTTCTGCCTTTAGCGCGGAAATACAAGCATCAATAGGTTGGCATTGCATCACCATACCGGCAAATCCGCCAAATGGATAATCATCCACACGTTTATGCTTGTCTGTCGTATAGTCACGTAGATTGTGCACATGAATTTCTACTAATCCTTTCTTTTGTGCACGAGCCAAAATGGATGTATTTACAAATCCATCCAACATTTCAGGCAGCACCGTAATGATATCTATACGCATTTTGTATCAAGTTGTTTTGAAGTTGTATTCGGAGTAAATTTTACACTTAATACCCCCTTTTACTTAAAATCGATGCAAATATACAAAAAATATTTTGCATTTTTTATAACTTTGCCACCTGTATTTCACCTATAATTTGATTTAGTCGATTTTTTAATCACAATTACACTACGAACATTATCCACCTTTCACATAAAACTGAAATGAACGAAAGCGAAAGAATAGCTTATTTAAGGGCAGCATTGCATCATCACAACCACTTGTATTATATTGAAAACAAGCCAGAAATCTCGGATATTGAATTTGACCACTTGATGCACGAGTTGCAACAATTGGAAGAAAAACACCCGGAGTTGCACGACCCCAACTCTCCAACGGCTCGTGTCGGCAGTGATTTGAGCAACGAATTTCAAACCGTTCAGCACACTCGCCCAATGTTATCGCTGGGCAACACCTATAATCGCGATGAATTGGCGGAATTTTACAATCGTGTAACAGAGGGATTGGAAGGCCAACCCTTTCAAATAGCATGCGAGCTGAAATTTGATGGCGTCAGCATTTCCCTAATATATGAACAGGGCAAACTGGTACGTGCTGTGACACGTGGCGACGGCGTATCTGGCGATGATGTGACAGAAAATGTTCGCACCATCCGCAGCATCCCTTTAGCTTTACCCTCGTCGACAAACTACCCTGACTCCTTTGAAATCCGCGGCGAAATCTTGATGCCTTGGCAAGTCTTTGAAGAATTAAACCGAGAGAGAGAGACCAAAGGCGAAGCACTTTTTGCAAATCCACGCAATGCAGCGGCAGGCACACTAAAAAATAAAAACTCAGTTGTTGTCGCTAATCGAAAATTGGACGCCTATTTGTATTACCTCCTTGGAGAAAATATTCCAAAATCAAGCCATTTCGACAATATGAACACTGCCCGTTCATGGGGATTTAAGGTTTCTGACACCAATATGCTTGCTAATACTTTGGAGGAGATGTATGCATTCATAGACCATTGGGATCAGGCACGCCGCGAACTCCCATTTGCGACAGATGGCATAGTTTTCAAGGTCAACAATATTCAGCAACAAGAAATCCTCGGTTTCACCGCAAAATCTCCACGTTGGGCTATCGCCTACAAGTTTCAAGCGGAACGTGCCTGCACACGTCTGAATGACGTCATCTTCCAATTGGGACGCACAGGGGCTGTCACCCCCGTCGCTGTTATGGATCCCGTACAACTTTCGGGTACAATTGTTCAACGCGCCTCACTCCATAACGCAGATATTATTAACAATTTAGACCTGCATATTGGAGATTTTGTTTATGTAGAGAAAGCAGGCGAGATCATCCCACAAATTATTGGTGTAGAAACGTCGCGTCGAGACGTGAATTTGGGACCTAAAGTCGAATTTCTGAAAAATTGTCCTGAGTGTGGTTCCGAGTTGGTGCGCTATCCTGGCGAGGCTGCACACTATTGTCCCAACGATACGGGATGTTTACCCCAGTTAAAGGGACGTATCGAGCACTTTGTCAGCCGCGACGCCATGAATATAGACTCGGTAGGTCCCGAGACCATCGAGATGCTCTTCAATCAAGGTTTGCTACCCTATCAGGATGCGGCCGACCTCTATTCCCTCCGCTTGTCAGACCTGTGTACTCCACGGTCTACACGCGAAAAGTCTTGTCGCAAGATAATAGACGGCATCCATGCGAGTCTTCAAACACCATTCGACCGTGTGCTCTATGCACTTGGTATTCGCTTCGTGGGAAAAGTTGTAGCAAAACAGGTAGCACGACATTTCAAAAACATCCAAAATATACGCCAGGCTACATTAGATGAATTACTTGCTGTTGATGGTGTTGGTAAGATTATTGCAGAGAGCATCATCGCCTACTTTAATAAGCCAGAAAATCAGGATTTCGTAGAGCGTCTAACACTTGCCGGTCTTCAAATGGAATTACCGGAAGAAGAAAAGTTATCCGAAGTCCTTTCGGGCAAAAGTATAGTCATAAGTGGCTCATTTGAAAAACATTCACGAGAAGAATATAAAGTATTGATAGAAAAACATGGCGGCAAGAATGTAAGCAGTATTTCCAAGAAAACCACCTTCGTTCTGGCAGGCGAAGGTATGGGACCATCAAAGTTGCAAAAGGCGACATCGTTGGGAATAGAAATTGTCAGTGAGAATGACTTTCTAAGGATGCTCTCTGACGAATCAGAATAAAAAAGATAAGCCCTTCACTTTGACGTAAACGAAATTAATCATAAATTTGCGAAGATTTTAATCTGAAACTCCTATTATTTCAGACTATTCGCAATGCCGAAATGGCTCAGTTGGTAGAGCAATTCATTCGTAATGAATAGGTCGCGGGTTCGAGTCCCGCTTTCGGCTCATCAAGGGAGAGTACTTTCACAAGAGGTACTTTCCTTTTTTATTTTACTCAACTGATACTAAAAACAAACTTAGGCTTTGTTGAAATTTTGCGACGTCTCGTTTAAAAAAGGTCTAAGCTTTTTTGAAAAAGGTAAAGGCTTGTTTTTAGTGGAAGAATGAGACTACAGTAAAGAAAAAATGGAGGGTGTTCAACCCTCCATCAATTATTTCATTATAAATAAGTATTATCAGAATCTAGCGTAGACCTGAATATCAAATGTATTGTAGTGATTACCCATTTTGGCTGGACCACGCTTGTCTGTAAATGCGTAGTTGGCTTGGAATATCAGGTTTTTACCCAATGTATAGTTGGCTGAAAAACCATAATTGGTTTGTAGACTTTCCCAGGTCATAGCATCACGATAGCAGTCCCAACGTGCATAAAGTTTCAAATTCTTCACCACAGGTACACCAACGGTAGCATACCAACCATCAGATTTTGTAGGAGCAGTAGGTTTACCCACCACTCCACCATACGAAGCCATATATTCAGCACGTACGGTATAGTCGCTTTCGTACTTCAGACCCACTCCCCAACGTTGACGCTTGACTTGCTCAGTCAACTCGCTTTCGTTGGTATAACGACCATTCCATCCGAAACCACCGATACAAAGGTCCTTGACTGGCGAAATCCAAAGTCCACCGATCAAGTCTTTGAAATTATCCTTGTCAGCATGGTTGATGCCCTGTCCATTAAAGAGACCCACTTGATAGTGCAACCAGTGATGACCACGGTCGGACTTAAACAAATCCCCCTGTAATTGCACACCTACGTCGCGACCATTGCTTTTGTGTTCGCCGATGCGGTCGTTGAGTGAAGCCAACTTTGTAGAGATCTGTGAATATGAGCCATGCCCCACATTGAGTGGGCTATACGGATTTTCAAAACCAAATGGGCGCTTGAATTGACCTAATTTGATCTTTGCGAAATCGTACCTTTGCCATTCCACAAAAGCATCCAGCAAACGTGGACCACGATCTTCACCAGGCGAGCCATTGACCTCCAATTGGAAACGATAGTAGAAGTCGTCAAAACAATAACCATTAGCATAAAGACGCAGATAGCGCATGTCGAAGGAATTGTTGTTAGATTTAGATGCAGATCGCTTGTCGTCGATTGAGTATTTCCCTACGATAAAACCTCCGAATTTGAGCGAGGGATTCGCTTTTTGCATGAAGTTTTTGAACTTGCCATTTTTTTCGGCTGTTTCTGTCACAACTTTGACGGAATCCATTTCTGCGGTTGGCATTGTTTCTACTTCTGTAGCAGAAGCTACACCACAAGAAACAGTTAATAAAGATAAAATAATAAATCGTTTTAGTGTCATTGTTTTAAAAATATATAATTACGGGTGCAAAATTAGGAAAAACTACTGACATTATACAACTTTCTTATACTTTTGCGGCAATTTTAATTGATACGTGTACCGAATTTTCGGTTAAAAAGACTGGAATAAATATGAAAGAAAAAATCACAAAAACTCTATTTCTTACCTCACTATTTGCTAGCAATATGTTTGCATCGGATGGCACTTGCATTGCGAACGATCATTCACGAGCAAATCAGAAGGTCGAATATATCAAGTTTGGGAACTTTGATAGTTGGCTGATCAGGAATATTAAGGAGAGTGGCATCATTGGCGGCAACACCAAAACACTATACGAGATTGCTCCAAATGGTACGTGGAACAACAATAATGCCTATCGCAATCAGGGCGGCTCTCCGTGGGCCACATCAAATGTATTGGCCAAAGTATCTGGTATCACCAAGACAAATACCTCGGTGTTTCGGGAATTGCGCCAAGGCCATGGGTATTGTGCAAAGTTGACCACACGTGTAGAAGAATGCAAGGTATTAGGCCTAGTCAATATCAAGGTGTTGGCAGCAGGGTCTATTTACTTAGGTCAAACACAGGAACCCATCACTGGCACCAAAAATCCTATGAGCAAATTGGATGCTGGTATCAAATTCACCCAGAAGCCCAAGTCGGTAATGTTTGATTACAAAGTACACCTGTCGGGCGAATCCAATCGTATCAAACAGAATGGTTTCAGCAAGGTGACGACCATTGCCGGCAAAGATTACCCCGACTGTATGCTTTATTTACAGAAAAGGTGGGAGGATGCCAATGGCAATATTCATGCCCTGCGTATAGGTACAATGGTACACCGCTTTACTCAAAATAGTGGATGGATAAACAACTCGCAATTTACTATACACTATGGTGATATCACCAAACAACCATTTTATAAACCCTATATGGATCTGCTCACTGGTGACAGGACCAAGTATGCCAAGAACAGCAAAGGCAAAATGGTGAAAGTCATCGAGGAGGGTTGGGGAAAAGCAGAAGATACCCCTACACACCTGATTCTGCAGTTCGACTCCAGTCATGGTGGGGCATACATCGGCAGTCCAGGCAATACGCTTTGGATAGACAATGTCAGAATGGTGTATTAAAAAATCTAATAGTTTATACACTATCAATAATATCGTCAATATCCCCTAGTACAGATCCTATTCAAATACCAAAGGGGCTTATTTATCACCACACGCCCAATCATTATTGGCTGGCGTGATACACGATTAAACAAAAAGCGAGGGTATATAAAATCACGGCGATCAAATATACCCTCGTATCTTTTTTTGACAGGAAAGGAAAAAAACTGTTACTTGCTGTGCAAATCGTTTAAAGTCTTATTTTTTGAAGTTTGTTTTTTGCCTTTTTCATTAGAGTTATCTTGTCTTTTTTCCTTTGGCTGGCCCGATAATTCCTCCAACGTTTTGTTTTCACCTATTATTTCACCTTCTTTTTCCCTTGCCAATTGTTTATCCCCTTTGTTTCTACCCTGTTGCGGTTTTGCTTTATCAACTTGCTCGTTTGTCAATATATTGGCAGGGTTGAAGTGTCGTTTTCTCTTGACATTTTGTTTCCGCATCGCCTTTATCTCAAAATCATAATCATCGACGTCCTCTGCTTTAATGATTACCATCATTTTTTCTGTGACAAAGTTTTTACGCAAGATCTTTATGTCATTATCTTTTAATCTGATGCAACCCTCGCTGGCACGACCGGGAACACTCTCTTCATTATTTGTAGAACCATGTATACCTATGGAATTGTTGCCTTCGACCTGATGCCCGGCGAGACACAATCTGATGAAGTAATCTCCATAACTTTTGATTGAGCCACGTCCATCTCCAAAATCATGGCACCAAGATGATGCATTTTTTATCTCAGAGACATAAAAGGGCTTTGACATGCTAACACAATGCGGAGTACGCATATCACCTTGTTTTGATTTGTCTCCTTTTTTCAATGCGAATGCACAGTCAAACCTTGCCAACATGACGGTGTCACCATTTTGAGGTTCGTAGACATATAAATAGTAGTCTTTTTTTGAAAGTAAGATAAAACAATTTTTCTTGTTTTTCATCAAATCAGTAAAACAGAGAGATTCATCTGCTTGTGTCCTGATAGTACGTTTACCAAAGTCTTCTACCACATATTCATATACATCCTTGCCACTATAAGGTAATTGTTCTGACTGTTCAGAGATTACCTTTTCATCACTATCCAGTGTATCATCTTCATCGCCATCCATATTTTCAACCACATCCGTGCAAAGATCTGCTGTGTGAAGTTCATTGTGCTCATTGGTTGGAGTTTTGTCAGATGCCGAATTGCCTTGTCCACAATAGTAGACGAAACTGCCCAAAGTAATCAAAAATAATAGAGCAATAAAAAAGCGCTTTGGAGAATGTTCCTTTCTTTTCAATTTAGTAGTTTGGGGAGCAGAAATAAAATTGGGTTGAGTGGTTGAATTATCAGAAGAATTGCCACTGATTGGACAACCACAGTATTGACAAAGACTTGCACTGTCGGATATTAACGCTCCACACTTTGGACATGGTTTAGACATGGTAAAATATATTTTAATATCAGGGTTAATCTAAAAAACTATATCTTTATTACATAAAAAATATATACGAGAATATCACTGCTGCTATCATCCCCGAAATATCAGCCAAGAGACCACAGGAGACGGCGTATCTATACTTTTTAATACCAACAGAACCAAAATAAACAGCTAAAACATAGAATGTAGTATCCGTACATCCTTGTAGCACGCTTGACAGATGGCCGATAAAGCTATCTACTCCATAGGTATCAAAAGCCTGTAACATCATACCACGTGCACCAGGTCCACTAAGGGGTTTCATTATCGCCACAGGTAATGCACCTACCCAATCACTATTAAATCCTAATGCTTCAACACCTGTTTCAAGCCCTTGCATCATTAGCATCAAGGCACCGGATTCTCTGAATATACCGACGGCTGCCAATATCGCTACACAATAGGGAATGATGCTGACGGCAACATGAAATCCACCTTTTGCTCCTTCAATAAAAGAGGAGTAGACATTCATTTTTTTCTTTAAGCCTGAGATGATAAATATTGCTATCACACCCAGTATAATACATGCGGTCATGACACGACAGAAACCTTGGACTTCGGTCGTCGATAGTCCATAAATAGCTGTAAAAAGTCCTGCGATAAACAATCCAATCACAAGGATTGTCAATAATATTGCTTTATTGAATAAGTTTATTCGTTGCTTCAAGCTTACAGCAAGCAATCCTATAATAGAGGAACATGTTGTTGCCAAAAGCATTGGAATAAAGACATCTGTAGGATCTACTGCTCCATATTTTGAACGATAAGCCATAATAGATACTGGGATTATCGTTAACCCTGACGTGTTAAGCACTAAAAACATAATCATCGAATTACTTGCAGTATCTTTATTGGGATTGATAGACTGCAATTCTTGCATAGCTTTTAGACCTAACGGCGTAGCTGCATTATCCAGCCCAAGCATGTTGGCTGAATAATTCATAAAAATAGATCCAAGCGCTGGATGATCCTTGGGTATATCAGGGAAAAGTTTTGTTAAAACAGGACTCAGAAATTTAGCTAATCTATTTACCAAACCACTATCCTCAGCAACTTTCATCATCCCCACCCAAAAAGTCAATGTACCAGTAAGCCCAAGAGTCATTTCAAATGCCTCGGTAGACATTTTAAATGTAGAATCCATCATCATTGGTAAAGTATTAGTGTCACCTAAAAAGATGAGTTTCACTACACCAAATAATATACCAATAAGAAAAAGCCCTATCCAAATATAATTTAAAGCCATACCTCGCTTCTACTAATTAACTGAGAAATGTGTATATCAAATGTATAACTAAATTTAAAGTGGTGAGTTAGCAATTTTCTCGTTGCTAAGTGTCTTCGAAAACTCCAAATGACGTTTTCGACGTATGTTTTGCTTTCTCATCGCCTTACGTTCGAAGGCTAAATCATCTTGCTCTTCTGATTTGATGTACACTTTCATACCTACTGTCACATAGTTTTCTCTCAAATCTTTAATATCTTTATCCTTGAGTCGTATACATCCCTCACTGGCTCTACCAGGAACAGTATTTTCATTATTAGTTGAACCATGAATACCAATGGAGCGATTATTCACAACTCTGTGTCCATTCAGTTGTAATCTGATAAAATAATCACCATAACTTTTGATTGAGCCTCGTCCGTCTCCAAAATCATGGCGCCAAGCACTTGAGTTTTTTACCTCAGAGACATAAAATGGCTTTGACATGCTTACACAATGCGGAGTTTTCATATCACCTTGTTTTGTCTTGTCTCCTTTTCGCAAAGCAAATGTGCAATCATAACGGGCACGCAAAATTGTATCTTGACCTACCACCTCATAGACATATAGATAATAATCCTTTTTTGAAAGCAATAGAAAACATCTTTTTCGGTCTTGCACTTGTTTGGGGAAACTGATCGTTGAATCTGATTCTATTCTTATCGTACGTTTACCATAGTACAATTTTACTCTTTCTTGAATACTATCATGCGAATATGGCAGGATGGATTCATCAAACGTCGACTGTGCTCCTACTTCAGTAGACAAAAAACACGCCATGCAGACAGTGATAAGTCGAAATATAAATTTAGTCATGCTAATTATTAAAAATCAATGTCCCGCTAATCATTTTTAACGGGACCTATAAGATTATTTTATTATTAGTATTCCAGATAGGAAAATTCCTTTGATACATAGAATAAATAGCCCTTATATTCTACTTGATACCAATCATCGGTTTCGCCTTTATAGTCCAAACGAGCACCTTTGTTTGGAGACCTGGTTGCTCCATTTTCCCATGTCAAATATCCAGCATTTAGTGACGGCGCGAAACGTAAGCGAACACCATGACCATCAATCACTACTTTTATAACGCTGTATTTTCCTGTATTATTTGAGCCTCCAGCACTGGCTGCTCTATGGGCTGCTGCATTTTTAGCATGCTTTTTGACGATAATCTTTTGATTTGCCGCAGATTCCTCGTACTCACCGTCACTGCAGGGTACTTCTGTTTCGACAGCATCGGTAACTTTTTCTTTTTCCTGCAATTTTGATTCCACCTTTGCCAACAATTCTTCCTCGGATACGCCTTTTGAGAATAAGAATAGTGTTGCTCCTATCGAACCGCCAATCAACAAAACAGCCATAACAGCAATGACAATATACAAACCTGTCTTGCCATCTGATCTTTGACCATAATTCTGATTATTCATAAATTTATTGTGTTTTATAATAGTATTTCTATTCATGGCAAAAGTAGTAATTATTTTATACTAAAGCAATTTTTACGAAACAAAACTTGTATAAACAAAAAATAAGGTAGGCGTCAACCTACCCTATTTATCTAAGACTATTTTTAAAAACTATTTTTATTTCACACCTACTTCAAACCGCGATTGCGCAATAGTGCGTCTGCATTAGGCTTTTGACCGCGGAAGTTGATGTACATTTGCATTTCGTCATCGATGCTACCTGGTTGGAGGATGTAGCGACGGAACTTCTCCGCGATGCTCTTGTTGAAGATATCGCCTGATTCTTCAAAGGCATTGTAAGCGTCGGCATCGAGCACTTCAGCCCAGAGGTAGCTGTAATACCCAGCAGTGTAACCGCCACCCATGGTGTGCGAGAAGTAGGTCGTACGATAGCGTGGAGGAATTGCAGAGAGCAAACCGCGCTTCTTCAAAGTCCTTTTTTCAAACTTGCCGACGTTGAAGTTCTTTGCAAACTTACTTTGTACATGATAGTCCATATCGAGCAGGGCTGCAGCAAGGAATTCAGTTGTTGCAAAGCCTTGACCATACTTGCCACACGCTTCGAGTTTGTCAATCAGTTCTTGAGGCATCAATTCGCCAGTCTTATAGTGACGAGCATATTCCTTGAGCAAAGCAGGTTCGAATACCCAGTGCTCCATCACTTGCGAGGGCAATTCGACGAAGTCTCGTGCTACGCTTGATACTCCTGAATAGTGTACATCGCGGAAGAGATTGTGCAACGCGTGACCAAATTCGTGGAATAGCGTCTGAGCTTCGTCCACCGTGAGCAACGAGGGGGCATCCGCAGAGGCGGGTGTAAAGTTGCACACTACGGTCACCACGGGAGCCACCTTTTTGCCGTTCTCATAGCTTTGGCCACGGTATTGACCACACCATGCACCGCCACGTTTGCTCGCACGTGGGTGATAGTCCAGATAGAGCACACCCAAATGAGTGCCATCTACATCCTTGCATTCAAAGGCTTCTGCATCGGGGTGAGGAGTTGGGATATTTTCCAACTTGGTGAAGGTGATACCATAGAGTTTGTTGGCCAAGAGGAACATACCATCGCGCACGTTGCCAAGTGCCAAATAGGGGCGAATCAATTCTTCGTCATAACCAAATTTAGCCTTCTTCGCACGCTCTGCATAGTAGCGCCAATCCCAACCTTCTGCCTTGAACTTCTTGCCATCCTTCTTCACCTCAGCTTGGATATCAGCATATTCATTCTTTGCTGCCTTGAGTGCAGGTTTCCACACCTGGTCGAGCAGGTCGTACACAGCCTCGCTAGTCTTTGCCATACGTGTCTCGAGCACCAACGAAGCATAGTCCTCGTGACCCATCAATTTAGCCTTTTCAAGACGAGCTTTTACCAGTTGCTCAACGACTTCATTATTATCATTTTCACCACCATTTGTTCCTCTATTGATATAAGCATTGAATATCTCTTCGCGCAACTCACGAACGTCTGAATATTGCAAGAAAGGCATGATGCTTGGTGTGTGGAGAGTGAAAATCCACTTGCCGGTTTGACCACGCTCAGCAGCTACCTTTGCAGCGTTTTGAACGAGTGCTTCTGGCAGACCAGCCAACTTCGCCTTGTCGTCAATTACCAATTGGTAGTTGTTGGTTTCGGCCAAAAGGTTTTGACCGAACTTTACTTGCAACATGGCGATTTCGCCGTTCAATTCCGAAAGCTTCTTCTTGTCCGCTTCGCTCAAGAGTGCACCGCCGCGTACGAAGTCCTTGTAAGTCTCGTCCAAGAGTTTCTTTTGCTCCTTAGTCAGGTTTTCCTTCGCCTGGTTGTCGTACACATACTTCACCTTCTTGAACAGCTCCTCGTTCATGCTAATCAAGTCGCCGTGTTTCGAGAGCAAGGGAGAAACCTCGCGGCTCACTTTGTTCAATTCGTCGTTAGAGTGAGCGTTGGTTTGTCCATAGAACACGTAGCTCACCTTGTTCAACAACTGACCACTGCGATCCAAAGCCGCAATGGTATTTTCGAACGTAGGTACAGCTCTATTGACCACAATCGCACGAATTTCTTGCAATTGTTCCTCCATACCCTTCAGGAAGGCAGGCATATAGTGCTCGTTCTTGATTTTATCAAACGGAGGCACTCCAAATGGTGTGTCGTACTCGGCAAAGAATGGGTTAGTATTTGCCACCTCATTAATCAACATAGGCTCATTCTCATTAGCCACGGCATTAGTCACTGCGAGAGTAAACGCTGCCGATAGGGTTAAAATCGTTCTTTTATTCATAATTATGGAAATTTTCAGGGCGAAATTACTAAAAAATATCCTTATCACACGCATCCGCCCACCTTATTTCACAAGATCTATGATAATATACAGGCCAAGGGGGTATTTATATGTCTGAAAAAAGGTCTAACCTTTTTAAAATTTCGCGACGCCTCGTCAAAAAAAGGTCTAAGATAATTTTAACGAGGTCTTGGTTTGTAAAATCATCAACTTTTAATTTTGCGAACTATTAATCTTTCATTAACTTTGCAAGGATGAATATAAATTTGTCAGAAATACACAAATTAAAAAACGCCAAATTTAAGTTATGTCACATCAATCAGCCACAATACACACACGCCGGGAACATCTCGAGGCCTTCGGACGCCTGTTGGATGTACTGGACGAACTGCGCGAGAAATGCCCCTGGGACAGGAAACAGACCAACGAGTCGCTCCGCCCCAACACTATCGAGGAAACCTATGAACTGTGCGATGCTCTGATGAAGGACAATGCCAGCGAGATCTGCAAGGAGTTGGGCGATGTGCTCCTGCACGTAGCATTCTATGCTAAGATCGGTGCTGAAAAGGGAGACTTTGATATCGCGGATGTGTGCAACAGATTGTGCGACAAATTGATCTTCCGTCACCCACACGTGTTTCCACCCGCCGATGCCGATGCGCAAAGCAATGTAAAGACCGAAAAACAAGTGTCGGACCAATGGGAGCAATTGAAGCAAAGGGAAAAGGATGGCAACAAGACTGTGCTGGCGGGTGTACCCAGTGCTCTGCCCTCGCTGGTCAAGGCCTATCGTATTCAAGACAAGGCACGCCACGTCGGTTTCGATTGGGAGGAGCGCGAACAGGTGTGGAGCAAGGTGAAGGAGGAAATCGCTGAGTTCGAACACGAAGTGGGCAGTATGGATCAACAGAAAGCGGAGGAGGAATTCGGCGACGTGATGTTCAGCCTGATCAATGCCTCTCGTCTGTATCACATCAACCCAGACAATGCCCTGGAAAAGACCAATCAGAAGTTCATCAAACGTTTCACTTACCTTGAAACAAGAGCAAAGGAAATGAATAAACCACTCACAGCAATGACATTGGCAGAGATGGACGAGATTTGGAATGAAGCAAAGAAGTTGTAGAACTTTCTATGAACGGATGCTTTGACAATGTCTCTTTAACTTTTAACCCCTAACCTTTATATTGCCCTTTGCCCCTCCCCACAAAAAACTATTCACAATGTCCACCATCAAAGATTTCATCTCGCCTGACATATTTACCGCCGACCATGCTTTCGCCCTCTATCGACTGCCTGGTCGTACGGAGATCGTCGGTATCAAGCAACAGGGCGCTCCAACGCATTTGCACCCTAACGACTTGACCGAAGAACTGAGCGGATATCTGATCTACCCCTTCCAGGTAGGCAGCGAAACCCCTATCCTCTTGATTCGACCCCAAGAGGTCGTGACCTTTGATTTGCCTGATGTACTCGAGGCAGTAAAGGGATACGCCTATACTTCGGACGAGCAAGAACAGAGAGAAGTATACAGGGATCTGTTCGAACTGGCTCACCGACAAATCCGCGCCAAGGGTAGCACGCTCAAGAAGGTCGTGCTATCGCGTCAATTGCATATCAATATTGACGACATCAACCCCAGCGACTACCTGGACATCTACCTCACAGCGTGCACACGATATCCACAAAGTTTCATTGCGCTATGGTATACACCCGAGTCGGGCTTGTGGTTGGTGGCTACGCCCGAATGCCTCTTGGAAAAGGTCACCAGCACTCTGTGGCGCACGATGGCATTGGCTGGCACGATGACATGGGATGCTGGTTCGCCGATGGGCAACAAAGCCTATTGGAGCCCCAAGGACAAGCGCGAGCAAAGCATCGTCGCAGAATACCTGCATGACACTCTTCAACCCTATGCCGAGTACATCGAACGCTCGCATACCTACCCCGTCAGAGCTGGCGAATTGGCACACCTTCGCACCGACTTCACCTTTTCGATTCGAATGAATACGAAGCTTGGTGAACTGATCAACGAGATTCACCCAACGCCTGCTGTATGCGGTCTACCCAAAGACGATGCACTTATTTGTATCAACCGAGTCGAAGGCCCTACGCGTAGCTATTACTCGGGTTTCAGCGGTCCTTTGAACCTCGACTACGATACCCGTTTCTATGTCTCACTGCGTTGCATGCAGGCCAAGGGTCATAGTGCTATACTCTATGCTGGCGGAGGTCTGCTACGCGATAGCGACGAGGATATTGAATGGACAGAAACCGAACGAAAACTCCGCACCATTTTGAGCCTCTTTGAAGAAAAGAAACAAGAAGAAGAGGATATTCATGAAGAGGAGAGTTGAAGAAAGCACCTCCCCCAAAAAACTATTAACCGCAAGTAAAATGTATTCAAGTAAAAGGGAAGTACACGCGTTAGTTTCATTGATGAGTCAGTATGGCATCAACGAGGTCGTCAGTTGTCCCGGGTCAAGAAATGCCGTAATCATCAACGACATGTACGAAAGCGGATTTCATCTGCACCCCGTGACAGACGAACGCAGTGCTGGTTTCGTAGCACTAGGCTTGGCATTGGCCACATGTCGTCCTGTAGCTGTGTGTGTCACATCAGGTTCGGCCTTGTTGAATATGCTTCCTGCTGTGAGCGAGGCCTACTATCGCAACATTGCGTTACTTGTCATTTCTGCCGATCGTCCCGCACGATTTATCGACACCTGGGATGGTCAAACGATACCGCAGCTGAATGCGCTCCTGCCCTACGCCACTACGATTTCGGTGGAGGAATCCGAGAATGACAAAACTTATAAATGGAACGAACTGAAGATTAATCAAGCGCTGTCCAACCTCTGTGGTAATCGCCCAGGACCCGTGCACTTGAATATAGCGATCGAAGAGCCACTGTTTGACTTCACTACCGAATCTATCGTTCCCGCTCAAAAGGTCAGTACACATCGTCCACAGTGCCATTCGCCAATCCCAGCAGAGGTGATATCACAGATTGAAACGGCTTCGCTGCCTGTGCTTTTTGTTGGACAATACGAACGCGGCGCCAGCGCCCCCTATCAAGCGCTTGAGGAAAATGACACCTTGCTCGTACTGCCCGAGTTGCTTTCATCATCATCCGACTGGCACCGTACCACCTTGCTCGAGCAGGTGGTTGGCTGTAGTGATTTTCATCCCGACTTAATAATACACATCGGCGGCAATTTAGTCAACAAGCATTTGAAAAATTACTTCCGTCAATGCCATAATCTACGTGTCATCCGTATCGAGGAAAAGGATTTTTATCCCAATACACTCCACCATCTCGACTCCGTGATTTATGCCGATGTGGATAGCGTCTTGAAACAATTGTCCACCTTGACACGACCCAACGATAATGTGAAGCACTGGAAGAGCAGATTGTCTCTTCGTACTCTTCAAAATGCCATCCCCATGCTCCCATTCTCAGACCTCTATGTGATGCAACAAGTGGCCGAGCGTATTCAATCGGGATGGGTATTGCAATTGGCCAATAGCACGACGGTGCGCAATGCGACCTTGATAAGCGATTTCGCTGGTCTTCCCATCTACGCCAATCGCGGCACCAACGGTATCGAGGGCAGTCTCTCTGCAGCTGTGGGGTATGCCCTCGGCACAGACGACAAGGTGCTGGCAATGACTGGTGATTTGAGTTTCTTCTACGACGCCAATGCACTTTACAATACCGAATTGCCAGCCAATCTCTCCTTGATTGTTTTCAACAACGGTGGCGGCCAAATCTTCCGTCGTTTGCCTGGCCTTCATGGTTCACAAGCCTTGGACAAGTTTATCTCCGCCTCACACCCTTTCTCTGCCAAGGGCATCGCCGAAACCTATAATGTGAAATATTTCACTTGTACCAACGAAGACTACTTGGCCAACTGTTTAAATGAATTTCTTTCATGCAACGGCTCATATCCAGCATTACTTGAAGTTTTCACCTCTACGGAAAACAACGAACAGGCACGAAAGGCTGTGGAAAAACACATCAAAAGTAATTACGAGAATAATATCTATTAAATAATATAAATATGGAAGCAAGAAATTGGACTACTATTAAGCAATACGAAGATATCCTGTTTGACTTCTACAATGGTATCGCTCGTATCACCATCAATAGACCTCGTTATAGAAACGCATTCACACCGCTCACGGTATCTGAAATCAGCGATGCGCTCTATCATTGCCGTGAAAATGGCGACATCTATGTCGTCGTATTGACTGGTGCTGGAGACAAGGCATTTTGCTCGGGCGGCGACATGAACGTTAAGGGCCGTGGTGGATATGTCGGCAACGACGGTGTGCCACGATTGAACGTGTTAGAGGTGCAGAAGCAAATTCGTTCGCTCCCCAAACCAGTCATCGCTATGGTCAATGGTTTTGCCATTGGTGGTGGTCATGTGCTCCACTTGATGTGCGACTTGACCATCGCCTCTGAGAATGCAATCTTTGGTCAAACAGGTCCTCGTGTAGGATCATTCGACGCAGGATTTGGCGCTTCATACTTGGCACGAATTGTAGGTCAAAAGAAAGCACGTGAAATATGGTTCATGTGTCGCCAATATTCAGCTAAGGAAGCAGAAGAAATGGGTATGGTGAACAAGGTCGTTCCCTTTGACCAACTGGAAGACGAAGTGGTGGAATGGGCAGAAACCATGATGCAACACTCACCTTTGGCTTTGCGTATGATCAAGGCTGGCCTCAATGCCGAACTTGATGGTCAAAGCGGTATCCAAGAATTAGCAGGAGATGCTACGATGCTCTACTACATGCTCGACGAAGCCAAGGAAGGTAGTCAGGCTTTTTTGGAAAAACGTAAACCTAATTTTAAGAAGTTCCCTCATTTGCCATAAGAAGTACAGATGCTGAGATATAGAGTCATCCCCTACAAGATGAAGTTTAAGCAAGCCGCGAAAACTTCCCGAGGCGAATACCTCACTAAGCAGGTGTGGTACATTGTCTTGATGGATGACTCTACACCATCTCACCGCGGCATTGGCGAATGTGCACCCTTGCATGACCTCAGTATCGATGCTCTGGACTATCAAGTTTACCTCGACGTCCTGACCACGCACCTCGACCGATACATCGCTACGGGCACTTTGGACACCGAGGCGCTACGTGCCTACCCTTCGATACTCTTTGGTATCGAGACGGCGATTCTGTCATACGAGGCCAGCCTTCGTGGCGACTACATGGCACTGTACGACACCCCCTTCACACATGGTGTTCAGGGCATTCCTATCAATGGTTTGATATGGATGGGTGATTTTGAAAGAATGAAGGCTCAAATTGAGGAGAAACTGAGACTCGGTTTTAAGTGTATTAAGATAAAAATCGGTGCCATAGATTGGGAGAAGGAAATCCACTTGATTTCGCAGATTCGCCAGTTGTATTCACGCCAAGATATCGAGATTCGCGTGGATGCCAATGGTGCTTTTTCACCACAGGAAGCCCTGAGCAAACTGCAACAATTGGCACAATTTGATCTGCATAGCATCGAACAGCCGATACGTGCTCATCAGCGCCAAGCCATGCACGACCTCTGCCGCGTGACGCCTATTCCTATCGCCCTGGACGAAGAATTGATTGGCCACTATACTCTCGCTGAAAAAGCCCAACTACTGGACGAGATTCGCCCACAATATATCATTCTCAAGCCCTCACTTCATGGGGGGATTGCAGGATGCGAAGAGTGGATATCCTTGGCTCACGAGCGCCAGATTGGCTATTGGGTAACCAGTGCGTTAGAGAGTGATATCGGGCTTAATGCCATAGCTGGATGGACCTCTTCTCTCTTGCAATCACCCTACCCTCCAACGACCAGACACCAGGGGTTGGGCACAGGACAATTATTCGTCAACAACTACGCACACACCCCACTTTGTATTGAGGGAGAGCAACTTTATTGGGGCAGAAGCGAAGATAGACTTTTCAACCACGAAATTGCTAAATTCCACGAGGAGTGGCACAACGATAGCACGACTATCACGCTGCACACCTCGGGCTCTACGGGTACACCGAAGAATATTGCTGTCCCCAAACAGGGTATGATGAAGAGTGCCAGACGTACAATTGATTTCTTCAATTTTCAACCTGGCGAGACCGCCTTGCTTTGTATGCCATTAAAGTACATCGGCGCCAAGATGGTAGCCGTCCGCGCTTGGATGAGCGACATGCATTTGCTTGGTGTATCCCCCTCGCTACATCCCTTTGCACATTTGAGACAATCCGTTGATTTCGTCAGTCTCACGCCCTTGCAAGCCTATGAGACACTGCAAGTGCCACGAGAAAGGAAACTGTTATCTCAATGTAAGCACATACTGCTTGGCGGGGGTGCTATATCGCCAGCACTGGAGCAGATGCTCTTTGGGTTGCCTTGCGCCGTATGGAGTTCGTATGGCATGACAGAGACCTATTCGCACATCGCGATCAGACGCATCAACGGTGCTTCTGCTTCTCCCTACTATCATGCCCTCTCGGGCGTACTGTTGAGCATCCACGACACTGGTGCACTGATCATCCACGACACCTGTACAGACGTAGGTCCCCTGATCACAAATGATGTCGTCAAACTGATAGAAAACGACCTATTCCTACCCATCGGCAGATTGGACAATGTCGTCAATTGCGGTGGTATCAAGCACACCCTCGACCAACTGGAACACCTACTCAGCGACTTTCCTCACCCTTTCTTCCTGGCGAAGCGCAGGGATCAGAAATTCGGCGAAATCATCATTATGATATACCAAGCCGAGCACGAGTACGACGATATCAAGGCCTACTGTGCCGCTCGCCTGCACAAGCATGCCGTACCCAAAGACTTCATCCGTGTCGACCATCTACCACTCTCCGAGAATGACAAACCGCAAAGGTGGAAATTCTATTGATCGCATAAAGTAAATCACCAGCCAAACATCATAGTTTGACTGGTGATTTCTTTTTATTCAAAGATATAAACTTAGCTTAGCCGAGCAAATCTACACTTCTATTGATGAACTGGCTCAATGATTCACCTTTCAACAGACCTTGACTCAATAGCGCCAAGTCTACCAGTTGTGACATCTTTTCTTGTTTTGCTGCGTAAGAAGCAAGGGCTTCATCACGTTTTTGTTCTAGATCAGAGATTTCTTGATGAATTTGTTTGCTTTGTTCAGCGGCTTCCTTAGCTTCAGCATCGTCCGACTTACTATTTTGCAAGTTGGTCAAAGCAGCTTGTCTAGCACGCATGCCGCGCAATTCCGCCATAAGCGGCTCCACTGTGCCGGCTGTATCATGTTTCATACTCTCGAGCATATCCTTCACCAAGGGGTGATTAGCATTAAGCACAAGGTTATACATATCTGGCATTTCTCCATAGAAAGCCATACCCTCTTGCAACTTGCTCATATCCTTCATACGGCGCATATATTCACTTTGAGTGATGCACACAGGCATAGCTTCAGCTGACATATTGGCTACTTCTACATGCAGTTCGGCACCAGCTATCTTAGGCAACACAGACTTAAATGCACTACTCAACAAAGTCGCATCATCTTCCGATACTTCTTCCACCTCTGCATTGTTTTGTGGAATCAGTCGTTCGATGGTATCGCTATCCACACGAACAAAGCGTGCCTTTTCCCATTTTTGTTCCAGCAAGCCTACCAATGGACTATCCAATTGACCGTCAAGCAACAACACATTATAACCCTTTTGCTTCGCAGCACTAATTGCAGTATATTGAGCTTCAGCATCTGTAGCATAGAGCACCACCAAGGTATCATCCTTGTCGGTCTGATTGCCCTTCACCAGTTCCTTGTAGTCAGCATAGTTGAAGTACTTACCATCCACATCCTTCAATAAAGCATAGGTCGAAGCCTTGTCATAGAAATCGTTTTGCGACAGCATACCATAGTGAATGAATAGCTTCAGGTCATCCCATTTTGCTTCAAAACCCTCTTTGTCTGTCTTAGCAATGCTTACCAGACGGTCACTCACCTTTTTTGTGATGTATGTAGAGATTTTCTTGACGTTTGCATCGCTTTGCAAATAACTACGGCTCACGTTCAGAGGAATATCTGGAGAGTCTATTACACCATGCAACAGGGTCAAGAATTCAGGCACGATGTTTTCCACCTGATCTGTCACAAACACCTGGTTGCAATACAGCTGAATCTTGTTGCGATGTAGCGGTGTGTTGCTCTTGATTTTGGGGAAATAGAGCACACCAGTCAGATTGAAAGGATAGTCTACGTTAAGGTGAATCCAGAACAAGGGTTCGTCGCTCATGGGATAGAGCTGACGATAGAATTCCTTGTAATCTTCGTCCTTCAAACCTTGTGGAGATTGCGTCCACAGTGGCTGAGTCACATTGATTACATTATCCTCTGCAGTATCTTCGTATTTACCATCCTTCCATTCCTTCTTCTTGCCAAAGATTACGGGCACAGGCAAGAAGTGACAATATTTATCCAGCAATTCCTTAATCTTGTTTTCTTCCAAGAACTCCTTGCACTCGTCGTCAATATAGAGGATAATGTCAGTACCACGCTCTGCACGTTCTGCTGCACTGATGGTAAATGCGGGCGAACCGTCACATTCCCATTTCACAGCTTCAGCACCTTCCTGATAACTCTTTGTAACGATTTCCACCTTCTTTGAAACCATGAATGAAGAGTAGAAGCCCAAACCAAAGTGTCCGATAATCGCAGCTGCATCATCGCTATATTTTTCCAAAAACTCGTTAGCACCTGAGAAAGCGATTTGGTTGATATACTTATCGATTTCTTCGGCTGTCATACCGATACCATTGTCACTAATGGTAAGTGTACCCTGCTCTTTGTCAATATTGACACGTACAGCCAACTCACCCATTTCGCCTTTGAATTCACCCTTTGCAGAGAGCGTCTTCAATTTGTGTGTAGCATCTACTGCATTTGACACAATTTCGCGAAGGAAGATGTCGTGATCGCTATACAAGAACTTCTTAATAACTGGGAAAATGTTTTCCGTTGTAATACCAATATTACCTGATTTCATTTCCATAATGATGATACTTATATTTTTATGATTTGATTATTCGTGAACAATTCACACATCGTAATATTGTGCAATAGGTATGCCAAAAGTCCAAAACGCAAAATTCCACTTTTACAATATGTCAGCAATCTGCACTTTTGTCAGTTTTTGGCAGTAAAAAAAAGATGATAAGGGTAACATTGCACAAAACACCCTGCCATATTTAATGATAAAGTCATTTGACTTAAAAAGTAGGATAATCGTTGGGGGATTGGAGCCAATAAAAAAGTCTAGGGTTTGTTTAAAAAAGGTCTAACCTTTTTCAAATTATCCGTAGCTTTTTTCAAAAAAGGTCTTGGTTTGTGAATGCTGCTTTAATATTAGGAATTATGCTAAAAGTGGTTCTTTGTAGCAAAAAAGTCTTGGCTCCTTAAATTTTTATCCCAAAAACTCAAAAAACATTAGGTTTTCTAATGGCATGAGAATCGATTATTCGCTGACAAATGCCAAGAAAAATATTTTACGCGATTCTCGTGCTTATAAAATGCGAAAAAATTGACAAAATATTTGAAGATAATATTATGCTGTGAATATGATTTTGTCGACAAACATTTGGTGTTTGTCTAATAATAATGAAGAGTGAGAAGAGAATGATATTATAATTCGGTGGAATAATTTAATTTTGTAGGGTTTAATACGAACTATAATGAATATACCGAAAATAATAGGGCTACGCAGGGAGACACTGGTACACATATTGATCCTTATCTATATTATATCTTCTCCAATACTGTTTAGAGGAAGGTTTGAGACAGAGTGGTGCATGCCGAGTGCCATCAAAATGCTGTACCCTCCGCTATCGGTGTGCTTGATATTTTACCTGAACTACTTTTTATTGATACCAAGATATATGACAAGCAAGAAGAAAGTATTGTTTGTCATATATAATGTCTTTATCATGGTGTCACTGACATGCTTTCACGAGTTTCTCATGGCGGTACTGAGGGATGTGAATGTGCACGAAATCCCACAATATCATCCTGACGATAAATTTCCCCAGCCTCCACCTGGTGAATTTCGTATAATGTTCTTCGTACGTCATATGATAGGCAGTACTTTTGTGGTATTGCTAGCTATTGTGGCGTCACTCAGTATCAAATGGAAGGAGGCAGAGGAGGCAAGACAGAAGGCCGAATTGGCTAAGAGCGAGGCGGAATTGAAGAATTTAAAGAGTCAAATCAACCCTCACTTTCTGCTTAACACACTAAACAACATCTATGCTCTGACTGAGATTGATCCGCAGAAGGCAAGACGTGTAATCGAGGAGTTGAGCAAGATGTTACGTTATATA
>JAFNXM010000022.1 GCA_017383485.1 Bacteroidaceae bacterium
ATCCTGGGTCGTATGTCAAAGAAGCATTAGCACCCAAGTCCTTCTTATCAGGATCCTGAGTCACCTTACCACTTTGTGAGCGGTCAGCGATATAGCGCTTTTGATATACAGAGTCATTGCCAATATCCTTAAGTTTACGATATTGGTCTGTCAAGTCATAATCATAATATGGAGCACTGAAACGTTCCATCAACAAGCTGAAATAGTGTGTTGATGTATTGGGGTCTGCAGCCATCTTTTCAGGTGTACCATTTACACGAAGAACTTCAGCCATATTATCAGGAATAACAACAGCCTTGTCCATGACATGTATGTAACCATTCAAACAAACTACGTCTTGTTCCATTACACGGCTGTCATAGATATAACTGCGGTTTTCGCCGCCGTCTGCACCTTCCGCCCATCCGTTTTGGTCACCAACAATGAATGCGATATCACGATGTCTGATATTCTTTTCATTCATCTGGCCTTCCAAGAAGTGGGTCATCATTGGCGCAGTCTTATCCATAACCATATACATGTGACCACGTTCTGCAGTAGCATACTTATCCCAGAAACGCCAGTCACCAGTAGGATTACCTTCTGCATCAACGCCAGGAATATTCTTACTTACAGGCAGTTCATCCCATTTCCACATACGGACGCTGTCCAATATAGAAGCAGAACAAGTTTGGCGCAGACAAAGGTTCTTACCGCCTCCTTCTGTGTTAGAAAGCATTTCCAACACATAAGAGCTATTCAACATACAACCATTCAACAAAAGTTTCTTTTGAGAAGTAGTCAAATTTGAATAATCTCTCACAGGATTACCATCTGTACCAATCCAACCTGATTTTGCAAAGAAAGCTTTGTACGCTTCATCATCAGCAGCAAAAATTGTCTTGCTACCAGTTGTTGAAAGCACTTCCTTATAACCAAGGTCGTCAATCAAATTCACCATTGTAGTGAAGTTCCTTGCTTTCAGCTCGTCATAAAGGCTTCCGCCCAGATGAGGAGGCATGGTCTCATCGAGATCATAATCATCTGAACAAGAATACGTAAGACCAGTCAATGAGAGCAGGCACATTGCACCAAACAATGTTTTTCCCATTCTTAGAAAACGGTTTTTCATACGCATTAATTTATTGAATTATATTTATTTTTATTGAATTTCGCGTAGGTACACTCCTATGTAATGTGGCAAATTTAGCACAAATTTATTGATTAGACGAATAAACTTGAAGATAAAATGTACAAAGATTATATTTTTTTTAGTTTTTTAATCATCCCTAATTTTATAGAGAAAAAGCATTATGAAACATCTTTTTGACATTTTCTAATAAAGTCATGAATATACGCAACCCATATGTAGAAAAATGCTAAAATTACCACACAGATACAAACAAAAAGAAACACCCAAGAAAGCATAGAATTACCACTAAACCCTACAAGGATTAAATCTGATAAGAAAGGAGAGAATAAGTAAGGGCCGACGGGGAACATTATTACTTAAACAATCAAAAGTTCGTTTCATGCCCACATATCAAACGCCACGAGAATCGATTATTCATAAAAATTTCTTAATCGTTGGCAAGGATTAAATTCTCAGCAGATTTTATACATTTATATAGGCTGTTTTTAATCTATCACAAAGGTAAAAAAAGACGAAGTATAAAAAGCAACAAAATCACCCATAAAAACGCAGAATATACTCATCTATTTTACCAACTTGAACAAACTACTTTATGCAGATAATTAGAATATTATGCCACGTCATATAAGACAAGAAGCAAAGAACTATGCACCTTATATTTTATGCAAAAATTACACTCTAAAATCACCGAAAAGTTTCCGCAAGAAGCCAATCTTAAAGTAGAAATTTAAGTATTTTTTTTGACATTTTAAAAGTCGCTAAAAAATATTTTAGGACAAAAAACAGTGCTTTAATGGGATTTTACTTCTGATTTAGAAGTGGGGAAATTGAGCAGTCTTATGTAGAACAAAAACGCCTATCAAGAAACGGCAATAGTTTCTACTTCGATCAACCATTCAGGTCGGCACACTCGTGCCAAGGTAATCAGCGCAGGGATATTTGGAAATTTTTCTTTCAAATAAGCATCGACAACAGAATAGTCCGCCACGTCACGAAGATAGACTACCAAGTACTTCATACCAGAAAGAGAGGCGCCAGCATCCACCAACAATTGCTCAATATTCAAGAACAAGCGCTCAGTCTGCGCCAACACATCTCCGTGATATAAGCATTTACCATATTTATCTATACTCGCTGTTCCTGAAATTAGATGAAGACGTTCGCCTGCCAAGGTCAACGAAGTACCACGTTCAAAAGCGACACCATATTCATACGTTGGATTCAAATATTCCAAGGCCTGAAGGTATTTTACATCAGCATCACTCGTGCCCGACACCGAAAAGAAATCTGCAGAAACTATAGCTTGGGTATCATCCGAACATCCCTCGATACCAGTGGAAGTAATAAAATGTGTAGAAGGAGTCAGACCTTGTTCTGCAAAAACATCATTGCGCCCTTTCACTACCCCAGCATAATGGCGATCCACATCCCTGACATAAAGCCAAGTGCGATGACAATCGTTCAAAAGTGTCATACCTTCTTCCTCAAGCCAAGCACAATGTTTAGCAAATGCCGCTTTGGTTTGCGCTTCGGCATCCAACCCTTCTATCTCGGCAGCAGAATAGCGGACAGTATGAAAAAGCATTTTGCCTTCGGAAAAAGTTACCTTCATCATGTCGGGCGTACCTTCTTTTTCAATATTTTCCTCGTTCAAGAAGAGCACATTCAATGCCACCTTACTACCATCCACCAAGGGTTGTTCGATATACGACACTGCTGCTTCTGACAACAACTCCTGATACAACTTATGCGACTTGACGATAGACATTTGATTTGCCGCATCAGTCAAATAAATTCTGACAAACAACAATTGCTGAAGCGTCACTTTCATTGTATCCAAGAGCGAAGACAGCGACACATACAAATCGTCCAATTGTTCACACAAAGTCGTCTTTACTTTGGGCGAGAGTATATCAAAAATGAATTTATGCTCTGACATGGCGTCTATATTAATCTATCGTGATATTCTTTTCTATTTTTTTTCGAAGCACCTATACTTACGACACGCTGCTATCCTTCCAAAAGGCACCTTGGCGTGTTTGTCGTTCTCTGAAATTACGCTTTACGAGTTCCACGAATTGGTAATTTTTCAGTCCCCAATCTGGCGCAATCAGCAGTTCTTTGGGCGATTGCGAAGTAAAACGTTCCACAGCGATATCCGGGCGCAATCTTTCTACAAAATCAGTCACAAGCGCTGCATACTCTTCGGGCGTATAAAGTTTAAAGTCCCCTGGGCGATCAGCATATTCTTTCGCCATTGCTGTACCTCTCACGATTTGCAGCTGATGCAGTTTCAAGGTATCTATCTGCAGGTTTGACAGCGTTAGTGCATGCCCTAAAATTTCTTCACGGCTTTCTCCGGGCAATCCTAAAATCACATGCACACCGACAGGTATTCCTCTCTCCGCAGTACGCTTCACGGCATCTTCGACGCAGGCGAAATCATGGCCGCGATTTATTCTTCGCAGCGTTTTGTCTAATGTCGACTCCACGCCATATTCCAGCAGGACAAACTTATCTTTGTGCAACTTTGCAAAGTAATCCAGCAATTCATCACTCACACAGTCCGGGCGTGTTCCAATTACCAATCCTTCGACGCCGTCTACACTTAATGCTTCTTCGTAAAGACGCTGCAAGCGCGACATCTCTGCATACGTATTTGTGTAAGCCTGAAAGTAGGCCAGATACCTCATGTGGGGATATTTCTTCGAAAAGAATTGCTTACCTTCCTCCAACTGTTGTGCCACGGATCTTGCATCAGCACAATACGCCGGATTGAATGTTTGATTGTTGCAATACGTACATCCGCCCCACCCTACCGTACCATCACGATTGGGACATGTGAAGCCGGCATGAACAGACAATTTCTGCATTTTCCCATCGAAATATTTCGAAAGGAAATCAGAAAATTCCAAATAGGGTTTGTCTGCGGTTGCCATATATAGATGCATTACTCTATCGCCACTTTCCCTGACCCACACATATAATATATACGCGTACACGCGTACGCGCGCAACGCTTATGGGCGGGTTCTTGGGCGAGTATCATCGACAAAATTACAAATAATATTCGAATTTTGGGTAAAAAACGCAGGTTTAGACAGAAAAAAGAACTTTTGGTTTTGTCAATTCGTCTGGTTTTCCTATTTTTGCCCATTATTAATCCATAAAACCCTATAGCCTATCGACACACATTACTCCTAAACAATACATAAATAGCAGTAATGAACGAATTGTATCTACTCACCGACGATCAGTTGGTAGCCTTGTATATATCTGGTACGGACGAAGCGTTCGATGTTCTTTTGGCAAGGCATAAAGATAGGCTTTTTTCCTACATCTATTATCAAGTAAAAAATGAAGACTTGGCGAATGATATCTTCCAGGATACATTCACCAAAGCAATTGTGCACTTGCGCAACAAGAGATATGCTGAAAATGGCAAATTCTATTCATGGATCTCATGCATCGCGCACAATTTGATCATCGACGTTTATAGGAACGAGAAGCACATCAAACTCGTGTCCGACGAAGAGGCTGGCATCACACTCAGCAACTATTCCGACCACTACGAGAATAGCAAAGAGTGCGAAATTGCCAACGAACAAACGCTGGAAGATGTCAAAAGACTGATCGAATGTCTGCCCAAGAGCCAACGCGAAATGGTACAAATGCGCTACTACATGGACATGAGTTTCAAGGAAATCGCAGAAAAGGAAGGCATCAGCATCAACACTGCCCTGGGCAGGATGAGATATGCTATTCTGAATATGCGCCGCATCGCTTCCGAGAAGAACATCACACTCAATTGGTATTGATGCGCCAGACATCCACGACATAACTTTCTCAATTAAATATTCCCTAATGCCAATCTACTCTGAAAAGGTAGTGCGCATTGGGGATTTTTGTTTTGGTCTGAGTATAGTAAAATTTGCACAAACTTTTTTTTCACTCCGCACACAATAAAAACCCAAATCAATAGTTAATAGGTATGTAAGAGCACTAACCAGCAAAAGCGCATAGCCTATGAATAAATCTACACATCACCCCACCTCTCCGCGTCAAGGGACCTTGGATTTTTTGCAACGTCTGGCGCGAGTTTATCAACCTGAAAAGAACATTTCGATTGAGACGGCTAAGATCATCGCAAGCATCACCGCCATAGAGCAAAGCACTTGCTAAAGCCTGTTTTCATTTGATTAATCACAAATTATCCCGCACAATAGGCGGTGCTTCAATAAAAAAATGTAAATTTGCAAAGTCCGTAGCCCTCGGCGGGTGACGGACTTTCATTTATTAGAAAAACAAACACATATTCTATGAAGAAAATATTGCTTTTAGGTTCTGGCGAATTGGGTAAGGAGTTTACTATCGCCGCTCAAAGATTGGGTCTGCACGTCGTAGCTTGCGATGCCTACCCTGGCGCGCCTGCCATGCAGGTGGCGGACGAATTCGAAGTATTCCACATGCTCGACGGCGATGCTCTGGAAAAGGCGGTAGCTAAGCACTGCCCCGACATCATCGTACCCGAAATCGAAGCTATCCGCACCGAAAAGCTTTACGAATTTGAAGCGCAGGGTGTACAGGTCACTCCCTCGGCAAAAGCGGTCAACTTCACCATGAACCGCAAGGCTATCCGCGATCTCGCAGCAAAGGAATTGGGACTGAAGACTGCAAAATATTTCTATGCTACTTCCTACGAAGAACTGCAGGAAGCAGCCAAAGTCATCGGTTTCCCTTGTGTAGTTAAACCCTTGATGTCTTCTTCTGGCAAGGGTCAGTCATTGGTGCGCGAGGAGAGCGAATTGCAACACGCATGGGAATACGGCATCAGCGGTAGCCGCGGCGACATCAAGGAACTGATCATCGAGGAATTTATCCACTTCGATAGCGAAATCACCCTGCTCACCGTCACTCAAAAGGATGGTCCCACATTGTTCTGCCCACCCATCGGACACGTGCAAAAGGGTGGCGACTATCGCGAAAGTTTTCAGCCTGCAGCCATCGCTCCCGAACATTTGGCAGAAGCACAACGTATGGCGGCTAAGGTCACTGAAGCCTTGACCGGCGCTGGTCTTTGGGGCGTAGAGTTCTTCCTCAGCAACGAAAACGGTGTTTACTTCTCCGAACTCTCTCCACGTCCTCACGACACAGGCATGGTGACATTGGCGAATACTCAAAACTTCAACGAATTCGAACTTCACCTGCGCGCTGCCATCGGCATGCCTATTCCTTGCATCAAGCAAACCAACATCGGCGCCAGCGCAGTAATCTTGTCAGAAATCGCTAAGGAAGAAGCGCCATTGTACCGCGGCATCGAAAAGACTTGCGAAGAAGATGCAGACATCCGTATCTTCGGCAAACCAACCACTCGCGTAGGTCGTCGTATGGGTGTAGTCGTTTGCAATGCCCCACTCGACGGCAACCTTGACGAAGTGCGCGACAAAGCAAAACGCTTGGCTTCGTATGTAGAAGTTTATTAAAATACAATAGACGTTTGAATAAAATAAAAAAAGAATAAACTTTTTTTCTAATTAGCTATAAAAGGGCACTGAATTCAGTGCCCTTTTACTTTTTATGGTATTCCTATGAATTTAATAATTTTGCCTTTTGAGCATTAAATTCTTCTTCTGTAAGAATTCCTTCAGACTTTAATTTTGCAAGTTTAGCAAGTTCGTCAGCCATTGTAGATTGCTGTACTGGTTGAGCCTCAACTTGACGCACAGAAACCACTTTTTCTTGTTTAACTTTATCTATTATCACAGACAAAATGTCTTTCGCTTTATTCGCATTTCTTTGATATTTCTTATAAAGAGCGGCATCTGATTTATCTTTGGTTTTAAGTATACGTTTAGACTCATTGAAGTTTATCAAATAAGTTGGTTGTTCCGTACTTCTCAACAAAATTTTTAAAGTCATTGTGCGAACCTCTTTGTTTTGCGTAGTAGCACCAGACAAACCTCCAACAACAGCTCCTGCTCCCCCCATTAATGCACCACCTACGATAGCACCACCAACAGTACGCATTGCTGACTTTGAGTAAAGAAGTGTTCCATTTTCCTCATATGAAACTTCTATTATATCTTTGTAATTAAAAATCTCATAGGATCCAGGAGTTACCATCACTAACACATTGAAGAAATCATCCATTATAAATTGGTAGTTCCCAACACTCGCATGATTAACAAATGACTCAACACCTGTCTTCTTTGAAATAGAATCACTATCAATATAATTGAATTCAGATATAATATTTCCATTTCTAAGTATAGCCATCATACCATACTGTTCATCAACAAGCGTAAAGACATGTTCAGGAGTTTCACCTGTTGCAGTAATATTAGTTACCTTATGGTCTAACAATTTTGCTTTAATCCCATTCTGTAACTTTACATTTTTATTCTTATCTTTTTCTGATACACTTCTAATTTTAAATTTCACATCTACGCTTTCATAATCTCCATAGAGTAAATTTCTATTTTTAAAATCATAAAGACAAAAATAGGGATCACGTTGTGCAAAAAGTGCCTTTCCACCATATTCGAACCCATCAACAATTGTTTTCTTTATACCTTCTGTCATCACCCTCATAATCATCACTTGCTTTTTAACTGAATCAAAATAGAATTTACATCTATCGTTTCCGACATTAACAGAACGATCAAAATCTTGAGCTGTAGCCTCTTCCTGTTTTATCATGCTTAATCGTTTCTTCTTATTACGACTTTTCACACTTGATTGAACAATTACAAAGAGAACCATCAAAGCAAAACTTGCTAATGCTATCCAAAACATGTAGCCAAGAGTATCAGCAGAACCTCCTGCAAGCAATGAGAAGAATAGTAATGCACAACATGATAAAATAAATTTTGTTTTCATAATTATATATTTTAAATAAACTTAAGTATCACAAAAGAACATATCGCAAGTAAATAACACAACAAATCAATAACATCAAATGTACCAGGAACTACTCCAGCGAATTGGAATAATTCAGATAATATTGCGATTATTGGAAGTGACCATAAAAATGCATTATACATGGGGTGCTTATAGTTAGTCCAAATTGCATCAATTAAAAACATATAAGAAAATAGCCAAAGCCCATCTGGCAAACTATATTTAACCCAATCATAGATTGAATAATTAATGCTTATATTTCTAAATAATATCAAATCATCAGACATTCCACACTTTTCAATCATCTGAAACATCACAAGATTACCTCCTCTCCAACCTAAATATATTAATCCCCCTACCAATAATACAATAACCGAAACAAAAAACTTAAATAATATGTCTAAATTTTTCTTATTAGTATACCACATATCGCAAAGTTATTTTTCCAAAATTCGACATATAGCGCATGAATCTGTCGCAAAATAAAAAAACGTGGGACATACATACTCTATTCTAAACTGAAGGTCCTGAGAAAACCCATACACACGAGTAGGTAAGTAGCCCACGCATACGCGTGAGAACCACTATGCCAATCTTGTGTGTAATCAGAAAATTTCTCAGGTTTTCAGTTACAAGAAGAGCACAACGCTTCTACGTTATATCTAATGTTAATATTGAGGATCGACTCAACACTGCAAAGATAATATTTAATAAACAATCTAGTGAAGAAATCAAGAAAAAAAAGACCACGCACTCAATAGTTAAAATAAAAAATCAAAATTAGTGAAATAAACATTTTATCAAAAGCATATGATTTTCTAGAATCCACCACAAAAACTTGCAGAAATTTTGACAAAATAAATTTTCATTCTAGAACGGAGAAAATAGGTTGGGGAGGAAGAAATAAAAACGAAGTAAGACCTTTTTGAAAAAAGTCAAGGGTTTGTTGAAAAAAGGTCTAAGGAAATTTCCACTAGACGTCGCGAAATTTTCATTAGGTCTGGGCTTGTTGAGCAAAAGACGGCGGGAAATATTTAGAAAACCTACTCATTTTTACTCAAAAACTCAGCAAATAGTTAGATTTATAAATATTTCCCGCCAAAACAATGCTATTTTAAGCACTTGTCAGTGCGCTGTACGCATAGGCTCTGATTTGTGATGATTTTTATGCGATTCTCGAGCGTTAAAAGTTGTTTAAAATTGAGGAACAACAAAGCTTAGAACATCTAAAAAGGGACAGGTGCAATGAACATATGATTCTGAATTACTTTGAAAAGAACACCCTGAAAGGGTAATCAGCACATAGCCCAGGGCATAACGACGAAAGGAGTGACACCCTGGGGTTGAAAAACGAGAGTGAATCAGCGCCCTGAATGGGCAAAAGCTATAAAACGACATTAACTGAAATCGTATGCTTTTGCCCACTCAGGGCGCATCATTTGTGGGAACATCTACCCAGGGTGTCGGTTCTCGTTGTTCGCCTGCCCTGGGCTGTGTATTTTTACCTTTTTAAGGCGTATGTATCGCTAATTGAACTGGCCAGCACTAAAGATACTTTGCCAAGAAACTTTCCATAGCGCGATAGAAGTCAAAGCGGTTTTCCTGATTGTGGAAACCATGGCCCTCGTTGTCCTTGACCATATATTCCACTTGCACACCTCGTGCACGCAGGGCTTCGACCATTTGATCGCTCTCGGCTTTGTTGACACGTGGGTCGTTGGCACCTTGCGCCACAAAGAGGGGCGCTTTGATTTGGTCGGCATGCAATGCAGGCGAATAGGCTTCGAGCATCTCGCGGTCGGCTTCGGGATCGCCCACTTGTTCGTACATCATCTCGAGCATCGGACGCCAATAGGGCGGAATGGTACTCATGAAGGTCAAAAGGTTGGACACGCCGACATAATCTATAGCACAGGCGTACAGATCTGGCGTATAGGTGACGCCTGCCAGGGTGGCATATCCACCATAACTGCCACCGTAGATCGCAATGCGGCGCGGATCGGCTATGCCCTGAGCCTTCAACCACTCTACGCCGTCGGTGATGTCGTCCTGCATGGCTTGTCCCCACTGCTTATAACTGGCCTCAAGGAAACGGCGACCATAGCCGGTGCTGCCGCGGAAGTTCATTTGGAATACTGCATAACCACGGTTGCACAGGAACTGCGTCTCGGACGAAAAACCCCAGTGGTCGCGCGCCCAGGGTCCGCCATGGGGATTGATGACTACGGGCAGATTTCGTGCAGAGTCAAGGGTCTGGCCCACTGGCAAAGACAGATAGGCTTCGATCTCAAATCCATCGCGCGACATGTACTTCACCGCATGCATTTCCGCCATATCCTCTTCCTTGATCCAAGGAGCCAGTTCGGCCAGGAGTTTGGGTTGATCTTCGTGGATATTATAGAAATAATAGGCGCCCTTGGTGCGGTCGCTGCCGACGTAGAGCAGGAGGTTTTCTTCGCTCTTGTCACAATCAGCCAACCCTACCTTGTGGTTGGGGAAATGCGCCTTGATGCGCTCGCGTTGCTTCTCCTCGTCAGCATCAAAGTAATGGCGCACGGGATCCTTGTGGCCCACGCATACGACGGAGAGCAATTTCTTGTAACGTCTGGAATAGGAAATCGAAGAAATATCGTATTTGGGATTTTCATACAGAAACTCCACCTCTTGGCAAGTCGAAGGATCCATCAGGACTAATGCCACCTTGTCTCGGCCAAGGTTTGTCGCTGCATAGACCATCTTGTTGTCGGGCGTGAAGTCCATGAAATTGACCATCTCCTTGAAGTTGGTGGTCAGGACGGGGCGGAATTCTTCATCTTCATTATCGCGATAGAGAATTTGCGTATTCACGCCATCAACAATCGCCGTAACGGAGCGCAGACAGCCGTTGTGGTCGGTCATCCATCCTTGCCAGTTGCCCGGATTCTCTGCCAACTGCACCATTTCCCCTGTCTCCAAATCGAGGCGGTAGGGGTCAAATACTTCGGGGTTACGCTTGTTCATCCCGATGATAATCTGACCGGGCACATCTTCCAGGTCGTCGATGATCGAGGTGCGGACGCCTTCGAAATCGGTGTAGCATCTGAGGTCCGAGCCGTCGATATTCACGCCATAGAGGCGATAGTTTTCGTCGCCACCCGTATCCTTCATAAAGAGCAGTCGTTCATTGTCCGCCCACATATAGCCGGCGACATTTCTTTCCGTTTCGGCAGTGATCTGTGTCGCCTCCTCGGCATCAATAGCACGAACGAAGATGTTCATGCGGTCCTTGTAGGGCGCCATAAATGAGAAGTACTTGCCATTAGGCGAAATCTGGTATCCCGACTGTTGGGGATTGCGAAAAAAATCCTCCATTGGTATCACGGAGGATTTTCTGTTGTTGATATGATCTGTAGACATATTTGTTGTCATCGTTTTATAACTCACACTATATTTATAATAGTTCTTTATAGGCTTCTATTGCGCGCTCGGCTGTCTTGACGGCTTCCTCCAGGGGGAAGGGCAATTCGCCACCCGAAGCATTGTGGTGACCGCCACCGTTGAAGAATTCTGCCGCCATCTTGTTGCAAGGAAAATCGTCAACGGAGCGCAGGCTCACACGAACGACATCGCGCTCGGTATCTTCGCGCAAAGAGATGCTCAGCCTCATCCCCTTCACCTGAAGTGGCATGTTGACCAAACCCTCCATATCGCCGCGCAGATAGTGGAAGCGGCTTAGTTCCTCGCGATTCATTGTAAAGATAGAGGCTTTGTGCTTTTCGTAAAACTGCAACTTCTCGTTCATCACGTAGCCCATCATGCGCAGACGACCCTCGGAGTAGGAATAGAAGACGTTACGGTAAATTTTATCTTTGTCTATTCCCTTCGTCAGGAGCAAACTGATGATCATATAAATCTCAGGTTCGGCAGAGGCATAAGTAAATGCGCCGGTGTCGGTCATCATCCCTGTATAAATTGCGCTTGCTCCATATTTGGTCATCTGTTCGAAAGCGCCAAGGGCATAAATCAAGCGAAAGACCATCTCGCTGGTAGAACACATTTCGGGGCGAGAAATGATCATATCAGCCATACTTTCGTCGGGATTCAAGTGATGATCGATCACCACCTTCTTGGCCTTTGACTTTTCAAACAGGGGCGCCATATCCTGCATACGCTTTGCTTCGCAGCAGTCCAGACAAAAGAGCAAGTCCGCCTCGGCAAATGCCTTCGCCACACGGTCGGGCTGTTGGGAATGAAAGAGCACCTGCTTAGCACCCGGCACCCACCATAAAAAATCAGGGAAGGGATTGGGCAAAGCTACAGTGACATATTTGCCGAGACCTTTCAGATATTCTGCCCAACCTAACGAAGAGCCCAAAGCATCTCCATCAGGACCACGGTGAGCACATATCACGACACGCTTCGCATCGCGAATGATGCCCATCAGGCGGAATAATTCCTTGTCAGAAAGTATCGGTGTCAAATCCTTAATCATAGTAAATTCTAAATATGAGATGAGGTATAGCTGCCCTATTATAATGAGCGCAAGAACTTGATTTCTTCTGCTGGATCCTTAGCACCAAAGACTGCGCTACCAGCTACGAGAACGTCGGCGCCGGCTTCGACGAGCAACTTACCAGTTTCGCGATTCACGCCGCCGTCGATTTCGATCAAAGCCTTGGATCCGGTGCGTTCCACGAGGTCGCGAAGGCGCTTTGTCTTGTCCAAAGAATGCTCGATAAAGCGTTGTCCGCCAAAACCAGGATTTACGGACATCAACATCACGAGATCGAGATCGGGCAATATTTCTTCGAGCACGCTGACGGGCGTGTGGGGATTCAGAGTCACACCTGCCATCATGCCTTCCGCCTTGATTTGTTGCACGACTCTGTGCAAGTGGGTACAAGCCTCGTAGTGCACGTTCATTACCTTTGCGCCAAGGGCTTTGACCTCCTTGACAAATTTCTCGGGCTGTACGATCATCAAATGTACATCAAGGGGCTTTTGTGCATGCTGTGCCATCGCTTGCATCACGGGGAAACCAAAAGAAATATTGGGTACGAATACGCCGTCCATCACGTCGAGGTGGAACCAGTCGCATTCACTTTGATTGAGCATTTCAACGTCGCGTTGCAAATTGCCAAAGTCTGCAGAAAGCAGAGAGGGAGAAACCATTGCCATAGTCTATATATTATTTATTTTTGTTTAATGTAATTTTTATTATTTATCGCCTATTTCTGAATCTTCGTCAGATATATAAATGTCTTCGCCGTATTCTGACTTTTTCATGCGCTGAATATACGCCAACTCGTTTAGGGCGAAGTCGCCATTATTGGAATCTTGCAACATAGATTTGAGGAAAATCTCCGCTTCGTCCAGAAAGCCCAAATCTACCAAGAGATAAGCCTTACGACGCTTCAGGAAATTGTAAAACTCCAGCGTTTCCTCTGGCATCGAATCATCCTTGGCTGCAGCCTCAGCCCCAGCGTGGAAATCATCTATTTGTTTCAGATAATTCTCTACTGCCGTCAGCGCACGATAGTCTTTACTGTTCACCAAACAATTGACATATTCCATCATATATTTGGTCGAACCAACATTTGCCACTATATCGAGGTAATAATAGGCTTCTCTGTAAAGTTTCAAGTCGCAATATGCAAAGCCAATGCGGTAGCATATTTCGTAGAACATGCTCTTGTGTTTATTGTTGAGCAGATGCATTTCTTGCGACAGACTTTCAAAAACAGATTCCAGGTAGGGAATTGCCTCATAGTATCGCTTATCAAAATAATACTTCAAGCCCCAGTACAATCCGTTTGAGATATTGCGACCCTTGTTAAACATGGCGATGAATTTCTGCTCTTCAGTCATTTCATCAAGTTCATTGTTCGCCAATTTATCACAAGCATCCTGCCACATATATTCGAACTCCATCATCCGACGATCTTCAGATAATTTCGTAATACCCAGCAATACGCTTGCAGATTCCTGGAAAATCATTTCATCGCTCATGAATTCAATAGACTCTTCGGGCACGGGCAAACGACTCACTGTGGCACGCACATAATACGCCATCTGCGTTTCACGCTCCATTTGCAATGTCATCGTGAGCAACTCATTTCTCGCACCATCATTCATCTCGACACGACACTTTATCAGCAGCGTGACAATAGGATTCACCATTTTCGCAATTCCCTGCTCATCTCGCGTCACCATCGTACTCAGGAAATCAAAATCCCTTATTTCCTGTTCGTCTGAAAGCACCTCGCACTCATTTCTAACCACCTTCACCTCACTAACCTTAGGCAAACCGCCCTCGCATATTCTCTCAAGGAAAGGCACCAAGGTCAAAACGCGCTTAGCATCCACTCTATTGTCAGGATGAGGCATCAGGTGACTCATTTCTTGCTTCTTCAACCCAGAAATATCCGCTTTTTTTCTAAGACCATTGACCTCCCAGTCTTCGACACCGTATAAGTTTTCATTTATAGTCTTCTCCTGGATTTTGGCAAAGAGAGACAAACGATGAAGAATGATCTCATCAAATAGTTTGGTAAGTTTGGGCACACATTCCTCAACTGTATTTGACACTTCAATACTTGCCGTGATATGTACATCTATCGAAGGATTTTCTTCATCAAATGTATATATCGCTCTGACGGTATCTGTATTCAAATTCACCAGATTGACTGCTGCGCGAATGCTGGAAAGTTGCGTAATGGGATAGGCCGCATTATGCAATAATAAGACACGCACCAATCTGCCGTCGCCTATTGGTTCCATCACAAAGTTTAAGCCCTGATATATGAGGCCTATTGCCTGCTTTCCAGGTTCTATCAACCGTGGGGTGCACGACAGCGCCAACAAGGTTTGATGCAATACCACATTCACCTCGTCCGATTTATATTTCAGGCGAGGATACATACGTTCCCAAACGTTGCGAAACTTTTCAACAAGATATGTTCGGCACAAAGCAAAGGTCAAGAGACCGAACAAAAATCCAAGTATTACGAGTAGAAATATTAAAAGATAATTCATGCTTTCACTATATAATGGGCAAAGATACGAATAAACGAGCGAGAAATATGAAGTTTACTTCAATATTTTTCAAAGCGAGCGAAAGTATCTTCGAGATTTATCTCAGAGATACGAATAAGCGAGCGAAATAATATCAAGCTTGCCCCAATATTTTTCACAGCGGGCGAAAGTATCTTCGAGATTTATCTCAGAGATACGAATAAAAACAAACGACACACAACAAAGTTTTCACTTTTCCGTTTCATTACTATCTGAGGGCAAAAATCCCCTATGTAAAAGCGTGAATAAGCCAATTTTATTCAAAATCCCACAAAATCTCAAAAAAAGTGAAGAAAATATTTGAATATCCTGTTGTAAATCTGCAAAAAGTTTTGTCATATTAGAGCAATTTTGTAATTTTGCAAACCAAATTGGGTAAGTATGCGACAGTTAAAAATCAACAAAAGTATTACCAACCGCCAAAGTGCGGCATTAGACAAGTATTTGGTTGAAATCGGACGCGAAGAACTCATCTCGACTGACGAAGAGGTAGAACTCGCTCAACGCATCCACCACGGCGACCGCGAAGCATTGGAAAAGTTGACACGCGCCAACCTCCGTTTCGTAGTCAGTGTGGCAAAGCAGTACCAAAACCAAGGACTTGCGCTCAATGACCTGATCGACGAAGGCAACCTCGGTCTCATCAAGGCAGCACAGAAGTTCGACGAAACACGTGGCTTCAAGTTTATCAGTTACGCTGTATGGTGGATCCGCCAAAGTATCCTTCAAGCGATCTCTGAGCAAAGCCGCATTGTACGCATGCCGCTGAACCAAGTAGGTTTCCAAAGCAAACTCACCAAAGCGATTGTCAATTTCGAACAAGAATTTGAGCGCCGTCCATCAGTACAAGAGTTAGCGGATATCCTCGAAACCGACGTCAGCAAAGTACAAGAAGCACTTGGCACAAATGGTAAGAAAGTGTCTGTGGATGCTCCCTTCCAAGATGACGATTCAAACTGTTTGATCGACATCATGACGGATGATTCTGCACCCGGAACGGACAATCAGATGGAGAAGGAGTCTCTTTCTTCTGACCTTGAATCTGCGCTCTCTACGCTCAACGAACGTGAACGTCAAGTCTTGAAAATGCTCTTCGGCATCGGACGTAATGAAATGACAGCCGAAGAAGTGGCCAACAGCCTTAACTTGACTCGCGAGCGTGTACGTCAAATCAAGGAACGCGCCTTGCGTCGTCTGCGCGAAGCAGAAAACATTAGTATTTTGATGAAATATTTAGGATAATATACCATTTATTCATCATATTTCAGTCCCAGGAGTTTCTACTTCTGGGATTTTATTTTTCCCATCATTAGTCACAAAATCAACAAATCGTTGAGCTATTGAAAGAAGCCAAGACCTCGTTAAAAAAACATTAGACCTTTTTCAAATTTCCTTAAACCTTTTTCAAATTTGCTTAGACCTTTTTTAAATTATCCAAGGCTTCTTTTCGCGAACAATAATTTCACCAAATCGAGACATTATCCCAAGGCCATAAAACTTCGCCCCGTGGGTAATATCATCATACGTTTTTAGCCTATCATCACATCAAAAAAAGGCAGGGAAAAACCATGCCACTTCGGAATAAAACATTACTTTTGCACCGAAAGTATTTAAATCATTATTATGGAAAAGATTAAAGGACTCATCAACGCGCCGTTCACACCATTCCATGCAGACGGCAGCCTTAACCTCGACCCCATCCCCGAATATGCTGCACTTTTGGTGCGAAATGGGCTGAAAGGTGTATTCATCAACGGTTCTTCAGGCGAAGGTTATATGCTTGACGAACAAGAAAGAATGCAAGTGGCAGAAGCCTGGATGAAGGCGGCACCAGCAGGTTTCAAGGTAATCGTACACGTAGGTAGCACTTGCGTGAAAAGTAGCCGCCGACTGGCCGCACATGCTCAAGAGATTGGCGCATGGGGCATCGGAGCAATGGCAACACCCTTCCCACGCATCGGACGTGTGGAAGAATTGGTGAAGTATTGCGAAGAAATTGCTGCAGGAGCTCCTGACCTACCCTTCTACTACTATCACATCCCGGCATTCAACAATGCTTTCCTCTCCATGTACGATTTCCTGAAAGCTGTGGATGGTCGTATCCCCAACTTTGCAGGTATTAAGTACACCTTCGAGAGTCTTTACGAATACAACAAATGTCGCAGATACAAGGACGGCAAGTTTGATATGCTCCACGGACAAGACGAAACCATCCTGCCATGCCTTGCTATGGGCGGTGCACAAGGTGGCATCGGCGGTACTACCAACTACAACGGACGCGTATTGACAGGCATCCTCGAGGCTTGGGAAAAGGGCGATCTGGAAACTGCGCGCGAATTGCAAAACTTCTCGCAGGACGTGATCGACGTGATTTGCCATTATCGCGGCAATATCGTTGGCGGAAAGCGTATCATGAAATTGATTGGCTTAGACCTCGGCCCCAATAGAACTCCTTTCCAAAATATGACAGACGAGGAAGAGCAAGCGATGCGTGCCGAACTGGAGGCAATCAACTTCTTCGAACGTTGCAATAAGTAATATAGAATACACACATAAAAGCGGGAAATAATGATAAGTCCTTCTATCTTTTACCCAACTCTGTGGCAAAAGTAAGACTTATCATTATTTCCCGCAATTTTATAGAGATTCTGACGCGTTAGCCTTGCGCTATTATGCGCACGACTTTGCGTTTGTTAAATTTCACACAATTCTAGCGCATTAAACTTTGTAAAAATGGTGGTATGTTTATTGCATACTGCCATTTTCGCTTTGCTGTTCGTCGCCGCTTGGCGCATCTACGTTGTCGGTGTTTCGGATCGTACGCGCAGCCTTCTTCACTTTAGCTTTCAGCTTGCCAAGATTGTATTTCACACCTATGCTGTAGCGCAGGAAGTTGGTTTGCCAAATATCTGTGGACTCGAATGTGTCGGTGATGACTGTCGAGCGGAACGAACGTTTGGGGTTGACGAAGTTGCCGGCTTGTAGCGTAACGGTGAGTGCATCGTTTTCCAAGAAAGAACGGCTCAAATTGAGGTTGTAAAAGTGGAAACTGCCACTGCGTCCCTGCAAATCCAAACGACCCGAACCACCGCCGGCCCAAATACCCAGTTTGAGTTTCCAGGGCAGGTCCTGACGCAAACCACCGAATACATTGCCCGAGAAACCAGAGGTATGGTCATTCGTCTGCTCTGCACGGAAGTCGGAATAGTTACCCTCGCACTTCAGATTGAGCGATGTGCCCTTAGTAATCGTCCAGTTGGCAAAAGCATTCAACGTAGTGATGCGCGACTTGCGGAAGTTGTCGTAAGTAGTGTGCTGTACGCCATCTTTCACATACTTGTATGCTGTCAAACCATTGTTGGAGAAACTATAAGACAAGGTCACGCCGTAATTGATGACTGGGCTGAACGAGTTGTATGCCACATTGAAATTGTGCGCCTTTTCACTCTCCAGATTTGGATTACCATAGGTGATAGCAGTCGGATTTGCACGGTCCACATAAGGCGACAGATAGCCAATAGATGGACGACCGATGCGCATGCTGTATGATGCTTTCAGGATTTGGCTTAAACTGAAATTATAACCTAAACTTACAGAAGGCACGAAGTCTGAGAACTGACTGCTGAAACCATCACGTTTGCCATCGGGATAGCTGACGTGTACGTTCGAATATTCATATCGTCCACCCACACGACCAGTAAAGTTGCCCGCCTTCAGGGTATATTCCAAATAGGCAGCAGCAATATCATTTTGGTGGCGATATTGCAGAGATTTGTCGTTTGACAAAACGAAGTCTTCCGTAGTGCCCGATGTGCGATGCTCCTCGGTGTTGTCGCTCTTGTTGACGCGGTAGATATATTTCAAACCAGCTGAAAGCGTATGCATCTTGCCCAATGGCGTAGTGAAGTCTACCTGGCCAGTATGTTCGAAGAAATCCTTCTTTTGCAACGTATTGAGGTCAGAGAGCATGAAGGGCACGCTGTCGAGTGCGCTATAGGTAGTAGTTGCCTTACTGCGCATGGGCGAATTGTCGTATCTGTAGGAAATAGTCAAGTATTGTCCCTCGCGATCGAACATGTGCTGGTAGTCTGCTCCGACATTGTATGACGGGCGCTTATCCTGTGATGCACTGACTGACTGATAGCCGTATTTCTGTGTGCCATTTGCGCGGAACATATCGTACTCGCTGATGGCAGTTTTGCTGCCCTTATGATAATGTATGCCTGCGTTGAAACTCAGCAAATTCTTCTTGTTAAATTCATAACTACCCTCGATGCTTCCATGTTGGAACAAACCCTTGTTGTCTTGATTGTCTGCGAAATATTTGAGCAAATGATTTTCGGGGTCATCGGATGTAGTACGTTCGCCTTCGCTCGACGAGTTGGGGTGTCTCATTACACCTACGCCATAGTTACCCGAAAGCATAAACTTGCCAGCTTGTACCATACCAAATACGCTACCATGGACGCCACGGTTGCTGAAGTTGATGCTTGGTGCCAGGTTGTAGCCCGAAGCGCTGGCCATATCATTAGTAATAATATTGAGTACACCCGCTACACCTTCTGCATCATACTTTGCACCTGGGTCTGTGATCACTTCAATCTTCTGAATAGCCGAAGCAGGATAGTTCTTCAGAATTGTGGCAGGGTCTGACGACATCATCTGATTGGGTTTGCCGTTAACATAAACCTTAAAACTATTGCTACCGTTCACTTGTATTTTGTCCTCGCCGTCTACTGTCACCATAGGTACTTTGCGCAGCATATCCAGTACAGAGTTGGTCGTCGCATCAGGGTCGTCGGCGATAGAGTAAGTAATCTTGTCCACCTCTGCCTTGACTACTGCACGCTGAGCCGTCACTGTGGCTGTGCCAAGCGTATTGTTGGTGTCGGAAAGTCGGATATCAAGTACACTTTGGCGTTCGTTCGTTTTCACAGCAAGCATTCTGCTCCATGGATTCTTACCTACGACGATACATTCGACGATATATTCCCCTGCCTGTGTCAATGGCAGTGAATATTTGCCGTACTCGTCGCTATTCACCACTTTGAATGCTTTTGGGCTGCCAGGTTTCTTGACACGAATTGCAGCATAGGGTTGCACTTCGCCAGTGATAGAATCTGTCACTACGCCGTTGATGGTATATTGTCCAGCATGGGTTTGCGCATAGGTCTGACATATTCCTGTGAAGGTTAGGAATAAAGCAAAAAGGATGTTGTAAAATCTCATATTAATCAGTTTGTTTATGATTCAAATCAAGGCGTTTGGGTGTTTATAAAAAAGTAATAAAAATTACGCCAATTTACATCTTACAAAGTTACCATTAAGTAACCCAACTCCAAAGGGATTAATGCCGTTTTTAGGAGTTGGGTACTTATTTTCCGTTCTTTGGATTGAAATAGTTAAGTAGACATAGCGATTTCAAAGGGCAAAGTCTACTCTACCTCCAAAGTTTCAAAAAATATGTAGTTTCGATTTTGTCTTCTAATTTATCGGGTACGTTAACGAAGAAGTTTATTCCAGTCAATGTTTCTATTTCGTCGACAGAAGTAGCAGTGTGTTTCATTTCTTGCTTGCCCGAGCGATTTTCGTAGTAGAATCCGATAGCTTTTTCCTTACCCTCGCGCATAGAAAGTACGACCTTGTAGAAACCATCTGGCACAGATATTTCATGCTCCTTGCCTATCTTTTTCGGCTTCGTACTTTTATAGACAGGACCGCAGACGATGTAGATCTTACCTTCTTGCTTTGCCCATCGTCGACAAGCCTTCTCCAATGTTTGCCAAGATCCGCTATTCAGTCCGCCGTCTTGTGGACAAATGTTGGTCATATAAAAGCAGTCGTTCATCGCCTTCATACTCCATTTCATATCGGCTGCTGGCACCATATGTCCACGATCGTAGCCGCTACGTACATAATCTTCGGTGGTGACTTGATGCTGTGGCGAAACGTTGGGATCTGGCAGGAAAGATTCGGCGCGTGGTTTTTCGCCCTCGGTTTCTTCTGCCGTCAATTCCCAGGCTACCCAATTGGGGGTGTTGTGTTCTTTATTGAAGGATAGGGTAAATCCCGTGTGAGTGATGATTTGTTCTTTCACGCCTTTGAGTTTTCCTGGCAGCTCTAATTGGCGTGCTTTGCCCGATGGTCTCTTTTCGGATACTTTCTCCTTTGAGTCAATTGTCTCGATAATTTCTTTCGCAGAACGAATGACTTCCTTTGGCGTTTCTTCGCAGTTGGTGAAACTGAGAGTGGTTATGATTAAACAGAATAAAACAGTAAGGCCTTTGATACTTGCGATGATTTGTTGAAGTCTTGTCTTTTTGTTGTTTCTTCTTCTCATATTGCTGTGGCGTTTTGCGGTAATATTTCTTATAGCTTTATCTTTGCAATAAGCTTTTTAATTTTTCCTTCGCCAATAATCGGAGCGTGCGCATCCTCGGGGAAAACGACAAGAAACTCGCCGGGTCGCACATCAATATAAGCACTGGCGGGAGCGTCATAAAGTGCAAAATCGTTCTCTGTATCGAAAGGTTTTTCCGAAGGTACATCTATTGTATCCAAATGGCGCCATCCGATAATCTCTGCGCCGGTCAGTGGAATATGTACGTCGAGATATGCGCGATGCACTTCAAGTTTTTGTTCGTCGGCTTTGACGAGTTGTGGTTCGGCTACGTTGATAAACAAATCCTCGCCGTGGATTTCAATACGTCCAGCACTTGCTTCAGACAAGTCGTTTTGTTGGAGATATTCAAAAAGATCTTTGAGCAGTGGATGCACGCAGAAATATCTTTTGGCATCGGAAATAGATGAAAGAATCATAGTATTTTATTTGTGGGTTTAACTTAGGTTGAAGGGCATTTTATTTCCTTGACAAAATTAAAGACTTTGCATGATTTTAGCAAGTTTGACCAGACTTTTCTTCTGTAACAGTAAAAAAACACACTCTAATGTAGCAAGTAAAGAAAAATATTGTAATTTTGTGGAGTTATGCAGTGAGAGATATTTAATACTCTAACAAAAATATACCTAAATCTAAAATCAAATATTATGACACTATCCGCACAAGATCAAGCCTTGCTCGAGAAGAAAGGCATTTCGGAAGAAAAATTGCAAAATCAATTGGATTGCTTCAAAAAGGGGTTTCCTTATCTCAAACTCAGCGCTGCTGCTTCAGTAGAGAAAGGTATCGTCGCACCTACTCCTGAAGAAAAAGCAGCTTATCTGAAAGCATGGGATGCTTACACTCAAACAAAGGGACATGATGTGGTGAAATTTGTACCTGCCTCTGGTGCAGCCAGCCGTATGTTTAAGGATGTTTTTGCCTTTGTCGATGCAGAATATAATACACCCGAGACCGACTTCGAAAAGACTTTCTTCGCACGCATTAAGGATGCTGCATTTTATGCCGAACTTGATGCAACTTGTCAAAAACTTCACAATGCAGGCATCGACGCATTGATAGCAGATGGTAAGTACAAGGAAGTCGCAGCAGCGATGTTGAGTAAAGATGGTATGAACTACGGTGCATTACCTAAGGGCTTGTTGAAATTTCACAACTATGTCGAGGGCGCACGTACTCCGCTCGAAGAACATTTGGTAGAGGGCGCGCTCTATGCTCGTCAGGAAGATGGTACGGTGAATGTACATTTTACTGTTTCGCCAGAACACCGTGCACTTTTCGAAGCGTTGGTGAAGGAAAAGGCTGAAGTTTATGCAAAGCAATTCAATGCTACGTTCAACGTGAGCTTCTCTGAACAAAAATCAAGTACTGATACCGTTGCCGCTAATTCGGATAATACGCCTTTCCGCAATGCTGATGGCAGTTTGCTCTTCCGTCCTGGTGGCCATGGTGCTTTGATTGAAAATTTGAACGAGATCGATGCCGACGTAGTATTTATCAAGAATATCGACAACGTCGTGCCAGATAGATTGAAGGAGGACACTGTGGAAAACAAGAAACTCCTGGCTGGTATCTTGGTGGAACTGCAACAGCAAGCCTTTGCTTATTTGGAAAAACTCGATAGCGGTTGCTACAATACCAACGACTTGATGGAAATGTTGCAATTCCTGCAAAAGAAAATCTGTTTGAAAAATCCCGAAACAAAGACACTTGAGGATACAGAATTGGCGATGTATTTGCGCAAGAAGTTGAATCGTCCTTTCCGCGTTTGTGGTATGGTGCGCAACGTAGGCGAACCTGGTGGCGGTCCGTTCTTGGCTTACAATTCAGACGGTACAGTGTCGCTCCAGATCTTGGAAAGTTCGCAGATTGATATGGCAGATGCAGAAAAGAAGGCGATGTTTGAAAACGGCACGCACTTCAATCCAGTAGACCTCGTATGTGGTTTGAAGGATTACAAGGGCAATCGTTTCGACTTGCCTAAATATGTCGACGTGAATACAGGTTTTATATCACACAAGAGCAAGGATGGCAAGGAACTTAAGGCTCTCGAACTACCAGGTCTTTGGAATGGTGCAATGAGCGACTGGAATACAGTATTCGTAGAAGTTCCCTTGGCAACATTCAACCCAGTGAAGACTGTCAACGACCTCTATCGCGAGCAGCATCAATAAATGTGAATATTGAGTGAAAGATCCAGCTCACTCCATATTATATACAGCATAGACGGGCATACCGAGGATTTCCCCCACGATATGCCCGTCATATTTATTATATTGCCTTTTTAAAATATCTAATTGAAACGCATACCCCGCCTTGACAAGACGCCATAAACCAAAACTTAGTAAAAATTTCGCGACGCCTCGTTAAAATTTTGCGACGCCTCGTGAAAATTACCCTAGACCTTTTTTAAACTAACTCTTGACTTTTTTCAGAGAGGCCTCACTCTGTTATTATTCTGCGCCGAGGGGATTTGGTTTACGGTGCTCTGGTTTGCAAATTCATCTTGACTAAATATCTGCTGCATTCCCCCTTTTTTGAAAACTTAAAATAGGCATTCGATAATTCCCCAACAGAGGTTCGATATTTCTCTATTTATATTTTGTCAGTGAAAAGGTTTATTCGTACATTTGCACACGTTGGAGATTTCTGCCTTATTTTATTAGATTTCATAAGCAAAACGCTCGGCAAAAAAGTATCAATTATCATTCACCTATTATGAGACGTATTATTTTCATTTTGACCCTGCTGATTGGCCTGACGGCTGCGGCGCAAAATCCGTCGACTGGGAACGACAACAAGTTCAATAAGGTGGACTACACCACTCTGCCTGTGCTCCAGGTCAGTGGCGACGAGGGTGTGTCAGCACCCTTTGCGGGCTGCATCGACGGCAAAGTGATCGTAGCAGGCGGATGCAACTTTGCAGAAAAGCCTGCGGCCGAAGGTGGTCAGAAGATTTTCTACCAAGAGGTGTATCAGTTAGACCCCAACAAGGCTGACAAGGGGTGGACCGTCGTGGGCAAATTGCCACAAGCTATGGCGTATGGCGTCAGTGTGACCGTGAACGACGGCATCGTGTGCATCGGTGGTACAGACGGCAAGAACAGCAGCGGCAAGGTGACCCTGATGCAACAAGATAGCAAGGGCAACATTTCGTACAAGGACCTGCCCACTCTGCCTGTGACATTGGACAATGCCTGTGGTGCCTATGATGGCAAAGGATACATCTATGTAGCTGGTGGTAAGGCAAACGGCAAACCATCCAATGCCGCATATCGTCTGGAATACCCCGGGGGAGCTGCATGGGAGGTGCTGCCCGATATGCCAGGCGCTGCGCGTATACAACCAGCAGGCGTCGTGCAAAATGGAGCTACGAATGCACTGTTTTTTGTAATGGGTGGATACAGCGAACCTACTGAGACGACAGAGGGTCTCGTACATCAGAACGGCGTGTACTATAATCCTCTGACCAACACCTGGACTACGACTTCCGACATCACCCCTGGCGGCAAGCAGATGGCTATCGTTGGTGCTTCGGCAGTGACTTCAGGTTACTCGCACATCATATGTATTGGCGGTACCAACCTCAATATTTTCTCGGAAGCTATCAATCGCCCTTTTGTCCGTGCTCAAGCCTTGTCACAAGGTGACGACGAGGCCGTGAAACGTATCGACGAAGAAGGCAAGAATTATATGAATCACTCCCCTGAGTGGTATCGTTTCAACGACGAATTGCTGATTTATCACACCATTACAGATACTTGGACGACAGAGAGCAAAAGTCCCCTGCTTGCCCGAGCTGGTGCAGCGGTAGTGCCCATTGACGGCAAATGGATCGTAGTAAATGGCGAAGTTAAACCTGGCGTGCGTTCAAACACTGTGACACAGGTGGGAATCAGTGTACGTACGGAGTTTGGATGGTTGAACTGGACCGTATTGGCACTCTACCTCTTGGGCATGCTCGCCTTGGGTTTCTACTTTATGCGCAAGGAAAATGGTTCGGAAGACTTCTTCAAGGGCGGCGGCCGTATCCCCTGGTGGGCAGCAGGCATCTCGATCTACGCCACTATGCTTTCGGCCATCACATATATGGCTTATCCAGCCAAAGCCTACGCCACCAACTGGACATACTACCCCATGTTGGTAACTATCCTTTTGGTATCTTTCCCTGTGATACATTATTATTTGCCTTTCTTCCGCAGATTGAATGTAACGACTGCTTATGAATATCTGGAAAGTCGCTTTAATGCTGCGACCCGTTTGATGGCAAGTACGGTATTTATCATCTTCATGGTGGCACGTATGGCGTTGGTGCTCTACCTCCCATCCTTGGCGCTGACGGCGGTGACTGGCATTGACATCTATACATGTATCATCCTGATGGGTTTGATCACTATCGTCTATTGTACGATGGGCGGTGTCGAAGCCGTAGTGTGGGGCGACGTAGTTCAGGGTATTATCCTGGTCGGTGGAGCCATTTTTGCTGTAGGTTATTTGATCAGCAACACAGAAGGCGGATTCGGCGGATTTGTCGACATAGCTATCGCAGACAGCAAACTGCAATTGTTCGACTGGAGCTTGGACTATCGCTCAGCAACCTTCTGGGTGATTATCCTCGGCGGTATGGCCAACAATCTCATATCCTACACTTCAGACCAGACCGTAATCCAGCGCTATCTTACCACTAAGGACGAAAAGAGTGCTCGACAAAGTATCATGATGAACGGCGTGATGAGCGTATTCATATCAGTGGCATTCTTTGCTATCGGAGCGGGGCTGTATACCTTCTTCAAGACTCACCCAGCCGAACTCGACTACACCATGGCCAAGGCGGACACGATCTTCCCCTTCTTCATGATGAGCCAATTGCCTGCTGGACTTGCAGGTCTCCTTATCGCCGCAATTTTTGCAGCTACGATGAGTACGATTTCGTCTAACATCAACTCGGTGGCAACAGCCTTCAGTGTAGACTTCTATAAGCGTTGGCGCCCCAACACTTCGGACAAATCCATGCTGAACGTAGCGCGATACGCGTGCCTCATTTCTGGTGTCATCGGTATGGGTATTGCGTTGCTGATGGCGACGTGGGAAATCCTCTCGCTACTGGATTTCTTCCAGGAAATCCTGGGTCTGCTCTCCAGCGGTTTGGGTGGTCTCTTCCTGATGGGTATCTTCTTCCCTCGCATCGGAGGCAAGTCAGCTTTGATCGGATTTATCGCAGGCGTGGTCAGTGTTTTATTGACCAAGTACTTCACTGATGCGAGCTTCCTGCTCTATGGTTTCATCGGTATGGCAGTCAGCGTAGCGGTAGGTTTGCTCTGTTCATACATCATCAAAGAGAAGCAAAATCTGAAGGGGCTGACTTGGAAAACAAGAGAATTCTAAATCTAATCATACAACTATAAAAGCATAAAGATATGGCTAATTTTAAAGCACTCGCCGCACAATACAAAGCGGAACTATTGGACAAGGTGATCCCCTTCTGGTTGGAGCATTCACAAGACAAAGAATTTGGCGGATACTTCACCTGCCTGGAACGCGATGGTTCGGTGTTTGACACAGACAAGTTCATTTGGTTGCAGGGTCGCGAGGTATGGATGCTTGCCACACTCTATAATAAAGTAGAAAAGAAGCAGGAATGGCTGGATGCTGCCGTGCAGGGTGCAGAGTTCTTGAAAAAGTACGGACACGACGGCAACTTGAACTGGTACTTTGCCCTCGACCGCGAAGGTCACCCATTGGTGGAACCCTACAACATCTTCTCGTACACCTTCGCCGTAATCGCTTTCGGCCAATTGGCCATCGCTACGGGCAACAAGGAGTACGAAGAAATTGCCCTCAAGACCTTCGACATCGTCCTTTCGAAAGTGGACAATCCCAAGGGCAAGTGGTCAAAGGCAAGCCCCGGCGCCCGAGCACTGAAGAGCTTCGCTCTGCCAATGATACTCTGCAACGTCGCACTTGAGATCGAGCCTTTGCTGGAAAAGGATTTCATGGAAAAGACCATCGAGACCTGCATCCACGAAGTAATGGACGTATTCTATCGCCCCGAGTTGGGACTGATTGTCGAACACCTCGGCACCAACAACGAACTGGTAGACTGCATGGACGGCCGTCTGCTCAACCCTGGCCATGCTATCGAAGCGATGTGGTTTATCATGGATTTGGGTAAGCGCCTCAACGATCAAAAACTGATAGAGAAAGCGGTAGATATTGCTTTGAAAGAAGTGGAATATGGTTGGGACAAGCAGTACGGTGGTATCTTCTATTTCATGGACCGTTTGGGTCATCCTTTGCAACAGTTGGAATGGGATCAAAAGCTGTGGTGGGTACACATCGAGACTTTGATCACGATGATCAAGGGTTATCGTCTGACCAAGAATCCTAAGTGCCTGGAATGGTTCGAAAGGGTTCACGACTACACATGGTCACACTTTGCCGACAAGGAGCATCCTGAATGGTTCGGCTATTTGAACAGACAGGGCGAAGTGCTTCTGACATTGAAGGGCGGTAAGTGGAAAGGCTGTTTCCACGTGCCACGCGGTCTCTTCCAATGCTGGAACGTGCTGGAAGAGTTGGCTGCAGAAGAAGCCTAACAGACTTACAATATTTATACGGTGGGGGCAAGCGTCTCCACCGTATTTTATTTTCAAACGGCCAAAGGATAATATATTTTCTACGCCTTTCACCCACGACAAACAAGAAAATATTTGTAATTTTACCTCAAATTCGACACAGACCATAAACCCTACTTTTCACAACATTAGACCTCGTGAAAAAAAAGTCTAACCTTTTTTAAATTTCGCGACGCCTAGTTTAAAAAAGGTCTAGGTTTTTTTCAAGCGGGTTTTACAACTATTTTTCAAGGCAATACCACAAAATGAAAAAACAAGTTCTACTCCTACTTCTGCTAAGTTTACAAATCACTTTTTCCTGGGCACAAGACAGCCAGGAACGGGGCGCATATTTTTACAAAAAGGCCTATACGCCCGAAGCACTCCCCATATTTGCCACAAGTCGTGAACTCTTGCCTAAGCCTATCCTCGAGGAGCATCCTGAATGGATAGAATTGTATTGGAAAGCCTGGGAAATCGCCTTCTCAAACTTACAACAACCTGCACCAGGTTCGCCGCTGGTAGCAAACTGGATCGACGAGGGTTTGACGCCTCAGATTTTCCAATGGGATACGCATTTTATGGCACTGTTCGGACGTTATGGCCACCGAGCCTTCCCCTTCATTGCCTCACACGACAACTTCTATGCCCGACAGCACAGCGACGGGATGATTTGCCGTATCCTGAACGAAGCAGACGGCGCCGACCATGAATGGGGATTAGGCGAGAATTTTGCCAGAACCATCAATCCGCCGCTATTCAGTTGGGCTGAGATGGAGTACTATAAGTTTACGGGCGACAAGGATAGACTGCGCAAAATCCTTCCGCCCATCGAGAAATACATTGCCTGGATCGAGCAACACCGCAAAGCACATGGCACACCGCACGAACTCTATTGGTCCAACGGACAAGCATCTGGCATGGACAATACGCCGCGTGATCGTGACAGAGGCGGACATCGTGGAGACATACATTCGGCTACGGATGCCATGGGTTGGGTGGATATGTCGTCGCAAATGAAGATGTGCTACGATCATCTGAGCAATATCTGCCAAATATTGGGCGAAAAGAAAAAAGCCAAGCTGTATCAAGCAAAATCAGCTGACCTGAAAGCCCGCATCAACAGCTTCATGTGGAACGACTCGACGGGTTGTTATCACGATGTCAGACCTGATGGCAAGCAAACCTCATGGATCACCATCGCCACCTTTTGGCCCATCATCGCCGACGTCGCTTCTGCGCAACAAATCGAACGTTTGGTAGCCGTATTGCAGGACAAAAAATTATTTTGGCGACAGATGCCCCTACCCTCGCTTGCTGCCAATCAGCCTTATTATGACAAATGCGGCAATTACTGGCAGGGCGGCGTGTGGCCCCCTACTTCATATATGACAGTAAAAGGGTTGCAAGAAAAAGGGTATCACCATTTAGCACAAAGAATAGCCGAAAAACAGTTGGATGCCTTTTGGAGAGTGTACGAAAGCACTGGCACAATCTGGGAAGTCTATGCACCGGACATCTATATGCCTGCTACGACAGCCACACACAACGAGCTGTGTCGCCCTAACTTCGTGGGCTGGGCAGGCGTCGTACCTATATCGATGCTTATCGAGCATGTGATCGGAATAACCGTTGATGGCTCGACAAATACCGTAACATGGAACACCATAAGAGAGACAAAACATGGCATCGAAGACTTGTACTTTGTGCAGAATAAAGTATCTTTGCTACGCGAAGGCGATTTGATCGAAATCAAAGCAACCTCGCCTTTCAAACTGGTGCTTAACGGCACCGCTTATCAGATCAAATCGGGCACATCTCAAATCAAAATCAAACCATAGCAGATGCGCTCTACAGACCAAATTGCTACATACACAATAATATAATAGTAGACAAAATTATGGTTAAGATAAAAGAAAATGATCCAAAGCCCTGGACCGTACTCAAAAGCGAATATTTATTTCAACGCCCTTGGCTCACCGCTCGACGAGACCACGTCAGACTGCCCAGTGGTGTAGAGCATCCAGAGTTTTACATCCTGGAATATCCGAATTGGGTAAACGTCATTGCAATTACCAAAGAAAAGAAATTCGTAATGATACGCCAATATCGCCATGCTATCGGTGAAACGGCATTTGAAATGGTGGCTGGCGTGATAGACCCCGAGGACAAAGACCCAGAAATGGCAGCACGCAGAGAACTGATGGAAGAAACAGGATTTGGTGGCGGCGAATGGAGGCTTTTCTCAAAATTTGCACCCAATACTTCTGCAATGACTAACTGTAGTTATACATATCTTGCCACTGACGTGGAATATCTGGGCGAACGCCATCTGGAGCCGACAGAGGACATCGTGGTCTATGAACTGGAGGAAGCAGAAGTGCGCGAACTCCTCGAAACCGGCGAAATCAAACAAGCGCTGATGGCTGCGCCGCTGTGGAAATATTTCGCTTTGAAAAAATAATGTACAATCCTTGCTATTCTTTAGAACAGTGGACAAAATCATAGCTATAATAGCTCGCACACAAAATTTGCGTGAGCTGCAAGTTGCAAATACTATCAAACTGCTCGACGGAGGAGCTACTATCCCTTTTGTAAGTCGTTACCGCAAAGAAATGACTGGGGGACTGGACGAAGTGCAAATTGCCAACATCCAATTGCAAAACGAGAAATTGCAGGAACTCTGCCACCGCCGGGAATACATCCTTACAACGATCGAAGAACAAGGCAAATTGACGCCAGAACTCAAGCAGCAATTAGAACAATGTTGGGATGCGACAACACTCGAGGACATCTATTTGCCCTATAAACCTAAAAGAAAGACACGAGCCGAAGCGGCTAGAAAATTAGGTCTCGAACCTTTGGCAGATAGTCTGATGCTACATCCCTTCAACCAACCCGAAAAGGCTGCGGCATCCTATGTATGCGAAGGTGTGCCCGATATAGAAGCGGCTCTGCAAGGGGCACGGGATATCATAGCAGAGCGTGTGAACGAAAGCAATGATGTGCGCAATATTGTACGACGCACTTTCCAACTCGACGCCATCATTACGTCGAAAGTAGTGAAATCGAAACAAGAGGAAGCTAAGAAATATAGCGACTACTTTGATTGGAGTGAACCGTTGAAAAGATGTTCTTCGCACAGACTCTTGGCTATGCGTCGCGGCGAAGCGGAAGGTTTTCTGCGCATTACGATTACACCCTCGGACGATTCAGCTTGTCTCTCACGCATTGAACGTCTGTATGTAAAGAATGGTAGTCCTGCGGCACCACATCTGATACAAGCTATAGAAGATGCCTACAAGCGCTTGCTACGTCCGAGCATTGAGACAGAATTCGCCTTCTCCGCAAAAGCAAAAGCCGATGACGAAGCAATACGTGTGTTTGCAGAAAATCTGAAACAACTCTTGCTCTCACCACCCCTGGGACAAAAGCGCATTATGGGCATCGACCCGGGATACCGCACCGGCTGCAAAGTCGTATGCCTGGATGCCGAAGGAAATCTCCTGCACAACGAGACAATATATCCACATCCGCCAAAAGGAGAATATGCGCGCTCTTGTTTTAAGGTAAAGAATTTGGTCGAACAATACAAAGTCGAGGCAATTGCTATTGGCAATGGCACAGCAGGTCGCGAGACGGAGGAAATGGTCAAATCATTATCCCTAAAGAACGTCGCAGTTTTTCTCGTAAGCGAAGATGGGGCATCAGTATATTCTGCCTCGAAGATAGCACGTGAGGAGTTTCCCGATTATGATGTGACTGTGCGAGGTGCAGTCAGTATCGGCAGAAGATTAGCCGACCCCTTGGCGGAATTAGTCAAGATCGATCCAAAATCTATCGGCATCGGGCAATACCAACACGACGTAGACCAAACGGGATTGAAGCGCTCGTTGGATCAAACCGTAGAGAATTGCGTCAATACCGTTGGGGTGAATCTCAATACTGCCAGCAAGCAACTCCTCACCTACGTCTCTGGCCTCGGCCCTGCTTTGGCGCAAAATATTGTCGACTATCGCGCAGAAAATGGTGCTTTCAAAAGTCGACGAGATCTACTGAAAGTGCCACGCCTCGGTGCCAAAGCCTACGAACAATGCGCTGGGTTCTTGCGAATAGTTGATGCCGAAAATCCTTTGGACAATACAGCCGTACATCCCGAACGTTATGATTTAGTAAGACGTATGGCAAAAGATGCTGGGTGTGACGTCAAGAAACTTATTGCTTCGCAAGAAGTACGCGCCTCTATTCAATTAGAAAAATATTGTAGTGAAGAAGTCGGACTCCCTACCCTCAATGACATTATATCAGAATTAGGCAAACCAGGACGAGACCCACGCGGTACTATCCAAGAGTTCAGTTTCGATGCACGTATCAAAGATATCAATGATCTGGAGGAAGGTATGATTTTGCCAGGTGTCGTGACAAATATCACAAACTTCGGTTGCTTCGTAGATATGGGTATTAAGGTGAAAGGTTTGATTCATGTCTCGCAAATGGCAGATAAATTTATCAAGGATCCCAACGAGGTAGTGCACCTCAGACAACAATTGCGCGTAAAAGTACTTTCGATAGATTGGGAAAGAGAACGTGTTGCCCTGACGTTGAAAGGTGTGGAATAGACTTTGCTTAATAAGAAATATATGGAAGATATTAAGATAAATCCCTACTCGGATGAATATTTCATGAAACAAGCGTTGCAGGAAGCCCAACTGGCTTTTGAGGAGGACGAGGTTCCTGTCGGCTGCATCATTACTTGTCGCGACAAGGTCATTGCCCGTACGCACAACCTGACGGAAACTTTGCACGATGTCACTGCTCATGCTGAGATACAAGCAATCACTGCCGCCGCTGAAGCACTTGGTGGGAAATATCTGGACACTTGTACGCTTTACGTTACGGTTGAACCCTGCATCATGTGTGCTGGCGCTATCGGATGGTCACAAATGGGACGCGTTGTTTATGGTGCTCGCGACGAGAAGAGAGGTTTTGAAAATTTTGCGCCGAAAGCTTTTCATCCCAAAACGGAAGTGGTGTCGGGTGTCCTGGAAAATGAGTGTGCCGAGTTGATGAAAAATTTCTTTAAATCGAAAAGGAAGAAATAAGGTTCATGCTATTTTCACAACACCTTAATCTTAATTTACAAGCTATGGCATTTCACAACACACTGGGCGCATGGGGCGAAGAACGCGCCGCACGCTTCCTTATGAACAAAGGATATACACTACATGAACTTAATTGGTATCACGAGCATTTGGAAATAGATATTATAGCCGAGTGGTTTGGTGAACTGATATTTGTGGAAGTTAAGACAAGAAGTAACGAAGACTTCAAGGATGCCAAAGATGCTGTGAATTTGAATAAGCAAGAACACCTGATCAAAGCTGCACGTGCCTACATGTCCTTGCATCAATTGGACGCACCGTTCCGTTTTGACATCATCACTATAGTTGGTTCGCCCGAAGATTATGAGATCAAGCACTATCGTCACGCTTTCACACGAGAAAGTTGGGAGGCGGAGAAAAAGTATCAACGGGAGACGAGATAAGCATTAACATGCTGTCAACAATCATTATCCCCAAATCAAATTGGCCTTTATGAATATCGAAATAGTCAGAGAATATTGCTTGAGCAAAGCGGGAGCGACCGAGGATTGCGCCTTTGGTCCAGACGGGGTCTTGTTTCGTATTTGCGACAAGATATTTGCTTATATCGACCTGAATCGTCCTGATCGCGTAGTGGTGAAATGTGATCCCGACAAGAGTATCACTTTGCGCGACACCTATCATGGTATTCATACGGCTTGGCATTGGAACAAGAAGCACTGGATAGAGATACATTTCGGAACGGATGTGCAAGACGAAATCGTTCTGCAACTGATTGACGAGTCCTATGAATTGGTCGTATCCAAACTGCCGAAGAAAAAACTCGTCACCTTCCCCGAAATACCCCAGGGGTGGCACTATCATCACCTGTTTACGACAGACACAATAATGAACTTTCTGCAAGATACATCTTGCGAATCTATTGCAGCGAGTAACATAGACGAAACTATCGACTATATACTTGTCACAGCAGACCATCAGACAACTGGCAGGGGTCAGCGAGATCATCATTGGGAAGACGAAGATGGTGCAAACCTACTTGTCGGCATTAAGATGCGTAATCTGAACATACCTGTCAGTTGGCATTTCAAGCTTACCCAAATCTTTTCGATTGTTATAACAGATGCCCTGCGCACTTACCTTGGAACTCACGTAAAGATCAAATGGCCCAATGATATTTATGTAGACAAGAAGAAAATTGCAGGTATGATTTTTGAAAATAAGATTGAGGGAAATTGTATCGCTGAAAGCATCGTGGGCTTTGGTATTAATGTCAACCAAACGATATTTAATAGTGATGCCCCCAATCCTACTTCTCTGCATATCGAGCTAGGACATGAAATTGATCGCGCCGTTCTGCTAAGAAAAATCATCAAGCATTTACCTAAATTGATTGAGATGGTCAAAAATGGTAAGTACAATCAGTTAGCATTTGATTACGAACGACGTCTTTATGCCTTAGACAAACATCACCTATATAAGGATAACGAAGGTCACTTCAAAGCCCAAATTCACGCTATCGCCGAAGACGGCATGCTGTCTTTAATGGATGAAATGGGGCGCGTAAGACATTATTATTTCAACGAAGTACAACTCATCAGATAGTACATCTCCATGAACCGACGTATATTAAATATCGCACTACCGAGCATCGTCTCCAATATATCCGTACCCTTGCTGGGCCTTGCCGATACTGCCATCGTCGGCCACCTTGGCGCCACGGTTTATATCGGCGCTATCGCTGTCGGCACCCTTTTGTTCAACATGACATATTGGTTGTTCGGTTTCCTACGCCTTGGCACAGGTGGACTAACCTCCCAGTCCTTTGGCGAAGGCAATACGGCGGAAAGTTTTCGCATATTGTTGCGCTCATTAGCCCTGGGTACGGCAATTGCAATACTAATCTTACTATTTCAAAATCCTATCCTCGACTTTGCACTCAGTATTATTGCACCCAGTGAAGAGGTCGAACAATATGCGCGCACGTATTATAATATATTAATATGGGGGGCACCTGCCGTTTTGCTCCTATATTGTATGTCGGGATGGTTTCTGGGTATTCAAAAGGCAAAGTATGTGATGTACACCGTGCTGATGCAAAATTTCATCAACATACCTGTGAGCCTGCTCCTCGTATTCAAATTGGGCATGAAGGTCGAAGGCGTCGCACTGGGTACTTTGTCAGCCCAATATGCCTCGTTGTTCCTGGCATTTTTCCTATTGTTGAAAGAGCGAGGACTGTTTCAGTGGACAATGCTCAAGGGATGGCTGGATGGGCATCAGATACGCCGTTTCTTTGGTATCAATCTGAATATTTTCCTACGCACCTTGTGCCTAATTGCCGTCACCACGGGTTTCACATCTTTGGGGGCGAAGCAAGGCGATACGACATTGTCAGCAAATGCGCTACTCATGCAATTTTTCCTGCTTTTCTCCTATATCATAGATGGATTTGCCTTTGCCGGAGAGGCTTTGGGCGGACAATACTATGGTGCAAAGGACAAAGAGAACTTTGTGCAAGTGACACGCAGGCTGTTTGTATGGGGAGCAGGTTTTGCATTAATATTTGTAGCGCTTTATGGTTTTGGTGGCGAACTACTACTGCGTATACTTACCAACGAAGAAGGTGTCATCCAATACGCCTCGCACTACCTGCCCTACGTTGTGATGATTCCACTGATTAGTTTCTCGGCATTCCTGTTCGACGGCATTTTCATAGGTATCACCCACACTTTCCATATGCTCCTCTCCATGCTATTTGCTACGGCATTCTTTTTCATTTATGCTATCTATGCGCCCACAGGCGACGGCAACGTAGCACTATGGATAGGATTCTTGGGATACCTCGGTTTGCGCGGATTGGTACTCTACGTCGTCTATCGACGATCAGTATTGTCGGAGATATCTGCTCTCCCATAAGTTTTTTTTCATCTACTGATAATAGGTACAATATGTACACAAAAAAACGTTTGCTGTATTAGCAAACGTTTTTTGTAGCGAGAGTGGGTCACGATCCCACGACCTCCGGATTATGAATCCGACGCTCTAACCAGCTGAGCTATCTCGCCAACATCGGAGGTTTACTTCCGAATTGCGAGTGCAAAAGTAGCACTTTTATTTCAATCCTCCAAATCTTTTTACAAGAAAAAAGTAGAAATTTATAAAAATATAGTTTTTAGGACAGCCTTGCAAATGTAAATTAAATGGGATTACAAGGCAACGCCATTATAGTTTTTTCCACCTATATCAAACCTAAGTTTCACAAACCAAGACCTTGTTAAAAAAAAGTCTAACCTTTTTTAAATTTCGCGACGCCTCGTTAAAATTTCGCGACGCCTCGTTAAAAAAAGGTTAAGGCTTTTTTTGAGCGCCCAAAAGGTCAGGAAAAACACATAAAAGAAAATCTCCCAAAAGGTAAAAATACCTGATGGGAGATTTTTTCTATTCTGTATAAGAGTACAGGTCGCTTACTTTTGGAAGCACTTCATACGTGTGCCATCATAGCCCACAGCCATGATATAAGATGCGCCTGAGGGGAAGAGTACTCTGGTGTAAGTATCACCATTTTCAGGACCACCGAGACCATGACCTGAGATGCGCAGAAGTTGGCCATTTTCATCATAGGTTTCGAATGCCACTGCGTTCTTCCATGAAGAATGTTGCACCGTAACCTTTGTGCCAGAAAGCGTACATCCTGAATTGAGCGTACCTTGCAAAGGCTTCTTTTCTGCATAGATTTCCCAGTTGAGGGCATTGATATAATTTACTTCAGCACCTGGCAGAGGATATCCCTTAGCTGCCACATGATCTTTCAGTTCTTTAATCATACCTTCAGTAATGATCAACCAACCATTGCTGTAGTCTGATACATACATCTTAACGGGGATGCACAAGCCAGCCTTTTCAAAGAATGGCACGAAGTTGATGCCTGTTGAGTCGCACACTTGCTTCATGAAGTTCATCTGCATTTGTCCGCTGGTCATACCAGAGAAATCACCCTTGCGCACAGATTCGATAAACTTAGCGTAAACATTTGGTGCGTAGCCGCATTGATGGCAGAACAACTGCAATTGCCATAGTGGCGCGAGCTTGACAAAGTGGTCGTAGTTACCATAAGTGACAGAGACTGTCTTGCCTGTTGACTTGCCATATTCGTCTACTTCTGCCACACTGACCTTTTCTGTAGGTGACTTGTAGTCTGGTCCCAATTGTTGTTGCCATGGTTTGCCCATACGAACACCTTGTTCCAAGTAGCAGTTGAAGCGTCCACCCTTCATGCCTGAGTAGTCGTCTTGACCACTGATTTCGCTTTCCAGACGATACCATCCTGCACCATGCTTAAACTGTACCCAAGCACTATATATATTATTAGTAGTTTCGCCCAAGCCTGGCCATTTGAAACCAGGAGTGATTTGGTTATTATGTCCTAATTCGTGTGCAAAACCCCAGAACTCGAAGTCCATGTGACTTGGCTTCATCCAAGCAGATACAGCATCGTCGTTAGCAGCAGCACCAATTCCGTCGGCAAACATAAATCCAGCCCAAACGACACGAGCGAATTGACGGTTCTTGGGTTCACGTCCGTAGAGTGAAAGTCCCATGATTTCGCGTTCACGATAGATAGTATTGTCCAGATTCTGAGCCAAACTTTCTCCATCCTTTGGACAGTTTTCCAACAAGCGTTTCTTAGGATAAGCTACCTGAATGCACTTAGTGCGGATATCAATGATGTCTGATGGTGCATTAGCCAAAAGCTTCACCCAGTCTTCGTTGGTATCACCGCGCTCAGCATCAAAGTAGCCATTGATCTTGCCCAGTGCGAAGTGGATCTTTATGTTTGGCAATTTGGCAAAGTCGTCATGATAATAGGATACGTATCCGTTGCCCAAGTTGAGAGGAGTGATGATATTCACACCGTTTCTGAGGGGATATGAAGTCTCTGGTTGACTGCCGCTACCACCAAAATCTTTGATGATGAGATTTACGGAAGAACCTTCTTGAATACCTTTGACGAACAATACTTGTGTCACACCCTTTTCAAAGTAAATACCTGTAGGGTTCTCATAGCGGTTGTATTGACTGCTTGTCTTGAGTTCATTTTGCAACGATGCCAAGTTTCTATATGGTTCAAATTCGCCCACACGATACTTAGTTTCATACTCACCACTATAGAGATATGATGCCAACTGACGCGCAAATGGATGTGCAGTACGGTTGATGTCTTCGAGAGTAACACCTGGCTTCAATTCAGCACAGAGTTCGTCTGTAAACAGAGACGTAAATGAACCATTGTCTGATGCTGTGAAGAATTCCATTTCGGCGCAAGACGCATAGTTATTCTTACCAGTCTTTACGGTAAACTTCACCTTGCTGACATTATCTACACCATCCTTGCCCATTTGCACTGTGAAAGGAGAAGAAGAGAATCCCATGTCCACATCCTTGACAAGAGTGACGAAGGTATTGGGCGCATCTGCTGTGGAGTATTCCACGGTCACTACGCCAAAGTTACCATTCTCCTGACCGTCGACACGAGGTGTGTATATCAAATAGTCGACGTGAGGAGCATTGAGCAATTCGTAAGTCAAAGTAACGGGGAACGTCGTACCTCCGCCCGACCACTTAGAATGGTAGTAGGTCGAAGTCTTGCCATCGTAGGTATTAGCAATACCTTCAGATGTGCTGTTTTGCGAAGAAGCTGTAGCAGTCTTTACGGTACACTTTGCGTCGCCAGTGAAAAGGGTTGCGCTATTGTTGCCCTTTTGTTCGACAACGAAATCCTTGACTTGTCCGTTGGGCAAGGTGATAGAGAAAACGCCCGACTTGGGTTCAGTCTTGTACCAGAAATCTGTTTTCACCTTCCAAAGGTTGCTGCTTTCCTTTTTCACCTTAAACCAATTATTACCATCTGTTGTTGGGTTGATGGTGTAGTCGCAGTTGGAAAGAATATTCACATACGAAGTACCACCATTAGCACCGACGGCAATCTTGCCTGCAGGGAGCAACACAGTGGGGAGTTTGTTTTCAGAGGGCAAATCGTGCTGCACATTTTGTGCAACAGCTGAAGTGGCGAGTCCCATGAAGGTCACAGCACACCAAAGTTTGATTTTATTGATAGTTTTCATAAGATTTCAAATTCTATTTTAGCGTGCATAAATATTAGTGTACGATCACTTTTACACCAGCCACGATATATACGCCGGCGGGCATATTCCACGAGTGTTGACCTGCAGAGATATGAGTATTGACAAGGCGACGGCCACTCACATCAAAGATCTGCAAAGGCATTGGTGCAGCGTTTTTCACGACGATCTGTCCATCGTTGGCATAGACTTCTACGTCCTTGTCCTGAGTGACGCCATCCACGCCAGCAGGGTCGATCACGCGGAAGCTTTGAGATTTCAAATTGACGCCGGGATAGTTGACCGAAGTGGCTTCGAGGTGTACTGAAGCAAAACCTTTGTAGAAAGTAAAGTCGGCATTTTTAGCCTTATAGTCGGTATTTTTCACCAACACTTCGCCTGTGGCATCGTTCACCCAATTCACAGAAAAACTAGCCAGGACGCCCCACGCATTATAGCGGGTCAGATCGTTCAGGCTGAGCACTTCGTTGATGTTGACCTTGTCTGTGATATAGAAGGGGCGTTGTGGTTCGATCACGAAGTGACGTACTGTATCCTTCTTAGTATTGTTGTACACGGTAACGAAGGATGATGGCGAGAGCTCGTTGTTTTCCACATAGAAAGCTTCCATCGTGCTCTTGTCATTCTTGTTGTGTGTGATTTTGGTCAACTCATTGTTTGACACGCTGAAGTTCTTGATTGAAGCCTTAGAGACATCGAGCGTAGTGAGTTTGTTGTTGTCCAACCAAAGTTCTTCGAGCGCTGTACAGTTCGAGAGGTCCAACGTTGTCAATTGATTGTTGAAGGCACAGAGTTGCACAGGATTTACGCCAGAACCAAGGGTGATCTTTGTCAATGCGTTGTTGTAGCACCAGAGGGTTTGCAACTTCTTTGGCACAGAAACTGCAAGCACAGTCAAGTTGTTGTCGTTGCAAATACACGTTTCCAATTCGTTCAGATTGGTAAAGTAGAATTTGCTGAGTGCATTGTGAGCGAAATTGACGTAATACAACTTTGTATTTTTGCTCAATGTCAATTCACTGAGTTCGTTGTTCGAGCAATCCAATACTTGCAACACGGCAAGGGCTGAGGTATTGAGTGCAGTCAACTTGTTGTTCTTGCAATAGAGTGTAGCCAAGTTGGGAGTAGACTTGAAATTGATTGCCGTGATATCATTGTCTGAGCAATCAAAGTGGGTCAAAGCCAAATCTGTGGTCAGAGAGAGTGTTTCGCCCTGCACAGGTACTTTCACATTTTCGCCACTCACTGTAGTCTTGGCGTCGCTACCTTGCCATTGTAGCACGACGTTGACTCCCTCGTTGAAACTTAAGGTCAACTCCTCGCCCACCGCTTTGCTCGTGGTCACTTCGATGACATCTGCACTGACTGATGCGATGCCCAGGAAAGCGGCAAAGAGCGTTGTGCTTAAGATTTTCTTGTACATGTGTAAATAATATTTTGATTTTACAATTTTCCCTTGATTATTTCTACCACCTTGTGATTAGGCATGCACATATGTACCAATTTCCTCGCCGTCGAGTACTTTCTTCAAGTTGCCAACGATATCCATATTGAAGACATAGACGGGCAGGTTGTTTTCCTTGCACATCGCAGTCGCCGTGATGTCCATCACACGGAGTCCACGTTGCAGCACTTCGTCGTAGGTAATATCTGTAAACTTAGTCGCAGTAGGATCCTTCTCAGGGTCTGCTGTATAGATGCCGTCGACACGTGTACCCTTGAGCATTACATCTGCCTCGATCTCAACGCCGCGCAATGACGAACCAGTATCTGTGGTGAAATAAGGGCTACCTGTACCACCGCTCATGATGACTACTTCGCCACGTTCCATAGCTTCGATAGCTTTCCATTTGCTATAGAATTCGCCGATAGGTTCCATGCGGATCGCTGTCAGGACACGGTTCTTCACACCTACGGCATCGAGCGCACTGCTCAAGGCTAATGAATTGATGACCGTAGCGCACATGCCCATTTGGTCACCCTTGACACGGTCAAAGCCTTTGCCCGCACCACTCAGACCACGGAAGATATTACCGCCACCAATGACGATACCAATTTGCACACCGCGCTCGTTGGCTTCCTTGATTTGCAGGGCATACTCGTTCAGACGCTTTACGTCGATACCGTGGCCTTGTTCGCCCATCAAGCTTTCGCCACTCAATTTCAAAAGGATTCGATTAAATTTATTCATAGCATTAAAGTTTTAAGTTCGTTAAAAAATAAAATTCAGCACACTTACAAGCGCTCGCGCGTAGGCGCATGCGCGCATTACGTAGCAAAGGTACAATTTTACGTTGACTTTATGCAAACAAACCAAGACTTTTTTGCATATATGCAGACGAGAAAAAAATTCTACCTATGAAAGATTTATGATTATTTAACAGTCAAGAAAAATGATTCTATATTTTTTTGAACAAACCAAGGGGAAAATAAAATTTGTCAAGACTTTTTTAAAACTTTCCAAGACCTTATAAAAATTTTGCGACGGCTTGTTTTTGCACAAAAAAGCACAAAAAATGGGAGGAAATTCATTGAGAAATCCCTCCCTACTATACTTGTTGCAAAGATAATACATTTTTATCCGAAGTCCAAATCGGATTTACATTTATTTACATTTACACACAACGCATATATGCAGAAAATATGCAAACGAAACAAACTTGATTCGGCCTTAAATTAGGGTAAAAATATTTATCCTTTTACGATTTCGTTCTTTTTGAAATAGTCTTCAAATATACGTGCACTTTCTGGATGCAGTTCGACAAATGTGTCGATGTGACGCATGCGTTTTTCTTCCAGTATCTCGTCGATAGCGATCAGTATACCAGTCTCTTCCACTTCGCCGAATTCGTGGTTGACAGCCGTACCAAATACACGCATCGTAGGGCTCAATCCCATGTAAGCGTTGACCAATGGGGGAATGTTGAAGCCTGTTTTGCGCACTTCGGTGTTCAAGATCTTGTAGTCCTCGCGGAATGTCTCTTCGGTGAAGAGTTTTTCCAATTCCGCAGGGTCTGTATCCAATTGCAAAGGATCTGTGGGATAAACCAAGCGGTCGGGATCGTTGAAGTGCTTATTGAGGAAGTAGAGGATCATGTCGCGTGCTTCGCGATTGAACGAAGGATACATGGTCATCTTGCCAAAGAAATACTTTAAGTTGGGGATGACGATGGTCAGGGCACCAAGGCCGTCCCAGAGATTATCCAAAGCAAAGAGGCCCTTGGTAGATGTTCTGGTGCTTTGGTATTCGAGCGTCACGAAGGAGCGGCCCAGCTCCACGGTGTCGACCATATAGTCCTTGATAAACTGATCTGAGAATTTGAACATATGTCCTGTGGCCAACTTGGGCTGTCCGTCCTCGGCATATTCGATTTCTCGACCAGGCAAGAAGCGGTATCCACCGAGAATTTGCTCGTCTTCTGGGCACCATACGATCAATTGATAGTAGGGGTGATCGCAGGTGTCGAATTCGTCCAAGTCGAGCGCTAATCCAGTACCTCCGCCAGCTGCGCGGAAGGCAATTTCACGCAAACGACCTATCTCGCGTACGACATTGGGAGCTTGTTGGTAGGTAACGATATAGAGTTCGTTGCCCGCCTTGTTCGTGGTGCGCAATCTGCGCTCGGGAGTAAGTTCAGCTTTTAATAATTCTCTCGATACCGGAGCAATAATTTCTTCCATAATATATAGTGATTAGAAGGTAGGGAGGTAATACGGTCGAAAAATTAGGTATTTCTAGCTATCAAAGTTATTCAGCCCTAAAACTTTTGACGTGTTACCAATAACCTTGAATTTACAATTTGTAGACTTCGTCCTGTACATACTGCGCCCACTGCAATGGCGTGCGGGACTTATCAAATGTCTGCCAGGGTATGGGTTTGCCAATTTTTACAACGAAGGTTTTGTCGCGATTGCCAAACATTTCGTCGACCAAGTAGATCATTGCAACATTGAACTTGAGACGGAAAAATTTGCAAATATTGGCGATGCGATAAAACTTCTCAGAATTTCTGCCACCAAAGTGGATAGGCACGATGTCTCTTTGGGTTTCTACACTCTTAGTGATAAAAGTTTTATTCCAGGGCAGGTCGCGTATCACACCCTTTTGCTTTCTTGAGCAAAGTCCTGCTGGAAACATGATAATATGGTTCTCGCTCTTAAATCCAGCTTCGACCATAAGTGGGAACTGGCGGCTTTGCTTCCCTGTCTTATTGATAGGAATGCACAAGGGAGCCAAACCGGGGAGATTCATCAAGAGATCGTTGACAAGATATTTAATCTGGCCTTCGTAGCGACTACCCAAAACAGCACCGAGTGCTACTCCGTCCAATCCTCCGAGAGGGTGATTGCTCACGAAAGTATAGCGTTTGGGATCTTCTGAACTGGGAAGGTTCTCTTCGCCTTCGATGACTAATTTCATGCCAAGGTGTTCGACAACATCCTCCACCCATGGCACACCTTGAATATCGCCTTCTTTTTCCAGGAAAGCATTAACTTCATCTTGATGCAAACGACGCTTTAACCATGATACAAGGAAGCGGGGCACACGCTTAGCTTTGTCGCCCATCTTGCTTTGTAGAATTTTGTCAACGTCTATTCTCAATACTTCGTTGTTGTTCATAATTTCTCAATTATTGTGCAAAAATAACTTTTTTTTTGAATGCTTTAATACGGAAAAGCACATTTTATACCATTCGCAAGGTTTTAACGACCATTTCTTTAATTTTAAAGCACAAATATTTGCATTTTTTCACCCTACCTACTACGAAATAGTTCTAATCATTAGTAACCCAAAATAAATATGACCGAAATGCAGCACATTGTCTGATTTCGGTCATATTATAGGTATTATATTAGGGAACGAATTTGATATAAGAGAGAACAGATTTGATATAAGAGAGAACAGATTTGATATAAGACTATCATAAAGTCCTATATTTATCACACCACTTGGGATAATTCACATTTGATTTAATTCACTACCAATTGGGGAAAGTATTCTCGCAAAATATCTTCTGCCTTTTTCAATTGTTCGGGAGTATTTTCCTTGGTGTCGGGCAGTTGATAAGCCCATCCCATGGCTTCATACTTATGTACGCCGAGGCGGTGGTAGGGTAAAAGCTCTACGCGCTCGATACACTTATACCCTGCAAAATGTTCGCCGAGGGCGCGCAAATCTTCCTCGAAGTCGCTCAAACCTGGCACTAAGACATAGCGCAACCAAAAGGGGTGATTGTGCTGTTCGAGCCATTCAGCCGTCTCGAGTGTGCGAGAGTTTGGACGGCCCGTGATATGCTCGTGGCGCGCATTATTGATTTGTTTCACATCCAAGAGCACGAGATCCGCCAACGAGAACAATTCCTCGACATGTTTATTCCAAACCGCACCATTCGAATCCACGCAGATATGAAGTCCCGCCTCTTTCAACTGACGAAACAGAGGCACGAGCGCTTCCGCTTGCACAGTAGGTTCTCCGCCTGAGAAAGTTATTCCACCACGCTTGCCAAAAAAAGGTTTCATACTTATGGCTTGCTCGAGAATATAACTTGCATCTGTTTCCTTAGACTCTCCAACAGGGTCAATAGTGTCTGGATTGGCACAGTAAAGGCACTTGAATGGACAACCTTGCAAAAAAACTACGTAACGTAATCCTGGGCCATCAAAGGTACCCATAGATTCGTAGGAGTGTACTTTTATTTTCATCGTAATTCAGGAAAATCGATAAAACAAAAGAGTGAACTCACCTCAGTCAAACATTGTACGACCGAGGATGGGTCCACTCCTTATTATATTAATATCTGTCGTTTTTCACAAGGATTACATACCTTGGTGGAAAGAACGGCTGATAACTTCCAATTGATGTTCGCGGCTCAACTTAATGAAGTTTACTGCGTAACCGCTGACGCGGATTGTCAATTGAGGATACTTTTCAGGATGTTCCATAGCATCTTCCAACATCTCGCGGTTCAGTACGTTCACATTCAAGTGGTGTGCACCCTTAGTGAAGTATCCATCCATCATTGTTACGAGATTTTCTACGCGTTCTTCTGGAGTTGGACCGAGTGACTTAGGTACGATAGAGAAGGTGTTTGAAATACCGTCTTGTGAGTCGCGGTAGCGCAATTTAGCAACACTTGCCAAAGATGCGATAGCACCGCTCTTGTCACGACCATGCATTGGGTTTGCACCAGGTGCGAAAGCTACTCCCTTAGCTCTACCATCAGGAGTTGCACCAGTCTTCTTACCATACATTACGTTTGATGTAATTGTAAGCAAAGAAAGTGTAGGACGAGCATTCTTGTATACAGGGAGTTTCTTCAATTCTTCGCTGAAGAAATATACGAGGTCTACGCCCAAATGGTCAACGTGGTCGTCGTTGTTACCGAAGCATGGGAATTCGCCTTCGATATCAAATCCTTCTGTCAAGCCGAGTTCGTTGCGCTTAGCAGTAACCTTTGCATACTTGATAGCAGAAAGTGAGTCGAGTACGATAGAAAGACCTGCAGCACCATAAGCAAGGTTGATTTGAGGATCAGTATCTACAAACGCCATTTGTGCTTTTTCGTAGTAGTACTTATCGTGCATGTAGTGGATGATGTTCATTGACTCGTTGTAAACGCGTGCGATTTCCACCAATACTTTCTTATAGTTGCGCAATACTTCGTCGTAGTTGAGCTCGTCTGATGTGAGTTCGGGGATGCCTTGTACCATCAATGTACCGGTATTTTCGCAACGTCCGCCGTTGAGGGCCAACAAGAGCGCCTTAGCCATATTACAACGTGCGCCGAAGAATTGGATTTGGCGACCGATATCTTGATAAGATACGCAGCATGCGATTCCGTAGTCGTCTGAGTGACGAACTTCACGCATCAATGTGTCGTTTTCATATTGGATAGAGCTGGTGTCAACACTAACCTTTGCACAGAAATTCTTAAAGCCTTCAGGCAATTCTGGGCTCCAAAGCACTGTCATATTTGGTTCTGGTGAAGGACCAAGGTTGTAAAGTGTTTGGAGGAAACGGAATGAAGTCTTAGTAACCTTTGTACGACCATCGTTGAAACGTCCACCAATTGCTTCAGTTACCCAAGTTGGGTCGCCAGCAAAGATATCGTTGTAAGAACCCATGCGGAGGTGACGTACCATACGGAGTTTAATAACGAACTGGTCGATCAATTCTTGTGCAAACTCTTCTGTGATGAGGCCGTGCTTCAAATCGTGTTCGATGTAAATATCGAGGAAAGAAGATACGTTACCCAAAGACATTGCAGCACCGTCTTGTTCCTTCACTGCAGCGAGGTATGCCATATATACCCATTGTACTGCTTCTTGTGCAGTATATGCAGGACGTGAGAGGTCAAGGCCGTAGTATTCGCCCATGATCTTCATTTCCTTGAGCGCCTTGATTTGCTCTGCCAATTCTTCGCGCAAACGAATGCGTGCGTCTGTCATAGGACCAACCAAGTTGCGCACGTCTTCCATCTTAGCTTCGATCAAACGATCCAAACCATAGAGGGCCAAACGTCTGTAGTCACCGATGATACGACCACGTGCATAGTTGTCGGGCAAACCTGTGATGAAACCGAGTGAACGGAAACGACGAATTTCTTCTGTATAAACATCGAATACGCCGTCGTTGTGTGTCTTGCGGTAGTTGGTGAAGATGTCCTTAACAGCGGGATTTACTTCCTTGCCGTTTTCAAGACAAGCCTTTTCTACGACCTTGATACCACCGTAAGGCTTAATTGCGCGACGGAGCAATTCGTCGGTTTGAAGACCTACGATCAATTCGTTTTCTTGGTCAATATATCCAGCCTTGTGTGAAGATATTGTTGATACTACTTCTGCGTCGAATGAACGTACACCACCGTTAGCGCGTTCTTCCTCGAGTGCTTCGAGACAGAGGTTCCAGATCTTTTTTGTACGGTTAGTTGGACCAACCAGGAAGGAAGCATCGCCTTCGTATGGAGTAAGGTTTTTGTAAACGAAGTCTGTCACGTTCACACCTTGAGTCCATGGTCCTTCTTTAAACATTGTTTTCAAGTCCATAAATTTAATTGTTTTATTGACATTATATTTATTTACGCCACAAAGATACTAATTTATATTGAATGCCGCAAATATACCATATATATAATATAATAGGAAATATAGAATATGAATTTCTCTTTATCTCTATTATTTATTGATAGTTGTTCGGTGTGGTGGGTGTAAAATTGGCCATATCGCAGTAAAGCTTTAATAAGACTTTTTGTATATTTTTTTATTTTTTGAAAGTCTTTTGCTAAGTGGAGTTGGCGAATGAAGGCATTGTACAAAAAGGGGAACTTGAGGAATTGCTATATAGCAGAGTGGAAGAGGGTTGGAGTGAAAACTTGTCGAAAAGACGTCTTTCGTCATATTTTTAAGAATTATTTGCATGAACAGGTGCTCTGCCACGATTTTATTTGTACTTTTGCATGAATTTTAAAGCATTCAGACAAATAATATTAACCAAACACAGATTCACACAAATGAAAATCTTAGTCATCAACTGCGGAAGCAGTTCCATTAAGTACAAGCTCTACGAGATGGACGACAAGTCTGTACTTGCCGCCGGAGGTATCGAAAAAATTGGACTCGAAGGTTCTTTTTTGAAAACCAAGATCAATGGCAAAACAAAGATAATCGAATCGCCATGCCCCACTCACACCGAGGGTATTAAGTTAATGTTTGACACATTGCTCCATGCTGAATATGGCGCGATCAAGAGCCTCGACGAAATTTCGGCAGCTGGTCACCGTATCGTGGCAGGTGGTCGTTTCACCAAGAGTCAGGTTGTGACTCCCGAGATGCTCGAAGAATGGCGCCAATATATGGATCTCGCTCCATTGCATAGCCCTGCGCACTTGAAGGGCTACGAAGCTGTAAAAAACATGTTGCCCAACTTGCCACAAGTATTCGTGTTCGACACAGCATTCCACCAAACAATGCCTAAAAAGTGCTTCATGTATGCTGTGCCCTATAAGTATTATACCGACAACAATATTCGCCGTTGGGGCGCGCACGGCACAAGCCACCGCTTCGTAGCGGCTCGTGTTGCTGAGTTCCTGGGCGAAAAGGCAGAGGACTTGAAGATCATCACTTGCCACATTGGTAATGGTGCTTCTATCTCAGCTGTGAAGGACGGCAAGTGCTTTGAAACTTCAATGGGTCTGACTCCGCTCGAAGGTATGATGATGGGCACACGCTCAGGCGACATCGACGCTTCTGCAGTCTTGGCTATCATGAAAGAAGAAGGCTTGACTCCTGATCAAATGTCTGATCTCCTGAACAAGCAAAGCGGTGTACTCGGTATTTCTGGCGTATCAAGCGATATGCGCGAAGTTACTGCAGCTGCAGAGGCTGGCAATGCACGTGCAGCACTTGCTCTCGAAATGTACAGCCACCGCATCAAGAAATACATCGGTTCGTACGCTGCTATCATGGGTGGTGTAGACGTGATCGTATTTACTGCAGGTGTGGGCGAACACCAATGGGATGTGCGCTACAACTCAACTACTGGCCTTGAATTCTTGGGTGTGAAGCTCGATGAAGCGAAGAACCGCAAGAACTTCGGCGAAGAAGAAATCATTTCTGCCGAAGACAGCCGTGTGAAGGTAGTCGTTGTACCAACAGACGAAGAATTGATGATCGCAAGCGACACCCTCGAATTGGTATCGTAAGCACAATGTGCACCATAGCACAGCAAACGAAAAGAATGTAAGTTTCAACAATTTACAGTATAAAACGAAGTGCGATGTCATAGGCGACATCGCACTTTTTATTTTTATTTCATCACTCCTTTATTTTTCAAAAACCAGGAGTTATTAGATATAATTTTCGCTTATCCAGAAAACGCTAAAAAACCTTAAAATATTGCAGAAATTTTGACAAAATAAATTGGCAAACCAGGAGACAAAAATTCATCGTAGACTTGTGTTTTTTGAAAAAATTAAGGCATGATTGAAAAAAGTCAAGGGTTTGTATCAACAAAGCCTTGGATAATTTTTACGAGACGTCGCGAAATTTCAATTTTCTCAGACCTTTTTTTGCACAAAATTCAGGAAAATTTCATTTAATATGCACCACATTTGCATAAATATTCACAAAATCGGGCGAAAATCCATATTTCGTGCATAAATCCTGCATAAACTGATCGCGTGAGAATTGCTCAGACGTACACGGCTTTATATTTCTTGACTTTTACGCGATTCTCGGCCCATTAGGCGTGGCTTTTTTTTACAAAAAATGGGAAAGTTCTATTACTAATTGCCCCCCATTTTCAAGACTCAATCAGCGACAATTCTGCACCTTTTTCCATCATTTTTTCTCCTCGACCCGTATCTACGTGTTGCATCCAACGAAAAAACTCCCCTTGCCGCTTTGCCCATTGCCGATATTGGTGTAAATTTGCGTGGTATTCTGAATACGGCATGCTAGGAATCAAGAAACTCGACATATACATACTTCGCAAGTTCCTTCCGCTATTCGTAGCGGCCTTTTTCATCTGCCTGTTTGTCTTTATGATGCAGTTCACATGGCGTTATCTGGACGAATTGGTGGGAAAGGGATTGACGCTGGACATTTTAGCCCAGTTCTTTTGGCATATGGGTCTGACGCTGGTGCCCACCTCTATGCCCCTGGCAGTACTATTGGCAACGCTGATCACCTTCGGGAATATGGGCGAACAACTGGAACTGCTGGCGATGAAAGCTGCCGGTGTGAGCCTGATGCGCATCATGCGCCCTATCCTATTGGTCGCTATCCTCGTAACAGGCATCTCGTTTCATTTCCAAAACAGCACTTCGCCCAAAGCCCAGGTCAACATGCGTACATTACTGTACAGCATGAAGCAAACGCAACCAGCTGTAGAAATCCCCGAGGGTGTTTTCTACAACAATGTGCCGAATATGAACGTCTACGTACAACGCAAGATTCCCAAAACGGGTATGCTCTATCAAGTGATACTGTACAAGACGGACGAGGGATTTGAAAATGCGCAAATCGTACTGGCAGACTCGGGGAAAATGGAAATCACCGAGGACAAATTGCACTTGAAGGTGACACTGTGGGATGGCAACCTCTATCAGAAGCCGCCATTCAGACCAGGTCAAGGTCCAGCGGGCGTCAATCACCCCTACCTGCGCCAACCCTTTCACTACAAGCAATTCCTATACGACTTCGACAGCAACTTCAACATGGCGGACGAGGAGTTGATGCGCAATATGCCCTCGACCAAATCCATGGCAAAAATCGAGGTCGATATCGACTCGATGGTCCATATGAGCGACAGCCTCGGCAAACGCAATTTCGCAGCAAGCAAGAGCAGATGGTATGCCAGTCAACACCTATCAAAAGAAGATTCTACGCATTTGAGGGAACAACTAACCTCTGCGACAAAAGGTGACTTCAACAAGATATATAAAGGACTGCCACAGGATGAGAAGGAGAAGGTGCTGCAATCCATGAAGGTGAACATCGCCTCGCAAACCTTGGATTGGGAAGGCATGAGCTTCATGACCAAAGAAAACAACAAGATGATACGCCGCCACTGGGTGGAATGGCATCAGAAGATGGCCCTTTCGCTGGCGTGCCTGCTATTCTTCTTCATCGGAGCACCGCTCGGCGCTATTATCCGTAAGGGTGGCTTGGGATTGCCTACGGTCATTTCCGTCGCCATCTTTATCTTCTATTACATCATCAACACTTCGGGCATGAAGATGGCACGCGATGGCGCCTGGGATATGGTTTATGGCATGTGGATCAGTTCGGCTGTACTATTGCCAATAGGTATATTCTTCACCTATAAGGCCAACAAGGATTCGAACCTGTTCAACGCCGAGGCATACAAGCAACTCGTACGAAACATCTTTGGCCTGCGTGTAGTACGCAACATCTCGCGCAAAGAGGTCATCATCGACGACCCTGATTATAGCGCAATGTGCGTAGCCATTCAGGAACTGCGCCAAGCATGCGGCGAATACATTGAATTGAAGAAGTTGTACCGTGCGCCAAACTACCTGCGCGTATTCTTCCGCTATCAGGAAGACCACCACGCCGAGGAGATCAGCGAACAATTGGAGGCCGTGGTCGAGGTATTGAGCAATACCAAAGACGCTAAGATACTGGGATTGCTCAACGAACTACCCATAATATTCGTACGCTCCCACCTGGCACCATTCAACAATGCACGATGGAATCAGATCGCAGGTATCTTGTTGCCCATCGGTATCCTGCTGTGGTGGCGCATTTGGAACTTCCGCCGCAGATTAAACAACGATATGAAACAAATTATCAGGGTATGCGACATGCTTGAACCTTGCCTTGAAAAATTGAGCAGAAATAATAAAACAGAAATATAAACGTTGACTTTTAGTGAGGCCTTAACCCAAAAGTGTCTTGTACGAAAGAGGACAACAAGAACCTATAATTCCAAACTCAAAACCTAAAACCTCAAAAATATGAGTACATACAAACTTTCCACTATCGAGGAAGCTCTGGAAGACTATAAGCAAGGTAAATTCCTGGTCGTGGTAGATGACGAAGACCGCGAGAATGAAGGCGACTTGATCATGGCGGCAGAACTCGTCACTCCCGAAGCCGTAAACTTTATGTTGCACTGTGGCCGCGGCGTACTCTGCGCACCAATTACCAACGAAAGATGCAAGGAATTGGAACTGGATCGCCAAGTACAAAGCAACACCAGCATGCTCGGCACCCCATTCACCGTGACCGTGGACAAATTGGAAGGCTGTACTACCGGCGTAAGTTGTCACGACCGTGCAGCAACCATTCGTGCTTTAGCAGATCCAACAAGCCGCCCCGAAACCTTCGGTCGCCCTGGACATATCAATCCGCTCTATGCCCAAGACCGTGGCGTCCTAGCTCGTGCTGGACACACCGAAGCAGCTGTTGACTTGTCACGCCTGGCAGGTTTGCAACCAGCCGCTTGTCTGATCGAAATCCTCAACGAGGACGGCACCATGGCTCGTATGCCACAATTGATGGAATTTGCCGAAAAGCACGGATTAAAGATCATCACCATCAAGGACCTGATCGCCTATCGTCTGAAGAACGAATGTCTCGTAGAACGTGGCGAAGAAGTGGATATGCCTACTGAGCACGGACATTTCCGTCTGATTCCCTTCCGCCAAAAAAGCAACAAGAAGGAGCACATCGCCTTGATCAAGGGAGAGTGGAAGGAAGACGAGCCAGTACTCGTACGCGTACACTCATCATGTATGACTGGCGACATTTTTGGTTCGGCTCGCTGCGACTGCGGCGAACAATTGCACAAAGCCATGCGCATGGTGGAAGAAGAGGGCAAGGGCGTGGTACTCTACCTCAACCAAGAAGGTCGCGGCATCGGTTTGATGGCAAAAATTGCTGCTTACAAATTACAAGAACAAGGCTACGACACCGTAGATGCCAACTTGCATTTAGGCTATGATTCTGACGAAAGAGATTATGGCGTAGGTGCGCAAATACTCAACCTGATTGGTGTACGCAAGATGCGACTGATGACCAACAATCCAGTAAAGCGTGTTGGTCTTGAAGCATACGGTCTTGAAATCGTAGAAAGCGTACCTATCGAAACTACACCCAATCCTTTCAATGAAACTTATCTTCGCACCAAGCAGGAAAGAATGGGACATGCCCTTCATCTGAAGAAGTAAAAAACAATCCAGGTGGAACATCTAATAATTAAGGCTAAACGCTGAAGAATCAAAAGGCAGGCAATTCCACTCCTTATATATTATATAGCAAACAAAATATAAAAACCTATACCTATGAATAAATTATCAGATCGTCTGAACAGACTTGCCACATCTGCCACATTGGCTATGTCTCAAAAGAGCAGCGAGCTCAAAGCTCAGGGCGTTGACGTCATCAACCTCAGTGTCGGCGAACCAGACTTTAATACACCAGATCATATCAAGGCTGCAGCAATCAAGGCAGTTGAAGAAAATTTCTCACGCTACTCTCCCGTCCCAGGATATCCTGCATTGAGAGAAGCCATCGTTCAAAAGTTGAAAAACGAGAACGGGCTCGAGTACACAGCAGCACAGATTTCATGCGCAAACGGCGCAAAGCAAAGCGTATGTAATGCCGTATTGACAATTGTCAACGACGGTGACGAAGTGATCGTACCAGCACCTTATTGGGTAAGTTATCCCGATATGGTGAAGTTGGCTGGTGGTACTCCTGTATTTATCCCAGCAGGTATTGAACAAGACTTCAAAATCACTCCAGCACAACTTGAAGCGGCAATTACGCCCAAGACTCGTGCTATCATCCTTTGTTCGCCCAGCAACCCTACAGGTTCAGTTTACAGCAAGGCGGAATTGGCTGCATTGGCAGAAGTTTTGGCTAAACACGAACGCGTGATTATCCTCGCAGATGAAATCTACGAGCATATCAACTACATCGGCAAGCACGAAAGTATTGCACAATTTGAAAATATCAGAGACCGCGTCGTTATCATCAACGGTGTGTCAAAAGCATACGCTATGACAGGCTGGCGCATCGGCTTCATCGCTGGTCCAGAATGGATCGTGAAGGGATGCAACAAGTTGCAAGGTCAATATACCAGTGGTCCCTGCTCAGTTTCACAAAAGGCAGCTGAAGCAGCCTACGTAGGCTCGCAAGAATGCGTTGCAGAAATGCGTGTAGCCTTCGCTCGCCGTCGCGACTTAATCGTGAAATTGGCAAAGGAAATTCCTGGTTTGGAAGTCAACGAGCCACAAGGTGCATTCTACCTTTTCCCCAAATGTAGCGCCTTCTATGGCAAGGCAGACACCAACGGCAAAGTGATCAACACTTCTGACGATTTGGCATTCTACCTATTGGAACGTGCACATGTTGCGACTGTAGGCGGCGATGCCTTTGGTTCTCCCGAATGCTTCCGTATGAGCTACGCAACAAGCGACGAGAATATCGTAGAAGCTATGCGCCGCATCAAAGAAGCTTTGGCCGAATTGAAATAACTAATTATAAGTTGACAAGTTTTCAGTAAACAAGTGGACAAGTTTTCAGTAAACAAGTGGACAAGTTATAACGAGTTGGCAGTTTTATAGTAAACAAGTTGACAAGTTTTCAGTAAACGAGTTAACAAGTATTAGCTAACGTGTTGACTTTTGATTATAGAAAATGGATGCTATGTCTGGGATTATTTCCATAAAGCATAGCATCCTTTTCTTTTCTTCAAACAAAAATACAAAAAAAGGAAATGGTCTGCCGAATATATCCGACAGACCATTTATCTATATAGGTATAATTTGAATTATGCCTTTACACGGTTTACGTAAGAACCATCGCGAGTGTCAACTTCGATAGTTTCGCCTTCGTTGATGAACAAAGGTACGCGAACTTCAGCACCTGTTTCAACAGTAGCAGGTTTAGTAGTGTTTGTTGCTGTATCGCCCTTCAAACCTGGTTCTGTGTAAGTAATCTTAAGTTGAGTCTTAACAGGCATTTCAGCGTAGAGAATAGTTTCTGTAGAAGCATCGCTTACTACTTCCACTACGTCTCCTTCCTTCATAAAGTCAACACCTGTGATCAAGTCCTTAGCGATAGGAGCTTGATCGAAAGTTTCTTGGTTCATGAAGATATAGTCTTCGCCTTCCATGTAGAGATATTGGTAAGGACGACGTTCTACGCGAACATCTTCCAAAGCTTCGCCGATATTGAAGCGCTTTTCGAGTACACGACCAGAAACTACGTCCTTCAATGTAGTACGCATGATAGTGTTACCCTTACCTGGCTTCACGTGAAGGAAGTCGATGCAGAAATAGAGCTTGCCGTCCAAGCGGATGCAAGTACCCTTCTTGATGTCTTGTGATTTAATCATTGTATTTAATATTATATAAATTTATTTTGCGCGGCAAATTTAGTGCTTTTTTCTGAAATCCAAGCACTCGCATAAGATGTTTTTAGCATTTCGGAGCAGACGATACCTTATTTTTGCTTTTTACGAAGAATTTTAGCAAAGATAAAAGCCACACATTCTTTCCAAATCTGCACTTTGGCTAATTGCATGATCATAGCATAAATTATTACGGCAACGACAATCTTTGCCAGTAAACAGAGCAGGAGATTTGAGATAAAGTAGCCTACGCATGCGGCTCCACCAATAGCGAGAAGTGCAGCGAACAGGAAAGGCAGGATGTCCCCTAAAGTCTGTAGTACAGTAATACCTGAAAGGCGGCGCGCCAAGATACTCCACACAAAGAGCCATAATACATTGAGTGCAGAGATGCCGTACAATAATATTTGCACGCCGTAAGGATACAGGAGCAGAACAAGGGTTAATTGCAACACCAAGAAGGCTGCAGTAGAGCAAAGGTAAGTCGTACTCTGCTGCTTGCTGATGATGAGGTTGGAGAATAGCTGGCAGAGAGGCAATACAGCACCTACCACGGAGAGTGTCTGTAGATAGGGCACACAGGGCAACCATTTTTCGCCAATTGTCAAGGGGATAAATTCAGGAGCAATCACTGCGAAGCCAAACAGTGCAGGAAAAGATAACATCGCCGTGAAGCGTAGCATTTTTCTAAAGATTCTGACTTGCCGCCCTTCCTCTTCATTCACACTGGCCAGAACTGGCTGCGCCACATTACCCACCATATTTGTCAGTAAAGTAGAGCACATCGTATTCCATTTATTAGCCTGAGAATATTGTCCCACCTGCTTGTCGGGATAGTAGTGTCCAAGGATGGTTTGCAGGAACTGATTGTTGAGTGTAGTAAGGAGATTTGTCACCAACAAACGGCTACCGAAGCCAAATATTTTGAAAGCAGGACGCAGGTCTATATTAAATGACGGACGCCAAGGCGAGAAATACCATATCAAAGCTGTGTAGATCATTTTATAACTCAGATCCATCACAACCAAGCTCCATACACCCCACCCTGCTATGGCTGCAATAATCGCAAATACACCCGAGAGCATCGAGGATAGCACCTGCGACATGGTCTTCTGCTTGACCATGAGATTTCTGAAGAGATAAGCTGCATGAGCCGTCCCCATACTGGAAAAGACGAAGCCTATAAATATCACACGTCCCAGCAATGTCAATTCGGGTGTGTGATTAAATTCTGCAATCAAGGGGGCGCAGAAAAACAGTGCGACATAAACCGTCACGCTGACCATCATGCTCAGCCAGAACACAGCATTGAAATCCTCGTGCCGTGCTTCTTTTTTCACACAAAGCGCACTTGTGAATCCACCCTCTTGCAGATTTCCCGCAATCACAGAGAAGGCGGTAAGCATCGCTACCATACCATAATCTTCCACAGAAAGTATGTTGGCCAATACGATACCTATCAGCATCATCACCACTTGCTGCGTGCCATTGCTCAGGGCTGCCCAAAAGAAGCCTTTAGCCGTACTTTCTTTCAAATTGGATATATTTGACATGCTAAAATTAAAAAGATACCAGATTCGCCTGCAAAATTAGAGAATAAATCTCACACTTAACGAAGTAATTAGTAATTTTGTCCATCATTTGACATCAAAATATTTTGCCTACTATGCCATCATCTTCTACCACTATACCACGCATCTCGGTAGTCATGTGTACTTATAATGGTGCTACCTATTTAGCCGAGCAAATGGAATCTTTGCTACACCAAAGCCTTTTGCCTTATGAAATCATTATCCAGGATGATGGTAGCAAGGACCAAACTGCCGAGATTGCTACCGAATATGCCCAGCGGTACGACATTGTACAATTTTACCGTCACACTGGCACCCCTGGTATCAATCGCAATTTCTTCTCGGCCATGCATCGTGCCACAGGGGAGTTGATTGCTATTTGCGATCAAGATGATATTTGGGAATTGGACAAACTCGAAACACAAGTTGCCGCTTTGGGCGACAAATTACTAGTAGGAGGTATCAGCCGTCCCTTTGCCACAGATGGCACAGCCGTATCATTTGATAGCCGGGTACCCAACATCGACTTACTACGTATGATGTATGTGGGCATGATGCCTGGGCACACACAATTATTCCGTCGGGAACTGCTCACGCTATTACCCGAAAATACCTTTTTCATGTACGATTTGCAAACACAGGCCTACGCAGCCGCTGCCGAGAGTATTGCCTACGTGCCACGCGTAGTGGTCAATCAGCGACGCCACCTCAGTGCGGCTACATATAATGCCCCGACCGACCGCAGCCATAGTATAGGCAACATCGTTCGTTCTGCATGCGAAAGCCTGCGTATCTACAAGGCGCTACGTCCCAACATCCGTAATCGTTTTGCTCAGTGGGAAGATTTTCTCACCAAGACAAAACTTGACACTCCCGTCGTGCATGATGCTCTGCGAATGGCACGATTGCAACAATCACGAACTCTGTGGGGATGGTTGTGCTTGACAGCATTCTGCATCAAGCATCGCCACCGCTTATTCCACGCTCGCGAGACGCGTAGCCTGCTAGCCATCCTGCGCGGTGCATTCTTCCCCATCTCGTGCGCCACATATTATAAATATCTATTGAAAGATGCCAAATACAAGGGCACTGCGCCATAAAAAAGCCCTACTCTGCCAAGCAGTAATTAAGCATTAGAAATTAGGCAGAAAAGCCAACTTTCACGAGCCGTCGCGAAATTTAAAAAAGGTCTAGGTTTTTTAAAATTTCGCGACGGCTCGTTGAAAAAAGGTTAAGACTTTTTTCTAACACATAAAATCACAGAGATACAGTTCTGAGACACGCCCCGTCTCTATATCCACTTCTTGATTTTTGAAAACACTTTTGATTATTTGTTCAAAACAGACAACTCAGTAAATTACTGAAAGTTGCGTTTAACACTTATATTTTTAACACAAAATGAGATGTGATTTTTGCAAAATCCACTTTGCATTTATTAAAGAAAATATTACCTTTGCGGTTGCTTAAAAGACGAACAGTGTGAAAAAGGGTAATCATCACATGCCTGCCGACATGGCAGCAAAGTGGTATATATATTTGAAAAGCGAGGAGCAAGCGTGCTCTTTGCCATTATTTTGATGTCCGTGCTCTGGTATGCTCTGCATGCTGTGGGTGCGGCAGTTCGTTTTTAAGCCCCTGATGCCGCAGCGATGCGCCATCGCCACCCTTAGCTTTGTACATATGCACCGATTCTGTGAAGTGTTGTGACGAAGTATTCAGACACACTGTTTGGCTTTTGAAGTAAAAAGAAAATTTAGTATTAACAATAACACAAAAGAGTATGAACTTTACCTTATTTGTCACAGCTTTGTCGACAGGTATCTTGTTCGTTGCCGTTGTGACGATTTTGGCTAAACTGATTTCGCCACGCAGTTTCAACGAGCAAAAGGAAGAGCCCTACGAATGTGGTATCCCTACACGCGGCCGCTCATGGATGCAGTTCCGCATAGGTTACTACTTGTTTGCCATCCTCTTCCTGATGTTCGATGTGGAAACGATGTTCCTCTATCCTTGGGCCATCGTGATGAGTGAGTTGGGACCCAATGGCCTCTACTGCGTGCTCTTCTTCCTCTTTGTCTTAGTTCTGGGCTTGGCATACGCCTGGAAGAAAGGAGCTTTGAAATGGCAATGATGAAGAAACCTAAGATTAAAAACATTCCTTACGAGGAATTCAAGGACAATGAAACGTTCGAACAATTGGTGGCCGAACTCAATCAAAACGGCACCAATGTTATCGTAAGAACCCTGGACGAATTGATCGACTGGGGTCGCTCGAATTCATTGTGGCCATTGACCTTTGCCACCAGTTGCTGTGGTATAGAATTTATGGCGACCTGTGCTGCACGTTACGATATCGCACGTTTCGGATTTGAGATTACGCGTAATAGTCCTCGTCAAGCCGACGTGATATTAGTAAGTGGTACAATCACAACAAAGATGGCGCCCGTATTGAAACGTCTGTATGATCAAATGGCAGACCCCAAGTACGTAGTAGCAGTAGGTGGATGTGCTATTTCTGGCGGTCCTTTCTGCAAATCCTACCACGTAGTGAAAGGTGTAGACCAAGTGATTCCGGTGGACGTATATGTGCCAGGTTGTCCCCCAAGACCCGAATCATTCCTCTATGGTATGATGCAATTGCAAAGAAAGGTCAAGGCGGAAAACTTCTTTGGTACAACCAATCGCAAGGAAAATGACCCCTATAGCTTGAAGATGGACAAGGAGAATGAACAAATTCTAAACGAACTGGAGGAGGCTTAAACTATGGAAAATATAGAAAAAAATACAGCAGTACTGCCTGAAGCAAAAGCAGAAGCTCCCAAAGCGCCAGATGCTGTTGCACCAAAAGTGGTAAAACCCGCTGTGGCTAAACCAGTACCCGCTGCCCCAACAACTCCAGCAGAAAATGCGTTGGATTTGGTAGAATTGACACAAGATAATTTCCGCCAGACTATTGAAGCAGATTATCAAGCTGGATTCACCTTCTTGGAATGCCTCACTGGTATGGACTGGGGAGAAGAAGGCCTCGGCGTAATATATAATATAGAAAACCCAGAAACAGGCGCTCGCAAATGCTATAAGATTAAGACAGCAGACCGAGTGAATCCTGTATTGCCCAGCGTATGCACTTGGTATGATATTGCCAACATCTACGAACGCGAAGCGTATGATTTCTATGGTATCAAGTTCGTAGGCAATCCCGATATGCGCCGCATCTATTTGCGCGAAGACTGGGTGGGATATCCTATGCGTAAGGACGACGAACCAGAAAAGTTCAATCCCACACGCATGACCAACGAACCTTTGGCTGACGAAACTTCTGGTTTGATGTACGATGAAGATGGTGTGAACTATCATACCGAGCGTAGCAAAATCTTTGAAGCAGATGACTACGTAGTCAATATTGGTCCTCAGCACCCTTCAACTCACGGTGTATTGCACTTCCGCGTGAAATTGGAAGGCGAAACTATTCGTAAGATTGATCCAGTATTGGGTTATATCCACCGCGGTGTAGAAAAGCTGAACGAACAAATGACTTATCCACAAACCCTGGCATTGACAGACCGTCTGGACTACCTGGGCGCAATGCAAAACCGCCATGCACTGTGTATGTGTATCGAGAAGGCAATGGGTGTGGAAGTGAGCGATCGTGTGCAGGTGATCCGTACTATCATGGACGAATTGCAACGTATCGACTCGCATATTTTGTTCTTCTCTTGTTTGGCACAAGACTTGGGTGCTACGACAGCCTTCCTCTATGGTTTCCGCGACAGAGAAAAGATACTTGACATCTTCGAAGAAACCTGTGGTGGCCGTTTGATCCTCAACTACAATACTATCGGCGGTGTGATGGCTGATATCCATCCCAATTTCCAAAAACGTGTGAAGGAGTTTATCCCCTACATGCGTAAGGCAATTCGTGAATATTACGATGTATTCATCAACAATGTCATCTTCCGCAATCGTGCTATCGGTGTAGGTATTCTGTCAAAAGAAGATTGTATCTCGTATGGTTGTACTGGTGGCACAGGTCGTGCATCAGGTTGGCACAATGACGTGCGTAAGCGTATGCCATACGCTGCCTACGACAAAGTGCAGTTCAACGAAGTGGTACGTACTGAAGGCGATAGTTATGCACGTACATTGGTACGTATGGATGAGATCTTGGAAAGTTTGAGTATCATCGAACAATTGATAGACAACATTCCCGAAGGCAACTATCAAGAAAAGATGAAGCCAATCATCAAAGTGCCTGCAGGAACTTATTATTCGGCTGTAGAGGGTAGCCGTGGCGAATTCGGCGTGTTGCTGGAAAGCCGTGGAGACAAATCACCCTATCGTTTGCACTACCGCTCAACTGGACTTCCACTTGTGGCAGTAATGGACCATGTATGCCAAGGCCATATGTTGGCAGACTTGATCACCATTGGCGGTACGCTAGACTATGTAGTTCCTGATATCGATAGATAAAATAATGAAGTAAGGTCGAGATAAAATAGTACAGCGATCTATTGAATTAAATATAGCATTTCAAACTATTCATTCGGCAAAAACACCTATAATTATTATAGACAAAGGAGTATTTCCGCTTCTCGACACCTTCAATAAAAGAATCAAATAAATTATGTTCTTCGATTTTTCAAAAGTAACAAATTGGCTGCATGGATGGCTCACAGGCTTTATGCCTGAGTGGGGTGCCATCTTAACGGAGTCTGTGCTGGTGCTTCTTGCTATCATCGCTCTCTATGCAGTGTTTGCTATCATTATGATTTACATGGAGCGCAAAATCTGTGCAGCATTCCAATGCCGCTTAGGTCCGATGCGTGTGGGCCCTTGGGGATTGCTCCAGGTATTTAGTGATGTGTTTAAGATGTTAACGAAAGAAATCGTTAATCTGCGCAAAACAGATATGTTCTTGCACAATCTGGCACCATTCCTCGTGGTTTCGGCTTCGATGATAACCTTTGCCTGCTTGCCATGGAACAAAGGCGCGCATATTATTGACTTCAATGTTGGTGTCTTTTTCTTCCTGGCTGTATCAAGTATCGGCGTAGTTGGTATTTTGTTGGCTGGTTGGAGTTCTAATAATAAATATGCTTTGATTGGTGCTATGCGAAGCGGTGCACAAATCATCTCATACGAACTTTCAATCGGTTTGACCATGCTGACTATGATCTGTATGACTGGTACTATGTCTTTCTCAGAAATCTGTATGCAACAATACGAACATGGCTGGAATATCTTCCGCGGACATGTACCCGCCGTATTAGCATTCATCATCTATTTGATTGCAGGTAATGCAGAATGTAACCGTGGTCCTTTCGACTTGCCAGAAAGTGAGAGCGAATTGACAGCTGGTTACCATACAGAATATTCTGGTATGCACTTTGGTTATTACTATTTGGCAGAGTTCATGAACCTCTTCATCTGTGCAGGTATGGCATCTACTATCTTCCTCGGAGGTTGGGCGCCATTGCAAATACCTGGTTTGGAAGGATTCAATGATATCATGTCTGCCATTCCCGGTGCAGTATGGTTCTTGGGTAAGACTTTCTTTGTGATTTTCCTCTTGATGTGGTTGAGATGGACTTTCCCTCGCTTGAGAATTGACCAAATTCTTTCGCTCGAATGGAAATACCTCGTGCCCATTAGTATGTTGAACTTAATCTTAATGGCCCTTGCGGTATCATTCGGATTGTATTTTTAATTGGAGGTCATCATGAACGAAGAAAAGAATTACTTTGGCGAATTGTTTGCTGGTGTGAAATCGCTCTGCATTGGTTTGAAAACAACAATGCGCGAATTTTTCACCAAGAAGATTACTGAACAATATCCAGAAAATCGCGACACATTGGTAATGTTCGACCGATTCCGTGGTTCGCTGGTAATGCCTCATAACGAAAACAACGAACACAAATGTGTAGGATGCGGTCTCTGCGAAATGGCTTGCCCTAACGGCACCATCAACGTGAAGAGCGAATTTTATGAAACAGAAGATGGTAAAAAGAAAAAACGCCTTGTGAAGTATGAGTACAACCTGGGAGCATGTATGTTTTGCCAACTATGTACACGTGCTTGTCCACACGACGCGATCACTTTTGACCAAAGTTTCGAAAATGCTGTTTTCGACAGAAGCAAATTAGTAAAAGTGCTCAATCAAGAGGGCAGTAAAGTTCAAGAGAAATAAATACATTGGACACGACGTCTTAAGCAAATCAGATGTTCTCTTACAAAGAATCGCTTCGTAGGAAATTTAAGAAAATAAAACTTTTCCAACAATCCGATTTAGGACGTCCCAATAATAGATTATAATTATGGATTCACATAACATAATGTTTGTCATTTTGTCAGTATTCATGGTGCTTTCCTCAATAGCTACAGTTGTTAGTAAAAGCATCATTCGTGCTGCGACATATCTGCTGTTTGTACTCCTTGGTACCGCTGGAATTTATTTCTTGCTGGGTTACACATTCCTTGGAGCAGTGCAGATTATGGTATATGCTGGAGGTATCGTTGTGCTTTACGTATTCTCCATACTTTTAACCAGTGGTCAGCAAGAGAAGCTGAGCAAAAATACAGTTTCAAAAGTTGTAGCTTCGGCGTTGCTTTCAATTGCTGGTTTTGGTGTATTCCTCTTTATGCTGCTTAAGAAAAAACTCTTTGAAAACGTTGCAGCATTAGGCGCCCCTACAGAAGCTGTGGGAACAGAGACTAATTCAATTGACCAAATCGGTCACTTTATGTTGTCATCAAGCGAAGGCGGATATTTACTTCCTTTCGAGGCTGTCAGCCTTTTGTTGTTAGCATGTATTGTGGCAGGTTTAATAGTTGCACGTAAATCTTAAAGTCGGAGGAGTTATTTATGATACATATAGAATATCTTTTGATTGTTTCGGCGATAATGATGTTTGCTGGCATCTATGGATTTTTGACTCGCCGCTGTACATTGGCTATCTTGTTGTCAATTGAGTTAATGCTCAACTCGGC
>JAFNXM010000023.1 GCA_017383485.1 Bacteroidaceae bacterium
ATATCTATTAGCACGTTTTTTGAACACGAAATATTGGCTCATAAAGGTATATTCGCCGCATATGTACGAAAAAATATAAAATATCCATATCATTTTGCAAGAAAATCACAAAATAAAGATTTGCAATGTGCACTTTACAAAAGCTAAAATAAATAAGTTTGGATGTAAGATGTAAAGATTAGCAACAAAAGAAAAGAAATTAACCTTCTAATTACAAAATGAATACAACGATTATATTCAATTAAAAAGGAAGATATCGCACTACTAAAATTCCCCTCGATTAATAATGAAGAAAAAAAGGTCAAACCTTTTTCAAAAAAACCTTAACCTTTTTCAAATTCCTCGGCGTTTTTTTTCAAAAAGGTCTAAGTTTTTTTTCAGAGCGTCATCAATTATGCAAATCGTAAAGAACGATTGCTTTTAATCATACCACGAAAATAAATTCGATCAAGCGAAGGATATTAGATAATATTCGCTATCTTTACGGCAATTTTGAACAATAATATATATAATATGAGACGTCAACTACATTTACTGATCACGCTGCTCGCCGTATGGGTGGGCATGAGTACTACGTCTGCCGTGGCTTTCAACACGTCTGCTGAAATGATGCAGATATTCAGGATAGCCAGCGTCACGGACGGCAGGTATTTGTCCAATGGCAACAATCTGGACAATGATGCACGCATCGTCCTGGAAAATCTGGACACCGAGAGTAAAGGACAAGAATGGGCACTATATCCCACAGACAGACAGGGAATATATGTACTGGTGAATCCTACTTCAAAGAAAGCTATCGATATGGCGCCCACACTGGGATATCCCGTGCAATGGACCTTTGAAGCGGCTAATCTGAACCCCAACCAATTGTTCCGACTTGTTCAAAAGGGAGAGAATGTGTACCAACTGGTCAACTCTGCCAATTCATACCAATGTCTGGGCGTGGCAAATGGCAAAGTCACCGTGACTAATGTTTCCTCGGGCAACGATGTGCTGTTCCGATTTGAAGACACAGGCAGATATGTTGTGTCGCCACCAGCAGTGGGTAAAAGTTATGTGTTTCAAAACGTAGCGACAAAGCAAGTGATCGCTGCTCCAGCGGGTGCTAAGTTGGAGACTAATCTCTACTCGCAAAACTACAAAGAAGGCGATCAGATGCAAATCTGGAGTCTATACAATGGCAACAATGGTATCATCTTCACATTGGGCAGCCTCAACCTGTCGATGGACCTTTGCCTGAACCACAGTTTGGAACCTTTGCTCTATACGACAGACAGGACCAACTACAATCAAAACCTGTATTTCGAAGAAACCCCAGAGGGTGCATATCGTATATATGGTATATATAAAAATGTGAAATACTATCTGCGCTCGGTGGCTAATAGCAAGATTGCTGTGACCACTGATATTGCTGACGATGATACGAAATTTATCCCCATCCCCGTACGTGCATCGATGACTACGGTGTGGGAAGATCAAACTTTCTTCGAGGAAAACAAAGAAGCGGCTCATGCTACCTTCATCCCCTACTCTACTACTGAATCTATGCAGAGTGATGTCAACTATGATATGCCATGGTTGACACCTGAAAAGGCAGATTATTTGAGTCTGAATGGTACTTGGAATTTTAACTTTGTGACCGAACCACTGCTGAGACCTGGTGAAACAGAATTCTGGGGCGACAATGCCGACGTGAGCGGTTGGGACAAGATCGAAGTACCCTCTTGCTGGGAAATGAAGGGTTATGACTTGCCTCTGTATGTCAATGTGGAATATGTCTTTGTCAACAATCCGCCCTACATTGAAAACAAGGTGGATGGTGTGGGTGGCAATCCCGTTGGTTCGTACCGCAGAGATTTCACTTTGCCACAAGGTTGGGACAGCAAGAATGTGTTCCTGCACTTCGACGGTTTGTATAGTGCAGCATTTGTGTGGGTGAATGGCAAATATGTAGGCTATACTCAAGGAGGCAACACTGACCACGAATTCGATATCAGCGGACACGTCAGAACGGGCAACAACAATGTCTGTGTACAGGTGTTCAGATGGAGTGACGCTTCGTATCTCGAAGGTCAGGATATGTTCCACATGAGTGGTTTACACCGCGATGTTTATCTCTATGCTACACCCAAAACATTCGTGCGCGACCATTATATCACGAGCGAACTGAACTCTACATTTGATGGTGGAAAGATGAATGTGGCATTTGAACTGAGCAAGCGTGAGGATGGCACACCAGAAAAACAGATCGAAACTAAACTGCTTGCTCCCGATGGCACAGTGGTAGCTACAAATACGACAAAAGTAACCTTTAGCAATTGGGAAGAAAGTAAGAATATCGACGTGACTTTCGACAATCTGTCGCAACTGAAGATGTGGTCGAGCGAAAAGCCCAATCTGTACACCGTGGTGGTGGCACAAAAGAATGCTTCTGGCGAAGAAGAAATGGTATTTTCTACTAAATATGGTTTCAGAAAAGTGGAAATCGCAGGAGGTATCGTAAAAATCAATGGCCAGCGCGTCTACTTCAAAGGCGTAAATACACAGGACAGTCATCCTCTGTATGGCCGTTCGATCGATGTAGCCACTATGCTAAAAGATATCGAACTGATGAAACAAAGCAACGTCAATACGGTGCGAACAAGCCACTATCCAAGACAAGCCAAGATGTATGCCATGTTTGATCACTATGGTTTGTACGTGATGAACGAGGCCGATGTGGAATGTCACAAGAGCTGGTCTGACAAGGGCCGAAATAGCATCTCGAACGACCCCACATGGCAAGCTCAATACGTAGACCGCACCGTGCGAATGGTATACAGAGACCGCAATCACCCATCCGTGGTATTTTGGTCTTTGGGCAACGAATCGGGTGTCGGCGTTAACTTTGATGCTACCTACAAAGCGATACAAAGTCTGGACGGCAGACCTATCCATTACGAAGGTTACTCCAACGACAACTCGGCAGCAAATACAGACTTTGATTCGAAGATGTATCCCGACCTGAACTATACACGTGCACACTGTAGCTACAGTATCGGCGCCGAACCTTTCTTTCTGTGCGAATATGCTCATGCTATGGGTAATGCTGTGGGCAACCTGCAAGACTATTGGGACATCATCGAAGATAGTAATTATGGAATTGGTGGTTGTATCTGGGACTGGGTGGACCAATCTATTTATGATCCACAAGATATCAAAAACGACAACTTGGTGAAAAATGGTTTCCCAACCTATCACACTGGATATGACTATCCAGGTCCACATCAAGGTAACTTCTGCAACAATGGTATCATCACTGCCGACAGAGCATGGACGTCCAAACTGACAGAAGTAAAAAAGGTGTACCAATATGCAGCTTTTACCTACAACAAGGCGAACCAAACCTTGAGTGTGAAGAATAAATACAACTTTACAAACCTCAACGAATTCACACTGCGCTACACTCTGTTGTGCAATGGCGAACCTGTAGAAACAAAGGAACAGGCTATGCCTTCGGTCACACCTGGCAGCACAGCAGAAATCCCCGTCGCCCTGACTGAAAAACTGGAAAGCGGCAAGGAATATGCGCTCAATGTAGAATTGCTGAAAAACGAAAAAGAAATCTGGTGCGACAGCAAATACAATATCGCTACCGAACAATTTGTGCTACAAGAAAGAGGTGCACTACCTGCTGTTGAAAATACTGGCGAAGAGTTAACATTGACTACAACGGGTGGTTATACAGTGAGCAATGGTAATATTACGTTCAAACTGGATGCCCAAGGTTTCGTCAAAGAGTGGATCTCGGGCGGTGTCACCGTGATGCAAAATGAGGGCAACTACCCCATCTATAGTAATATCAGATGGATTGAAAACGAAAGCCCCTATGGCAATCACAATTTTGGCGACAATAGTACAAGTATCAAATCGACATCGGTTGACGCATCGTTGGCTAGCGATAAGAAATCGTGCACAATCAACGTGAGCGTATCCCATCAGCGCTGTCCATACAATGTACAATATACAGTTTATGCTTCGGGCGTGGTAGACATGAAGGTGTCATACAATCCCAACTCCGGACTGCGCCGTATCGGTATGGATATGATTTTCCCTGCTGGATTTGAAGATGTAGAATACTACGCCAAAGGGCCTTGGGAAAACTATGTCGACAGACAGACTGGTTCATATTTGGGCCGATATACTACGACCGTAGACGATATGTTTGAAATGTATGCTCACCCACAATCTCATGGTAACAGAATGGGGTTGAGAGAGGTCAAGATGATCAACCCCAACACAGGCGAAGGTATTAAGGTAGAGACAGAAGGTCAAGTATCCTTCTCGCTCTCACACTACGACCAAAAACAATACCTTGTACCAGAACTACACCCTTGGGATTTGGTGAAAGATGACGTTGTCTATGCAACATTCGACTACATGCAGCGCGGATTGGGCAATGGTAGTTGCGGACCTGGTACTGAATATCAATACCAATGTACATACGGCACAACATGCACTCACACCCTGCGTTTCAGCACAATGACAAATGTCAATACAGCTATTGCACAAACTGACGTTGACGGATGCAAAGTGAAATATGACACCGCATCGGAGACACTCCGATTAAGCCAATTACCACAGCATGCAGATGTCACCATCGTCAACCTTGGCGGTGTAGTCGTTGGCCATACCACTGCAACAACAGACCAGGCTGCTATTGCCATGAATGGATGCCCACGTGGTTCTTACCTTGTTGTAATAAAAACAAACGAAGGACAACGTACACACAAATTCTTGAAATGGTAAAATAGACGAATAGCCCTAAAACAACGAAACCCCGAGACATAAACAATCTCGGGGTTTCATATTATATTAATGTGATAGTAGCAAGCTATAAAGACATCTATCGTCATCGTTATTACTACAAATCCACCATTAAACATAGCAAGGTAAATATCGAATAAGTGCAAATGAGAAATACCTCTAATGGATTTTCTATACCGCGACGTGTGAGTGTCAATACCGCGACGTGTAAAAGAAATACCGCGACGCAAAAATGAAATACCGCGACGTGTAAATGTAAATACCGAGCCACAAAAATGAAATACCACGCCGTGGAAATGCCAATAACAAACCATGAGAATGTCAAGGCAAGATGCATTATCAAATTTGTGTACGGCTATCAATAAAAAACGGCGGGGTCATGACATGCATGATATGAAAGATTGTTATCCCGATACTTATGCTACACTTAAAAAGCAATGCATTCCAAAGCAGGTGACCCATGCTTAAGGATGCATTAATTATCTAATAAATCAACGTATATCACCAATCGGTCGCACGTCGTATATTTCATCAGCACTCTTCCCAAACAATATAACGAGGGCGTTGTTTGACTTCCGAATAAATCTTGCCGACATAGATACCTATCACACCAAGCGAAGTGAGCATAGCGCCGCCGACAAACCAAATAGAGATGAGCAACGAGGTCCAGCCAGGGAGCGTATTACCCAAAGCATGCTGTACCAAAGCATAGATGACTGCAGCAATAGCCAATAGAATGATGAGCAACCCTATCCATACAATCAACGAAAGCGGACGTACGGAGAAAGAGGTGATACCATCGAGGGCAAAGGCAAGCATCTTGCGCAAAGGATATTTGGATTCGCCTGCAAAACGTTCGCCACGATCATAAAGCACCGTATCTTCGGCAAATCCAAGTGTGCGCACCATGCCACGAAGGAAAGTGTTACGCTCGGGATAAGTCATCAAGGCTGCAAGCGCACGACGGCTCATCAGGCGGAAGTCTGCATGATTGTAAACGACATCGCCACCCAATTTGCGCAAGAGACGATAAAACATTTGCGCACTATGCTTCTTGAAGAATGTATCTGTCGGGCGATCTCGGCGAACACCATACACAATATCTACCCCACTCTGCCAGCGCTGTACCATTTGCAGGATCACATCTACATCGTCTTGCAGGTCTGCGTCAATAGACACCGCAGCCTCGGCATGGTGTGCAGCCCACTCAAGACCAGCCCAAAGTGCATGCTGGTGCCCGCAATTGTGCGACAGTCTCAAACCATGTGAAGCCTTGTCCTGACTGGCAAATTCGCTAATCATCTGCCAGGTGGCATCGCGACTACCATCGTCTACATAGAGCAAATGGGCAGACAGACACAAATGCTCCTGCTCAATGCGTCGACAGACTTCTGTCAAACGAGTGTGGGTCTCGCGCAGCACGGCCTCTTCGTTGTAACAAGGCACAACGATCACGACATTCTGACGTGCGGTAGAATCTTTTTCCATACTTATATAATTTATCGCGGACAAAAGTAATAAAAAATCAGAAAGTAGGCAGAAAATAAGAGTGAGTTTTGTGGAGAAAAAAAAGTTAGACATTTTTTTAATTATCCGTCGCAAAATTTCAAAAAGGTCTTGGTTTATTTTCACAAAGTCTTGAAAAGTGGGGCGAAGGGCTTTAATGCGCAACAAAATGCGAAAAATATGAGGATAGATGATAGTTTTATTATATTTTTGCAGTAGAAAGTGCTTTAGGTGATTTTATTCTTTTGGCACAATGCGCAAGCATATAGCTCGTCTGAACCCCTTTCCCTAACCAAGTCAATCAATCATACATATATATAATAATATGTCGCACCTCAGATTTAAAGTTGTAGAAGAAGCCTTCAAAAAACGTCCCACCTTCGTAGAACCCTCTACGGAAAGACCTTCGGCTTATTTTGGCAAGTATGTGTTCAACAAGGAAAAGATGAATCGCTATCTTTCCGCGGATACTTACGAAAAACTCACCAAAGCCATAGAGCAAGGAGCACCTTTGACCATGGACGTGGCAGACGAAGTGGCAAAAGGCATGAAACAGTGGGCGATGGATATGGGGGCAACTCACTGCACACACTGGTTTCAGCCCTTGACTGAAGGTACGGCAGAAAAGCACGATGCCTTTGTGGAACACGATGGCGAAGGCGGAATGATAGAACACTTCTCAGGCAAGCAATTGATACAACAAGAGCCAGATGCTTCAAGCTTTCCCAACGGCGGTATTCGCTCCACTTTTGAAGCACGCGGCTATTCGGCTTGGGATCCCTCATCGCCTGTATTTATCATAGGCGATACACTGATGATCCCTACAGTCTTCATCGCCTACACTGGCGAAGCGCTCGACTACAAAGCACCTCTGAAGAAATCGCTCGGTGCTATTGACACAGCAGCAACAGCCGTTGCACAATTGTTTGACGAAAAGGTAAAGCGTGTCACCACCAACTTGGGTTGGGAACAAGAGTACTTCCTCGTGGACGAAGGCCTTTATGCAGCACGACCAGACCTGCTATTGACAGGTCGCACACTGATGGGGCACGAAAGTAGCAAAAACCAACAGATGGACGATCACTACTTTGGTGCAATTCCAGAACGTGTAGCAGAATTTATGAAAGAACTCGAAATTCGTTCACTTGAACTTGGTATCCCCTGCAAAACACGTCACAACGAGGTTGCGCCCAATCAGTTCGAATTGGCACCGATCTATGAGGAATGCAATTTGGCTATTGACCACAACATGCTCTTCATGATGATTATGCGCAATGTGGCACGCAAGCATGGTTTCCGTTGTCTACTCCACGAAAAGCCTTTTGCTGGCATCAATGGCTCGGGCAAGCATAACAACTGGAGTCTGACCACCGACACTGGCACATTGTTGCACGCACCAGGCAAAACTCCCGAGGAGAACTTACGTTTTGTAACTTTCATCGTAGAAACTTTAATGGGTGTGTATCGTCACAATGGTTTGCTGAAAGCTTCTATCATGAGCGCGACGAATGCACATCGTTTGGGTGGCGGAGAAGCACCACCTGCAATCATCTCAAGTTTTCTGGGTGAACAAATCAGCAAACTTTTGAACGAAATCGAGGGTTCGCACGACGACCAGCATTTGACACTGGACAGCAAACATGGCGTGCAACTGGATATTCCCCAAATCCCCGAATTGATGGTGGACAATACCGACCGCAACCGCACCTCACCCTTCGCCTTCACAGGTAATAGATTCGAGTTCCGTGCCGTTGGTGCCAGCGCCAATTGTGCAAGTGCAATGATTGCTCTCAACACCGCCGTAGCAGAAGCACTGACCAACTTCCGCAAGCGCGTAGATGAACGTTTGACTAATGGAATGGACAAGACAGAGGCGATTCTAGAAGTTTTGCGCGAAGACATCCGCACCTGTCGCCCTATCCACTTTGATGGCAATGGTTATAGTGAAGAGTGGCAGGAAGAAGCTAAGCGCCGCGGCCTTGACTGCGAAACCTCAGCACCAATAGTCTTCGACAGATATCTGGACAACCAAACCATCGAGATGTTTGAAAACATGAAGGTGATGAATCGTCACGAACTCGAGGCACGCAATGAGATCAAGTGGGAAACTTACTTCAAAAAGATACAAATCGAAAGCCGTGTGTTGGGAGATCTCTGCATGAATCACATTATCCCCGTTGCTACGAAATATCAAACCCTACTGGCTACCAACGTGCACAAGATGCAATGCGCATTTGACGACGCCGAGTTGATCGAACAACTGACTTGCTACAATGTAGATTTGATTAAGAAGATCAACAAGCACACCAAATTTATTGCCGAGGCTGTAGACGAAATGGTGGAAAAGCGCAAGGAGGTCAACCAAATTCAAAACGTGAGAAGCAAAGCCATTGCCTACCATGACGAAGTAGCACCCTACCTTGAAAGCATACGTTTCCACATCGACCGCCTGGAATTGATTGTAGAGGATGACATGTGGACATTGCCTAAGTATCGTGAACTTTTGTTTATCCGTTAAGATGTATATTTTTTCTCTACATTTGACATAACACTAATTCATACCAGGGAGATGATACCTATTGCAGGTATTCGTCTCCCTTTTGCTTTAGTCAACACCCCTATCCTGCTACACTCAAGTGGAGTCATTCTATCGCCATATCCTGCTCCTCTCTGCTTTTTGCTTCGCTTTGTTAGCGCAAGCTCAAGTACCGTCTTCACAGCGTGAACTATTCATGTCGTGGGAGGATTTCGTAGAAGATTACTATCAAAGCCACTTGAATATGATGAACGAAGAAGGAGATGCAAGTGTTGCCTCTGCACAATCTTCACTTTTAGCTGATTTAGAAATCCTTTATCACAATCCGATAAATATTAATATAGCGACGCGCGAACAAATCCTGCGACTGCCGTTCATTAGTGAAGCGCAGGCAGATTCTTTGTTGCTCTACCGCCAGCAACGCCGCGTTTTTCGCACCCTTGGCGAACTACAGGTTATCTCGGGCATTGACTACACCACACGTTGCCAACTTTCACTTTTCACTTATGTTGGTGATACTATTCGTCGCCAAACGCCACTGAAGCATATCATCGGACACGGCAAGCACGAACTTTACAACACACTTCACATACCTTTATATAAAAGAGCAGGATATACTTCGCCCAACCCCTATGCTCAATATTTGGGCAATAGATTGAGTCATACACTTCGTTATCGCTACCATCATCACGAAGGCGTATTTTATGGCCTAACTTTACAAAAGGACAACGGAGAACCAGTCGCCAAGCAAGGATTCTACCCCTACGATTATATCTCTGCCTATGCGCAGATCGAAAGACTTATTCCCAACGTATCACTCCTGGCGGGAGATTTCGAAGTCAACTGGGGCAGTGGACTTTTGATCGGCAATAATTATTTCAACAGTGCCAAAAGTGCAATTACTCTCGTCCCAAAGAATAAGTCCGTTCTGCGACCACATACATCCTCTGCTGAAAGTGGTTTTATGCGAGGTATAGCTTCTTCTATACGTTGGAAACGCGATTGGGAAACGATGGTTTTTCTGTCGTATGATAAGATTGATGCTACACTAAAGAACGACACAGTAACTTCATTCAAGACAGATGGCCTACACCGCAATTTCAACGAAATCGGCAAACGAAGAACGGTCGGACAATTCGTTGCTGGCACACGCACATCCTTTCGTCAAAGTCACTGGCAAGTCGGAGCAAATGGTTATTATGCGCACTACGACAAAATGATTTACCCCACGATGAAAGCCTACAACAAATATTATCTACGAGCTAAAAATGTGGGCGGCATAAGCGTAGATGGAGCATGGCGAAACAAATATTTTAATTATCAAGGTGAATTGGCTATGGACGATGGTGCTCACTTGGCAACCATACACCTACTGCAAGGCAAACCCTTCTCCTCGCTCACGCTCACTATGCAAGGACGCTATTTTTCTCCGCGCTACGTTTCACCATTTGCAGAAACGCTACAATCTGGTAGCCGTGTGCAAAATGAAACAGGGGTACTATTTGGCGCAAAATACCAAATCAATTCTCGACTGACCACTACGGCCTATGCCGATTGGTGCTATCATCCACGCCCAATGTATCGTGCCGATTATTCCTCTCAACGTTTCAAATGCGAGGCTGAAGGGGTATATTTACTCAACGAAAATGTAAACTTTCAACTCTCTTACCGCTTTAACACGAAACAACAGAACGTGACAGGTTATGACTTGATGGAATACATAGGCCGCCACCAAGTGCAGTTCTCATCTCTGTATAAGCAAGAGAAGTTTCAAGTCAATGCCTCCACCAGTTTTGTCGTAGCTACGACACAAACCACCTCACCCGAGTATGGTTTCCTTCTATCCACTCGCGGCAAATACGCGCCCACGCCTACCCTATCTTTGCAATTGTTTGCCTCAGTCTTTTTCACCGACGGCTACTCTTCTCGCATCTATGCTTACGAACCTCAACTGAAATACAACGGCGGCTTCCCCACCTTCGCTTATCACGGCATGCGCGTCGTAGGGCAATTACAATGGGAACCCTGCAAGTATATTTCACTCGCCACCCGCTACGGTTTATTGCACTATTTCAACCGAGAAAGCATCAGCTCGGGCACACAGCAAATCCCGTCGCCGACACAAAATGATTTGTGGATACAAGTGGGAGTAAAGTTGTAAGGAAGAACTCATTAAGTTTTAGTATACAGAGAAGTATAATAAGCTGTATAAAACAAAAAAAGTAAACAAAATTGGGGAAATCCCAAATAATGTCTACTCATCCTTAATTAACCTAAAACCTAAATAACTTGTGGGCGCTGACGGATTCGAACCGCCGACCCTCTGCTTGTAAGGCAGATGCTCTGAACCAGCTGAGCTAAGCGCCCGTTTTCACGGAGTTAATTCTTTCAATTCTCAAAGGAATGCTTTGTGGGCGCTGACGGATTCGAACCGCCGACCCTCTGCTTGTAAGGCAGATGCTCTGAACCAGCTGAGCTAAGCGCCCGTTTCTCTTCTAAAGCGATGCAAAAGTACGACTATTTTTTATTACCACCAAATTTTCTTGATATTTTTTTTAGATTTGACGCAAAAAAGGGAGAAAAGATTATTTTCAGAAGGAATCTAAATAAAAACACAGCATCCTTTTGGCCTTTTTATAAGACTTTCGGGAGTCAGAAAAAAACCTAGACCTTTTTTAAATTTCGCGACGGCTAGTTTAAAAAAGGTCTAGGATAATTTTCACAAGGCCTAGGTTTGTGAAAACAGTGATTTTTTGAGGATAATTTTTAAGGAGCCCTCAATCATCAGATATTTCAGATTTTTTCAGGGCATTCTGAGTTTTCGAAAAAGATTCTACAAAGCAGAAATCGCGGTCTTAATACCTCGCACCTCGTCTGCCGAAGTTTCCATACGATAATACTCGTCACGGCCAGCAGCCCCCATTTCGACACCAGCCAATCTATACTCCGATGCACTTTCTACTCCGGCGCGAGCCGAAGCATGGATTTCCGTAGCACCACAAAGGGAGAGAATTTCTGCTGCATTACAGCTCTTCACGCCACAACCTGGCATGATAGAGATTCGGCCTTGAGCCTGTTGCACAAAACCCTTAAGACGCTCTACACCAGCAAGTGCCGTAGCCGCACACCCTGAGGTCAGTACACGGTGGCAGCCCAACGTAATGAGTTGCTCAAGTGCTTCGCTCGGATTGACACACATATCAAAGGCGCGATGAAATGTCACCTCCATGCCATCAGCTGCTGCAATCATCTGCTCAACCAAAGGGAGATCTATTTCGCCCTTGGTATTCAATGCACCAATCACTACGCCATCCACACCTAATTGCTTCATCACGCGGATATCGTCTATCATCACCTGTGCCTCGGCCGGTGTATAGATAAAGTCGCCACCACGAGGGCGTATCAATACATTTTTGCGAATATTGGGCAGTTGCACAGCGGCTTTCACATAGCCGTACGAGGGGGTCACACCGCCTTCGTCCAACCCTTGACACAATTCTAATCTATCAGCACCCCCGCGCCACGCCGCCTGAGCGCTACCAATGCTATCAGCACATATTTCCAATAGTCTGTTCATAATCGTCACATTTTCTTTTGCACAAAAGTACAACTATTTTAAGGAAATAAAGGAGAAATACAGAAATAATCGTTAAATTTGCCGAAAAAGAAACACCTATTAATATATGAAAAAATATATACTTGATTTGCGCGTCGTAGCAGTGGAGCATCCACGCGAAGGCTATGCATTGTTGAAACTCACCAACGACGAGGGGACCCTACCTGAAATGGTGCCCGGACAATTCGTTGAAGTTAAGGTTGACAAGGCTGATGGCGTATTCTTGCGCCGCCCTATTTCTATCAATCGCATTTGCCGTGAGGCTAACGAACTTTGGTTGCTCGTGCATGCAGTTGGTGAAGGTACTCGAACATTATACAACATACAGGCAGGAGATACGCTCAACTGCGTGCTTCCCTTGGGCAATGGTTTCACTACCACACATCCGGCAGGCAACAAAGTACTTTTGGTCGGCGGTGGCGTAGGTACCGCTCCACTTTTAGCTTATGGCGAGTATTTGAAGGAGAGAGGTGTGCACCCATCATTCCTGTTGGGTGGACGCAGTGCTAAGGATTTATTGCAACTCGACCTGTTCGAACAAGTAGGCCCTGTGTATATCACCACAGAAGATGCATCGCTGGGCGAAAAGGGTTTTGTGACGCAACACAGCGTGCTCGAGGCAGAACATTTTGATGCTATTTCCACATGCGGTCCTAAACCCATGATGATGGCCGTAGCACGCTATGCACACGCCAAGGGTATCACTTGCGAAGCCTCACTTGAAAACCTGATGGCATGTGGTCTGGGTGCTTGTTTGTGCTGCGTAGAAAAGAATCACGAAGGTCACAACGTGTGTGTATGTAAAGAAGGTCCAGTATTTAATACAGAGCAATTACAATGGCAAAATTAGGAGTAAATATAGGTAAGCTGTCGCTGAAGAATCCAGTAATGACAGCATCGGGTACATTCGGCTATGGTTTGGAATTTGCCGACTTTATCAATTTGAATGACTTGGGCGGTTTCATCGTCAAAGGTACGACGCTAAATCCTCGTGAGGGCAACGACTATCCTCGTATGGCAGAGACCCCATCGGGCATGCTCAACTGCGTAGGGCTTCAAAACAAAGGTGTAGATCACTTCTGCAAAGAAATCTATCCCCAACTCGAACACCTCGATACTAACGTCATCGTCAATGTCTCGGGCTCTACACTCGAAGACTACGTTGAATGTGCTTCACGCATCAACGCCCTACCCCACGTTCCTGCTATTGAATTGAACATCTCTTGCCCCAACGTCAAGGCAGGCGGTATGGCTTTTGGTGTAACTCCTGAGGGCGCTGCATCAGTAGTAAAAGCAGTAAGACAAGCCTACGATAAAACACTCATCGTAAAGCTATCGCCCAACGTCACTAGCATCGCAGACATTGCAAAAGCCGTGGAAGCAGAAGGCGCCGACTCCGTTTCACTCATCAACACACTGATGGGCATGAGCATCGATATTGAACGTCGCAAATCGCGCCTCAGCATCGGCACAGGCGGACTTAGTGGTCCTTGCGTAAAACCTGTGGCGCTCCGCATGGTTTGGCAAGTGACACAAGCTGTAAACATCCCCATCGTTGGATTAGGCGGCATCATGAATGCGACAGATGCTATCGAATTTATCATGGCTGGGGCAACTGCTATCGAAATTGGTACTGCCAATTTCATCGACCCTGCTGTCACCATCAAGGTTGTAAATGGTATCAACGAATGGTTGGACAATCATGGTGTAAAGGATGTCAACGAAATCGTAGGCTGCCTGAAGGTTTAGTACACTTATACAAAATAGACAAGTAGGCGAAATATTTTGAGAGTAAATCAACAGAGATTCTTTCCCAACATTCATATCTCCTACTTGTCTATTTTTATCTTCTTTATCAACCCATAAAACAACTTAAAATAAGATGAAAAAATTTTTACTTTACTTTGTCCTACCACTATTCTGTGTAGGTATTATTTCCATATTCGCCTGCTACGCCATTGTCACTAATTATGCTAAAGACCGTTTATATTCGGATGTACAAGAAATCCCTGAAAGAGAATTTGGTCTTTTGCTCGGCACTTCTCCCCAATCACGCGTGACTCGTGCTAAGAATTATTTCTTTCAATATCGCATAGACGCAGCTGTAGAATTGTATAAAGCAAGAAAAATAAAAAGCATTTTAATCAGTGGCGACGAGCGCAGCCTGGATAGTATCAACGAAGTGCAAGCGATGATGGATTCATTGGTCGCAAGGGGTGTTCATCCAGACGACATCTTTTTGGATGGTAAGGGTTACGACACACGTTTGTCTGTGATTAGAGCATCAAATGCCTACGACATCAAATCCTACACCGTCATATCCCAACCCTTTCACAACGAACGTGCCATATATTTGGCAGAACATTTAGGCTTAGACACCCAGGATGTGATAGGTTTCAACGCCAAGAACCCACAATCTGCACGCTCCCTTATCACCTACGCACGAGAATACTTGGCGCGCATCAAGATGTTTATGAATATTTTATTCCATGAACAAGAGGAGATTTCAGACTACGAATCTATCACTAACCAAAACGATGAAGACTTTTATGAATACTATGGAATTCCTGTAAACACCGTATTTGCCCATGATGAACGAGATACCATCGTCGGAAACTTTACAGGCAAAGGTATAGATACCCTTTATGTAATCAAAGAAACTGTCGAAGAGTATGGAGTTGATTCTATCGATGAAACGAAGTTTTACTTAAAATCCAACAACCCAGAAATTCCACGACAAGAATTATATGGTTGC
>JAFNXM010000024.1 GCA_017383485.1 Bacteroidaceae bacterium
AAATTTAGTTAAAAGTGAGTATTACACTTTTTGTAATTGTCTTGAAAATAGAATAAAAAGATATGATCAGTAGAATTGAATCTCTTTTGAGTGAAGTTGGTGGATTGACTGCTGCTAACGAACAGGAATGTGAAGCACTTCGTATCAAATACCTTAGCAAAAAAGGTATTGTCAATGACCTTATGGCTGACTTCCGTAATGTTCCTGGTGAACAAAAGCGTGAGGTGGGTATGAAGTTGAATGAGTTGAAGACTGTACTTCAAGATAAGTTGGCAGAATTAAAGGCAGCTCTTGGTAGCCGTGAGGACAATCACGACGACCTTGACTTGACACGCACACCTTATCCTGTGTGGTTGGGCACACGTCATCCATTGACGCTGGTGCGTAATGAAATTATCGACATATTTTCACGTCTCGGTTTTACACTTGCTGATGGTCCCGAAGTTGAAGACGATTGGCATGTGTTCGGTTCAATGAATTTTGCAGATGATCACCCAGCACGTGATATGCAGGATACCTTCTTTGTGACCAGAAATCCTGATGTCTTGCTACGTACTCATACTAGCTCTGTTCAAAGCCGTGTGATGGAAACTACCGAACCTCCTATTCGCGTTATCTGCCCTGGCCGCGTGTATCGTAATGAGGCTATTTCTGCGCGTGCTCACTGTTTTTTCCATCAAGTTGAAGGTCTCTATATTGACAAGGATGTGTCGTTTGCTGACTTGAAGCAAGTATTGTTGACCTTTGCTCGTGAAATGTTTGGTACAGAGACCAAGATCCGTCTCCGCCCCTCGTATTTCCCATTCACCGAACCAAGTGCCGAAATGGATATCTCATGTAATATTTGCGGCGGCGAAGGTTGTGGTTTCTGTAAGCACACAGGTTGGGTGGAAATCCTCGGTTGCGGTATGGTCGATCCCAATGTACTCGAAGCAAATGGTATTGATAGTAAGGTTTACACTGGCTATGCATTCGGTATGGGTGTAGAACGTATCACTAACTTGAAGTATCAGGTGAAAGACCTTCGTATGTTCTCGGAAAATGATGTTCGTTTCCTTGAAGAATTTACTTCCGCAAAATAAAGTTGCTTGATGCAGAATCGCTCAGTGCAGATTCTATTAAGATAATAAAAAGATGATAAAATGACAGTGTTTAGCCTCCTGCGGTATAGCACTTGATTTTATCATCTTTTCTTTTATAATATTCGTAAAATAAAAATAATAAATAATGTAAATATTAGTGACTTATGATTGAGATGTTGAATGAACGATTAAACCTGATTTACCTGACATTTGGGATTGAGGAGGCTTGGTCAAGGATATATTCGTTGACAACGGTGCTTTTTGCCCTTTTTGTGCTGTGTGTTGGCCTCGTAGCATTGTGCAAACATTTTATGACGCCTCTGATTGGTCGCTTGGTCAAGCGTACGGATACCCTGTGGGACGACTATTTGTTTGATGCAAAGGTTTTAGCTTCATTTTGGAACCTTGTGGCGACCCTGATATTCTATCAATTTATGCCAGATTTCTCAGAGTATAGAATGGCATACGTGATAATAGAACAAGGGCTAAAGATATTGATAGCCCTGTTTGCAACCCGTTGGTTGGGCGCTTTCTTGAATAAAATTACGCATTATACTACCGAGCAAGAGAAAGCACAGCATCAGACGTTGATAGGTGTCGTGCAATTTATAAAACTTATTGCCTATTTTATATGTGCTATAATCGTTGTCGCCTTTCTCTTTGGTAAAAATCCCATAAACTTGGTGGCTGGACTTGGTGCGGCAGCTACGGTTTTGATGTTGGTTTTCAAGGATTCTATTCTCGGACTTGTTGCAGGAATACAACTTTCTGCCAATGAAATGTTGAAACCTGGTGATTGGGTGGTTATCGAAAAATTAAATATCGATGGTATTGTGCAGAAAGTGTCGCTTACAACAGTGAAAATCAAAAATTTCGATAATACCATCTCTACTGTTCCTCCATATACTTTGGTCAGCGATTCTTTTCGCAATTGGGATAATGTTTTCGTGCAAGGTGCGCGTCAAGTGAAGCGCTCATTTAATATAGATGTTAATAGTGTGCGTTATCTTTCTACTGACGAATTGAAAGAACTTTTTGATTTAGGTTTTATCAATGAAGAAGACAAGCAACTTTCGACCCCACAAGTCAATCTTTCCCTTTTCAGAAATTATTGTATGCGTTTCCTGTCCTCTCATCCCGAGGTGCATCAGGGGCAGTCTCGTGTAGTTCGTCTTCTGCAATCTACCCCGAATGGAGTGCCCCTAGAATTATATTTTTACCTTTCGCACACCGAGTGGGCAGGATTTGAAGCAAGAGCAGCGCTCATTCAGGAGCAATTGATTGCAACTATGTCAGTCTTTGGATTGAAGATATTCCAACATCCTACGGGATTGGATTTACAAACCCTTATGTCTCAGCCGAAGGGAATAGAGCAATAAATATATCCGTTTCTGAAATACAAAAGTCTGTATACCGAGGCAGGTGGTCGCAGGGCCCCTGCCTTATTTTTTATCTCGCAAGGGGTAAAAAAGCACTAAATTTTCTGCTTGAAAAAAAGTCTAATGTTTTTTGAAAAAGCCTAGACATAATTTTAAAAAGGTCTAACCTTTTTTTAACGAGGCCTTGGTTTGTGAAATAGAGGTCAATTACAGTTCTCGGTAAATAAATTTTCTATTTAGGCAAATCAGTAATACTTCTTTTAAAATTTATGTTAATCGTTTGGGGATAAATCACTATCTTTGCGAGGTAAGGACACATTAGCATAGGAGCTTGATGAGGTTCTGGCTTTTTGCTAATGATTAAATTGATATTTTAGGACCTCGTTGTAAAACCCCTTCAAAATGATGAAGAAAATATTTTACATGCTACCCGTCATTTTTTGTATTTGCTATTTGGCGAAATTTGGGGATTTTGAATTCTTATTGTATTTGTAGTGATAGTGTATGTAAAAAACTTTTTTTCTTGTCATTTATCCCTCCTTATATCTTTGCTGACGCCAAGATAAGACGCGGTTCGTAAATGCAAGGTTAAAAAAAAACTTTTTTTCTTGTCTTTTATCTCACCTTTCATTATCTTTGCAACTTTAATTTTGAAGAGGTGGCGAATATGTATTTGGCGGCCTCAAAATATGGACTAAAAGCGGAAAAATCAATCAGAAATATGAAATACGCAGAACACAAAAAGCTGGACCTCTATGCTGTGAATCAAGAGGTGCTGAAGGATTGGGACAAGGCAGACTTGTTTCATAAGAGTATGTCGGAACGTGAAGGTTGTCCTTCATTCGTTTTCTTCGAAGGACCTCCCTCGGCTAATGGACACCCTGGTATTCACCACGTGATGGCACGTACCATCAAGGACGTGTTCTGCCGATACAAGACAATGCAGGGCTTCCAGGTGAAGCGTAAGGCTGGTTGGGATACACACGGTCTGCCAGTGGAACTTGGCGTGGAAAAGGAATTGGGTATCACTAAGGAAGATATCGGTAAGTCTATCTCGATCGAGGAATACAATGCACGTTGTCGCAAGAATGTGATGATGTACACTCAGGAGTGGACAGACCTGAGCCATCTGATGGGCTACTGGGTGGATATGGAGAACCCCTATATCACCTACGAAAACTCGTATATCGAAACCCTCTGGTGGTTGCTCCGTCAGCTATATGACAAAGGCTTGCTGTACAAGGGTTACACCATTCAGCCCTATTCTCCAGGCGCTGGTACGGGGTTGAGTTCGCACGAACTGAACCAACCAGGTTGCTATCGCGATGTCAAGGATACCACAATCACTGCGCAATTCCGCATTGTTGACCCTAAGGCTGAAATGGCGGCTTGGGGTACGCCCGTGTTTGTAGCTTGGACCACTACACCTTGGACTTTGCCTTCGAACACTGCACTCTGTGTGGGCCCCAATATTGACTATGTAGCGGTTCAAACCTACAATCCCTATACAGCTCAACCCGTTACAATGGTGATGGCTGAGGCACGACTTTCTGCCTATCTGAAAGCAGAGGGCGCTGAGTTGCCCCTCGAGGACTACAAGGCAGGTGATAAGGTGATCCCCTATAAGGTGGTGGGTCGCTACAAGGGGAATGACCTCGTGGGTTTGCACTATGAGCAATTGATGCCCTGGGTGAAACCATTGGAAAAGGTGGACGAAAATGCTGCCGAATTTGTCAATGCTTATGCTACGGCTCATCCCGAAAAGTGCTTCACTGCGGGTAATGATACCTTTGTGGAACTCTCGTCGGAAGCCTTCCGCGTGATTCCAGGCGACTATGTGACCACAGAAGATGGTACGGGCATCGTGCATATCGCCCCCACATTTGGTGCAGACGACGCTAAGGTGGCGAAAGCTGCAGGTGTGCCCTCATTATTTATGATTAACGCTAAGGGAGAAACGCGTCCGATGGTAGACTTCACTGGTAAGTATTACACTATTGAGGACTGCGACGCGACATTCGTTGAGCACTGCGTATGTACCGAGGCTTACGGCCAACATGCAGGCGACTATGTGAAGAATGCCTACGCTCCCGAATATAATAAGGACGGCAAATATGATGCCGCTGCTGCTGAAAAGGCAGAAGATTTGAACATCGTGCTCTCGCTCGAACTCAAGGCTGAAGGCAAGGCGTTCAAAATCGAAAAACATGTGCACAACTATCCCCACTGTTGGCGTACGGACAAACCAGTCCTTTACTATCCACTCGATAGCTGGTTCATCCGCTCGACTGCAGTCAAGGAGCGCATGATGGACCTCAACAAAACCATCCTGTGGAAACCAGAATCAACTGGTACAGGACGCTTTGGCAAATGGTTGGAAAACCTGAACGACTGGAACCTGAGCCGCTCGCGCTATTGGGGTACGCCACTGCCTATTTGGCGTAATGCTGAGACACGTGAAGAAATCTGTATCGGTTCGGTGGCAGAACTCTACGATCTGATCGAACAGAGTGTGGAAAGCGGTTTTATGAAGGTCAATCCATTGAAGGAGAAAGGTTTTGTGCCAGGTGATTACAGCAAGGCTAACTATGACCTGATCGACCTGCACCGTCCATTCGTAGACGATATCATATTGGTGTCGCCAAGCGGCAAACCGATGTATCGCGAGACCGACTTGATTGACGTATGGTTTGACTCGGGTGCGATGCCTTATGCTCAAATCCACTATCCATTCGAAAACAAGGAAGTGCTCGACAATCGCACCGTCTATCCAGCAGACTTCATCGCAGAGGGTGTAGACCAGACACGCGGTTGGTTCTTCACCTTGCACGCTATTGCTACGATGGTATTTGATAGCGTAGCCTTCAAGGCAGTCATCTCAAATGGTCTGGTGCTCGACAAAAACGGTAACAAGATGTCAAAGCGTCTGGGCAACGGCGTAGACCCATTCGAGGCTATCCAACAATATGGCTCTGACCCCTTGCGTTGGTATATGATCACCAATTCTGCGCCTTGGGACAACCTCAAATTTGACAAGGATGGTGTGAACGAAGTGAGCCGTACTTTCTTCGGCAAACTCTTCCAAACCTACAACTTCTTTGCGATGTATGCGAATGTAGACAATTTCGACGCGTCGCTCCCACAAGTGCCATACGCAGAAAGACCTGAAATCGACCGTTGGGTACTCTCTGAACTCAATACCATGATTGCTAACGTGGCAGAGGCTTACGAGGACTACGAACCCACACGTGCTGGACGTATGATCAGCACATTTGTGATGGACAACCTGTCCAATTGGTTCGTGCGCTTGAATCGTAAACGCTTCTGGGCAGGCGATATGACACAGGATAAACTCAGTGCTTATCAGACCCTCTACACTTGCTTGCTCGGCGTCGCTAAGTTGATGGCACCTATTGCCCCATTCTACGCCGACCGCCTGTATCTGGATTTGACCCAGGGCAACGAAGCAGAAAGTGTGCACTTGGCACGTTTCCCCGAGTCGGATGCTACACTTATTAATAAGGACTTGGAATATTGCATGGAGTTGGCACAAAAGACCTCATCTATGGCGCTCTCGTTGCGCAAGAAGGAGGAAATCATCGTGCGCCAGCCACTCGCTACACTGGCTATCCCAGCCACTTCTCCCGCTTTGGTCGAAGCCGTGAAGTCCGTGCAACAAATCATCCTCGACGAAATCAATGTCAAGGCCATCACATTTATGGAAAACAACACCTTCGAAAAAGAAGTGAAATGTAACTTCCGCGTGATGGGTAAGAAGTTTGGCAAGATGATGAAGGCCGTGGCTGCAGCCGTAGCCGAAATGACACAAGACCAAATCGCTGCACTCGAAGCCGAAGGTAGCGTGACACTGCAAGTCGAAGGTCAACCAGCAGTCATCGAACTCGCTGACCTCGAAATCAGCACCAAGAATGTACCAGGCTGGACCGTGGCATCAGACGGCGCCCTAACCGTAGCGCTCGATGTCAATGTGACTGACGAACTCCGACGCGAAGGCTGGGCACGCGAGGTGGTGAAACGTATCCAAACAAAACGCAAAGAGTCTGGTTTCGAAATCACAGACCGCATCGTGGTGAAGTTGGCTAAGAACGAACAAGTGGAAGCAGTCGTTGAGCACTTTGGCCGCTATATCAGCGAACAGGTGCTGGCAGACGAACTCTTGATGATAGGTGGTCTCAGCGAGGGAGAAGTGCTCGACCTGAAGGACTTTGTCACCACTGTCAGCGTCAGCAAGGTAGTGAAATAAGATTTTAATACTTAATACATATAAATACCTAAATCCTAAATCATTATGTCTGAACAAAAAGTACGCTATTCCGACGAGGAATTAGAAGAATTCAAGGCACTTATTCTCGAGAAGATTGAACTCTCTAAAAGAGATTACGATCAAATGATGGATGTGCTGACCAATCGTAGCGGTAATGGTGTCGACGATACATTGCCTACTTACAAAGTATTGGAAGAAGGCTCGATGACACAAACCAAAGAGGAGTTGACACAAAGCGCTGCACGTATGCAGAAGTTCATCCAGGGCTTGCAGGCTGCACTTGTGCGTATCGAAAACAAGACCTATGGCGTCTGCCGCCAAACGGGTAAGTTGATTCCAAAAGAAAGGCTGCGCGCTGTGCCTCATGCGACATTGTCTATCGAGGCGAAATTGGGTCAAAAGTAATCTGTCTACATTAGAAAATTAAAAGCGAGTGGCATCACAAAAATGATGCCCCTCGCATTATTGTCTGATAAATATATTTAGGAATAGGGTATAAAGGCTAATAAATATGGAGAATAAAAAATGTCATTGCAATTGCCGTGCATTTGTTGCTGTGGGTATAATGCTTGCCGTCTTTGTGATAGACCAAATCATTAAGGTGGCGGTCAAGACCAACATGCACCTGTACGAAAGCATCGAGGTGACCGATTGGTTTCAAATCTATTTCATCGAAAACCGAGGCATGGCCTTTGGTATGGACTTTATTGGCACCACCTTCCTCAGCATCTTCCGTATTATTGCCATTATCGTCTTTTGTGTACTTTTAGTGCGTATCATTCGTCGCCGTTTACCCATCGGACTCATAGCTTGTGTTTCTTTGGTTGTCGCTGGGGCTATGGGCAACATCATCGATAACTTCTGCTACGGCATGATATTCACCGAGAGTACTCCTTTTCAGGTATCTTCCCACGTCGCTTGGGGCGAAGGCTATGGCCAGATGATGTCGGGCAGGGTAGTGGATATGTTCTACTTCCCCCTCTTCACATGGCCAGAATGGATGCCTCTCGTGGGTGGAGAAGTCTTTTTCGGCGCAGTGTTCAACTTTGCCGACGCTGCTATTTCTTGTGGAGCGGTGGCAATCTTGATATTCTATAATAAATATATTATTGACAAGAAGGAGGATACCAACGCAACATCCGCCCCCTCTTCCCCCACGAACGAATAATTCCTATGCCCAGCGCTTTTGTCGACATATTCACACGCCGTGCCGGTTGGTTTGCCTGTGCTTTACTGCTGTTATTTGTTAGTCTATTGGTGGGCTGTACAGATGATAGACCTGACGGCGTCTTGAGTCATAGTCGCATGGAGTCCTTGCTCTATGACTATGCCCAAGCCAAGGCAATGGGTGGAACGCATACAGACAGCACGCTCTACTATACCGAATATTATGTCGCCCTAGCGCTCAAGAAACATGGCGTCACACAGGCACAAATGGATAGTTCGTTGGCCTACTATAGCACCCGAGCCGAAGATTTACACGAGATGTATGTGAATATAGGCAAACGCCTCGAGCGACAACAAATCAAGTCGAAGACCACTACCACCTCGTATGCCGATATGACAGATGCCAAGGGCGATACCGTCAATATCTGGACGGGTCCCCAAGCCTACATGCTACATTCGCTGCACAATGTAAAGGCCGAGTGGAGCGAAGTGGTGGCAGATACGATATTCCGTCAAGGCGACGAACTGCGCCTAGAGTTTACCCCAGTATGGTTGACTGCCAACGTCGGTCCAGCCATTCAGCATGCACCTGCTGAGGGTTATGCCGTCGTAGCTATGATCTATGCCGACACCATCCTCACTACCAAGACACGCTTCTTCCTCTCTGGTAAACAGGATATCTCGACTACAATATCACGCGACGGACTGCAGGAAGTGAAAGGGTTCTTCTATCAAACCAATAAGTATGATGCAGCGCCACAATTGCTCTTTATCATGCGCCCCGCATTGCTTAGATTCAAGGGTAGCCGTCATGCCTCTGCGCCTAATCCTCCAGCTGTTCCTGTAGTCAGTCCCGAGGTTGAGCCTGTGGCAAAGGATAGTGCTGGATTGATTGACGTGCCTTTGTCCAAACTGCAAAATAATGTGGCCAAGGAAAAAGCTAAAGAAGAGCAAGTGCCTGCCACACAATTCAAACCTGCTTCCCCTGCTTCGCAAAAGCGTCTTCGCGATAGCCTATTTGAAGCCGACCGCAATCGTGGCCGTCGCGAAGCGTTAAAATAGAAAAGCCCCAAATAGGGTGTTCTATAATTCCCTATTTATTTTTCTTTTTATCCTATTCCTTTTTATTTTATAATTTACCCTATTTTTTTGAATTTTTCTGTCATATTCTGCGCCCTATAAGGTCAATGTGAGATTGCGATTAAGTGAAAACTTAGTCAATTTTGTTATATTTTCATTTCCCGAGCAATTGCATGAAAGAATTTCTTAAATAGTATCGTCTGTGGTGCGTTTTGGCTCAAATTTCTCAACGAATGCTTTATAATCGTTAAATTTTTCATTTTTTTGCCCATAGTATTGCACGTTTAGTTTTTTGTTTGTAGATTTGCGGTGTCCTTTTGGACTACACGCTGAGAATCGCGGGAGGTAGAACCTTATCGTAATACCTCGAAAGTCATCTTCGGATGGCTTTTTTTATTTTCTACCATCTTTCTTATTTGTTTATGGTAATCTTTTTTTTGCGTGAAATTCCTTTCTACGGAAATAAACTTTTTACCAACAGATACAATAACCTCTAAAGCGTCAAGGTTCCCTTCGAAATAGTTTTTTATTGGGGAACGGTATGTCTTAATAAATGGCAAACTTCTATCTCATGGTATTTTCATATTCCTCTGCATTTTATGTATTCGTCCAGATACATGAGGAACAGCAGTTTTCTTTAGATATTTGAGGTATACTTGGGGCTAAAAGCAGACGAGTGAACAAGTCTGCTGAATACTTGTCCACTCGTCTTATAAGATATGTGTAGTGTTTTGCTGAGAAATGTGATTACTTCTGCTTCAATTCCTCATCCATGGCTACAGCAGCGCGTTTGCCGTCGCCCATTGCCAAAATTACAGTAGCACCACCGCGCACGATGTCGCCACCAGCGTAGAGCATCGGGATAGAAGTTTGTAATGAGTCGTCCACAGCGATAGTGCCCTTACGGCCCAGTTCGAGTCCCTTGACAGACTGTGGCAGGATAGGGTTGGGCGATACGCCAATGCTTACTACGACGAGGTCGGCAGGAAGAATTTCTGTCTGACCCTCAAGTGCAACAGGACTACGACGGCCTGAAGCATCAGGTTCGCCCAGCGTCATCTTTTGCAATACGACGGCTTTCACATGGCCTTGTTCGTCTGCCAGGTATTCCAATGGATTGTGCAGGGTGAGGAAACGAACGCCCTCTTCCTTAGCATGATGTACTTCTTCGAGTCGGGCAGGCATTTCTTCTTCAGAACGACGATAGACGATAGTTGCACTTTCTGCACCAAGACGAAGTGCTGTACGCACAGAGTCCATAGCTGTGTTGCCACCACCTACGACGACGACATTCTTGCCGAATGTAACGGGGGTGTCGCTTTCACCTTGCCATGCATTCATCAGATTGACGCGAGTCAAGTATTCGTTGCTCGACATGATACCTGTGCTATTCTCGCCAGGGATGCCCATAAAGTTGGGAAGGCCCGCACCCGAAGCGATGAATATGCCCGCGTAGCCTTGTGCCAGGAGTTCGTCGGTCGAGATAGTTTTGCCTATAATGCAGTCTTTTATAAACTCGACACCACTATTGCGGAGGTTGTTGATTTCGAAGTCAACGATTGAATTTGGCAAACGGAATTCTGGGATACCATACTTCAATACACCACCGATTTCGTGCAGTGCTTCGAAGACGGTTACCTCGTATCCGCGCTTGTTCATTTCGCCAGCAAATGAAAGACCAGCAGGGCCTGAACCCACGACCGCTACCTTAATACCATTGCTTTCGGTCCTTGGTGCAGAGGTTTGAGGCGCGTTGAGACGTTCATAATCGGCTGCAAAGCGTTCGAGACAACCGATGGCAACAGCCTGGCGACCTGTCTTGAGGTGAATACATTTTGATTCGCATTGCTTCTCTTGAGGACAAACACGTCCACAAACGGCAGGCAGTGCGCTAGTCTCCTTGAGCGCGCTGGCAGCTGCAACAAATTCTCCGCGTTCGATGTGCTTCACAAAGCGTGGTATGTCGATGCCTACGGGACAACCACTGACACAACCAGGATTGTTGCAGTCCAGACAGCGCTTTGCTTCGGCTTGTGCCATATCTGCTGTGAAACCGCGGCTTACCTCTTGACTGAGTTCATGAGCACGAACTTCGGGATCCATTTCGATAGGCTTGTGTCGCTCTATCTTCATACGATCGGCTGGTTTCATAGCTGCACGCAATTCTTTACGCCATTCAGCATCACGACTCTTGCAGATGTCGCTCACTTTACCATCTGCACAAGGTTCGCATTCTGCTGGCACACTATGAGCAGGATCATTTGCCTTTTGCGTGTCCGCAGTGGTGGTCGCTTCCACTTGTGGATGCTCAGCCCATGCGGCCATATCTTGTTGTTCCTCCTTGCGGAAAGCTGCCATGCGTTTGAGCATTTCGTCGAAGTCTACCTGATGACCATCGAATTCAGGGCCATCTACGCAGACGAACTTAGTCTGTCCGCCCACGGTGATGCGGCAAGCGCCACACATGCCCGTACCATCCACCATGATAGTATTGAGTGATACGTCGGTGGGGATGTCATATTTCTTAGTCAACAGACATACGAATTTCATCATAATAGCAGGACCGATGGCGAAACACTTGTCCACCTTTTCGCGTTGGATAACTTCTTCGATGCCTTGTGTCACCAATCCTTGTTTTCCATACGAACCGTCGTCGGTCATGATGATGACTTCGTCAGAACTTTGTCGCATTTCGTCTTCGAGGATGATGAGGTCCTTGCTACGACCTGCCAGGACGGTGATGACACGATTGCCCGCAGCCTTTAGTGCCTGGACGATGGGCAGCATTGGTGCTACACCCACGCCACCTCCGGCGCATACCACAGTACCGAAGTTGTCGATATGAGTCGCCTTGCCCAAAGGTCCTACGACGTCGGTGATATAGTCGCCAGGTTGCAATAGACTTAATTTGGACGATGATACACCCACTGTTTGTACCACCAGAGTGATAGTGCCAGCCACGGGGTCTGCTTCGGCGATGGTCAAGGGCATACGTTCACCCTTTTCACCCACACGTACCATTACGAAATGACCCGCACGGCGAGATTTAGCAATCAATGGAGCTTCAATGACCAATTGAAACACCTTCTCAGAAAATTGCTTTTTGCTTACAATCTTGTTCATATATGTTGAGGTTTTTGATTGACTTTTTACTCTCCTTAATTATATATATGTATATAGGGAGTGACATATGGCGCAAATTTAATGATTTTTGATGACTTGAGGGCTCATTGTGTATATATTTTAATCCAATTAACCCAAATGTTAATATAATGTGTTGGTGGTTTTTCAAAAATCAACTTTAATAACTGATTTGTATTGCAAAAAGTAAGGAAATGATTAGTAAATATGTCAAAATGATTTTTATAAAATATGCTTTAGTTAACAAAATCATAATTAAATTCAATTTTAGTTTTAAAAAAACTTGAATCTGCTAAATAGTTTCTTGATATACTTTTGATTTTTCCAGAAAACCCTTTACTTTGCAATCAGATAAAACGAAGTTATTCATCCTTTAAAGTTGAAAAGTTATGAAACGTGTATTACTCTCTTTATTATTAGTCCTGACAGGTAGCCTCGCGGCAAATGCTTTAAGTTATAATGATGCTCGCGACAGGGCATGGTTCCTCACTGACAAGATGGCTTATGAACTCAATCTCACACCTGAGCAATATGATATGGCATATCAAGTGAATCTAGAATATTTCCTTAATATTCGATCTGCATCTGATTGCACTGGTCGCTACTGGCGCTATCGCAATGCTGACCTCAGATACATCCTCTTCGACTGGCAATATGAACTCTACACCACACTTGAATACTTCTATCGCCCAATCAGATGGATCACCTCAGGATGGAGATTTGCAATATTTGATAGATACCGTGCTGGCTACTATTACTACAAGCGCCCCACAGTATATGTATCTTATACAGGTGGTTTGTGGAAGAATCGCAGACCAAAGGATAAGAGTCCATTCAGAGACGTACATTTCCGCAAAGGTCCAGGTATGAGAGATAACTACAATGGCAAGCGCCCCTCTGCAAAGCCCGACTATCGTCCAGAGTTTGGTAAAACAGGCAAGGATAAGCCCAAAGTAGATAGAGGTTATAATAATAATGACAAAAAGCCAAGCGATAACAAGCGCCCAGGTGCTAACTTCGACAAGGATAGAAAAGAAAATTCTTTCGATCGCCCTGCAAATAGAGGCAACAACAGTGCTGGCAAGATAAATAACAACAATTCTCGTCGTGAGACAACCACTACTGCTCGCCCTTCTACTAATTTGAGAAACAATAATTCAGTAGGTAGAAATAATACTACAAAAAGTACAAACAAGGCAAGCAATAGCACCTCAAGACGTACATTTGGAAGATAAGGTAAAGTTGACAGAACATTAAGTTAAACATGAGAGAATAATTAAGTGAAAAGTTGATGAAGCGCCAAACCAACTAGCATTGGTTTGGCGCTTCTTTTTATTGTGCGTTATCTCTCATGTCTCATCTCTTATCTTTCATCTTTCACCTCTTGACCTGCAAAATCCCACCTTCCCTCTTGAATCTTTCCCTATGATTCATTATTTTTGCTCGGAATATATATTTTCATCTATGAATAATTTTCAAAATAAATCATTTCACGAATTATTATCGCCACAACATTTGCCCAATTTTTTGCAGGGGCAAGATTTGTTGCCCGTTGCTCTGTTCGATCTCGACGGCGTATTGATAGACACAGAGCCTTCTTACTCTGCTTTCTGGCGTGGAATAGGAGAGGACTATTTTCCCGAAAATCCCAACTTCGCATCAGAGATTAAAGGCTGTTCGCTCGTGCAAATTATAGATAAATATTTTGCTGAAGATCCCGATGCTGTTGCCGAAATCAAACATAGACTGGAGGAGCATGAAGAGACGATGACCTTCCCCGAGATAAATGGTGCATTTGACTTCGTCCGTGCTTTGCGAAGTCATGGGGTTAAGACAGCAGTGGTCACAAGTTCCAATCAGGATAAAATGCGCCAACTGTATCGTGCCATGCCATGGTTGCCCGAATTGTTCGACCACATTTTTACTGCCGAATGTGTGATGCACTCTAAACCAGCCCCCGACTGCTACCTCTCTGCTGCCCAATATTTCGATGTTCCCGCCGCCCAATGTATGGTGTTCGAGGACTCTGTCAATGGTCTCCTTGCAGCCCGTCGGGCAGGAGCACGAGTTTATGGTGTCTGTGGTTCGTTGAGTGTAGAGGAGATTACTCCGCTTTGCGATGTAGTGGTTGATAAGTTCTAAGGTGCGCTACCCCTTGCCCCTTGTCCCTAAAAAAACTTTGCCATCCCCTATCATTTTACTAACTTCGCACCTCGAAATACAAACACAACTTTAAACTATGGCAGGATATTTAGTAGAAGATGCAAGAAAAGTAACCACGCATCGCCTTCAAGAGATGAAACAACAAGGCAAGAAGATTGCGATGCTCACTTCATACGATTTCACCACGGCAAAGATAGTCGACAGTGCAGGCGTCGATATCATTTTGGTCGGTGACAGTGCTTCGAACGTAATGGCAGGCAATCACACCACACTGCCCATCACTCTTGATCAAATGATATATCACGCACGCTCCGTAGCCCGTGGTGTCAAGCGCGCACATGTAGTGTGTGATATGCCCTTTGGTACCTATCAAGTCAATGCCACAGAGGGAGTGCGCAATGCCATTCGTATTATGCAAGAGACAGGGTGTGATTCGTTAAAATTAGAGGGTGGCGAAGAAATTTTACCTACCGTTCAGCGTATTCTGGAAGCAGGTATTCCTGTGATGGGTCACCTCGGATTGACACCCCAAAGCATCAATAAATTTGGAACCTACGCCGTGCGTGCCAAGGCTGAGGCCGAGGCTGAAAAGTTGATACATGATGCAAAACTCCTTGCCCAGGCTGGTTGTTTCGCTATCGTATTGGAAAAAATCCCTGCTACACTGACCCAGCGTGTAGTCCAGGCCGTATCTGTGCCAATCATTGGTATCGGCGCAGGTCCAGCAGATGGACAAGTCCTTGTGATAGATGATATGCTTGGCAAGAACAAAGACTTTTCGCCCAAGTTCCTGCGTCGCTATGCAGACCTCCACACCATTATGACCGATGCCATTGGCTGCTATGTTTCTGATGTCAAGGATTGCCAGTTTCCCACTGCTGAAGAATCGTATTGATTGGCATCAGAGATACTGATTGCGAAGAAATTTAGTAAACTTCCATACTACATTTTTACCCATTCGGATGATAAAGGAAAGTCACATAATTCGCAGATAAAAAATGCGAAAAATTTTGACAAATGCATTTTAGCTTCTAGCTCGATTTATCTTTACCTTATCCCACTTCGTATAAAAAAGTCAAGACTTTGTGAGAAAAAAGCAAGGCCTAGTTTTAACTAGACGGCGCAAAATTTTCACAAAGTCTTGACTTTTTTTATATGTATTTAGGCTGTAAATTCAATTCCACAAGCCTGTTTTAATGGGATTTTCCTTCAAATCCCAAGGGGTTTCTTGATTTTTTACAAGTAAAACCTATTTTTTAATGCCCTGAGAATGGCGTAAATTCGAACAACAGTATAGTTGATGATTTTTAGGCGATTCTCAGGGCTTTGGAATGCGAAAAATTTTGACAAATTTATCCCCTTATTTGACTATTATTTTCTTCCTGTCCACAATATATACTCCCCGACGATTCAGATCGGATGTGCGTGTGCCATCTATACGATAGATGATGCCATGAGCGGGTGTCGTGGTGCAGGAAACAGGGTCGACACTAGTCGCGCTCAAACTGAAATATTGCGAAGTGCCGAGCTGTGTGGTGAATTCGTCCGAATGAAGATGATAGTGACCGATATAGATATAATATTGGCGCTCGGGCTTGATGCCGTCTAAGGGGAAGGTGAAAGTTTTGGTCGCCCCAGGAGCGATTTCACCAGGCTGGTCCGTGCTTCGGATATAGTAATAATTGCCGTCATCGTAGAGTTCTTCGTAAAGCTGTAGCACAATTTCTCGGTAGTAAGTCTCGTCGCTATTGTTGCGCACCTCTACCACGACATTACTGCAGTCTGGCGCTATTTGGCTGTGGACCAGTTCCAAATTGGCTGGTTTGTTGGGTGCTGCCACTATCTCTACTTCTTTGAGCATCAGATAGTCTATGCCGTAATCGTTATCGGCCAGGAAAAGGAAATATTTACCCGTATTTTCAGCATTGAAATAGACGTCATAGCTGGCTGTCTCGCCACGATGGAGCAGAGCGGGTATGCGTGTCAGGGGAGCATCGAGGCGGTCGGACTGATTGGCATAGAAATAGAGCATGGTGTTGGCATCATCTCCCAGGTTGCGGACGGTGAAGCGCACCTTCTGTCGTGTACCGACCACCTTGCCACTGACGCATTCGAAGGCGCTGATTTCAAACTTCTGTATAGGGTGTAGCACGACAGACTCTAGCGCATTATCCGCACCTATTTTTACTTCAAAATAGGTTTGCTTGTTACCACCTTGCACCCAAGTGTCATCTTCCAACTGGCATATCCCTGCGATGTGGTAGCTACCCGGCGCTAGATCCACTTCCCCACCATTTCCCATGAATAGGCCTGCCCAATTCTTCTCCAGATTATAACCCTTCAGGGTCATTGCGCCGCAGTCTTTCAGTACGCGCAACAGGTTGCCAGTCTCGTCAATCAACCCAAACCCAACGTGCATAGTAGCAGATTTGGTGTTGGGGTTATTGAAATTGCAGTAGAGATTCGTGCCACTTTGTTGCAGATCGAGCGAGGTGAAGGCTTTGAGTGCGGCTGTCTTACCCGTAGGCGGTTGCACCCCAACGACGATGCGCTGATTGGCGCTAAATCCGTCCTCGGTTCCAGCACCGATACCATCTGTGCCGGGGGTGAGCAGTGAGAGCTTGTAGTAACCATCATACATGCCACCCCAACCCCAATTGAAGTGAAACATTCCCTCGCCGTCATAACCATCGCAGACGAAAGCATGTCCGCCGCCCAATGAGGTGCCTGCATGTAGCACAGGACGCCCACTTTCTAGTTCGTGATAGATGATTTCTTCCCACTGACTTATGGGGTAGTTGGCTTGATAGAGGAATTCTATATTTTTGTCATAACCAAAATATTGGGTGAGCAATGCTGGTGCATCGGTCAAATAGGCCGATGTGGAATATCTGGTGAAATCGCTTTGCAATGCCTGACCACAGTAGAGCATCAGTTCGGCTACGGCAGGGGCATAATCCGTGTGTGAATAATCATCCGACATCTCGTCCCAACGCAGCGTAGTGGGTGGCAGTTCGGGTACATAGATTTGTGCAGTAGCAGTGGTATAGGCTGGGATAGATGGCGTCGCCTCTTTCGGCCATTCGTGGTATTTCATCACTTGTGCCAGAGCAGTGGCAGTACATCCCGTAAAGGTGCGGCTCGAACCATGCAGTGGGCACGAACTATTGTAGGGCGCATCCTGATTCCACCTTGTGGTGAGCAAGGGTGATATGGTGGGGCGAGTAGACGTCGCGTGCTTTGCAGCAAATGTATATGTGTCCAAATAAACCATTTGCTCGGCATAGCTTTGCAACCATGCCTTTAAATTATCTGGCATCTCTGCTGCATCAAATCTGCCCCTCGTACTATAACCCAGCACTTCGTCTGTTCGGTCGTCTGACGAGATAATGACAAATCCCAGATCGTCCTCAGCATTGAATACATAGTATGCAGGCGATTCCGCCATTTTACCACCTTTTAATAGACGTTTTTGTACTGGTGCATAGGCTGGTGTATCTTCCTCTAGCCTGGCATCGGGATGGTGCTTTTGCAAAAACTTTATGGCTTTGCCTCGTGCCAAATCTACGTCGATTGGATCAGCAAAAATCGTGCTGGTGGTGAATAGAGCGAATGTGAGTAAAAAGAGTATTTTATGCTTCATGTATTTTTGGGATTTATTAATACTTAATGAAGTTGGATTTAGTTTGATAATAATTAAGAACAAAAATACGACTTTATTTCCATAGATAAACAAACAGTGATATAATTTGAAATTTATATAAGCTTTGTTGATTTAATTATAGCTCTTTTTCAATTATTTTCACTTAAAAGAATATTATATTACTGAACAGTTGATATTGTATTTACGGTTAATATGGTATGCCATTATGAGATTTTCTGGCAAATCATAAATGACTAAAGGGGATAGAACGTTTGACGATATATGTAAGAAAAGAGACGCTGTACAGCACTGTAAAGCGTCTCTGAATATTTTATAAGAAATAAAAAGGATTGTTATTAAATTAGATTTAAATTAATTATTTTATTGTTTCTTTTTAAATGTCCTACAGTAACCATTTTTGTAATATAAACTTAATACGGAACCATTTACAATCGCATAATTAAAGTTTCCTGCATCATGTGTGATAAAATCTATTCTGCCATTAGAGTATCTATATGTGCCATAATTAACCCCAGTCGTATTCGTGTTTCCATATAAATCACCATAATATTCTAAAAAATTAGTGTTACTAGTAAATTCTATCCAGAATGCATGATCTCCACTTGCACTAGATGCCCATATTGTATTAACCATGGGGTTTTTATTTACTACAGGTAATTCATCTTCTGAATTGTCACATGAGATGACAAATAAAGTAACTATTGATAATATAAATATATTAAATTTTGTTTTCATGACCATGAAAAGTTAACTATTTAACCTTACTCACTTAACGGCATTTCAGGGTACTCCGTTGTTCCTCTTATTAGTTGTTCCTTTAAATATACGCACATAAAAAAGCGTGGAACTTTTAGTGTATTCCTATTCAGAGGTGTTTGGCGTAACCTACCAGATGAATAACCCAAAGCCCACGCTATGAAGCATGAGCATTTTTGCTATTATTCCAACTGGTATTCTTATAGTCGCCAAACTTTCTGAATAGTAGAATAAAGCTAAAACGCTTTTCCCAATATGTTAAAATGTACGTAACAATTATATGCTATGTTTCATTGGCAAAATATTTTAATCTGTTAATAATGTCATTATTTATAAATTCTTGACAAAAATAAATAATATTTTTAGAATATTTGTAGTTAGAATGAGTCTTCTTGCAATAATTTCTTAATATAACGTTCTATCAAAGGTATTTCCCTCTATACTTGACGAGTATCACTTTCACTCGGTCGTCGTTGAGCATTTTGTGTTTCCAAAACGAAGCGTGAAATAGCCATTCGACAGTGTGATGGTCCCAGGTGAGTAGGGGTATGTCTGACTTCAATCTACTGCTGATGTCCTTATACCAGTGACGTGGAAAGGACAGGGCGGATACATTGCCACGGTTGACGACTTGCTCCAGTTGATAGATGACTTCTTTTCGCTCTTCTTCAGACAATGTTGAGGGGCGAGGGGTTTTGACATAATAACTGGTGAAATAGCCGCCTTGGTGGGTGAAATACGATAGTGCCGACTCGTTGTCTGATTCAATGATGAAGCGACTTTTATCCACGTTGTATTCACTGCAGAGACTGTCTAATTCATGTAAAGCAACAATGGCATTGTTTTTGCTTAGATTCTTGATATCCAGCCATAGATACCCTTTGTGGTTTGGCATTTCTTTGAAGTATTCATCTATCGTCAGCGCGGTGATATCTGCGGTGTCGTGGGCGACGTGAAATTTCCCATTCCAGAATATCAAGTCTACCTCGGCATTAGGATATTTCTTGGCATTGTCTTGCCATTTCTCCAGACTATTCGCTCTGTGCAACCATAGTTTTTCGGGGTACTTGCCCACTTTTGTCCAGGCATAAACACCCCAACTGCATAGGAGGGTTGTCGTGCAAATGAGAATGGCGATGAGGATTTTTTTCATAATCTGGAAAAAGGTCGCTGGTCGGGGGTGGTGCTACATCCCCAACCTCTTGCTTATAATATATATAGTGTAAGGTTGACAAGTTAACAACCTGCCGACAATGCAGGTGGGACTATGTATGATATGCCCGCTTGTGCTCCGTCTCCACGTATCACGTGTATCACGAGTATTCGTAGTAACTCTTATCCGTGTAGATACGAGAGATACGCT
>JAFNXM010000025.1 GCA_017383485.1 Bacteroidaceae bacterium
TAAGTCCCGCAGACAATAGTTGTACACAAGGCATGTCGTAGCCTAATATTGAGGACATTAGGTGCGACGAGCAGGCGAAGACGAACAGACAAAACCAATCTGTAGCAAGACCCATGATGCACGACGCCAATTTTGTCAAAATTTTTCGCATTTTTTGAGGGCGAGAATCGCGTATTTTCGTCTGCGAAAAATATATTTTGCTACAGCGCGAGTACGGAGGCATAGAATATGCAACGATATGCGCATATTTTCACACGAGGCCTACTCCTGGATGGCATATTTGCATAAATATGCAGTTGGGACTATAAATTTGTGGCTTTGAAACAAAGAAAAAAGCCAAGACTTCGTTGAAAAAAGTCAAGGCTTTGTGAAAATTTCGCGACGGGTCGTGAAAATTTCCTTAGACTTTTTTTCAACAAGGCCTTGATTTTTTTCAACAATCCCAGACTTCGGCGCCTCAAAGTTACTTTTTAGCACAAGTGTGTTTGTCAAAATTTTTCGCATTTTTTACCTGATGAAAAAAGCATTAAAAAGAGCGGACGAAATAGCATTTGTCAGAACTATCTCGTCCGCTCGGGAATTATCTATCTAAATCTTAAACTTTCAAAAGTGCCAGCCCAGTTTCATTTCGAGATGGAAGGGATTGCTGTACTGAGCGAATCGGCGATCCATGCTATCGAAAGCAAATGTAGTGAAACGGGTGTTGGTCAGATTGTGACCGATGATTTCAAATTTCACGTCGGCTGGGAATTCCACACCTACTCTGACTTGCAATTGCGCATAGAAGGGTTGCTCGAAAGTATTGGCTTCGTCCCAATAGATACGACCTGCACCATACGTGCCAAGACCTACGTGCACGGCGCGGAGCACACGGGTGCGCAGGGGTTGACGATAGGTGGCATTTGCACTGAAGGTGTGCTCGGGCGCAAAGGGCACGCGGTTGCCAGAATAGTCTATCACGACACCATTCTGCTCGCCCAGATTATGTTCGACAAGGGTGGCGTGTGTATAGCCGTATGTCGCTTGCAGAATGAGGCGATCAAGCAGCGGTTCGGCACGGAGCGCCACCTCGGCACCAATGCTACGCGAACGACCAGCGTTGACTGTGACACGGCCCATTCCACTTTCGGCGAAGCGCACCAACTGGCGATTTTTCGTAGTGACATAGAATGCGCTATAATCTACGCCCAGGGTTCCTTGACCAAGGTTGAAATTCAAGTGGCCGCCGAGTTCATAGTTCCACGCTTCTTCTGCCTTGTATTCCAAATCAGCAATATTTGGTTCGGCAGGTATATTTGGATCCAGCGCCTTACTCATGCCAGCAATTGCTCCCTTCTTGGCAGCGTCGGGCAAAGGCATGGCGTTGATGGTATTAATGCTAAATTCCTTGACGCCCAGCATCATGTCACGGCGCAGTGATACTTGTGCCAAATCAGAGTAGGATTGCAGATTGTAGCCGCCGGGGCGATATCCCTTTGCAGCCGACAAATAGACATTGCCACGGCCGCTCTTGTGCTTATATTGGAGCGCCACTTTGGGCAGAACTTGCCATGTATCTTTTTTCAAAGTACCATTGACTTCGGGCGAAGAGGAAAGGTTGGCGCGGATACCGAATGCGGGCATTGCAAACTGGTATGTGGCGGGCGAGGCAAGGCCTGAGCGCAAATCCAGGGTGTGGTGATCGTAAGCCAAACGGATACCTGCGACGGCAGAAATACCTGCGCCAAAGTTGAGCGTACTTTGGTGGAACAATGCACCGCTCAGCATCGGTGTTTTAATATCTGAGACGAAGCGCAGTTCGTCATTGGTGAACGCCAAAGACATCGGTGGATTCTTGGGCAGGACGGCTGCAAACTGATTGTTGAGGAAGCGCATGCCATCGCCGTGGAAGACGACAGGACAGTCGGTCTGAGTGTGCTGATATCTGAAGAAAGCACCAGCAGTCCACTCCCAGAATCTGCGACCACTACTGCGCAGTGAAATTTCTTCGGTAAAGTTGCCCACACGTTGCTTTTGTGTCAACGAGAAAATGTCCTTGGCAATAAAATCCTGGTCCATAAAGAGACGGTCGCTGAGGTGCTGATAAGCTGCAATTTGTGTCAGGACAAACTTTGGGGCTATCCATTCCACGCCGAGTGAGGTATTCCACAGACTACGGCGGTATCTGCTCTGGCGATTTTGTGTAATTTCTCCCATGCCTTCCTTCTCAGGCGCAGGGTTAGACAATGTATCTACGAAATAGTAGGGACAAGCATTTTCGTCTGAATATTCGTACGAAGCCATAGCGTCTATGCGCACATTCTGCTTGGGACGCCAAGCCAGACGTACCTTTGCACCAGCAGCATCACTCTTGTCAGCCTTCGCTCCAGTATAAGCATTTTTGAAAGCGCCGTCTTGTCCTTCGTAGGTACCTGCCAATGATAGCGCAACCTTACTATGTGGGTGCAAATAAGTAACGGCTTTCACGCTACGTCCGCCCAAGTGTGTCTTACCACCGACTTGCACATCAGTACCCTTGCCATCGAATGGCGAAACCGTGAACAAACGCACCACACCTCCCATGGCGCCGCTACCATAAAGCGTGCCCTGTGGACCACGCAAGACGTCGATGCGCGCAACGTCGAGGAAGGAGAAATCATACGCCGAGCGCGAACCATAAGGCACATTGTCGACATACAAACCCACCGCAGGTTCGCCAATACGTGAACCCACGCCGCGAACATACGTAGCCGAGGTGACACGAGAACCATAGGCTGGCATATAGAAATTAGGCGCCGCCATAGAAAGTTGCTTCAGCGAAGTGGCTCCCAAAGCCTCTATTTCCTCTTTGCCCAACAAAGTAGCAGAAATCGGTTGGCGCTTCAAGAAAGTGGTTTCCTTTGGTGAAGAGACCACTACGGCCTCTTCTATATTATATATACGTGTAGTATCAATGGGTTCGGCTGGTGCAGACTTTGGTACACCCTCACCATTCGCCCAAACGTTGGGGGATAAAAATAATAACGCGAAAAGCAAACAAATGTATTGCAGTCGTTTCATAGTTTAAAAGTTTGTTTCTTATTAAATGCCTATTATAATAAATATGGAGCATCATTTCACCGCTAATAAATGCACGAGCGACACTACTCCAAAATCGGTGGCAAAATTATAATAAAAGTTATTTTTTCACAATCCCCATTTATAGGTAGAAACGTCGCATCACTTCGCCCAAACAGCAGATTCGGAGGAAACCAAGCCAATATTTCGCACTTAAAAGTAAGATTGAAGACATGTTACGGTATTGTTTATAGGTTTTAACATCTCGTGACTTGTATTTTTTAAGTATTTTCTACCAAGTCTTACAAAAAATGCCTAAATTCGCAACGAATAACTATTAACTTGTTTTACTATGAAAAAAAGACAACTACTTTTTTCAGCATTCCTCCTGTCTGCAGCAGGAGCATTTGCACAAAGCGTGCCAACGCACGAGATGTATGTGCAATACGCTACACCAAGTGGTTTGGTTGAAGCTCTGAGAAATTGGGAGCCAGGCAAGAACTTTGGTGAAGGTAAGGACTACAAGGACGAGAACTTCTTTATTTCTCGCGTTCCCTTGAAGGAAAGATTCGTTCCCGGAGATTGGGCAAACGATGATTTGAACGACAGCAACGACAAGTACTTCTGTTGGTGTGCGCCTACTGGTGAAATGACCAAGAAGTGGGGTCCTCTGCCCCGTTACAACTTCGACGGCGACAACTTCAACATGTGGCAATACGTCAATACACACTCTAACTGGTCAAACGGTTGGTGGCGTGTGCCAGGTGCTTTCAATGACGTAGCTCACCGTAATGGTGTACGCACAGGATGTACCTACTTCATTGACTGGGCTACTCCTGTCAACTCGATGAATGACCCCGGTAAGACTTTGTATGAATTGGCAGAAACAGACTGGGACGGCAACTACCTTTACGCAGAGAAACTGATCAAGTTCATGCGTTATTATGGTATCACAGGTTTGACATTTAATCCAGAAGGAAACTGGGCACCAAATGTGAATAATGCTGTGAAAGGTTTCCTTGCTGAATGTCACCGCGTGGCTAAGGAATTGAATTGGCCATTCCACGTAGATTGGTACGCATTTGTTAGCAACACAGGACAATTGAGTGATAATGGTTGTAAACTGACTGTTGGTGCCAACGACCAGTGGTTCCACGACCAAAATATCAATCAACCTGTGACCGACGTCTTCTTCCTCAACTACAACTGGAGTGATGCTGGTTTGCAACAGTCTGTCAATGCAGCGAAGCAGTTAGGTCGTAACACATTCGACGTATATGCTGGTTTCGATATGCAAGGTCGTGGCTACGGTAAGAATGGTAATGCCGGCTGGACTTCTTTGATGAAATACCCTGTCTCTGTTGTTGTGTGGGGTGCACACGACCGTTCACAACTCTATGTATCTTCAACAGAAGGTGGTCAAAGTGACTATGCCGTACAAAACGAATACCAAAAGAAACAAGAAATGCTCTTCTCAGGCGGTAACCGCAACGTATTGCAATTGCCTGCCTTGACTGACGCAAATATCACATCTTCTTTCTCAGACCTCGGCAAGTGGCATGGTTATGCTAAGGCCGTACGCGAACGCTCTACCCTCAACGAAGTGCCATTTGTTACTCGTTTCAACTTGGGTAATGGTCGTTTCTTCAATGATAATGGTGTGACTACCTGGAACCACAAGTGGTACAACTGGGGTATGCAAGATATGCTCCCAACCTGGCGCTGGTGGATCGACAACGGCGATGGCAAGACAGTTCCTACTGAAGCGTTGCAAGTTGACTTCACTTACGACGACGCATGGTTTGGCGGTTCTTGCTTGAAGCTTCACGGCAAGACAAATCGCTCAGATCTTCGCCTCTTCGCCACTCGTTGGAATGTCGCAAATGGTGCAGATGAATTCAAGGTAGTTTATAAGATTAAGTCGGGCAACGAAAGTCATTTGAAGTTGATGGTAGCAAAAGATGGCGCTACTGCTAACTTCCAAACAGTAGCTTTGCCTGCTGGCGAACAAGATAAGTGGACTACTGCTACATTCAAGGCATCAGACTTCGGCCTCAACGCTGGCGATGTGATTGGTTACGTAGGTTTATCCGCAGAACAAACTCCTGCCAACTATGAAGTACTCCTCGGCGAAATGTCATTCATCCCTGCAGCATTTGCAGTGACACCAAATACGCCAAAGATCACTCACCACGAAGTAATGAAGCGTTTCTACAACCGCGCAGACTTCAAGGTAGTATTTGATATGGGCACACCAGCAAGCCGTCCTGCTAAGTATGACGGATGTCCTGTCTACAACGAAGAAGTAGGCGCATGGTACTACGAAGTATTCGTGAAGCAAGGCAACAAGGAAACCCTCGTTACCACTACAACTTCTTGGGCTGCATACGTAGTAGATGCTCCATTGGATCCATCTAACCCTGAAGTGCAAATCGGTGTACGTGCAGTAGGTTTGGATGGTAAGACTAAGAGCGCTATTACTTGGTCTCCTGTCATCAACAAGGAATTGACTATGATCGAAACCTTGACTATCGACAAGGAAGTGATCAAGCCAGGTGAAGAATTCACTATCGGTTTCGAAGATCCCAACCACCCTGCATGCGATTTCAATATCTACAACGCTTTGACTGGTGTGAAGGTAGCTTCTGCTCAAGGTAAATTGACTATGACTACTTCATTGAGCGAAGTAGGTAGCTATGACGTAGAAATCGTTTCTGGTGGCAAGAGCATCATGAACCGTTCTATCATCTTGATTTCACCTGAAGAAACAGGTCGCTTGCCACAAATCAACAACATCTCTGTTGGTGCTAAAGAAGTGCTGGATACAGACGCAGTGAAGTTGACTGCAGACATCAATGATGGTACTAAGTTCAATGACGCACCTTGTACAGTATCACAATCACTCTACATGCAAGAACCCTACCAATTCACAGTTGATGCCAACGTGATGAGCGAGTACACCAACAACTCGTACGCACTTTGGTTCAAGGTAGAAAAGTTCGAACATGCTTCTCTCGGCACACTCCTCATGACAAAGGTAAACCGCAACTACGGCGGCACCTGGACTGAATCTGTATGGGGCGAAATGTGGACAGCTATCCGTCCAGCAGGTTATGCTAAGGGCAACAACCTCCGTCGCGACAATGCTGAAAACGAAATCTCTGTTTGTTTCGATGGTCCTCCTGCTGGTACACCAAGTTACGAACACAACAACGACGTCGATGGCCTCTCAGACGGCTATTCACTCCAGCCCAACACTTGGTATCACATTTGCGTAGTGAAGAATGGTCGCAACGAAAAGGTTTACCTCAATGGTAAATTGATCATTGACTGCCAAGCACGCGGTTCAGGTCCTAAGAACTGGCGCGGTGCTAAGTTCTACGTAGGTGGTTCGATGACCAACTTGGCTTCTTTCACTGGTTGGGTAGACGAAGTTCAAATCTGGAGCAAGTCACTCACACAAGCTGAAGTATTGGAAGCAATGAAGGGTTACAGGTTCGCGCCAGACGGATTGGAAGGCTACTTCAAATTCGAACAAACTCGCACCGACGCTGAGGGCAAGATCTACTTCCCCAACATGGGTAAGGGTGTAGACCGCGTAGCAGGTGGATACATGACTATTGGTAAGAGTGAAAATAATGTCACTACAGACCACAAGCAAAACCAACTCACTACAACTACCGGCGTACCTTCGCTCACAGGTGTATTCCCCATCAAGTACGAATCTTCTAAGTGGATGGTAGAAGGCGCACGCGTTCAAAATGCCAACGCTAACGAAGCTGAAGCCGTATTCCCCGAATCTGGTGAATATCCTATCACAGTGACTGCATCCAACTCTTGGGGTTCAGTGTCAAAGACTATCACTGAATACATCGTAGTCAACCCAACAGCGATCAAGGACGTCAATGCAGACAATGAAAACGGCTACGTGATCTATCCTCACGAATTTGAAAACAAAGCCGACGTGCTCTTCGCTGAAGAAGGTACATTCGTCGTATCCGTTTACAACACAGCAGGTGCTACTGTAGCAAACAACGTACTCGACGCTCGTGCTGGTGAAGTGAAGGAAATCAGCCTCGGCGGTGCTCAAGCAGGCACATACGTCGTAGTCTTGAAGAAAGACGGCAAGGCTGTTCGCTCATTCAAGATTCGTGTGAAATAAGCTTAATCCACTTATAGGATTAAACAATAGATATGCCGACCACAGGTTTCGCTTCAGAAATTTTGTCGGTCGGCATACTTTATATTCGTTAGCCCATCTCAGACAGACACCTATTATCACAAGCCAGATATGGTACCCTATAAAAAGTTATATACACCCGAAGAATTGGATGAAGTCTGCCAATGGATACAGGACAACAAACATCGTATGCCCGCAACCTTGCGACTGAACGATGCCACAGTATTCACAGACTTCCGCACCACGATAGACTACTACGTGGACATTATCGCGCTACACCGCGAGAATCCCACCTATGGCGGACAAATACATCACGTCTTTCAAGTACAGCAAAAGTTAAAGGAGATGTGGGGCGAAGAATGATCTGCCAGATGTAGAACACAAAGGAACGAGGAGAAGGACAAAATTTGTTCTTCTCCTCGTTTCATATTATTGAAATCCGAAATGGTGGGCGATGTTTCTGCACTTATTAAGCTGGGGTTATAAACTGCCATTTTATCCCTCAAGAAAAAAGTAAAGACCTTGTTAAAATTTCGCGACGCCTCGTTAAAAAAAGGTCTAGGTTTTTTTCAACGAGGCGTCGCGAATTTTTTATACCCTATTTTACTTACAAAATATAAGTAAGGGATGGAGCTACTTCTATTGTTCCCAATAAAATTATAAGGTGAAATTATTTTTCGTAATAAATCCCCTTGGCTGCTGCGAGGGTGTTGAGCATCAGCATACAAATGGTCATGGGACCGACACCGCCAGGCACGGGACTGATGGCGCTGCATAGTGGGGCCACTTCGTCGAACTGAACATCTCCGCTTAGGCGAAATCCACTGGGGCGACTGGCGTCGGGCACGCGAGTGGTACCTACGTCGATGACCACAGCACCGGGTTTGACCATATCGGCAGTGACATACCCCGGCATACCTATAGCGGCTATCAGGATATCGGCTTGTCTGCATTCGTCGGCGATATTGCGGCTATGGCTATGACATACGGTGACGGTGGTGTCGCCATGCTCCTTCTGCATCATCAGTTGCGACATCGGTTTACCCACAATGTTGCTACGACCCAGGACTACGCATTTCTTGCCCGTCATCTCGATATTATAACGCTTCAGCAGTTCCAAAATACCCATTGGTGTAGCCGACAGAAAACAGGGTAGGCCCAACGCCGTACGGCCCACGTTGATAGGATGAAAACCATCGACGTCCTTGCGGTGGTCTATGGCTTCGATGACACGTTGCTTGTTGATGTGACGAGGCAGGGGCAATTGCACAATAAAACCATCTACGCGCTCGTCGCGGTTGAGGCGGTCGATGCAGGCGAGGAGTTCTGCCTCGGTCACGTCGTCTTCGAATCTCACCAGCGAGGATTCGAAACCACAGGCCTGGCAAGCCAGGATCTTGTTCTTGACATAAGTCTCGCTACCGCCGTCGTGACCGATCAACACTGCCGCCAGGTGTGGGCGCTTAGCTCCGGAATTAACCATTTGTTCGACCTCGGCCGCAATTTCTTTTTTGATAATATCGGCTGTCGCCTTACCATCTATTATAGTCATAGGAATTTTTATTTTATTCGTGATAAATATACGTTTTGCCCTTTGGGAGCAAAAATAAAATGGGCTAATATTTCGTAGGGGATTACTCTTTTTTATAAGCAAACTCCGCCGAGATATTAGCCCATGTATTTCTTAGAATTTCATGCCAGGCAGTTTAGGCATTTTGCCCATCATCTTGCCCATCTTGGAACCTGTCATCATCTTCATCATCTTGCGCGTTTGATCGAACTGCTTGATCAGGCGATTGACTTCTTGCAGATTTGTACCCGAACCCTTAGCAATACGCATCTTGCGGCTTTGGTTGAGGATTTCGGGGTGGGTGCGTTCCTTTGGTGTCATTGACAGGATAATCGCTTCGATACCCTTGAAGGCATTGTCGTCGATTTCTACGTCCTTCAACTGCTTGCCTACACCGGGGATCATTGATGCAAGGTCCTTCAAGTTACCCATTTTCTTGATTTGCTGGATCTGTGCCAAGAAGTCGTTGAAGTCGAACTGATTCTTTTGAATCTTCTTTTGCAACTTCTTAGCTGCTTCTTCGTCGTACTGTTCTTGTGCACGTTCTACCAAGCTGACGATATCCCCCATACCGAGGATGCGGTCCGCCATACGTTCGGGGTGGAAGACATCGAGGGCTTCCATCTTTTCGCCCGTACCAACGAACTTGATTGGTTTGTCTACGACTGTACGGATTGAGAGGGCTGCACCACCACGTGTATCACCGTCCAACTTTGTCAAGACCACACCGTCATAATCCAAACGTTCGTTGAATTCTTTCGCCGTGTTCACAGCATCCTGTCCGGTCATGGCATCCACAACAAAGAGCGTCTCGTCAGGATTAATCGCTGCCTTGATCGCAGCAATCTCCTGCATCAATTCTTCATCAATAGCGAGACGACCAGCAGTATCGACAATGACAGTATCGTAGCCCTTAGACTTAGCTTCCAAGACACCCTCGCGAGCAATCGCAACAGGATCAGAAGAAGTCAAGTTCATATAGATAGGCACTTCGATCTGCTCTGCCAAAACACGGAGCTGCTCGATAGCAGCAGGGCGATAGACGTCGCAAGCTACAAGCAAAGGTTTACGATGCTTCTTATTCTTGAGCAAATAAGCCAGCTTACCAGAAAGTGTAGTCTTACCCGCACCATTAAGACCTGCCATCAAGATGACAGAAGGACGCGATTTGAACTCCAGCTCAGTAGCTGTGCCACCCATCAAAGTTGCCAATTCATCGTGAACAATCTTCACCATCAATTGTCCAGGCTTCACGCTGGTCAATACGTTTTGGCCAAGCGCCTTTTGCTTCACTGTGTCGGTGAAGGTCTTAGCTACTTTATAATTGACGTCGGCATCGAGCAATGCGCGGCGTACATCTTTCAAGGTTTCGGCTACGTTGATTTCGCTGATACGGCCTTCACCTTTCAATATCTTGAACGATCGTTCTAATCTCTCACTTAAATTTTCAAACATAACTTATATATAATACTTCGTTTAGGAGTGCAAATTTACAAACTTTTATGGGATTGACAAATCCTGTGTTCACATATCAGTCGCCTTAGCTTTTTGAACTTCGCAAAAGCCTTTTTCTACCGAGCAGCCATGACACACCTATTTTGTCGGACATCCATGCCAATGCCAAAGTGCCTGCGACCGACAATATCAAGGTGAAAAGCGTAAAGGTCAATGCCGTGCTATCCCAGGCAAAGGCGGGAGCGTAAAACTTCGACGCCATTGTAAAAATAGGATGCAGCAAATAGATGGGCAATGTATTCATGCCAATATAATTGATTATCCTTGCGCACTTCAGATGTTGGATTTTTTCAAAAAGCCAAGACCCTGTGGAAAGTGCACAGTAGGCTGCCACAAGCACACCACACCCTGCCCAATCGCGCCACTGAGGATTTGAGACAATCCAAAGCAAAGGTAGTATTGCCCAAGGGGTAGGTCGCACAATGTCTTGGAATTTCAAATCTGCACTACGCACCACTACACCCAAATAGTAGTATAATGCTGCGGAGATGCTGAGTTGTGAAGGACAAAGCCAAGTAAAAATCAAAAGAGCCAAAGCATAGATCATCAACAAAGAGACATTGTTGCAAAATGGTCTGATGGTCTTATAAATCAAAAACCAGAAACCGCCACAATAGAACATCGTGCGCAAAAACCAATACGGCCCGATGGAAGTCACAAAGACTTTTTCAGCAACGGCATTAAATGTCAATTCGCTGATGCCTTCCCTCGTCGGCAGGAAATAAGACAAAATGGCAAATGTGCTTACCAACAAAACGTAGGGCAAAAGGATTTGCCACTGATATAGCAGGAAGTCCTTCCAATTACGTTCTACCCTGTACAGCAAACCTGTAATAAAAAGGAAAGCAGGCATCATGAAGGAGAGAATAGCCAACTTGGTTTCGGCATAAGTGTCTCCCCAAAGCGTAATATGTACTAATATCATCAAGACGATGAGTATTGCACGATTGAAATTGATAACCTGATTCATATTCTACTTTACTTATAAAGTCCCCTACTCTACCCAAAAATCAAAATTGCATATAGATAAATGGCTGTACATCGCTACTCTTTACCTGCACAACCAGGATAATGAGCAAAATGAAAACTACTGCTTGCAACCAAAGGGGAGATTTGATAATCTTGTCGCTTACCTTTGTATTCCAGGATTCGGGTAGGAAATGCAGTACAAAACCTGCTACGATCATCGTGCTGACTACGGGATAGCCTGCCAGGAATTGTCCAATTGTTTCGCCGTGGAATTCTGTGAAGATCTTAGTCAGCATCATCACTGAAGCATCAAATGTCGCGTTGGCAAAGAACAGCCAGCAGAAGCATACGAGGTGGAAAGTCAAAAGTATAGCGCCAATCTTCTTCCAGCCTGTTGAGACATATTCCTTACCATGATGTAATTTTTCTCTGAACCATTTGTGCACACCAAGTGCTGCACCGTGGATACTTCCCCAAACTATAAAGTTCAGAGATGCACCATGCCACAAACCACCCAGGAGCATTGTCAAAAAGAGGTTGACATACATTCGCACTTTTCCTTTTCTATTTCCGCCGAGGGAAATATAAAGATAATCTCTAAGCCATGAAGAAAGTGAGATGTGCCATCTGCGCCAAAATTCTGTAATACTTTGACTCTTGTAGGGCGAACGGAAGTTGGCGGGAATGTGGAAGCCGAGCCACAAGGCAATACCTATGGCCATATCACTGTAACCAGAGAAATCACAATACAACTTTAAGGCATAGCCATAAATACCGAGCAGATTTTCCAAGCCGGTATAGAGCGAAGGATCGTCGAAGATGCGGTTCACAAAGTTCACGCCGATGTAATCAGAGATGATCGCCTTTTTGAAAAGTCCGATCATGATGAACCAAAGTCCGAGACCGAACATCTCACGAGTGACATTCAGCGGTTGACGCACTTGTGGCAAGAAGTCGCGAGCACGGAGAATTGGCCCAGCCAAAAGTGTAGGAAAAAATGAAACAAAGAACGAAAAATCCAGCAGTGACCTACATGCCTTGAGCTTACCTCGGTAGACATCTATCACATAGTTCATCGACTGGAAGGTAAAGAAGGAGATTCCAGCAGGTAGGAAAATATCCAAGGGTTCAAATGTTCCACCTGCCCAGGGCACGACTAATGACAAGGCGAAGTTGGTGTATTTGAAATAGGCCAATTGTGATAGCATCAAGGTCACAGCCAGTGACACCAGGATCTTTTTCTTTTTGACATCCTGAGCATCCTCGATCATTTTACCAATAAAGTAATTGCCCAAAGTGATGATGGCGAGGAGCACACAATACCCACCAGCATTTTTGTAATAGAAGTAATACGAAAATGCTGTCAGATAGAGCAGGCGTACTGCCGTCTGATGTTTGCCGGTCAAAAGCGCGTAGCCACCACTGAATAGCAAAAACAAAAAGAGGAACAAGCCGGAGTTGAAGAACAAAGGCTGCGCAGCATCATAAGAAAGCAAGTAGCCCAATTGACTGAATATTTCGCTCATAGTTTTTACTTAATTAAATATTAGGGAATGCATTAACAATCGCCTTGCCGAGCAATTCGCCCTGCAATTGATATCCTTGCGGTGTGAAGTGCACGCGGTCATGGCGGAGCAGACCCTGCGCCATATAGTTTTGAAGGGCGCGCTGTCCTCCGGCGATTTCGTAGATATTCCAAAAGGCTGCATTTCTGTCGGCGGCAAACTTTTGCAACAACGAAGCACATCGCACCGTCATGGGGTTGGGTCGGTACTTCAGATAGGCACCTTGCGGACCAGTGAAGAGGAAGTCGGCATCGGGACATACAGCGATGAGGGAGTCGAAGGCAATCTCCAATTGTTTGTAGTGGGTTGCTTCGTCATAACCCATACCATGACACTCGTTGGTGCCGAATGAGATGATCACCAAGTCGGGTTTCTTCTCTGCAATAGCGCTAAGTCTTTCTGGAGTCAGAAATTTGATCATCGTGGCACCGTTTTTTGCCAAATAGTCGTAGTGAATTTGGGCATTTGCCGTATTGCTGTCATTTTCATCCCAACGTTGCTGCAACACAGCCTTTACTGCATTGGGAAATTCGCGACCTGCTACGTGCGAATCGCCTATTTGCAGAATGCTCACAGGGCGTTCTTCGCGCATCAGCTTTTGGTAAAAATTATTGAGCGCTTCGGCACGTTCCAGCAGGTTGGGTTTTGTATTGCGGAAGTGCTGATCTATTTGCTCCAGTGCCTTGAGGCTGTCTGCCTGTGTATAGGCAAAATCCAACGTCCATGGTTTGTCTACAATTTCAGTAGCACCCAGGGGTTCAGCATCACCATCCCCGCCGTTGGCCAACAGGGTCTGGGCACTGCCAAGGTTAATCAAAATTGCTGCAAATAGTACCTTAATAGTTTTCATCATCATATTATTTCTCCATGATTTGATATTGTTCATATCCCGCAACGATGGCTTTGAAATAAGGTTCAGCCAAAGTTTTTCCTCCTTCGTGCGTGATGTGCGTATAGTCTTTGCGCGCCTCGGCTGGTTTCTTTTCTGCCAATTTCACAATACTGCCGTCACCGCCCATGCCTTCGTAGAGATTCCAGAAAGCGACCTCGTTGTCGGCAGCCATTTTTTGTTGATATTGTATCAGTGCCAGCACACCCGGCATGGTATGTAGTTCGCCCTGCACCTTGCTTTCTCTGTCGCCGACGCTGGTGATAAGGATTGAGGTATTGGGAAAACATTCCTTGAACTTACGGATGACTTGCGATATTTGACTCACGAAACCATCGTAGTTGGTAGTATTCTTGCCGGCTACATTTAAGCCATAGTGCAGTACGATCAAGTCGTAGGGACGAACGGCATTGAGCGCCTTCAAATAGTCTGCATCCAACGACAATAGATGCACACCACTGGTGGAGCGCATTGCGAAGTTGTCCAGCACAATGCCTGTCTTGCCTTCGACGGCTACACCATGGCACAGCACACCATTGCCGCCCGACATACCCCAGCGCACATGCTTCATCTCACCCTGCACACTCACGGCTTCGACTTTTCCTGTACCTTGGCTCTTTACGACTTCTTGTTCACCATTATTTTTGTTCACATTCAAATTCACGGGGTAGTTGGATACGAGATAGAATGTCGAAGTCTCAAAGCGTGATGCACAGGAGTATCTGTCTGATGCGACCACGTCGGTATAGGAATAACCGCGGGGGAAGGCGTAACTTTGTGTTATACCTTGCTTTGCCGCCACGAATCCTTCCTTGTCAATAGATTGGTGCATTTCCCAACCACCAAAGGACTGTGCCACGGACTTACGAAATCCTGGTGCTTCGGGGGCGATGGCAAGATAGCCTACGCCGCATCCACCATATTCCTTCTGAAGTAGTTCTCGCAGGTCGGCTGTCAGGATATCCCCTTCAACGAAGGAGTCGCCAAAGTAAGCAATACGCACGGGACGGCCCAGGCTATCGCGTTGATCCAATGCTTTGTAGAAGGAAGACATCCCCGATGGTTTGCCCTGACCATAGTCTTCGAAACACACCACACCTTCTGGGCACTTGAACTCCTTCACCTTCTGTTCCTCGGTCATTAGTCCCAAGTCCCCTACTTCATCTCCCGACGATTCCGTAGTAAGGAGATCGGACAACAAGTCTACGGACTTCACTTCGTACCCAAAGATAGTAAACGAGGGCACAAAGCGCAAACACACAAGAATTATCGACGCCACCAACAGGAGTAGCGCCGGTCTATTAGCATTATTTTTCATAAAAAGAATAATTCTATTTTAAAGCCGCCCCTCTATCAAACACGAATTAAGGGCAAGCGTCAAAAATCTGGTGCAAAATTACTGATTTTTTTTCAGTTAGGCAACATCACAATGGGCTATTAAATTATTTTTACATATCATTACCGATTGATTGTACCGTAACCGTTTTACACAACATAGCTCACTTTTTTCTCATAACAAAAGTCTGCATGACAAGTCGTCAAAAAATGCGAAAAATTTTGACAAACGACGTTTGCATTCTAGAACGCGAAAATACTCGCACATGAGATATAAAATAAAAAAGGCGTAGCTTTCTTGAAAAAAGGTCTAAGGAAATTTCAACGAGGCGTCGCGAAATTCAAATTATGTCTTGGCTTTTTCGCGACAAAGTCTATCAAGATTTTGCCGCCAAACCTGCATTTTCCTTAAAAAAGCCTAGGTTTTTTGCACTTCAAGGCATATTTTCACCATTTAACCCTATTTTTTACCCTCTCGTGCTGGCGATATTTACGAACGAATGGCAAACAAAAATTTTTACGCCGAAAATACCCCCTGAAAAATGCGAAAAATTTTGACAAAATCGACTGAAAATCTCCTCCGCAAAAGAAAATTCGCACCAAAGCAGAAAATTCCCTTCATTTTATTTGGATATTTCAAAAAAAGTCCATACCTTTGCATCGCTTTTCTAAGGAAAAGAGACATGGTGACTGTAGTTCAGTTGGTTAGAGCGTCAGATTGTGGTTCTGAATGTCGTGGGTTCGAGTCCCATCAGTCACCCCAAAGATTGAGGCCTTGATTGCATTGCAATCGAGGCCTTATTTATTTTTATATTGTCAGAGACCTCGGAGTGCTCTGAGAATTCAGAGTTTTCTGACAATCACCCCAAAAAATCTCGGCGAGCACTACTTAAGCACTCGCCGAGGTTTTCATTTATTATAATACTTTCTTATTGCTTTATAAACTTGAAGTGACGGAAGTACACTTTTTGTTCTGCACCCGAGGTATTAGTAATGCGCAACTTAGTCGCTACCATGCCACCCAATTCGTTGCCTGTGTGAATCACGGGATCTTCTGCGCTATAGTGCAACAGAGAGACTTGCTTCCATGCGCCATCTACGAAGAGCTCGAGGCTGAAATGTTTAGCCACATCCTTCACACCGAAGTTGAAGTCCATACCTGCGAACTTGATGGGGCGGTCGCCTTCGATCACCATTTCGCCACCTGCTTGCCAGTTGATAACTTCGAGAGCGGGCGCTACGGTCACATCATTGCCATTCACTGATACAGGGAGCAATGCCAACTGTTGCACAGTCGATGTCAAACGGAATGGATTGTAGTCGGCCACTGGATTCAAGTCTGCACAGTTCTTTTCATTGTAAGTCTTAACTGTTTGCGCAAACAACTGGTTGAGAGTAGGCAGAAGCACCTTTGTTGCCACCTTGATACCAGGTTGCAATGGGTGACGCACGTTGCTGTTTTCCAATTCGTACATTTGCTTTTGCAACGAACGTGCTTGGTTGTAGAAATGTTCTACTGAGCGGAGACCTTCTGCCTTGGTCGTTTTCACCAAAGCTTCAGACATAGCTACCACAGTCATACCATAGTCTGCCACATTCTTAGCTTGGAGCAACCAGGGGCGGAGTTCTTTTTGCAACTGAGGATTTGTATCATCGTTCAACAGGATATCTGCAGCAGTCTTGAGGTCTTGACAACGCAAACCCAACTCTTGACGAGCCGGCACATTGCCTGTGAGCGCTTGCTGAGCCAAATCTTTCAATTCATCGCCTTCTTCACGACGGAAACCGTGACCATTGGGACCGAGGTCCTTGCTATAAAGTGCGAAGGTGCGGAGTGCTTCAGCATTAGCAGGGAGTACATCGACGATGGCCTTTTCCCAATCACGTTTGTAGTCATAACCTTCCATATTCCAGGTATAGTCTGCGATACCATAGAGCGAAAGTTTTGACGCTTCGGCATGTTCCATAGGATTGCTTACGAAGCCGCTCATCGTTTCGGCGATATCGAGGTCGTTGCCATAGGCTGGACCCAACAAGATACGGTCGCGCACAAAGTCAGATACTGGGAAATTCCACCAGATGTATGCCTTGCGGTCGATACGTTGATTGATCCACTCCATGCTCTCACGGTCGATGCAGTGCACCACACTATTTCCTGTCCACATGATTTCGATACCCTTGTTCATCTGGGTACCGAGCGTACGCAAGTAACCCTTTTGATCGTTAGCCCAAGCACGGTTATACTCTGTAGGACACATCACCAAGGGAGCCACGTCTGGTTTCTTTTGCACGAAGTTGTCGTCGACATAGTTCAGGAGTGCTGCTTGCTTGTCAGCCTTTGTACCTTCGCCCCAAATATCGTCGAAGAACACTGCAAATGAACGTACACCCAGTTGGTACATCATTTCCAACTTCGCTACGAGTTTATCACGATCTTCGTCGGTCCATTTGATATCTACGCCGGGGTGAATAGCCCAGTAGAAGTTGACACCATTCTTCTTAGCAACTTCTGCCAATTCGCTAATCTTCTTTCCTTCTGCTTCGGGATAAGCTTCACGCCACTTATCACGGTGCCAGGGATCATCCTTAGGACCGTAGATATAGACATTCATCTTATTGCGCGCATAGAAGTGGATTTGATCCAAACGTACGGCATGACTCCAAGGAGTACCATAGAAACCTTCTACGACACCACGGAAAGGCACGTCGGGATAGTCGGTCACTTGACAATACTCAAGCTTTCCCTTTGCCATCATACCGAGCAAAGTTTGCACACCATGGAACAAACCGCTCTCGTCTGCTGCTGCAATCACTGCACCCTTGGCATCTACTTGCAAATAGTAACCTTCAGCTTTCGCAGGTACTTTCTTTGCAAATTTCTTCACACTCTTATCACCCTTCACGCCGAGTGTCACAGTGAATTGCGCACCTTTCTCTTGTTTCACAGATGCAGTTGACAACACATTCAAAACGTCTGCGTGCTTTCCTGCATCACATTTCACACTCCATGCCTTGGGCGCGTCAACAATCGAAGCTGCCGCACTCTTTTCCACCTGCTGAGGCACAGGATTCACCAAGTCCAATTGCGCTTGTGCTGCAAAATTTGCACCAAACAACAGCGCCGTTGCAATAATTAATTTCTTGTTCATATTGTATTTAGGTTAATTTTCAAATCATCTAACGTTTTCTTGACAGAGCCCTGCAATAGTTTCCCTTGCCAAACACGATTTCTTGCAAATATACATATAAAAATCAACTCAACCAATTGATTTCCCTCAAAGTCCTATTTTTGGCATAACATAAACGATGTTTTTTCTCTCCCCAGAACCCTTCACCACATAATAGCACAAAAAATAGGAACAAAACCGACTTCTCTTTCTCCGAGAATAGATTTCATTCCTATATATAAAAAAAAGAAAACCTGCGGGAATTCCCAACAGGTCTCAATTCTCTCTTTGTTCGTACTTACGAACTTTTAAGGTTCAGGCACAAAGTCCTGGCTTTCTCAAGCTACAGTATCAACAGCAGTTGTATCAGCAGCAGAGTCAACAACAGTTGTATCAACAGTTGTATCAACAGCAGTAGTATCTACAGTGTCAACTGTATCAGTTGCAGCACCGTTACCGCAAGAAGAGAAAGAAACTGCCAAAGACATAGTAGCGCAAGCTACGAACATAAATACCAACTTTTTCATTTTTGATAAGTTTTTTTGAGTTAAACAATTAATTGCTTTATTAAAACGGTGCAAAGGTACGGACTTTTTTAATACCACCAAATTTTTTCTGTAAATATTTTCATAAAAAAGTGCATTTTTAACAATTTTATGGTTTAAACCACTGATTTTCTAGTATGCTACATAACATATTTTCTCAAAATTGCCTTTTTTGTGCATAAAAAAAATAAGAATTCTTTCTTTTAGGAATGTGCGATTTATCGTAACTTTGTACTTCGTAAAAATCATCTATTATATATATTATATATATGTATACAAACAACGAAAATCTTGACACACTTAAAGCCGCTTATTCTACCCTCGGGTGTAAACTAAATTTTGCAGAGACCTCTTCGCTTCGCGATCAATTGATACAGCAGAATATTTTACCTATAGAAAGGGGGGAGCAGGCAGATGTGTGTATCATCAATACTTGTTCCGTCACAGAAACTGCTGACCAAAAGTGCAGACAAACCATCAACAAATTGCACCGAGAGCACCCCAATGCGGTAATTATCGTCATAGGCTGCTACGCACAATTGAAATCAGATGAAATAGCTCAGTTCAATGGTGTAGACCTCGTATTGGGGATGGAACAAAAGGGAGATGTCCCGAAACATGTAAGACGTTTGGTAGAAGAAAAGCGTACTTTGGCACAAGGTGAAGCTTGCCACACTGCCATCGCTGTGCCTACAAAGGATATCCATACGTTTGTTCCTTCCTGCTCGAGAGGAGATCGTACGCGCTATTTCTTGAAAGTGCAGGACGGATGCAATTATTATTGCACATACTGTACGATTCCTATCGCACGAGGCCGTTCGCGCAATGGTTCTATAGAATCATTGGTACAACAAGCCCAAGAGGTGGCGCAAAAAGGTGGGAAGGAAATCGTAATAACTGGCGTAAATATTGGAGACTTCGGCAGATCGACGGGCGAAACCTTCTTGCAATTGATACAAGCCCTGGACAAAGTGGAAGGTATCGAGCGCTATCGCATTTCTTCCATTGAGCCTAATCTACTTACCGACGAGATTATTGACTTCTGTGCTGTTTCAAAGAAATTTATGCCTCACTTCCACATTCCCCTGCAAAGTGGAAGTGATGATGTGCTTCGCCTGATGCATCGCAAGTACGACACTGCACTATTTGCACAAAAGGTGGCACGCATCAAGTCTGTCATGCCCGACGCATTCATTGGCGTCGATGTGATTGTAGGTACTCGCGGAGAAACAGACGAATACTTTGAAGACGCCTACCGCTTTATCAAATCGCTGGACATCTCACAATTGCACGTTTTCAGTTACTCGGAGCGACCTGGTACAAAAGCCCTGGAGATACCACATGTCGTTTCGCCTGCAGTGAAGCACGAGCGTAGCAAACGCCTACTGGATTTGTCGGAAGAAAAGCGCAAGGCTTTTTATGAAAAGTACATCGACACTGAGCGCCCCGTATTGTGGGAACATGCCAAAGCAGGGATGCCTTTGCAAGGATTTACCGACAACTATATCCGTGTGACCGAGACCGAAGGTTGCAAGGCAGTGGACAATATTATCACAACTGTAAAGTTGAAAGGTTTTGCCGAAGATACAGAAAGCCTGATGGCAGAGGCCTAATCTCTTTGCAAAAAGCAAATCGGTTTAATTTTTTCAACTTATCATCTTTTAGAGAGAAAACTTAGCAATGCAAAAGAAAATCGCAATCGTCATATTAAATTGGAATGGCAAGGATATGATGCGCCAGTTCCTACCCACGGTGATTGAGCACTCTGAAAGTTTGGCACGCATCATTGTGGCGGACAACGGAAGTACGGATGGTTCGTGCGAGATGCTTTCTCAGGAATTCCCACAGGTAGAACAAATCGTTTTGCCCGAGAATTATGGATTTGCCGAAGGATACAATCGCGCTTTGCAAGGACTGGATGCAGAGTATTATTTGCTTCTCAACTCGGATGTAGAGTTGAAGGAAGAGTGGCTTAGTCCTATGCTCAACTATATGGAAGAACATCCCGAGGTAGCGGCGTGTCAGCCCAAATTGCTTTGGCAGCGTCATCCCGAAATGTTTGAATATGCTGGTGGTGCCGGTGGATATTTGGACAGATATGGTTATCCCTACTGCCGAGGTCGTGTCTTTGATACTTTGGAGCAAGACCACGGGCAATACGACCAAGTCGTGCCTCTGCTATGGGCGACAGGCGCCGCACTAATGGTGAGACGCACCGATTGGGAAAGCGCCGGCGGTTTGGACGGTCGCTTCTTCGCTCACATGGAAGAGATAGATTTGTGCTGGCGTCTACGCTCTCGTGGCCGAGGTATTGTCTGCATTCCACAAAGCAAGGCCTACCATGTCGGCGGTGCGTCATTGGCACAAGGTAATCCCAGAAAGACTTTCCTCAACTTCCGCAACAATCTCTTGATACTCTACAAAAACCTACCCGCTGAGGAATTGGCATCAGTCATGCGTATGCGCTGCCTGCTGGACTACGTAGCCATGCTGAAATTCCTGCTCACGTTCGATTTTGCCAACGCCAGGGCTGTGATTAGAGCAAGAAAAGAATTCAAACGCATAAAGAAAGACTACCTGCCCCAGAGAGAAGAGAATCTACGTCTGATGACGACGCCACATCCCGAAGGCAGAAGCAAAATCTGCCTACTATGGAATTATTATGCCAAAGGCAAGAAGAATTTTTCCGACTTGCATCCCTAATGTGACTTTTACAAAAAGATCGTTTCAATAATCACCTATACCTTATATAATATATAATAGTATGTCCGACTCACCCATTTCTACACCAAATACCGAAAGCGCCCCCACCCCCTTGGCTCCGGCACTCTATCTCATCCCTGTGACTTTGGGCGACACACCAATTGATCAGGTGCTCCCGGCTCACAATGCCGATATCATACGCGGCATACGCCACTTCGTAGTTGAGGAGATTCGTACGGCACGCCGTTTTCTCAAGCAGGTGGATCGCAATATCAACATCGACGATTTGACCTTCTACCCCATGGGTAAGCATGCCGACAAAGCCACCTTTTCCACCTACCTCAAGCCTCTGCGTAATGGCGAACCAGTTGGTGTGATCAGCGAAGCGGGTTGTCCAGCCGTAGCCGACCCTGGTGCAGACTTGGTCGCTATAGCACAAGGCGAGGGTTTGAAGGTAGTCCCTCTCGTAGGGCCCTCTTCCATCTTATTGGCCGTAATGGGTTCAGGATTCAACGGACAGAGTTTTGCCTTCCATGGCTATTTGCCAATAGACGGCGGTCAGCGCATGAAGCGCCTCAAACAATTGGAAGCACGCTCTATCGCCGAGGATCAGACGCAACTATTTATCGAAACACCCTACCGCAACGCCAAACTCTTCGCTGACATTTGTTCGGCATGCAACCCCACGACCCGCCTTTGCGTTGCAGCAGGGCTAACTACCGAACAAGAATACATCCGCACCCAAAGCATCAAGCGCTGGAAGCAAACAGGATTGCCCGATTTGGGCAAGATCCCTGCGATTTTCCTGATTTACAAGTAAACACATAGCACTTCAATCTTGTTTTAGTCTATAAAAACGATCAAGGCGCAAGGGATTGAATATCGTCATCAAAGCCTCCTGAAAATTTCGCGACGTCTCGTTAAAAGATAGTCTAACCTTTTTTAAAAAAGGCCTTGGATATTTTTAACGAGACGTCGCGAAATTTTTCTATGCCTTTTGTTGGCACAAAAAGGATGACCTTTGAAAGGAGAAAACCTTAATTACGAGCATGCATCCCTGTATCTGCAAAGATATTAAATCACCTGTATAATTTTGTCAATTCGTCTTATCTTCATATATTTGCAGTTAATAGTGCCTTAGCGCCTTTAATACAGAAAAACATAATACCTTTTTAATATATGAAATCAAAGTCAATTTTCAATTTCGCAAAGCATTGGGCATTGTGCCTATTGCTCTGTGCGATCAATCTTTCGTGGGCTGTCGCTGCGGCGTTGCCTCAGGATGCGATGACCTACCAAATCCTGACGTATGCAGGAGACAAGGCTGTGTCTAACAAGAATTCGGCCGTACACGACACCTATTTGGGGCTGGCTGATGCAGCTAATGTCACTGCTGGCGAGAAGTGGACTTTCCACCAAGCTAAGGCAGATGGCGCTGAGTACTTCATCTTCAACCATAATTACGGTCAAGTGGCTGACATGGCTTTGGAATCCAAGACACCCGGTAAGTTATTGCAATGGGAGTACACTGGTTCGGGCAATCAGCAATTCTACGTGCAGTCGGTCAGTGGCTCGGATGAATTTGTGCAACTGCTCTGCAACACAGATCGTAGCAAGGCGGTGACTGTGCAAAGCGATGGTAGCCTGTTGCTGACTACTGATTTGAGCAATACTAACACTTATTTCAAGCTCAAGAAACTAAGTGATCCTGCTGCGCCGGCTATCCCATGCGCCAATGCACACTATCGAATCAAGGCTGTGGGCAGTGGCAATATGCTGACCAGCCGTGGCAATTATGACAACACTGCGCCAGTCTATGCTGATGCTTTTGATAGCAACAACGAGAACAATTTCGTGTGGCAACTGCGTCGTGATGGTGCTCAGAAGACTTATTTCCAACTTTACACACCCTATGGCTTCAAAGCTGTCGATGCGGCGCTCAACAATACAAAGCAGCCCTTGCTCTGGACACCTTCGTACACCAACGAAAATCAGCTCTTCTACATCAATAGTGTAGCGGGCAAGCAGGGCGTATATCAGCTCGCTGCATGGTATCAAGGCAAGAAGTTCTACTTGGCTGTGTCGGGTAATAGCACATCGATGGTGAGCAGTGCTACGGACGAAAGCACTTATTTCCAGTTTGAGCGCGTCTATCCTACAGATTTGCCAGAGACGGCAATTTGGGAAGATGAGACCGTGTTCGAACGCAATAAGGAGCGTGCACACGCTTGGTTTGTGCCCTTTGCTAATACGGCTGAGATGAAAGCACAGATGGCTGAATTCCCCTTCTATGAAGAGGTGAACAGTGGACGCGTCATGTCGCTCAATGGCGTGTGGAATTTGAACTATGTAGATGCACCCAACAAGCGCCCAGGTGAAAAAGACTTCTGGGGCAATGATGTGGATGTGTCGGCATGGGACACTATCAGCGTGCCTTCATGCTTGGAAATGAAGGGATATGGCGATCCGCTCTATATCAATGTGGACTATGCCTTCCAGGATGCTCCGCCTACGCTTAACATGAAGAACGGACTAACCAACTCGGTGGCGTCGTATCGTCGCAATTTCACCCTGCCCGAAGGTTGGGAAGGCGAACGCATCTTCCTGCACTTCGATGGTATCTATAGTGCAGCCTTTGTTTGGGTGAATGGTAAGTCTGTGGGTTATACTCAGGGCGCCAACAATGATGCCGAATTTGACGTGACCAACCATGTCCGCACTGGTGAAAACAATGTCTGCGTACAGGTGTTCCGCTGGAGCGATGGTTCGTATCTCGAAGGCCAAGATATGTGGCACATGAGTGGTATCCACCGCGATGTTTATCTCTATGCTATGCCTCGTGCTTTCGTGCGCGACCATTATATCACCTCAGAGTTGAATGCTTCTGCAGACTACACTAGCGGCAAGATGACTGTGAAATTGGAATTGGACAATCGTGAAGGTTTGCAAGTGCACAAGAATGTAGATGTATTGCTCTACTCTCCTGCTGGCGATTTGGTGGCAAAGCGTACCGTAGAAGTGATGATGGCTGAGGATTTGAAATCTACAGAAAAGATCGTTACCTTTGACGGCCTGGCAGACTTGAAATTATGGTCGGCAGAAACACCTAACCTCTATAACGTACAAATCGTGCAATATGATGCTGACGGCAAGGAAGAATATGCCTTCAATACAGACTTTGGCTTCCGTCATATCGAAATCAAAAACAATAAGGTCTACGTGAATGGCAAGCAAGTGTTCTTCAAAGGTGCTAACCTCCAAGATACACACCCCGTGCACGGTCGTAGTGTGAATATGGCTTCAATGAAAAAGGATGTGGAATTGATGAAGCAATCCAACATGAACACGATCCGTTGCAGCCACTATCCCCGTCAGCACAAGATGTACAAGCTGTTCGACCACTATGGTTTGTACTGTATGGACGAAGCAGATGTGGAATGTCACCTCAACTGGGAAAACAATGGCCGCCTGGGAGGTATCACACAGATGGAATCATGGCGCCCACAGTTTGTAGATCGCAACGTACGTATGGTGATGTCTCACCGCAACTTCCCTTCTATCATCTTCTGGAGTATGGGTAACGAAAGTGGCGGTGGTAGCAACTTCAACGCCGCATTTGATGCCATCAAGTCACTTGACCCACGCATCATACACTACGAAGGTGCTACACGTGCTGGAACTTCGCCTACCGAACTCTACAGCGTGATGTACCCAAAGCTTTCTTTGGCACAATCTGATGCGAATGGCAACAACCGTTCTCAACCCTACTTCATGTGCGAATACGCTCACGCTATGGGTAACGCGGTGGGCAACTTGAAGGAATACTGGGATGCTATCGAAAGCAGCAAGTATGGTATCGGTGGTTGCATCTGGGACTTTGTGGATCAATCTATCATTGACTCAAAGGACATCAAGAATGGCGAACTCAAGGTGAACGGCCTGAACAAATATCGCACAGGTTATGACTATCCAGGACCTCACCAAGGCAACTTCGTCAACAATGGTCTTGTGGCTGCCGATCGCGCTTGGAGTCCTGAATTGACAGAAGTCAAGGGCGTATATCAATACGTGAAGTTTGAGAAATTTGATGCATCAACAAAAGAATTGAGCATCAACAACACCTATGACTTCACCAACCTCGACAAGTATCTGCTGAAGTACACAGTACTTGTGGATGGAGAAGTGGTAGAAGAAGGCAATGTGAAGATGCCAAGCGTACCTTCGGATAGCAAAGCGAAAGTTCAGGTGCCTTATACATATGACGTAGCTAAGGCTGCAGGCAAAGAAGTGTGCATCAACTTCGAACTCTGCCTGACTCAAGACGAAATGTGGGCTAAGAGCGGATATCCTATCGCAGCTTACCAAAGCGTGTTGCAAGCACGCCCCGCTACATTAGCCGCAGTAGAAAATAATGGCAATGCACTTGAAATGACTACGACATCGGGCTTGACTATCATCAAGAATGATCGTGTGCGCATTGAGTTTGACGGCGACGGCAATATGAATAAATGGCAAGTGGGAGGCGTAGACCTGATCACCGCCGGTCCAGAATACGACAACTATCGCTGGGTGGAAAATGAAAGCGACAACTACAGCGCTGCAAATGGTATCGCAGGTAAGGATGCTACATTCTCGCGCGCAGCAGATGGTTCAAGCGTTACAGTGACTGTAGATGCATGGGGACGCAACTGCGACTATCTGATGGTATATACCTTCTACCGCAATGGGCAGTTTGATCTCAAGACAACCATGAAACCACAAATCACAGATTTGCGTCGTATCGGTTTCTCAATGAAATTCCCCAAGGCTTTTGAAAATCTGACTTATTACGCTCGTGGTCCATGGGAAAATATCACTGACCGCAAGACTGCTTCGTTCTTTGGCCGCTACACCACCACGGTGACAGATATGTTTGAACCTTACCCCAAACCACAAAGTTGCGGCAACCGCGAAGAATTACGCGATCTGATGTTGGTGAACCCTAATGCTAATATGGCCGTCAAGGTAGAAACACAGGGCAATGTGTCTTTCTCGATGTTGCACTATGACGATGCGACATTGCAAAAGGCAAGACATACATGGGAACTCACCCCAGGAGACGTCGTGGCACACTTTGACTACCAGCAATGTGGTATTGGCAATGGTAGTTGCGGACAGGGTACTGGTACATTGGACAAGTATAAATTGCCAGCTTCGGGCGAATACACCTATACACTCCGCTTCACACCAGTAGATCCCACTACGACAGGCGTGGACACAGTGAAGAAGGATGTAGACGCACTGACTATCCGTCATGATGCAGAGACTCGCGCAGTGGTATGCCTCGGTCAAATGTCTGCTGGCACAACAGTATCGCTCTACAATCTCGGCGGTGTACTCCTTGGTCAAGCAAAGGCAAATGGTACAGCAACATCCCTCACGCTCTCTACTGAGGGCCTTCCCGTTGGCACCTACTTAGTCGTAGTGAGAAGTGCTCAGGGCGTACGTACACACAAAATGGTCTTTTAATATCTAAGAAACAATAGGAAAAGAGACTTCGGGTAGCACCAACTACTTGAAGTCTCTTTTGAAAAAATCTCGTATTACGCTATTCGCATCATCTGCAGAGGAGACCGTTTTTCTGCTACTTCAAATATACAACTTATGAAGATCCTATTCATCTGCCTAGGCAATATTTGTCGTTCGGTCACTGCCGAAGAAATTTTCCGTCAATATCTGCGCCGTAATGGTTTGGAGCAAGGCGTCGAGGTCGATTCGGCTGGTATGATAGACTACCATGAGGGCGAATTGGCCGATCCACGTATGCGAAAGCATGCCTTTGATCGTGGCTACAAATTGACACATCGTTCGCGCCCTGTAGTTGAGCGCGATTTCTACGAATTCGACTATATGGTCGTGATGGATGAGGACAATGTACGCCGACTGCAACGCCTACAACCCAACGGCACTTTCAAGGCGAAACTGCTACGTATGGCAGACTTCTTGCAACACTACGACTATACCTATATCCCCGACCCCTACTACGGCGATGCCTCCGACTTCGAATTGGTCATCGACCTATTGGAAGACGCTTCGCCAGCCCTTTGGCAACATATTGCCTGCGAATAATCAGCTTTTTTCTCCTATAGGAAAACGATGGTTTTAGAGGCCTTTTTGCCCCATAAAAAAAATAAAATAAAAAAATACGACATCTCAGAGTGGTAGTATCTATTAGACTTTGGAACGTTTTTTGTTCCCTTTTTGAAAAGTCTAAAGATGAAGACACACTTTGGGATGTCGTATATTTGCGGTAAAATTGAGGGCATACAATATTATATATAGAAAAAAGGGACAGATAGAGAGTACAGAAATTATGGAGACGATGAATTTACACAAAAAACGGGAGAGACACCTGTCGACATCTCCCCCGGAACATGAAAGTGTATTATTGTTATGAAGAGGTTTTATTGTTTTGACTCTTTACGGCAATAAAGATTCGATTTTTTTGACCGTAGCGTTTTTCAAAAGGATGACCTTCTCGTCATCCAAAAGGTAGAGCGAAGGCAGATCTGACAAATCGTAAAGCAGATTAGCTGTGATACTATAATTATCATCGCACGCATCGATCCAGCCTTCAGGTAATTGTCGCTGGCGCCACTAGGGCGTATCACCCTCGACATTCACACAAAGTATATCAAGTCGACGACCTAAGAGATGTTCATTGATCTTGACAGAGTCTGCCAACTGATCCAACACATTCTCGCTGCTGGCACATTCGGGGTCATAGAAACAGATGAGAACATATTCGCGTTGTAACGAAAAGATGAGTCGAAACTTATTTTGTGATTCGGGGTAATGATTCTGCGGCAGACTTCACCCTACCCTTCCAACATCGTACGCAGTATGTGCAAACCGCCCTCTACGGAATTTACGCCCTGGATGATCATGCGGCGACGACCATTGTCCTCGCGCAAGACGCAGGTGCGGAAATTCTGGGTGGCATACTGAATGATGCGGTCGAAGGCTGCACTGCTATAGAAGGGGCTGTCGGTGTGCCCAACGAAGTGTAGGGTCATGCGGCCCTGTTTGAGCACCAAGCGCTCGGCACCTGCACGGCGAGCATAGCGACGCAGGGGAACGATGCGCAGGAGTTCCTCGCCTTCGGGTGGGAGTGGGCCGAAGCGGTCGTGCATACGCTGGCGGAAGGCGTCGATTTCCATATCCGTGGTCAGACCATCCAGTTCGCGGTAGAGCAACATGCGCTCGGCGCTACCGGGCACGTAGACTTCGGGGAAGTAGGCATTCAAATCGCAATCCACAGCACAGTCGTCGACAAAGAGTTCGCCGGAGAGTTCGTTCTGCTTGCGCAATTCGTCGGCATACATTTCAGCAAATTCTTCGTTTTTGAGTTCCGAAACGGCTTCTGCCAAAATCTTCTGATAGGTTTCGTAACCCAAATCGGCGATAAATCCACTCTGCTCGGCACCCAACAGATTGCCTGCGCCGCGAATATCCAAGTCTTGCATAGCAATATGGATACCACTGCCCAGGTCTGAGAAATTTTCTATAGCCTGCAAGCGGCGGCGCGCATCGTCCTTGAGCAGGGACAAGGGGGGAGCGAGCAAGTAGCAGAAGGCCTTGCGATTGCCACGCCCTACGCGTCCACGCATCTGGTGCAAATCGGACAAGCCAAAATGGTGTGCGGCATCGATGATTATGGTATTGGCATTGGGGACGTCTATACCATTTTCGACAATAGTCGTAGAGATGAGGACGTCAAAGTCGTGATTGATAAAGTCGAGTATCACCTGCTCCATCTCGGCTGGCGGCATCTGTCCATGACCTATGGCGACACGGGCATCGGGCACATGTTCACGCACCAGATTGGCCAGATTTCCCAAAGCAGAGACGCGATTGGTCACGATGTAGACTTGTCCGTTGCGACTCATCTCAAAAGATACGGCTTCGGCGATAATATCGTGGTGAAAAGTATGTATTTCGGTCTGAATGGGGTGACGGTTGGGCGGGGGTGTTTGGATGACGGAAAAGTCCCTGGCGCCCATCAACGAGAATTGCAGTGTACGCGGAATGGGCGTAGCAGACATGGTCAAAGTGTCTACGTTGACTTTCATTTGGCGTAACTTTTCCTTGACAGCGACGCCGAACTTTTGCTCTTCGTCAATAATCAACAGGCCCAAATCTTTGAACTTGACATTCTTTCCTATCAACTTGTGCGTACCGACGATGACGTTGATTTTACCTTCCGCCAGGTCTTTCAACACTTCTCGAGTCTGAGTGGCTGTGCGTGCACGGCTCAGATAGTCGACACGTACGGGAAAATCTGCCAGGCGAGACGCAAAAGTCTTGTAGTGTTGCAACGCGAGCACGGTGGTTGGCACCAAAACTGCCACTTGCTTATTGTCGACCGCCGCCTTCATGGCTGCACGAATGGCTATCTCAGTCTTGCCAAAACCGACGTCGCCACATACCAAGCGGTCCATGGGGCGTTCGCGTTCCATATCCTCTTTGACTTCACGGGTCACCTTCAATTGGTCGGGCGTGTCTTCGTAGGCAAAGCCTGCCTCGAGTTCGTGTTGCAGGAAGGAGTCGTGCGAAAAAGCAAATCCTTTCTCCTCGCGACGACGTGAATACAGTTGTATCAAGTCTCTGGCTATATCCTTAATCTTCTTCTTGGTGCGCTCCTTCATCTTCTCCCACGCGCCAGTGCCAAGGCGACTCAGGCGTGGAGGTTCGCCATCCTTTCCCTTATACTTAGCCACCTTGTGTAGGGCATGAATGGAAACGAACACGACATCATCGTTTTGGAAGGTAATCTTAATGACTTCTTGCATCTCGCCGTCGCTTCCGGGCATGCGCATCAGACCAGCGAAGCGTCCTACGCCGTGGTCGACGTGCACCACAAAGTCGCCGGGCTCAAACTGCATGAGTTCCTTCAACGAAAGTGCCATCTTGGTGTTGCGCGCCCTATCGCTACGCAAACTATACTTATGGAAGCGGTCAAAGATTTGGTGATCGGTGAAAAAGCACAAACGCAGGTCATCATCAGCAAAACCTTCGTGCAAAGTATGCTCGACGGGAATAAATATATCATCGGCCTCGGGCGAAGGTTTCATCTCCTCGAAAATATCACGCAAACGTTCGTTTTGCTTTTGACTATCTGCCAAAATATAAATGCCGTAGCGATTGCGTTGAAGGTCTGTGAGAGATTCGTGCAGGAGTTCGAAGTTTTTGTGAAAAAGTGGTTGTGGACTGAGGTTGAACTGCAACACTGCCGCTGAAACGCCTGTGGGATGCGGCCCGATCTCTATACGTTGCAAGGGAGAAAGGTCGCGTAGCAATTGCTCGCCCTCTACCAGCAATTGTTGCTTGTCCAATTGCTCTGCCAAAGCACCTGCATCCTTTCCCACCTGGGCTTGTTTCTCCACAACAGCTTGATGTGAAAAGCCATCGTCGTATATTTTCGACACGGCGTCGCAGAAATAAATAAAGTCGTTGGCTACAATGCGTGTCGAACATGGCAAAAACTCTGTGAAAGATACCAAATTTTGACTTTGTCCATCTACGTCGGGCACAATTGAGACTTCATCAACCTTTTCCTTTGATAATTGACTCTGAACTTCAAAGGTACGTAGGCTTTCTATCTCGTCGCCGAAGAAATCTATACGATAGGGATACTCCGAAGAGTAGGAAAATACGTCCAACAAACTACCACGGATAGCAAACTCACCCGGTTCGTAGACATAATCACGGCGCACAAATCCTATTTCGTCAAGTCGTTTTGCTAATTCTACGAGGTCATAACTCTCGCCAATACGCAGGGTAATCGTATGGTCAACTATTTCTTCGCGAGAAGCTACCTTTTCTGCCAAAGCAGCAGGGTAAGTGACAACAA
>JAFNXM010000026.1 GCA_017383485.1 Bacteroidaceae bacterium
CAGGGCGTTAGCCCGTTCTGACAACAAAGTGGTCTGACTTCTGACAACGTAGTGGTCTGTCTTGTGAAAGGGTTAAGGATTAAGGAGTCGGGACTAGGGACTCCGATTAATAATTAAAGTTTCGCGTACTCTTGGGCGAAGATGTAGCCCTGAAGAGAACGGTACTTGCCAGGAGACTTGCGGAAGGCAGTAGCATAGGCAAGTTTCTGTTCGCTAGTGAGAGCTGCGATGTTGGTTTGGACTTGGGCAAAGCGCTCACGTTGCGCGATTTGTGCAGGAGTTGGTGGCACCGTTGATTCACCAATCTTGCCCGTGTACTGTGTACCATAGCGTTCTGCCGCATAGTACTCTGATTTGGAGTGGAACTTACCATGCATCTCGCCGATGAGTTCCATAGGTTTGAATTTAGACATAGTTTTGTGAGGTTTAACTCACAAAACAGATCGCTTCGCTTACGCTCGCTGTTAGAAGTTAGACCGTTCGCTTACGCTCACTGTCGGAACGCTCATTACATTCGCTGTCGGACTCTAGAAATCTGACAACGCAGTGTTCTAACAACGTAGTGATCTGTCTTGTGAAAGATTGAAATTTAGATTTAATTGGTTAATGACTGGGGTAATGTATGCACCTACATTTTGTATACTTTTGGTATAGGTACCATATCCTTCGAAAGACACTGCAAAGGTAGTGATAAAATCGATTTTTTGTTGTCGAAGTTCGCCACTTGCTATTTTTTTTCTGCAATAATCTCTCTGACTCGTCTTTCTCCCAAATAGAACTCATGTCCGACTTTTGCATACGCTTCCATAATGGGCATTCCTTTGCCTAATTCTTCAAAAAATCGTTGGCGTATGGCTTGATTTCTGCGTTGAATATTGTGCATAATTAAAATGGTGTTTGTTCGGTATCCCTTCGGTATACCTTCGATAAAGGTATAGGGAAGGAATAGGGAAAATATTGATTGTGTTCAGGGGTGAGCAGTAGAGCACCTGAGCAGCTACAATAGTATGTTTCACCCGCGCATGTACGGGTACGTATTTCTAAAATCAGCCGCTCTGCTGCTCTACTGCTCACCTTAGTACTTTGCATATAGTGATTTATTCACATTTATTTCTTCTGTATCTCTCTGATATACAAGCCATCCACGTACTCTGTTGGTTCCTATCATTTTCTTTTCGAACCCATGAGCACTTAAGATCATTCCCAATCGGTTCAACGCCATCGGTTTTTTGATATTGCCATAGGTGACGAGGCGTTCGCTGATTTGTGCGGTGGTCATGAACTCGCCTCTGCCTTTGGCAGGGATGTCGAAGAGGATAGGCAGGAGTTGCTCCTCGTTGTCCTGTGCGCGGAACTGTTCGTTGTGCTGTTCGAGCGTGGCAATCTCCTCCATATCGAACCAATAGCAGAAGGTAGAGCTAGTAGCCAAGGCGTATGCTTGTGCGTACATGAGTTCGTATGGCAAGGTGGTAAAGAAGGGATTTTGAATAGATTCCACTTCGAAAGGCAGCCATCGGCGGTTGCCCGTGATGTCGGTGAGGAACTCACGTCGGTTGGTGCTTGCGCAGAAGGACGCAAGTCGCACTTTGCGCTCTTTGAGTCGTCCGTAGGCAGCGCGTTCGTTGACGTCGGTAGAGGTAAGGAGAGACTTGACGATATTCATCTCACGTCCGCAGATGGCGTCGAGTTCGTCGATATTGAGCATACCATTCTCGCATAGGCGCAATCGGTCGTCCTTGCTGATCTGCCCTGTGAGGGGGAGTTTGCTGCTGTATGGGCGCAGTGCGGGCGGTATGAGGTGGTCGAGCCAGGTGGTTTTGAACAGTCCTTGTCGCCCAATGAGTACGAGTACGGTATGATTGACGACATCGTCGTTGACCCACGCGGCGATCATCGCCACGAACCATTTTTTGAAGCATTGTCGCCAGTAGGCATTGGCTTGTTCGCCCCCCGTGACGACCACTTGGCTGGCAACGAAATCAATCCAGTCGGGCTGGTCGGGCGTGTAGGGGCGGAGTTGGTTGAGCCATGCGCGCAGCGGGTGCACAACAGGTACTATATCGGATTGGAGAGCCGTCCACATCTCCGAGACGGAGATATTGGCTTCGACATCGATGACGCATTGGCAGAGCATGCTATTGATGTCTTTGTCGGTGAGGTTGCGCCATGCGGAGTTCTGGAGATCGGTTGCAATTTGCAATCGGTCGCTCACCTGATCGTAGCGCAAGCGACCGAACTGCAAATAGTGTTGATACAACCACTCGCAAGCCAAGTTCTGACGCAATTCTTTTTTCTTAGCTTTCGTCATAATCGTATCGCGAAGGTTAGCGGGTGAATCTATAGTGCTTCGTCGTAGTTTGCCTTCTCGTAGATGCGCACGCCATAAGGCATGGTCATACGTCCGTCGGGTTTGGCGAAGACGGCATCCAGCGCCATCTGGTAAACAAAGAGCCCCTGTTCGTCGTTGAGGTCAGCGAGATAATCACAATAGATGAACATGCGCGTGCCGCGCTTGAGCGGGATGACACAGATGACGTCGTTCTGGATGTGCTTTATGAGGGCCTGGTACTGCTCCTCGGAGCATGCAGGAAGGTAGATTTGGACCACTTTGTCCAAACCAAAACAGTCCATGACGTTGGCTGCTGTAGAATAGCAGCTGCAGAGTTGCTTGCGAACAAGCAGTAAGGATTCGGATCCTTGCAGTTGGTTCTTTTTCATTGTTTCAAAGAATTAGTAGATTTAACAAGTGCTGAAACAATGAATTTGGTTTTTCGCTCCTTTGAGTCCAAATTCCTACTTTCGGGAGCTACTTATGCATCCCTAGGGGCTGTGCACGGCGCTTTCGGGATCGCCAGATCGTGCTTCATTTTCGATTTGGCAGTGCAAAATTAAGAAAAAAATCAGCAACCCGCAAGTATGCAAGTTGCTGAAAATGATAATTGTACAATTATTGTACTCGTTCTGTACAAAAAAATCTTTTATCGAAAAATCGCTGTACAAATCCTGTACAAGCATGTACAAAGCGGTAGGATCAGGAGATGATCAGGCGGTTGCGGGTGATGGCTCGTTGGAAAGCCTGTTCCTCGATGTTGGTGCCTATCTCTTTGTTGATGGTTCGAATGATTTCGGCGTGGGATAGTCCCGTAAAATCAAAGTGCATTTTTCCCTCGCTGGAAGCCAAGTATCGCGCCAAGGCGGTTGCGCCTTGCTCGGCACGCTCCTTGAGGCGAGCGACGACCTCCTTGTCGCTCCATACGCCTTGATGACGTTTGAGGAAGGAATAATAGACTTCTTTGTGCTGTTCGACGTCATGGGCGATTTTACGATCGGTGATTTTTTTGCCAATTTCGTGTCCTTGTATGTACCTTGGTTTGCTGTGACCATAGCTGCGCTCTATGATGGGCTTCAAAAAATCCTGAATGGTCTTCAGGCGCTCTATTTCCACATGGTCAAGTGCCTGCATAATATCTTCTAACGCAATGGAATTAAGTTTGATTTCCGCCAAGCGTTTGCGATGGTTTTGTTCAAGAATCTGTTCGATCTCATGAGCTATACCATATCCGCGTTTTTTGAAATGGCAACCATATGCATCGTGCGAGAGGGAGAGTAATTCAATATCTTCTATATTCTTTATACAGATATCTATTTCCTCTTCTTTGGATTCCATGACTGATGTATTGGTGAGCCATTTGAGTCTTAAGCACTTATCATAGGCAGTCAGTAAGATTAACACAAGGGATTCGAGGATACGTATTTCTGGCTTTTTCACAAATAAACCTATATCACACAAATACATAGCTCGATCGGAGAGATAAGAC
>JAFNXM010000027.1 GCA_017383485.1 Bacteroidaceae bacterium
CCCAAGTTGATGTCCTTTTTGAGTTAATAATCAATAAAAGCGTTAAATCTTCACCTTTTAGAATGTGCAATTAAAAATAACAACCATATTTCTGACTTATTATCTATAAAATATTGAGTAATAATCGGTTGTAAATACGCTGGTTGCAATAATTTATTATCAGTCGAACTCCCTGGCACATTAACTACTATCGGTAATTCTGCATTTGCAGGTTGCGAAAACCTTTCAGGCATCACTCTCCCCAATGGTATTACACATATATACAATCAAGCATTTGCTGGTTGTACATCATTAACGAACATCAAACTTCCATCTACAGTACAGCATTTGGGCGCATCTGCTTTCTACGATACAGGATGGTACAACGAGCAACCTGGTCCCCTGATCTATTTAGGCGACTGGCTTATCCACCATAAAGGAGATTTAAGAGGAGAAGTAACTATTGTTGACGGCATAAAACACATTGGCACATATGCTCTTGCTTATAGCGAATACCTCACGGGTGTAGTTATTCCTAATAGTGTAGAAAATATCGAAAGCGGCGCATTCTGCCAAACAGGAATAAAGACGCTGACTATTCCCAATAGTGTAAAATCTGTTGGCACTGACGCATTTGAGGAATGCACTTCTCTGATCGACCTAAATATAGGCAAAGGTGTAGAGAAAATTGGGAAAAGAGGATTCAAGAACTGTAGTTCTATCGTAAACCTCAAAATACCTGGCAATATTGTGAGTGTTGGCCAGGATGCATTTGCTGGATGCAAAGCTGTAAAAGATTTATACATTGAAGACAGCGAACATCCCTTACCATTTGACAATTTGAATTTCTTCGATGGCTATAGTGGTGCGGAGGCTTCGATCGAAACTTTATATTTAGGTCGCGACTTGTATTCCAGTAGTCAGTATGAAGAAAAATTAAGCCTTCCCAAATCTTTAAAATCTCTTACTATCAGCGATGGGGTGACAAGACTTGACAATTATCGCTTCAACAATCGTAATTTGGAAAGCATAATTGTAACAGAAGGCAATAAATACTATGATAGCCGAAAAGAGTGCAATGCTATCATTGAAACAAGCAGCAATAAATTATTGTTTGGTTGCAAAAACAGCACTATCCCCTATGGTGTTGCAACCATTGGAGAGGAAGCATTTGAAAGCAGCTATGGGCTTAAAAACATAGGTATCCCTGGCTCTGTTATAACGATAGAGGACTATGCTTTTGCAGAATGTCTAGATCTTGAAAACATTGTGATATCAAATAGTGTAACCAAACTCGGAGAAGCTGTATTCGTCGAATGCGAATCCCTGAAAAGTGTTACTATTGGTAACGGTATCAAAGAGATTCCTATGGGAACTTTCTACTACTGTGATGCACTCGAAAGCATATATCTTGTAAGCGAAACTCCTCCAGCAGTAGTTAATGAATATAATTTTAACGAAGAACAATATAAAACAGTAGATCTCTATGTACCCAATGGTACTATGGCTGCTTATAAAGAAGCTGACGTATGGAAGGAATTCTTAAATATCAAAGAATTTGATGCTACAGGCATAAATACTGCAATCATCAACAACAAAAAGAATCAAAAGGTATACGACTTACTAGGCAAAAAAGTCACATCACCTTTGAAGGAACTCTATATCATTGACGGCAAAAAGATATTGAAAAAATAGGGCCTAGAGCAAACCATACTTCTATAAGAGCAAACAATGCCTCAACCTTTTGCTACGAAAGAGTTGAGGCATTATTGTTGGCTTGAGAACTGGGAAGGTGGGGCCTACTACCACTTATATCATTCTTCTACACGGCGAAGTTCTATACCGACATTCACTATTCCCTGCAATTGGGGGCGACGCATGCGATGAGCCACCCTTAATTTTCCACTAGCGCCTACGGGCAGGGTCAGTGTATCCAATGGGAAACTATATTGGTAGTTGGAAATTCCCTCGCCAAGATTGTCCCCTCTATCATTTATCATTTGGCAATCCATGGTACGATTAGAGGATTTAAGTACATCAGCACATTGCAAGGTGTCTATAGAATCTTGTAGCGCAGGACTCAACCAGACTTGTTCTACCTGCACTTGCAATGCTTTAAAACCATAGGATTTGTCACTAGTAGTCCGAACCCCTAAATCCAAGGCGTAAGCACCTGCTTCTGCCATTGAATCTATCTGAAACTCTAAAGTATCGCGCATTCCCCATCCCGCTTCGGATATCTTTTTATATTCACTATACACCAACGTTTCGTCGCAAGAGATGAATGCGAGGGACGCAATGACAAATCCTCCCGCCAAATAGCGAGAGGATATCAAATGCTGTATTTTCTTGAAAGAATTGATCATTTATTCACCTTGCTTTTGTTGGGATTGTCCACCTTGACCATCAGGTCTTCTGTTGTGGTGACGACGATCGCCACGACGTCTATTGCCATCTCGGCGACCATGATGATTTCTATCGCCGCCTTGACCACTTCTTTCGCCACCTTGTGAAGCGTTGGCCTTCTCTGGATTTACACCAGCGTCACCTGTTTCTTTAGGTTGACTATTTTCGCTGCGACCACCCTTATTGCGATTGTTTTTCTTACTTTTCTTTTGCTAGAGATATAAAATTATATATATTTGCAACGCTAAACTAAACTCTAATGCTTATGAAAAGAAATTTTTACTCTGTAACACGCGTTTTATTATTTGTCCTTTGTTTACTCTCTGCAACGGCACTTAATGCTCAAAAGGGTTGGGAGCAAGTACACGAATTACCCTTCACCAACGCTATGCACTTATCAAGCGAGGGCAACCTCCTATTAGCCGACCTCACCTATGACGAGACCAGCGGCATCTACCTGTCGACAGATGGTGGCGAAAATTGGACCAAGACCAATGCGGCAAGCTATTCTTACAATTTGTTTGTCGAAAACGACGAGTATATCTTTGCTGCCGGCATGGGTTGTAAGGTGGCACGTTCTGATGACGGAGGTAAGACTTGGGAGGTACTCAGTTATGCCCGCAACGTAGTAGACCTTATCGGTGAAGAAAATATCGAATGGTCAAATGCTTATGCTATGGCATTCCACGACGGCAAGCTCTTTGTGGGCGACTTCTGCGGCGGTGGCGTGATTTATTCTGAAGATAACGGCGAAACTTGGGTAAATACCGACATCGCGTCACTCTCATACGGCGAAGCAGACCCTAAGTTGGGTAAGCAACCTGTTGAAAACATTTACAACCTCGTTTCATACAATGGCGAACTCTACGCTTTCGGTGTCTATTTCGTTTTCCGCTATGACGCAGCCACCAATGCTTGGGAAACAATCGCTAGCAACAGTAACTTCATGGCTGTATCTGCCATCTATCAAGGTACACTTTGCCTCGGCCGCAGTGTGATCAATGATAGTTATGATGCGGACTTTGTCGTTACCCTAAACAAAGATGGCGAATGGGGTGCTTTGGCTCGACCAGAAACTTACGACAACAACATTCGCGCTATGCATGCTGATGGCAAGCACCTCTTCGTAGGTATGCAGTACAACAAACTCTACCACACCAGCAACGGCGGTGAAACATGGCAAGAGCTCAGCAAGAACTACCCCAGCGGCAGTGTGCCAATGTTCATCCGCACTGACGACAAATATGTATACTTGGCGTGCTATCACAGCTGGTCCAACGAAAGCGGTCTGTGGCGCTTGGAAAAATCTGAACTCGAAGGAGAAGTAGAAGGCATCGGCAACATTAATACCGACAATAAAGCGACAACAACATACGACCTCAGCGGTCGCCGCGTATTGCAACCCAGCAAGGGATTGTATATCGTGAATGGCAAAAAGACCTATTTGAAATAATCTCATTTAGCCCATATCATCAAGGAGGCGGAGCGCCATACTCTGCCTCCTTTTTTCAACCTTATGCGTATGAAAAAAGCATTTTTCCTGTGCAGTTTCTGCCTCGCACTTTCAGCACAAGCTAATTCCGACGATGTTTTATTGCACGAGTGCAACTTTGACAATGGCATCCCAACAGAATATGCCACCTATGACTTAGATCAGCAAACTCACCACTACACGATGGTGCAGGCTGGTTTGGATACGGGAAAACCATGGACAGCTTTGCGCGAACGTGGCACTGATGGCAATTACTATGTGGCGAGCACGTCTAAATATAAAGTACCAAAAGGCGAAGAAGCACAGCCTGCCAATGACTGGCTGGTTACTCCCGGCATGCGCATCCCTACAGCGAAGACAAAGATCGCATGGCGAGCACAATCGCTGTGCGAGAATGTAATGAAAGGCGATACCTACGAGGTGCGTGTCTCCACAACGGGCAACAAACCTGAAGACTTTGTTGACGCACCTGTCATTACAATCGAAACTGAGACCATCAACCAGTGGACAGAGCACACTGCAGACCTCAGCCAGTACGCCGACCAATACGTGCATATAGCTTTTGTCAACCGCACCCACGCCGGCGAGATACTTGCTATCGATGACATCCGCGTCAGCAGTTCGCACAGCGCCTACGAAGTAATCCGCGCGATAGACACCCACGTTTTCGGCACAGAGGAACACACCCTCGCTGGCATTCTTCGCTCAAACTCGGTAGATGGTATCAATAAATTCACAGCTTGTTGCTTGGTGGACGGAAAAGAATACCGCCGCGACTTCACCAACGTGGATATCAATAGCGGCGAAGACTATCGTTTCGAATTCCCAGAAACATTCTCCGCTGCGTATGGCGACACGCTGCACTACAGGATGTGGGTGGATATCGAAGGTTACCGTCCCGACACTCTGAATGCCTATTTCGTCAGCATGCTATTTCGTCCCGTACGCCGCACCGTTGCAGAGGAGGGCACAGGTATGTGGTGCGGTTATTGCCCCCTTGGTACAGTTGCAATGGATAGAATGAAGAAAAAATATCCCGACACATTTATCGGTATTGCCGCCCACTACGACGATATATTGGAGGTCGAAAGCTATATTCGCCAGTTCCACCTCAGTTCATATCCCATGTTCTTAGTCAATCGCAAGTATGAAGCTGCTCCCATGGTATTGGCGCAAATAAATGGTAAGACTGACTACACCACAATGGAGGGCGCCATAGAAACAGCACTACTCCATGAACAAAATCAAGTGACCACCGCCGATGTACGTCTGACCTCCTCAGAAGTTGACAAGATGATAAGCGTACAGGCAGAAGCCTGCTTTGCCATCCACGAGGACAACGCAGACTATCGTTGGGCATTCGTTGTTGTAGAAGATGGTATGGAAGATACTAAATTCTACCAAGCCAACTATATGAGTGGTCGTACAGAATACAATCTTGATGGTTATGAAAACAAGGCAGAACGCATTTATCCCTATACCTTCAACGATGTTGCCTTGAGTATCGCTGGTCAGTTGAATGGTTTCGAAGGTTCTGTTCCGAATAAGTTAAAAGCCGGCGAAACCTACACATTCCAACACCAATTCGAGGTCAGCAATATGCAAAATCCCAACAACGTGCGCATCATCGCAATGATCCTCGATGCTCAGGGACACGTAGTCAACGCTACACAGACGCCGCTTCACACAACAGGAATCACAACAACTCCTAACGATAGCAACCTTGCGCCTATCATTGGATATTATAGTTTGGACGGACGCCGATTCAGTACGCCAATACGAGGCATAAATATCATACGCCGTGCTGATGGCAGCACACAAAAGGTAATCAGATAGGCCTGAGACAATATGCATGACACACAAAAGAAACACTGATAGAATCGCGCAAAGATAATGAACGGAACCGATTTCGTACACTTTGGCCATATTCTATAAAATAAACAAAGAGACCTTCTCAAGCATCCTATATCAAGGATTTTAAGAAGGTCTCTTTTTCTTTTTATAAAATCAAAGATTGTCTATTCCACCCTACGCAATTCTACGCCGACATTTGCGATTCCTGGCAGAGTAGTCATTCTCATGCGATGCACAATATAGATATTTCCTTTAGCACCTACTGGTAGTTGCAAAGTATCAATGGGAACGATATATTGGAAGTTTGAAATGCCCGTGCCCAAGTTATCACCTTTGTCGCTTACCAGATGGCAATCGATGGTATCGAGTGAAGTTTTTATCAAGGCTACGGGTTGTAGAGAATCGGTGGTATCTTTATGAGAAGAACTCACCCAACGCTGTGAGAACTCTACTTGTAAATCTTTGAAAGGATAGGGATTGGCAGTAGATGTCCTGATGCCTAAATTCAAGGTATAGGGTCCTGTTTCCTGCAAAGAGTCTATTACAAAATGCAGCGTATCGCGCATGTGCCATCCTTCTTTGGGAAACGATTTGTATTCACCAAAAGCCAATTGTTCATCACATGCAACAAGCAGAGTGGAAACAATGACAAATCCTCCCGCCAGAAAGCGAGAGGATATCTGATGCCATATGTTTTTAAGGTGAGTTTTCATTTATTCTCCTTGTTTTTGTCCCGAATTGGCAGCACCGCCATCATGTCTTCTGCCATTACGTCTGAAGTCGCCGCGACGTCTGTTGTTATCTCTACGACCTTGGTTATTTCTTTCACCACCCTGTGATGTATTCGCCTTTTCTGCATTCACAGTTGCGCCGTCTACTTCTTTGGGTTGGTTGTTTTCGCCACGACCACCTTTACCTCGATTGTTTTTCTTCTTTTTCTTTTGCTTGTCAAAGCGGGTAAGGTCTTCCTGTTCTACCAAGTCTATTGGCTTTTCAGGTTCTTGTATAGATTCATCGTTCAGGTCGAGCGGTTTTTCTCCTCGCTTGTTCATCTCGATGACTTGATGTGCACGAGTAGCCGAGATGGTTTCAAGATTTACCGCCATACGCTTATCCGTACTATAAGTAATCATTTCAGACAATATATCCGCCTTGAAGAAATAGTAGGTAGCGTCAGCTGTTTCCAACTGAATATCGCGAGAAGGCAACTTGCGGAATGATTCTACATAAGTATCCACTTCGTAATTCAAGCAGCATTTCAATTTTGCACATTGTCCTGCCAACTTTTGAGGATTTGGCGAAATATCTTGGAAACGTGCCGCTGCTGTGGAGACAGAGTTAAAATTCTTCACAAAAGTTGCACAACAAAGTTCGCGACCGCATGGTCCAATACCACCGATACGTCCAGCCTCCTGACGCGCACCGATTTGTTTCATTTCGATACGTACGTGAAATTCCTCGGCCAGGACTTTGATCAACTTGCGGAAGTCTACACGCGCATCGGCGATATAGTAGAAGATAGCCTTATTGCCATCGCCTTGATACTCGACGTCACCGATTTTCATATCGAGTTCCAGATCTTTGGCAATTTGTCGTGAGCGAATCATCGTATCTTGTTCACGCGACTTAGCCTCTTCCCACTTTTCCAAGTCGGCAGGTTTCGCTTTTCTGTAGATGCGCTTGATTTCGGTGCCGGGTTTCAGATGCGCCTTCTTCATTTGAAGGGGCACCAACTGACCTGTCAGTGTCACCACGCCGATATCATGACCGGGCGAAGCTTCTACTGCGACGATATCGCCTTTTTCCAGGGGCAACTTATTATCGTTGTGAAAATATCCCTTACGCGTATTTTTGAATTGTACTTCCACCAAGTCCGTCCAATCCGTATTGCCCGGCACATCTGCCAGATAGTCGTAAGTATTGAGTTGCTTGTCTTGTCGACCACAACCCTTTGCGCAAAAACCTCTCAGTTGAGGTGCTATTTGAAAGTCTTTTTCCATCGTGGATGTTTATCTGTGTAGAGAACGTTAGACCTGTGCGAAGACGGAGCCAAGCACTCAAGAAACGTCCCTTATCTTATATTAAAGTGTATATTATTTTGTCATCTGATGATGAGTACAATCATGCGCAGTCCGAAGTCGAAGAAGATCATCTTGGGATTCACATTTTGCCCCACGTCGCGTCGTGCTTCCTCCACGGCTTCCATGATTTCTATCACGTTGCGTTCGTTGATGAATCGGGCGAAACGTACTGAGAAATCGCTTTCCTTTTGATTCATGAAGTTGAGTTCGGGAATCTGGAAGTTGTACATAAAATTTTCTCGCACGAGATAGAGTACATAATCCAAGAAATCCTTTTGTCGCTCCCTACCCCAGTCGGCTATTTCCTCCGACCAGTTTTTTATTCCCTTGATGTCGCGCTGATAGCACATACGCATCAACTGCACGAAGCGCTCAAAGAAATCACCATTGTCTGCATCTACTCTGATTTGCTTCAGGGCGCGTGTAAAATTGCCCGCACCTTGGTGTGCAATTCTGCGGGCATCTGCTTCCTGCAAACCGCATTGTTGTATCAGGGCACTGGCCACATCTTCTTTCGAGAGGGGTTTGAATGCCACCCTTTGAGTACGGCTCAATATCGTGGTGAGGAGTTTGTCCGAATTGTTACTTACCAGAATGAAGACCGTTTGCTTTGGCGGCTCCTCCAGTATCTTTAGCAATTTGTTGGCGGCTTGCACATTCATCAGTTCGGGCAGCCAGATGATCATCACTTTATATCCGCCTTGTTGCGAAGTAAGTGAAAGTTTTCGCAATATCTGATCACTTTCTGCTACGGCGATTTGCGCCTGCTGGTTTTGCACAAGCATCCGTTCCAACCAATCTTGATAATCTACATAGGCTGATGTGCGCAGCACCTCGCGCCACTCTTTCAGATACATATCGCTGACGGCATCACCGCTTTGCCCTTTTTGTTTGATCACGGGAAATACAAAGTGCAAGTCGGGGTGCACGAAATCACCCGTCATCTTGCATCCCTGACATTGACCACAGGGCTGTCCGTCGTTGGGATTTTTACACAAGAGAGCTTGGGCGAAGCGCAGGGCTACGGCCAATTTACCGCTACCCTCGGGTCCGCAGAAGAGCAGTGCGTGAGGCACAGCATTCTCGTGCAATTGGCGCGCCAACCTGGCTTGTATTTCTTTTTGTCCGACGATGCTCGTCATATATCTTTTATGCTAATTCGATTATTATTAAGAGGCGTCACACTAATATATGCGGCGAGCAATTTCTGCAATGCTATCCACCGCCGATACGGTATAGAAGTGTATACTGGGCACGCCTCGCGCCATCAATTCCTTGCACTGGGCCACGCCCCACTCGATGCCGAGTGCTTTCACCTCGTCGTCTGTCTTGCACTTCAAAGCTTCGCGCGCCAAGGCTTCGGGAAAATCGCAGTGAAAGGTCTTGGGCACTACGGAGAGTTGGGAGAGTTTGGTCAAGGGTTTGATGCCTGGGATAATAGGCACTTCTATGCCCTCGTTTCGTGCGCGCTCTACGTAGCGGAAGTAGGCTTCGTTGTCGTAGAAGAGCTGCGTCACACCATACTCGGCGCCAAGTTCAACCTTGCGTTTGAACCACCCGAAATCTGTATCCAAATTGAGGGCTTCTTCGTGCTTTTCGGGATAGCAGGCCACACCATAGCTGAACGGTGTACCGGGCACTTTGATGGGTGTACCATCTACGAAATAGCCGGCGTTGAAGGCATTGATTTGCTCCTGCAGTTCGGTGGTATGAGCGTAGCCATCTGGTGTAGGCTGGAAGTGTGCGTCTTCCTTTGCCTTATCCCCACGTAGCACCAGCAAGTTTTCGATGCCCAGAAACTGTAAATCGAGGAGTACATATTCGGTTTCTTCGCGCGTGAACCCCGAGCAGAGGATATGGGGTACGACGGGGATGTGATATTCGTTTTGAATCGCAGCAGCCACCGCCACTGTGCCAGGACGACGACGCAGACGCGAGCGCTGCATCAAGCCGTCGCCCAAATCGCGATAGACGTACTCCGAACGATGTGTGGTGATGTTGATATAGGCAGGCGAGAATTCGCGCAAACGGTCGATCGTCTTCTTCAACCCCGCAATACCAGTGCCCTTGAGCGGCGGCAAAACTTCAAACGAGAACGCCGTGCTCTGACTCGACTTTATATAATCAACTATTTTCATACGATTCGTTACTTTTTCACTAACGGGCATTCTTCACCCATTCTGCAAAATTATAAAAAAGGGCGGGACAGACCAAACGAAAACCGATAATCTTTCCCCCGCCACATACCTTTTGAAAAATCCACCTCGGCGAGCGACATCATTCCTTAAAAACTGTTAATCTTAATTTGGTTTTCTCGTAAAATATTTGTATCTTTGTGATACGAAAGCGGGGAATTGCCTAAACACAGGCAGTTCCCCTTTATTTTGCCTCAAAATCAGACAAAAAAAGTCAAGACTTCGTGAAAATTTCGCGACGGCTCGTTGAAAAAAGCTAAGACCTTGTAAAAATTTTCTTAGGGGTTGTAAAAAACAAGTCTGACTTTCTTTCCAAAAAGCCTATTACTGGCCGCAAAAGTCTTTTTCTAAATCATAAATAATCTTAAACTTTCATAAACTTTCTTAACAAAAATACCCCCTTGATTGGATGCAGTCGACCAATACTGACTTCATATAATCGTCCGCAAAGCCTAAAAACAATACATTGGTCGATAAAAAAACTAAAAAGCATAAAAAAACACCTAAACAATAGGGGCAATATTTCTTTTTTTTCCATATCTTTGCGCTAATGAGTCAAATTGAGCGCATCACATACTTGGCCGAACAACTTCCGCCCATCACACTGGACGAAATGAAATCTATTCGATTGATGAACCGAATGGATACGAAATTTGTGACTAATACTGAAACGCTCATAGAACTGCTCAAATTGGCGAAAGGCCTGTATTATTCACAATGTATAGACGGCAGCCGCATCAGTTCCTACCGCACGCAATATTGGGACGACCTGGGCGAGCACAAGATGTTTCACACGCACCTCTGCGGACACTTGCCTCGCACCAAAGTCAGGGTGCGCACCTACGTAGGCTCTGATCAATCCTTCCTGGAAATCAAGAAAAAGAACAATCACGGCAAGACGAAGAAAAAACGTATCACCGTGCCTTCACTCGAAGCCGTAATCAACGATCACTACGGCGAGGAATTTCTGCAGGAACTGACCGAGTTTTCTTTCGACCAAATCCAGCCCACACTGGGCAACGAGTTCAAGCGCATCACCTTGGTCAACTACAACAAGACCGAACGCCTGACCATCGATTTCGACATCCACTTTCACAACAGAGAGACAGGGCGCAGCGCAGAGAACGACCACGTGGTGATCATCGAGTTGAAACGCGACGGACGCATACCCTCGCCCATCCTACCCCTGTTGCGACAATTGCGCGTCAAACCCTCGGGTTTCAGCAAGTACTGCATCGGGACTGTGGTGACTAACTCTGAAATCAAGCAAAACCGATTCAAAAAAAGATTGGCTAAGGTCATGAAACTTATTGAAAAACCTCTGCCATCTGCATTCCAAGAAAATCAGCAACAATAAAACCTTACACATCTAATATTAATAAAAATGAACGATCTCTTAAGCAATTTTTTCAGCGCAAGTAACTTCTGTTTCACAGTACCCTTGTTCGAACTTCTCTCAAGTTTCTTGCTCAACACGATAGTAGTGTTCATCATCATACACTTTCTCTATTATCCCAAGGGACGTCGCAGAGATTATTATTTCACCTTCTTGATGCTGTCCATCAGTATCTTCATGCTGATCTACCTCTTGCTCGGCAACTCCTCGGATATGGGCATTGGCGCCGCGCTGGGACTCTTTGCTATCTTTGGTATCATCCGCTATCGCACAGAAAGCGTGCCCATTCGCGAGATGACCTATCTATTCTTCCTTGTCGCACTATCGGTGCTCAATGCTAAGTCGGGCGATATAAACTTCCTGGGCAGATTGGTCATCAACGGAGTGATGATTTTGACAGTATGGGGCGCCGAACGCCTGCTGTCTAACCACAAGGAAGGTTGCAAGTTCGTGAAATATGACAACATCGAGCTTATTAAGCCTGAAAAGCACGAAGAACTGAAACAAGATCTGGAAACGCGCCTCGGTGTCAAAGTGACCCGCGTAGAAGTCGGTGCCGTGGATTTCCTGACCGACATGACGATGCTGCGCGTATTCTACGAAGATCCAAATAAGGAAATCAAATCCGTAGACCGTCTCATTAAAATCAATCAAGAAAATGGCTTCTAAAAAAATCCTTTTTGCCGCAGCCCTCGCGCTCTGTTCTGCTACAAGCGCTATCGCACAAAGCGACTTTGGGGTTTGGACTGAAATCGGCGTAGAGAAGAGTTTCAACAAGAAATTCTCACTCGAAGCAAGCGTAGAAAATCGTATGGCCAACAACGCTACACAGCCTCAGCGCTGGAATGCTGCGATTGGTGGCTCATACAAACCTTTGAAATGGCTGAAGCTTGGCGCTGGTTACGTATTTATATATAATAGAAATTTCCAGGAGGCCGAGGAAAAATACAAGGAGAACGACGAAGGAGAAATCGTTCTGGGCAAGGACGGCAAACCCATCATCGAGGGATACAACGTAGACCACGGCTATTGGCGTCCTAGACACCGCGCCTACTTCGACGTGCAAGGAAAAGTTGACGTTGGCCGCTTCTCAATCTCTCTGAGAGAACGCTATCTCTATAACTATTACGTAGAAACAGAAGCATTGCGCGACAAATATCGCAACCCCTCACAACCAGGATATAGCGGCAACTTGTATCCATTCAACGGCATGGAGTTCATGAAGTACGAGCAAGAGATGGACACCAAGAAGGCGAAATCAAAACACTCCCTCCGCACTCGCCTGCAAGTGGAATACGATATCAAAGGTGTACCCTTGACCCCATTTGTATCTTGCGAATTGACCAACGAATTAAGCAATGCCATGCAATATGATAAGGTAAGAGCACAAGCTGGTGTGGAATGGAAAATCAACAAGAAGCATATTTTGAGCGGTGCCTACCTTTATCAAAACGAGAACCAGGAAATTGGTCCCAACGAGTCACTGCATGCTATAAAACTAGGCTATAAATTCAAATTCTAAACACGATGAAACGTTCTTTATTACTCATATTTGCATTGGTATGTACTTTTGCGGTCAAGGCACAAAACCTGGACTACTTAACAGTACGCACTATGGAAGGCAACGAACAGAGTTTTTCGTTAGACCAACTGAAACTTACTTTTGCAGATGGCAAAGTCGTGGCGACAAGTAAGGGCGAAACGACTACATTTGATTTTGCCAGCTTGGACTTTATGTTTTTCACTACAGAACCTACTGCTATTGAAAATATGTCTGACGGCGGATGCACTGTAAGTATTGTCGGTGGCAACCTGCAAACCAACGCACCTGCAGGAAGTACTATCCACGTATTTACGCCTGATGGCAAGCGCGTAGGCCAAAGCAGCCTCAACAGAGGCGTTTACCTCGTACAAATTAATGGACGTACATATAAGACGATCGCTCGATGAAAAAGATAATTACCCTACTTTCTTTCGCCGCCATTAGTTCTGCTGCCCTTGCACAAACGGCGCGGATACACTGCGGCGCATTTACTTACACCGCACCGGTGAGCGAGGTATCGCGCATTACGACAAGTGCGGACGGCACGGCGGTAACGTTTGACACCGACGCCTTCTCGGCGGCAGATATCGATAGCGTGACGTTCGACTATCGTACCTATGATGCACATACAATATATGTAAATTATAGTGCAACTCAGGTTGACGTCACAATGCCTTTGGCGCTGCGCGAACAGTTTACATCCAGTGCAGACGGTGCTCATGTTTATTTGGAAGCCAACCCTGCTTATCAAGAGGAGCTTACCTATTATTTGTCGGGCACGTCGCAAAATGGCTCTTTCACTATGGAAGGCGACTACAAGTCTACAGTTATATTGGACAATGTCAGCCTCACGAGCAACAAGGGTGCGGCCTTTGACATCCAGAACGGGAAGCGTATCAAAATTCACATGATCGAGGGTAGCGTCAACAACTTCTCCGATGCAAAAGGCGGCACACACGACGCTTGCTTCTTTGTCAACGGTCACCCAGAACTATCCGGCAACGGCACACTCAACATCACGGGCAACACCAAGCACGCCTACGCTTCAGACGAGTACTCACACTTTGAAGCAAGCTTTGGTCGCCTCAATGTACTCGGCGCAGTGGGCGACGGCATGCACGTCGAGCAATACCTGAAGACTCAAGGCGGCACCTATAATATTAAGGGCACAGGCGGCGATGGTATTGACGTATCAATTACCAAAGACCCGCTCGACGAATACAATGGCCAAGCACTCATCGAGGGTGGACATTTCACACTGGATGTAGCGGCTGAGGATGTCAAGGGTTTGAAGTGCGACAGCGCCATGACTATTTCCGCTGGTACCATCGAAGCTACGGTGAGCGGTAATGGTTCGAAAGGCATCAGCAGCGGCACAGACTTGCTAATTGCTCAAAAGACTGGTGTACCGACTAAGGTAAAAATGGTCGTGACCGGTACCACCTATATGCCAGGCGACGCCGAATTGGAAGCTAAATGCAGAGGCATCAAAGTGAAAGGCGACTTCACATTCGATGGCGGCGTGATCGACATCGTAGCTACTGGTGCTAAGAGCAAAGAGATTAGCGTCGACGGTTATTATTATTACAAAAGTGGTAGTATCAACTGCTACGTTGATTCAGCAAACTAACAAAATTCAACAAGGCCTCTGATACTTTTCACGAGGCCTTATTTCATCACAAAAATATCACAGACTATGTTTACCAGACGTATCACCTCATTCATTTTATCCTTTGCAATCGCTTTAAGCCTTTTTGCACAGGGCACTCCCAAATACGTATTCTATTTTATAGGAGACGGCATGGGCGTCAACCAAGTCAACGGCACCGAGACCTATTTGGCAGCGCTCGAGGGCCGTATTGGCGTAAAGCCTTTGCTTTTCACTTCATTTCCGGCAGTAGGCCTTGCGACCACCTTCTCTGCTACAAATGGTGTCACCGACTCGGCTGCTGCAGGCACAGCCCTGGCTACTGGCGAGAAGACCAAGAATGGTGCCATCGGCGTCCTGGCTGATCAAAAGACGCCAGCATCCAGCGTAGCGACATGGGCGAAAGATGCAGGCGCGGCAGTAGGTGTTGCCACCAGCGTCTCAGTAGATCACGCCACACCGGCGGCATTCTATGCACACGTCGGCGGACGCAATTCCTACTATACCATCGGCAAGCATTTGATCGAAGCCAATTTCGATTTCTACGCTGGTTCGGATTTCATGGAGCCAGTCGGCAGTGGCGATCTGCAAAAGGAAGGCACGCTGTATGCTCAGTGCGAAGATGCAGGCTATCGCATTGCACGCGGCGTCAAAGACTTTGACAAGAAGTTTAAGAAGGGCAAGAAAATGATCCTGTTCCAAACAGAAGAGGCAAGCAAGACTTTGCGCAAGTGTCTTCAATACGCTATCGACAGGAAGGCTGAAGATCTGACACTTGCTCAAATCACCGAAGCCGGCATCAAGACCTTGGCTGCACAACGCAAGGACGGTTTCTTCCTGATGATAGAGGGTGGCAAGATCGACTGGGCTTGTCATAGCAACGATGCGGCGACAGTTTTCCACGAAGTCATTGATATGGACCAGGCTATCAAGGTGGCTTACGAATTCTACAAGCAACATCCGGACGAAACCCTGATCGTCGTGACTGCCGACCACGAAACTGGTGGCATCGCCTTGGGTCGTGGCCCATACGAACTACATACTGACGTATTCCAATATCAAAAGATAAGCGTGGATATGTATTCTTCGCATTTGGAAGGGCTCATCAAATCTCAGGGCTCAGCTATCACTTGGGACATCATTGAAGCTGACCTCAAGGCCAATTGGGGTTTCTGGGACAAAGTACAGTTGAACGAGCATCAAACAGCAAGACTGAAGCGTGCCTTCGACAAAGTCGTAGCAGGCAAGGAGAATGGCGAACAGAGCCTGTATAGCCAGCTCGGAGGTATTGCGACCGAAGCACGAAACGTCCTCCACGAGATCGCCCTGGTAGGTTGGCAAAGCGGAGGTCACTCCAACGGCTACGTGCCCGTGTTTGCCATTGGCGCAGGTGCTGAAGAGTTCGTTGGCAAGTACGACAACACAGAAATTCCCAAGCGCATCGGCAAGGTGACAGGTTGGAAAAAATAACAAGTCACAAGCCTTTGATTAAGGCGCCCAAATGTGGCACAAAAAAACCAAGACCTTTTTTAAACGAGGCGTCGCGAAATTTTAACGAGGCGTCGCGAAATTTAAAAAAGGTCTTGGTTTGTTTTTACACGTCGTATTGACGTGGGAGGAAAGGAGGCTTATCCCTTCAACCAGGAGTATTTCTTCACACTATAAATAGGGATGAGTGGCAAGATAAGTGGGGTGCGCTTGATGTAGGCTTGGAACTCGGGATCTTTGCCATAAACTTCGTCCTGGCGGAGTTCGATACGGCGCGCACCGCTAAACATCACATAGACGATACCGATATAACCTAACGAGGCGATGACCCATTGACCTGTCGTGCAGCAAGCACCCACGCAAATGATGAAACTGCCAGTCCACATCAACACTTCGCCGAAGTAGTTGGGGCAGCGTACGAAGCGGTAGAGGCCGTGGCTGACGAAGCGTGACACGTTCACCTTTTTTGCAGCAGTCTTCTGCGCATCTGCCACAGCTTCGATGATTACGCCGAGCGCAGCGACTATCGCTCCAGCCCAAGCCCAAACGGGATTGACGGTAGCACCTTCTGCCAAATTGGCGAGATAGAACGTCACAGGACTAATTTGTCCGATATAGAGCAAAGCACAAGACACCCAAATCATCACCATCACGAAGAAAGGTTTGCGAGTCGTAAGCTCGGGTTGATAGAGAATTTTCTTGTACGAAGCAGAACGGCGCTCGCGTATAAATAGGTAAAGCGCCAAACGGATACCATAGACGAAGAGAACGCCCAGGAGTATTGCTGCTGGCAGGGGCAATTGTTCCCAAAATAGCACCGCAGTGCCTACTGATAAAGCAGAAATGGCCAGGCCGTAACCAATACTGAAAAAGTAGATGAAATAAAACCAGCCGACAGCCGACACGGCAAAAGATATGCCAAGAAGAATTAACAAGTAGTTCATGATTTTTTGATTTTATACGTTATAAATATTTTTAGCCTTTCTCGTTGCATTAAATGACTACGAATTTTGCAGCAATACCTTTCTTGCCGTCTGCGGTCGAAATCATAATATAATATACACCTGGTCCGACGCGCCCGCCATCAGTAGCACGGCAATCCCAGGTGAATGTACCGCCCGCAGAAGTTCCACCATATAGCGTGCGGCCGCTGGTATTAACGACTTTGACGTCGGCATCTTCGGGCAGACCAGTGACAGTAACATCGCCGCGGTAGTCGGGACGAACGGGATTGGGATAAACTTTGATATTTCCCTTATCCAGTGAAGGCGCGGATTGGGAAGTACGGCTCATATACGAGCAAAGTCCCGCTTCGGTACCGATCATAATTTCGCCTGTGCTAAGGTTGGGAGCGATAGAGTGAATTTGATCTGAAAGCAGAGGTGAGTTGTCGCTGGTGAAGTGATGCAAAATCTCACTGCCATCAGGATTGGTGACATATACACCACTGCTCACTGTGCCCAACCACTTTTGTCCTGCGCCGTCGATGGCTACTGCAGAAACTTGTGCCTCGCCCAGTAGGTAGTCAGCGTAATTTGTACCATCGTTGCGGGGGATTTTGGGTTGCGTCACTCTGAATGTAGACTGCGCCCATTCGTCTGGATTGTCTATCACAAAGACTCCTGTCAATGTGGCTACCCAGATGCTACCATCGGCGTCCTCGGCCATATCGTAGACGCCCTGCAGACTGTACGTTGTACCGTCTTGGTTGGTGAATGTCGAACGATAGTGTGCCACATCGTCCTTGGTGTTGTCGATAGTGCCGCCGTGATCGAAGCAAAGCAGACCTCCGTCGTGGTAGTTGACGGTACGACGTGAACCAACCCATACTCGGCCCTTGCTGTCAACGAGTGTGCGCACACAGGTAGGTGCTTGCTTCACGCTCTCGATATAAAAACTCTTCCACGTACCATCTTTTTTCAACACGCGAAGGAGAGAATCGACTTGATTGTTGATGATCCAAAGATTACCCTCGGCATCATAACTCAAACCGTCGATACGTGTGTACATCTTTTGGATATCTAGCGCTTCCTTAGGCACAGCAGATTCCAGAGGTGAATTGCCTACGGTATAATGTTTGACAAATTTGAAATCTTTAAACTCGTACAATCCCGTGCCTGCTGCCGAAACAAAATGATGCGTAGGGTCGAGCGGATCTTGTGCGATAGTGGAGAGGTCTCGATAGACCACCTTTGTTATATCCGATATACCTTTGTTTTGGAAGAACGTCCATTGGCCATTTTCATAAATCATCGCCGTGGGGTCATAGTGCATCGTGTCGTAGGGGTCAAGGCGACCACCAGCGATGAGTAGTCTGTCGCCAACATACTTAGTGAAAAAACAAAGGTCTCGTTGGGGGCCAAATTGGGGCAGTATTCTATTTGTGGTTTGGTAAGCATTATCTACAATTTCGTATTGCATACAACCACCATCGTCAGACGTCACCCAGCATTTGTTTTCTCCTACTGGAAAGATATCTTTCCACGTATTGGGATTATTTATCGCACGATGAAGCACCTTGGGCGCACTTGCCAATACTTCACATATATAATTACCGCTACCACTCATCACACGATTTCCTGTAGCCCGCAGTGTGGTATAGGCGCCGCCTGCAATTCTGTAAAACTTTTGGTCGGCTGGATCCATTACGGCAAAACACATATAGCCCAGATTTTCGTCCTCTGACATATGAATGTTGGCATAAAGATAGTTGCCCATCACGGCAAATTGATGAACCTTCATTCGTTGTAAACACCTCCATGAATTGCGGTCATAGGGATTGTCCGAAGTTTTGCATGAGTACAGTGCATTTGCCGTACTTACCCACCAAGCGCCCTGCCATTCAGCAGCAGCAGTGACGGCTTCGCCAAAAGTATAAAAGCCCACGACGTTGTGATACTCTAAACTAATGACACCGATGCCAGCTTTGTTGGACACGATGATATGGTCTTCACCTACGAAGAGGTTGTTGATTGCACCATTGCCTTGCTCTGTACCCTTCAGACCTGGGATACCCACAATATGATCACCTTCGTCGTAAACCAGGTCAATATGATAGTCTTCATAAAGCACTACCAAGCAGTCGTGTGTCTGAGAGTAGGCTATATCGTAGATACCCTTGCTGCCCAATCCGTCGAGGCTGGAGAATTGTCGCACCTCCTCTGTCTCGGAGTCATAGGAAATGAGGTTCCCGCTCAGTACACCATAAACGATGTCGCCATGTACTACACAGCAAGACGCATTCTGATAGGACAGGTAGAGTTTCCAATTGCTATCCTCCGCCGCTGTCTGTGAAAATAGACTGAGCGACAGCGTCAGGGCAAAGAGGAAAGAGAATATTCTTTTCATATAGTATGTATGATATGAAGGGAACGATAATAAATAATTGTTTTTTTATTTGGTCAACCTTTTAACTTTTACCGTAGAATTGGAATTAACAGTTCTTCCCTTTATTTCTAATGTATCATTGTTCTTTTCGCCAAAGATAAAATGAATATCAAGATTCCAACCCCGAGGTTCAACGACATGGGCATTTTGAGTTTGTGGGTCATATACCCATGTACCTTCTTTGCTAATTACTTTATTACCTAATTCATCTAATGTGTACTGGATATATTTTAATGTGCCAGTAGTATCGGGGCGTGCAAATTCGTAATGAATTGCATCAAGGCCATAGATAGATACAAAATAGCCATCAGAACAGAGATACGCAGTTTGTTGCCATACACCTGATATATCTGATAATTGAACCTGAGGTACATCACCTTCGTTGTCCTGCGTACATGAGAACATAAAAGTACAAGCAAATACTAACAATAACGCATGCAATATTCTTCTCTTCATTCTATCTTTATTTCTTGTTTGGCCAATATATTGTCAAATAGATTTTGCTTACTTATCCTTCTTGCTCATTCAGAAATTCGCACAATTTTGCGACGGCGCGTGCACGGTGGCTGATTTGGTTTTTGATTTCTACGCCGAGTTCCGCAAAGGTCTGCTCTGTATCTTCGGGGATAAATACGGGATCGTAACCAAATCCCTTTGTGCCGCGTTTCTCTGTAGCAATTTCTCCTTCGACGATACCTTCAAAGAAATGCTTTTCGCCACCTTGGATATAGGCGATAACTGTGCGGAAGCGCGCCTTGCGATTTTCCTTACCGTCGAGTTCTTCAAGCAATTTTTCTGTATTAGCTTCGGGATCGTAGCGGTCGATGAATGCGTAGCGTGCAGTATGTACGCCAGGGCGTCCGCCGAGTGCTTCAACTTCCAGGCCTGTGTCGTCGGCAAAGCAGTCCAATCCGTAATTATTGTAAACGTACTCTGCTTTTTGCAAAGCATTTCCTTCCAATGTTTCGGCGGTTTCGGGAATATCTCCAAAGCAGTCGATGTTGTGCAGGCTGAGGATTTCAAATTTATCGCCTACGATAGCGCTAATTTCTGATAATTTATGTGCGTTGTTAGTCGCAAAAACCAATTTTTTCCTAGATGTATTTTTCACCATGTCAATTGTATTTACTTTTAGCGGCAAAAGTCGCCACCCTCTTCAACGAGCAAAGATAAAAAGAAAATAGGTAATTGCAGTGCAGTATTTCAAAAAACGCTCGTGGTTGTTGAAAAAAGCATGCCGGCCTCTCTTTTTATCTCTACCGTAGATTAATATTTGAATGTGCTGCCACCCAAGAATTCGCGCAACAGGGATGTCGGGGGCAGACCCTCGAGGGATATCGATTTGAAGTATGACAAGAACTTGCGCAATCTGTATGCTTCGGTATATTCAGGCGTATTTTCGGGCACTTCTTCTAAGACAGGAAGTGCTTGGTCTCGCAGTGTGGCCAGTTCGAAAAGCAGAGCTGTGTTGACCATTTCGTCTGCTTGTTCCTGGAAGGGGAAAATCCATTTTTCCTCACCTGCCCGCACTTCTGGCCAACGACTAATAGTTTGTTGGGCAGAATAACCACGATATTTGTAGTCGCGCACGATGCGGCGCAATAGACGATTGTCCGTTGTGGGTATATAGTTATGATGATCCAACTGGATTGTGGTGAGCGCCGAAGCGTAGATTTTGTATTTGTTTTCAGCGGGGACATCCTGTGTCAGACGTGGATTGAGCGCATGGATACCTTCGAGTATCATGATTGAATTTTCTTTCAGGCGGATACGGTTGCCGCTCTGCTCACTCTTACCTGTCATAAAGTTGTAGCGAGGCAGTTCTACCTCCTCGCCTTTCAGCAGCGCATTCATCTGGGCATTGAACAACGGAATATTCATCGCTTCGACATTTTCATAGTCGTACTCGCCATTGGACAAGCGAGGCGTATCTTCACGATTGACAAAGTAGTCGTCCAGAGAGATAGCAATGGGACGCAGGCCACAGGCAATGAGTTGTACAGAAAGGCGTTTTGAGAAAGTAGTCTTTCCGCTGGACGAAGGCCCTGCAATCAGGATCACTTTCAGTTGGGGATTGCTCGCTATGGTGTCTGCAATACGTGCGATATTCTTTTCCTGTAACGCCTCGCTCACTTGAATCAAGTCGTTGCTGTATCCTGCGGCATTGGCAGCATTCAATTCACCCACGGTTGATACGCCCAGAATATCCTGCCAACGGTGCTGTTGGCGGAACACATCGAACATTTTCGACTGTTCGCGCATGGGTTTCAATTGGGTGGGATTTTCAGGATCGGGAACGCGGAGCAGCAAACCGTCGCCGTAGTTGATGATATCAAACAGGGTAATCTGGCTGGTGCGGATCAGCAATGAGCCGTAGAAATAGTCGATGGTATCGCCCAGGGTGTAGTAGTGGGTATAGAGCGAACCGATGCTTTCCAACAACTTCGCCTTGTCTTCCAAACCGCTTTTGCGGAATAATTCGATAGCTTCGTCTCTGGGGCAGGTAATACGATGGAATGCCATGTCCGCATCGATGATTTCCTGCATGCGTGCTTTGATTTTGTCGCGTCTTTGATCCAGTGTATCTGCAGTCTGCAGTGCAACGCCATCGGCTGCCTCGATTTCGCAATAATATCCATTGCTGACGGGCGTGCCTATCTTCAGTCGCATTTCGGGATAGAGATCGCTCACCGCCTTGTACAGCACGAAGAACAGCGACCGGGTGTAGGTGCGCATCCCCGAGGGTGAAGTAATATCCAGAAACTCCACATCTTTGTCATTGAAGAACATGAAGTGCAGTCCCTCGGTCTTATTGTTCACCTTGGCACTGGTCGCGCCATAGGGCATTTGTATCTCGAGCAGGCCGTAAACTTCTTCCAGGGTAAAACCTATTGGCACCTTGTGTGTCTTACCTGTATTTTTGCAGCGGATATTGATTGTCTTTCCCATAAACGATATTATGAAGTAGAGGTTAGGACTCGTCAGTATTTATCTAAGAATCGCGGTCAAGAGGCCACGATGTTGAATTTTTGCCAAGAACTATTTTGCTTATAAGCCGCCACTGCCGAGGCTGGTACGTGTACAGTAATATATTTTTCCTTACCATTCTCAGTGAAGTATAGTATTTGCGGTGGCGTCTGAGCTTCTATATAAACATGCTCGAGTGGTGTGCCGACAAATGCGCCATAGCCAATCTGCTGGACGTGTGGTCCCATATAGATGGTCTTTATTCCGCTATACTGAAAGGCAGAGTCGCCAATACGGCGGACTGTCTTCGGCAAGCGCACCTCTTGAAGTGATTTGCAGGAGTTGAAGCAGTGGTCACTTACTTCCTGGATATAGCAATCCATCACTACACTTTCCAGAGCCCAGCAGTCGGAGAAAGCACCCTGGCGTACAGAGCTGACATGCTCGCCAAAGTATGCCGACTTCAACTTATGACAGTTTTTGAACGCATATTCACCGATCAGTTTGATGCTTTCGGGAAATTGGAATTCCTCGAGTTTACGGCAGTCCGAGAAGGCGCCACCTTCGATAAACTTCAGTCCGCGCATCGCCTCGACCTTGCGCAGTTCGCTACAATCATTGAAAGCGTAAGCACCAATCGAACGCATCGCTGGCGAGAATGTCACCTCGGTCAACTTGCAGTGCTGAAAAGCATAACTGCGTATACCCACGACTTTCCAATTGGCCGTCGAGGTTGATACATTATAGGGTATCTCTATACGCCCCGTAATGGGCCGCTCGGGCCCATAAACCTCTGCTTCGTCGACATGAAACAGATCGGTGGGCAACTTAGTATATCTGAGCGGGCCAGAAGTGAATGCCAGCACCATCAGTGGGAGCACGAACAACAGACTTGTCAAAAGGGATATTTTTCTATACATCATGAAGAAGGATTTTGGGATAAATCATACAATATTTGATAAGTTTTGTAAATGCACTAAAACTTCACTACAAACTTATAAAAAAAAGCGCAAACCGTCCTCGTTTAAAGAAAAATTAATACTATTTCCAGTAAAAAAGGATTAGTATTTTCCCGGGTAGGGTTTAATGCGAGAGGACATACATCGAGGAAACGAGACGACAAGTCTTTTCTACCGACAAAATCGAGTTTACCGCCACAAACGCAAAGGCAGGAGGATGCTGCACACACGTCGCATCCTCCTGCCCTTAATATAGCATTCAGGTAATTACATACCCTACATATTTTGTGCGGCAGTAATCATTTTTTCATTGATTTCAGCCATGCGTTTAGCGTCTGCAACGCTCATATTGCCTTGTTCCTTTTCCAGTTCTTCGGCCAATTCCTGAGCATCTTCCAGCAGTTCCACCGCCTCGACCATTGCAGAGGCATTACCATTCTGAGCTTTCTTCATCAGAGTGATATAATCGTCAACATATTTTTCATACTTGTCCAAAAGCGCGTCCAGGTTGCCACCCGCATCATCAGTATCTTCAAAATCGCCTTCCGTCACTACTACGGGTTCATACATTCTTTGATAAAAGAATCTGTCAAAGTCTGCATCAAAGAACTTCACTGTTTCCAGTTCGGTGGTTGGTGTAATCTGGAAGAAATAAGACTTGCCTGGAACAACTGCTTCGAATGAGCCTGAATACTCAGCTTCTGTCAATACGCCTGCCCAATAACCTGTGTGGCGGCCTTCGTATGTATACTCGTAGAGTTCGGCATATTTACCATTCCTTTCACCCATGAGGTAAAGGATCGTACTACCTTTTTTATAATAGTAAGCTCCACGAATCATGCCGTCCTTTTGTTCGATCAGTGTGGCATGAATGGGATACTTGCCGATTTCGCCGTCCATATTATAGACGATTGGGTAAACGTCGCCGGCATCTCCTGCAGCAAATGCGACGCTTTGCTTAAACCACTTTGGTGCTTCTTCCGAATTGTGATAGGTAGCTTCAAAGGTCACTTCGACTTCTTCGCCTTTCTTTCCCTGGAGATGTTTTGCCAATTTTTTATAATCATCTTTCGACAATTCCAAATCCTTTACTTCTTTACCTTCTGCATCTTGCAAAGTCACTTTCAGAGGTTCGTAGGAGAACTCTATCTCCTTCAATTCAGTAGTTTGCAAATAAGCTGTTTCTTCGTTTAATTTCAACTTGGCTTTCAGACGAATGATTTGAGCAGGAACTGCTGCTTCAGTCTCTTCGAAAGACAATTCGCCCTCAGTGCCAACCAGTTCAACGAGAGTTGCCAATTTGCCGCCGTCAAATTTTGTTGATGCAGGAGCAATGCTCTTGGGCTTCAAAGAACAAGATGCCAATAGCAACAAACATGCTGCCATAATCATCATACTTAACTTTTTCATAAGATTTAGATTTAAGTGAAGGGGTATAACTAAAATATTTGTTTTCACCTTTACTGCAAAGCACCTGTAACGGGATACACGGGTTGCAGTCATCGTTGATCACATCTGCAAAGTTAAATATTATTTACAAAATACGAAGAGAAACAAGTAAATCCTTTTCAGTCCACTTCGCACATCTCGCAAATATCGAATTGGACAAATACAAAGGATAGAATACAAGCGAACTATTCAAACTGATGACCTGCCACATTCAGAAGAGATTTTTAACACCCAAAGCAGAATGTCACAAACTGTCCAAAACCTACTTCAAAAAACATTAGACCTTTTTTTAACGAGGCGTCGCGAAATTTTAACGAGGCGTCGCGAAATTTGAAAAAGGTTAGGACTTTTTTTTGACAACACATTGGTGTCTCGAAAAAGGTCTTGGTTTGTTGAAAACACCTTTGATGAATTAGAGCTTATTCGTTCAGGATGGTAAATTTATTTTACCACAATTTGTTCAAGTTTTGGGGTATAAAAAAATTACCCCACGTTTCACAACGTAAGGTAAAATTAACAGAACTTATATAGAGATGAAAAAACTATTTTTCGATGTTTGATGATGCAAATATAAAGGGTTCTTTTTATCCCTCCAAATTTTTGTCGTATTTTTTTTAGTTTTTTTTAATATTCCCCCTTATTTCCTCACTTTTTGCTGAGATAAATGGGCATTTTCGCCGTATTTGGGGGTATAAAAAACGAATTGTTTTGGACTGAAAAAGTCGCGAATTGAGGCGAGCCTTTCCCTAACTTTTTTCAACAGGAGTCGTACGCTTAAATCTGGGACGTGGACTGCGTTTTTGCACGACGGGACGTGGCGTTTTGGGTTGACCGCCCAGGGCGATTCCGCCGTCTATCAGGTGAATTTGGCTGGCTTTATACAGCGCGCCAACGGCACGTTTGAAGGTCTTTTTGCTCACGCCAAAACGCTCGGCGATGTCTTCGGCCGACGATGCGTCGCAGTAGGGCAATGTACCACCTGCTTGCTCCAGTTCGTCGAGCAATTGATCGGCAAAGTCGCGGAAACGACTCACGCCCAGGCTTTGTAGCGACACATCCACCTTGCCATCACGGCGCACCTGGGATACGAAACCCGTCAATTCATCACCAGTGTGCAGTTCGGCATAGGCTTGGTCGTGATAGACGAGACCCGAATATTTGTGGTCTACGATGACCTTGTAGCCCAAGTCTGTGCGCCCCTGGACCAGTAGTGCTACTTGCTGTCCCTTGTGATAGGTGTCGGCTGCGGCGGGTTCGAGGTAGCGGTCCACCTTGGCTGTGCCCACGATACGGTGCGAGGCTTCGTCGATGTATATATATACGATGTAATAACGGCCTACTTCCATCTTGCGGCGCTGTTCGCGGAAGGGCACGAACAGGTCTTTCATCAATCCCCAGTCCAGGAATGCGCCAAATTCATTAACCCACGACACGGTCAGACAAGCGAATTGTCCCACGCGTGCCAGTGGCGTCTCGGTCGTAGCGACGAGTCTCTCCTCCTGGTCCAGGTAGACGAACACCGTCACGCGGTCGCCGATGCGTACACCTCGTTCGACGTAGGCGTTGGGCATGAGGATTTCTCCTACTTCTCCGCCCTCCAAATAGGCACCATGGTCTGTAAAACGATTTACCACGAGTTCGTTCCAATCCCCCAATTTAATCATATCCTATATATAATATATAATGTGTATAGATGCGTTCGTTTTTCTCGTCCTCTCAGCTATCACTCCTCTGTTTGTGCAAATTCTGCAGGAGTGATGATTTTGTTTTGCTCAGGCACTATCAGTCCGTCGACCATGTGAATCGTGCGGTCGGTAGTTTGTGCTAATTCCTCGTCGTGGGTTACGATGACGAAGGTCTGACCCATTTTGTCGCGCAAGTCGAAGAAGAGCTGGTGCAACTCCTGTTTGTTGTGCGAATCCAAACTGCCTGAAGGCTCGTCGGCCAGAATGACGTCGGGTTCGTTCATCAGTGCACGCGCCACAGCGATGCGTTGCTTCTCGCCGCCGGATAGTTCGGCGGGCTTGTGCTCTGCGCGGTCCGACAGTCCCATGAATTGCAATAACTCCTTAGCCCTCTGTTTTACTTTGCCTGACGATTTTTTGGCGATAAAGCCTGGAATCATCACATTTTCTAATGCCGTAAATTCAGGCAGTAGTTGGTGAAACTGAAAGATAAATCCCAGGTGATCGCATCTGAACTTTGAGAGCGCATTGGGTTTGAGGCGGAGCACGTCGGTGCCAGATATTTCCAGCGAACCAGCATCTGGGCGATACAAGGTGCCCATGATTTGCAACAGGGTGGTCTTGCCTGCACCGCTCGGGCCGACAATACTCACCACTTCGCCGCGGCCGATGGTCAAATCAATACCGCCAAGCACTTCCAGAGTGCCAAATGACTTCTTTATACCTTGGAGTTTTATCATAATATAGGGATGTATTCAGTATGTTTGGATTTGCAATGTACAAAAGTACAAATTATTATTAGCAGAGCAAGAGAAGTATTAACGATTATTGTTGAATACCTATCTAAACCTTACCCCAAAGGATCTACATCAAAGTAAAGTGCGACGCCTTTAAGCGCTGGATGATTTTTCAGTACTTCTACTGCTGCGAGCAGTGTGCGACGTGTGCCTTGTGGTGGGAGCAAAGGCACGACCTTAAGCATCATTTTGCGGATATGCAGGGATTGTATCCGCCCAATACTGGGGCGGTCTGGCCCCAAAAGGTTTGTGCCAAAATGTGGACGGAGCATAGTCGCCAAATGAGATGCCGCAGCCACGCAAATACGCTCGTCGCGATGCTTCACGTAGATATTGATGATGCGGGTAAAGGGTGGATAACCGAAAGCCTTGCGCTCTGCCACTTGCGTCAGGTACATAGCCTCGTAGTCGTTCCGTACAATCTGTTTAATCAGGGGCAGATTGGCCTGTCTGGTTTGCAGGATCACCTTGCCCTGCTTGCCGCGACGCCCAGCCCGTCCTGCTACCTGCGACAGCATTTGGTAGGCCCGCTCATGGGCGCGAAAATCAGGAATATTCAGGGCTTGATCAGCGTTGAGAATACCTACGACACGCACGCGGTCGAAGTCCAGTCCCTTGGTCACCATCTGTGTGCCCACGAGCAGGTTAGATTGTCCGCATTGGAAGTCGTGGATGATTTTTTCATAGGCATCGCGCGAACGCGTCGTATCTAAATCCATACGTGCCGTTTTTGCCTTGGGAAAACAACCTTGTACCGCTGATTCTATCTTTTCTGTGCCGTAGCCGATGTCTTTCAAATCCGTTTCTTCGCATTGCGGACATTGTCGGGGAATATCGTAAGTAGCGCCGCAGTAATGGCACGTCAATTTTCCGATACGCTGGTGAAAGGTCAAAGGTACGTCGCAGTTGTTGCAATGAGGCGTCCATCCGCACGAGCGGCATTCCATGACGGGCGAATAGCCGCGTCGGTTGTAGAAGAGTATGGCTTGTCCGCCCTCGTCCAGGGCTTGATTGACTTCTTCGGCCAGGCGTGGCGAGAAGGGCGATTTCATGATTTTCTTTCGCTTCAACTCTTTCACATCCTCGACGATGATTTCAGGCAGGGCTACGTCACCGTGTCTTTTGGTCATACTGACGTAACCATACTTGCCGCCCTCGTGCGCATTATAATAGGTCTCGACAGCAGGTGTCGCCGTGCCGAGCAAAGTACGTGCGCCGACAAAATGCGCCAATAGGATGGCGGCATCGCGGGCATTATATCTGGGTGCAGGATCCTGCTGTTTGTAACTCGTCTCGTGCTCCTCGTCCACAATAATCAAGCCCAGATTTTGAAAAGGTAAAAATACCGATGAACGTACACCCAGTATCAGAGGAAAAGGAGTAGATGTCAATTGTCTTTGCCAAAGTTCTACGCGCTCGGCATCTGGGAATTTCGAATGATAAATACCCATTTTGTCGCCGAAGACTCGGCCCAGACGTGTGGTCAGTTGGGTCGTCAGCGCGATCTCGGGCACGAGATAAAGCACCTGACGCCCTGCGGCAATTTCGCGACGGATCAGTTCGATGTACACCTCTGTTTTTCCGCTCGAGGTCACACCATGCAGCAGGCAGACGTTGTGCTTTTGCCACGATGCTTCGATTTGTTGCAATGCGGTACTTTGTTGCTCATCCAGAGCGTGCGTCAGTGCTTGCGGCAAAGCCTTTGGTGTCTTCAGTCGGGAAACTTCTGCCGTGAATACCTCCAGAATTTCTTTACGCCTCAGACCGTCGAATGCCGTAGCGCTGAAGTCGGGATGCTGTGCCAGGCGCTTTTTGCTCAGTACGGCGTATTCGTCGTCGCGGATGCCTTGTAGGTCCAAGGGGCATTCGGTCAGGTAGAAGAAAGTCTGCAACAATTTCTCCTGCTTGGGTGTGCGGCGTAGCATATCCCATATTTCATTGGCGTCGGTCAGACTGGCCCACTTCTTGCCCAAACGTACTTTGGTCTCGGTGCGGGGACGGAATGAGCGCGCTAACTTCTCTTCAACGACCAACAGACCCTGCTCCACCAATCGGCGTACCTGTATGTCGATGCGAGCATATCCGATGGCTTTGGCCAGGGCATCGATGCGCTGGGCCTTGCCGTCTTTCAACTGTTGGACGATCTTTACCGCGACCTCATCGGTGGGTGCGTCTGCTGCGGCGTCGGGGTTGAGCGAGACAAGGGTTTCGCTCTCCAACTTCAATCCCGAGGGCAACGCTGCCTTCATCACTTCGCCCAGATGGCAGAGATAGTACGACGAAATCCACTCCCACAATTTTAATCCAGTCGGTAGAATAATAGGCGCGCTGTCTACCACCTCGCACACTTCCTTTACGACGATACCCTCGGCGGGTGGTGTGTCGTGCAGGCGGTGTACGATGCCCGTATAGTATTTGCTTTTACCCAGAGGTACCACTACGCGACAGCCCACGCCGACCTGACCCATCAGCCATTCGGGCAGACGGTAGGTGAAGGTGCCTGGCAGCGCCAGGGGCAGGATGATGTCGACGTATCTGTGCATATTGTGAAAATGGATCCGAGATAGCGGAAAAATGGTTTCGCAAAATTAAGTCTTTTTTGTGGCTTTTGCTCACGACTGGTGGGAAAAAGTTTTTTCGTCCGTACCTATATATAATATGGTGTGGCAAAATCAGCCGCCGTAACTATGCAGTCCGCCCAGCAAGTGGTTCACGCCAAAATAGGTCATCAGTACGCTGGCAAAGGCCAGGATGCAGTAGGTGTGAAAATACACATCGCGTTTGAACAGTGGGAAGGACGTGCGATGCAAGGGCAGAGCGTAGATCAGCAGTGTAGCGAGCGCCCAAGTTTCCTTGGGGTCCCATCCCCAATACCTGCCCCACGACACATTGGCCCAAATGGCGCCGATGAAGATGCCTATTGCCAGCAAAAATATGGCAGGCGTGAGCCACATTTCGCAATACGTGTGCAGCACTGTGCTGCGGATTTTATCTCGCTCAGTCTGACCTCGCAGACATAGGGCGACGATACTGAGCAAAGTGATGCCGAGCAATAGCAAATAGGCAGTGATGATCGTGAAAATATGTACACCCAGCAGCGGCGAATCTAGGACTGGCGGCAATTGCTCTCCTGGCTCGGGTGTAGACATCATATAGGTGATAAAAGTAGCCAACGCACCGATGCCTAAAAGGCTTGGTAAAAGTGCTGATTTGTTAGTCTGGAAGGCGCTGTACCAACGGCTACTTTTTTCTGTGAAAAAGAAAATCATACTGAGGGCAAGCAGCGCGTATCCGGCATAAGTCAAACCGATGCCCACGGGGTCGTGATTGACGCTCAGGGTGCAGGTATTTGTCGCAGCATTCAGGGTTTGCAAACACAGACGATAGCCCCCGCTGCGATAGATCTGATTCATCTCGACGCTACCCCGGCTCACCTCACCCGTCACCTTGTCCTGTGTTGTGATGTGGGCGATATAATTTTTGGGTGTCTTCTCGTCAGTATGATAGACCACCTGCGCGCTGTCCAGGGTCAGATGAAAGGGGAAATGCGACACTTGTTGCCCGGGCGTGAGGTAGCCAAACGACGCCTGCCCCTGGGACAGTGTGCATGTACCCATTTCGCCGTGATAATAGGTCACCACGGCGCCCGACAGGATGCATACCAGTGCCGTGTGCAGGGCGAATGTAGCACTGCGCAAGTGCAATCGTCTGGTCAAGGCATATCCCACGGCACACCCCGCCCCACCGATGGCGCACAGCACCAGCCATTCGGGCATTAAGGGCTGAGACACGATCCCATCCCCCTGCTTCAATTGCCCCAAAGAGACACGCCACACGATGCACACCAGGAGCACCGCGCTCAGCACCACAGCGACGTATTTCAGGGGTTGAGAAAAGCGTTTCATCATGAGTGCAAATTTACAAAAAAGCACAATATGTGGGGAATGAAAAGTCACAAACGTGTACGAAAACACAACTTGCATAAATTTTGACAAAATAAATTTTCATTCTGGAATGAAGAAAATCTGTTTCTCATAGGATTTTTTCAAAAAACAGAGACTTTGTTTGAAAAAACCAAGACCTTTTTGAAAAAAGTCCAGACCTTTTTCTAACGAGGCGTCGCAAAATTTTCACAAAGCCTTGACTTTTTCCCACAAAATTTTGCCGATTTTTTCGCAGAAAAAGCCTATTTGTGTCCTAAACCTCCACAAATCACACGAAAAATGTTCTATTTCTCCTGATTTTTTAGAAATTCTAATCGCTCAAAACGCGCGTATTTGCCCGCCGTCGGATTTTCGATTTCAAATACGCGATTCTCGTGGCATTAGTTAGGGCTTTTTTTCGTAACTTCGCCCCCACAAATCACACACCCCAATGAACTGCAAATTGGATCTTGTCTCGAAAATAAAACAATATGTTTCACGCGAATTTCTGCACAGCCTGAAATACCTGTTGCAGGTCCACCTGATGGCCCTCGGCGCGATGTCGGCATTTCGTGTACTGATGCTGTGCACACTGTGGGAACAATTGCCCGAAGATGTGCGCCACGCTCCAGCGATGCACGCCCAGGCGATGCTGCGCGGTGTGTGGTTTGACAATGTCGTGGCTTGCTATATCCTGGCCCTGCCGCTGGTGCTCGTAACCTTGGTCGGCGCGCTGGATCATTACGGCAGCAAGGTGGTACGTCCCATCGGCATTTTCTTTGGCACGGCCTACTGCCTCGTCTTTATGGCTTGCGCCGGCAACATCCCCTACTTCGCCTACTTTACCAAAGTGCTGAATTCCTCGATATGGAACTGGGCAGAACACGGCAGCACTACGTTGGGCATGATGTTTACCGAAGCCTCTTATTACCTTTATATCGCCGCCTTTTTCCTAATCTTCGCCCTGTTTTGCTGGGGTTTGACACGTTTGGGAAAGGCCTGGCGCACCAGCATATCTGGCCCCAAAGAGCAAAGACGCCACTGGGCAAAAAATGTATCAAACCTGGCGATTGGTTTGGCACTCTGCGGGCTCTGCATGTTTGGCATCCGCGGCCGCACGGGTTATAATCCGATCAAGGTGAGTGCTGCTTATTTTTGCGACAACCCTATCCTGAACCAATTGGGAGTAAATCCGGCGTTCTGCCTGCTGCAAAGTACGCTGGACGACAGACGTGCGGAAAACAAGCGCTTACATCTGATGGACGACGCCAAGGCGGTGGCTCAGGCACAATTATTATTAGGGAGAAAAGGTTTACCCCATCTCTCGCCCCTCGCCCGAGAAGTCAAAGCGGACAAAGCGCCGACCCGACAAAACGTGGTGCTCGTGCTTATGGAATCAATGTCGGCAAAACTCACCGGCACCCAGGGCGGCACCAATCTGACCCCAGCGATAGACAGTCTGGCACGCGGCGGACTCTGCTTCACCAATTGCTACTCGGCTGGCACTCACACCAACCACGGTCTTTACGCCACACTCTATTCCTTCCCCTCGATCATGAAACGCAACGCCATGAAGGGCTCGGCAATACCCAATTATAGCGGTTTGCCTACGGTCCTGGCACAGGAGGGTTATCATACTTTATTTTTCATGACGCACGAGGCACAGTATGACAATATGAATGCCTTCTTGCGTACGAATGGCTATCAGGATGTCTATGCCGAGGAGGATTACCCCAAGGAAAAAATCGCCAATCACTTTGGTGTGGCCGACGACTACTTGTTTGAATACGCCTTGCCCGTACTTCGTCGGTCGCACGAAGCAGGGCGCCCATTCTTTGCCACACTGCTGACCATCAGCAATCACCCGCCGTACGTCTTGCCCAAGGGATTTCAGGGAAAATCTAAGGACATGGAAGATCAAATCGTAGAGTATGCCGACCGATGCATAGGCGACTTCATGCGCCGCGCCGCACAGGAGGCATGGTACGAGAACACGATCTTCGTATTCGTAGGCGACCACGGCAAAATGGTGGGACAGGCCGACTGCGAACTGCCCGAATCCTACAATCATGTACCCCTGATTTTCTATGGTAAAGGTATTTTGCCACAGACCAACACCTCGTGGGCAGGACAAGTGGATATCTCGGCTACAATCCTGGGTATGTTGGGCATTTCCTACACCCAAAACAACTTTGGCATTGACCTTTTGAAAGAACATCGCCCCTGCATTTTCTACACCGCCGACAATACCGTAGCAGCCAGGGACGAAAAGCATCTATATGTCTACAATCCCGACGCAGAACAGGAATTTTGTTACGACATACAGGGCGCTACACCACGCTCCGTTGCGATGAACGAAGAACATCAAATACTGAGGGAATATTGCTTCTCTATGTTGCAAGCAACCGAGGTATTAGTTGAACAAGGCAGGACCCTAAACAAATAATATTTGACAAATATCTTTAAATTTAAGATAATTAACGTACAAAACGTAGGAAAATCGAAAGTTTCTATCTAAATTTGCAGAAAATTAGAAACATTAAAAACAAATATACTTATGAAAAAGATTTTACTCGTTGCACTTCTCCTCGTGGGATACATCGCAACAGCAAGTGCTCAACTTCCAGCAGTAAGTTTGAAAACTATCGACGGCAAGACTATTAACACCGCAGAACTTAGCAATGATGGTAAACCTTTTATCATTAGTTTCTTTGCAACTTGGTGTAAACCTTGCAACCGCGAACTCAAGGCTATTCAAGAAGTATATGCTGATTGGCAAGACGAAACCGGCGTAAAAGTTATCGCCATCTCTATCGATCAAGCACAAAATATTCAAAAAGTAAAACCTCTCGTTGATGGCAACGGCTGGGAATTTGATATTTTGCTCGACCCCAATAGCGATTTCAAACGTGCAATGGGCGTGAATATGATTCCTCACGTTTTCATCATCGACGGCAAGGGTAATATCGCAGAAAGCCGCAGCGGATATACAGAAGGTGGAGAAGAACACCTCATCGAAAAGGTAAGAGAACTGATTGCTGCCGAAGAAAAATAATTTGACTTATTATATGTCCGACACCGCGCCGCCGCGCTTCAATTTGGTCTGCCCTACCTCTTATTATATAGGGAGAACTGAAAAAACTACGGCAGTGCGGTGCTGGTATATCTAACAAATACTTGACAACTCTATGAGAAAATCAATTCTCCTATTGGCTACTCTTCTTTTGGCGACGGCTCCTGCACTCGCCCAGGAGGAAGGTGACAAGAAGGTTTCACTCCGAGGAAGTATTCAAAGCGACATCTTGATACCACAAGAGGACCAAAAGATCGGAACCGGCACCTACGAGCACTGGGGTCTGACCAACACATACGCTGACTTGATGTTGCAAAGCAAATACGTTGAAGCAGGCGCACGAGTTGAGTTCTTGGAATTCCCCCTCCCCGGTTTTGAAAATGATTTCAAGGGCTGGGGTTTACCACATCTTTATGTTAAGGGTAAATATAAATGGGCAGAACTCACAGCCGGTGACTATTATGAACAATTTGGTTCAGGTTTTGTGTTGCGCACCTACGAAGAACGCTCTTTGGGTATAGACAATTCCCTCAGAGGGGGACGTCTTGTGCTCCGCCCCTATAAAGGTATCACTTTGAAAGCACTTGGTGGACAACAACGTCACTACTGGAAAGGCCGCGAATTCAACAAAGATTTCAAATACTTTGACAAAAATCGCGCATGGCTCTACGGAGGAGATTTAGAGTTGAATGTCGACCAATGGGTGCCTAAGATGGATGAAAATAATACCAGATTGACGCTCGGATTCTCTGCCGTGAACAAATATGAAAAGGACGAGGATATTCTTACCATTCGCTCGACGGGAGAAACCAACGCTGCCGGCGAAGAAGTCCTTGGCGCGTACAAACTCAACCTACCCAAAAACGTCACAGCCTTTGATGCGCGTGCAAACCTTCAAATGGGCAACTACAATATCCTGGCCGAATACGCATGGAAAGGTCAAGATCCTTCATTTGACAACGGCTACATCTATCGTGGTGGTAATGCGTTCCTCCTTTCCGGTTCGTACTCGAAACGAGGTATGAATGTATTGCTCCAAGCCAAGAGAAGCGAAGATATGTCCTTCCGCAGCCGCCGCTCACAAAGCGGAACGGCGCTTTTCATCAACCACTTGCCCGCATTCTCTCAGCAACAAACTTACGCACTCGCCGCACTCTATCCCTACGCCACCCAAAACACTTTAGGCGAATGGGCTTTCCAGGCAGAACTCGGCTACAACTTTAAGCGCAAGACTGCTTTGGGCGGAAAGTACGGCACACACGTGAAATTAAACTTCTCACACATCCGTGGTATAGAACGCGAAGCATTGACTAACCCTGATGGCACAGCAATTAGCGACTTGAAAGGTACAGAGGGATATAAGACTCGTTTCTTCCAGATGGGACCTGAGACTTACTACCAGGATATTAATGTACAATTGGAAAAGAAATTGCACAAGAACTTCAAGTTGAATTTGATGTACATGAACCAACGTTACAACAAGAGCGTTGTGGAGGGTCACGGAGGTCTGATCAAATCTCACATTGCTATTGCCGAAGGTCAATGGAAGATTAACAAAAAACTCTCACTCCGAGGTGAAGCACAATATCTCCATACTAAACAAGACCAAGGTGATTGGTGGTATGGATTGTTGGAGTTGTCTGTGTTGCCAAACTTCATGTTTACTATCTCCGATATGTACAATGCCAAGGTGCCCAATACGGATGAGACAGCCACCAGTAAGCAACATTACTACATGGTTTCAGGTTGTTTCACCAAGGGAGCACACCGTTTGCAACTTTCCTATGGTAAGACGCGCGCCGGCTACAATTGTTCGGGCGGTGTGTGTAGATATGTTCCTGCGAGCAAAGGTTTGCAAGTATCTTACAACTTCAATTTCTAACGACGTATGAAGAATTTTTTCCATATCCTATCTATATGCGCAATTGCCTTATTCTGCGGTTGCGAAACGATTGACGAAGCCGACCGCTTCGTAGGTCCCGTAGAATTTACCCCTAAGAAAAATGTCCTGATCGAAGACTTTACAGGCCAACGCTGCTTGAATTGTCCGATAGCATCTGAGGCTGTAAAATCTCTGCAAGACCTCTACGGCAAAGAACATGTCATCGCGGTGGCTATCCACGGCGGTTCGATGTCAATGCCCAGTTCAAACGGTGTAGGATTGGCTACTCCGACGGGCGAAGCGTACAACAAGCACTGGGGCATCGACTCATGGCCAAAAGGATTGGTGGATAGAAATGCAGCCAACCCCGCCGGCGGTGCAACAAACTACACCTCGTGGGCAGCACAAGTGATTCAGCGCCTCGTGGAAGAGCCCAAGGTGGATATTGCCGTAAGCAATGCGACATACGACAAGGATTCGCTGAAATTAAATATCGCTGTGGATCTCGCAGCCAAAGAGAAAATCAACGGCCACGTGCAAGTGTGGATTATAGAGAACAATATTGTGGGCTACCAAGTAATGCCCGACGGCGCACACAACATGGCGTATACACACAACCACGTCTTCCGCGCAGCAGTCAACGGCGAATGGGGCGAACCTCTCACTTTGGGTAAAAACGACAAGACTACAGTCCAATATGCTGTAGACTTGAGTGGCGAAAAGTGGGTGCCCGAGAATCTTGCCGTCGTAGCCTTTGTTTATAATGAGAAGGAAGGCGTGCTGCAAGTCGTAGAACAACACGTGCACTAATTGCAAAATAAAAGACATGAGTTGTCAGCAAGATTGCACTAATCATAGATGAAAGCACACCAACTGCTGACAAAAATCCGCTCTGAAAAGGCTGAACATCATCAGATAATATCGTGCGAGGAGTAGACCCTGCTCCTCGCCCATCAAAGTAATAATCACAAAAACGTAATATTTATGAAGAAAATCTTTACTCTCCTCTGCTCTGCAGTATTCGCGCTCACAGCAAGCGCTCAAGTAGAATTTGTAGTAGACGACAAAGTTGTAGAAGACGGTGCTACAATCACACTGCATCCATCAATGATAGAATTGGCACCTGGTTTTGAACTCGTAGATGGTATGATCAAAGCACCATATATCAAGAACACTGACACAGAGGCTGGCAAATTGACCGTAAAGGTAGTACGCGCAGATATGTCTCACCACTTCTCTTGGTGCGGTATCACTACGGCTTGTTCACCTATGTCAGGCATGAGCGAAAGTCGTTCTGCGGTAGTACCAGCCGGCGAAATGGTTGCTCTCGACCTACACCCCGAGTTTGAAGACGGCGTATACGCCACTTATTCTGCCACAGTGACAGCAAGCCTCGGCGGCGCGTCTCGCACAATCAACATCAACTATGTTTATAGCGAAAACATGGGCGTAGAAGGTACTTTGGCTGATGCAGACGCCGTTCGTGTAGCAGGCAAGACCTTGAACTTCCGCTTCGCTACTCCTGGCGTGCGCACCGTAGCCGTTTATAGCACAGACGGCCGCAAGGTGGCTGAAGGCCGCGTAGGCGATGCTGGCAATTTGAACCTTTCACACTTGCAAAATGGTGTATACCTCTACCAAGTGCAAGGCGGCAAGAGCGGCAAAGTGATGCTGAAGTAATCAGCGCAGTATAGCAATCCCCCTTTTTATTCCATCTACTCATGAAGAAAATTTTCCTCTCCTACCTCCTCGCCGCAGCGACACTGACCTCGGCGGCACAGGGTGTCACCTCGGGCACATCCAGCGTATTCTCGGCGATCCAAGATCTGGTCGCACAGACACCGATGTCTCCCCATGCGCCATTGGAGCGACTGATCGGCGAACTGCAGGCAGGGCAAGGCGAAAGCATCTATCAGCGCGCTACGCCCGAAGTTCAGCAAGCGCTCACGGTGACTCAACTCAATCAGATTTGGGCACAGTTGGAGGCACAGGCAGGTGCATTTATTACCACCGAGGACTTTCATCATAGCAACAAGGGTAAATACGACGTCATCGACTGCCGCGTATGCTTCAAAAATCTGTCGTTGCGCTGCACTGCCACCTTCGACGCCGTGGGCCGCATCGCCGGTTTGCTCTTTGCCCCCGACGCTGTGGTGAAAAATGATCCTGCTGCCGAAGCAGAAGCCGCAACCTATATGACCGAGCGCGAAGTAACCATCGCTCACGGCAAAATCTCGCTCCCAGGCACCCTATGTTTGCCCAAGGCGAAGGAGGCTGGCAAAAGATTCCCCTTGGTAGTGATGGTACACGGCAGTGGTCCCAACGATCGCGACGAGACCATAGGCCCCAACCGCCCCTTCCGCGAGATGGCACACGCCCTGGCGCGCCGCGGCATTGCCACTTTGCGCTACGACAAGCGCACCTACGTCTACGGCACCAAGGTCAACGAAGTCGGTGGTGCGGACAACTACGACACCGAAGTGGTGCACGATGCTGTCGAAGCATTGAAATTGGGCAGCAGCCTGGCAGAGATCAACCCCGACCAAGTCTTCGTGCTCGGTCATAGTTTGGGCGCAGGATTAGTACCCCGCATCATCAGCCAGAGTCAGGTACCCGTGGCCGGCGGTGTGATGTGGTGCGCCTCGGCCCGTGCTTTGGACGTCGTACTGCACGAACAGATTCATTATATCGCCCCCCTGCAGGGCCTGGACACCGCTGCGGCTGAAGCGATGTACGCACAGATGCTCGCCACCCTACCCCAGGCTTATCTCGACTTTGCCCGCGCGCATCGCCCTCTGGACGAAGGTCGCGCCTGTGCTTCGCCCCTGCTCGTCGTCGGCGCTGGCCACGACTATCAAGTGACCAAGACGGACTACGACCTGTGGAGCGAGGCTCTGTCTCAGGGCAAGGGGCATCAATTCCTATGGATCGAGAATGCCGACCACTGTCTGCGCACCACCACCGAGATGGCGACGCCAAACAGTTACCTGCAATACCTGCCTCTGAACGAAAAGGGGGTCGAAGGCATCGCCAATTTTGTACTAAAGCAATGTCAAAAATAAACGGAGTAGAGCATCAAAAATCCAGTGCAAAACTTGCATAAATTTTGACAAAATAAATTTTCAATCTAGGAGAGAAAAAATCCACTCTCCTAGATTTTTTTGTAACAAATCAAGACCTCCGCCCAAAAAACCTAGACCTTTTTCAAAAAAGGTTAGACCTTTTTTCAACGAGACGGCGCAAAATTTTCACAACATCTTGACTTTTTTCCACAAAATCTCGCTGATTTTTTCGCAGAAAACGCCTTTTTGTGTCCTAAACCACCACAAATCACCCAGAAAGTGTTCTATTTCTCCCGAAATTTCAGGAAATCCAATCGTTCAAAACGCGCGTATTTGCCACCCGTCGGATTTTTGATTTCAAATACGCGATTCTTGAGGCATTAGTTGAGGGGATTTTTTGCACCTTTCACCCCCATCTTTTTACACCAAATACGGGGAGAAATTTGCCACTTTTTTGGCGCACGATATGCTGCTCTGCGACCCCGAAAACTTGTGCCGCCGAAACGCATTCTGATGGCATTCCATTTCTTTTTTAGATGAAATCTAACTTCTCTACTATTTTTCATAGAAAGTTTCAAAGATAATGACTAACTTTGTACATTCTATGTATTATATACCACAAGCAATTCACAAGATATGGAAATCAAGATAATCAACCACTCGCACCACCCTCTGCCCGCCTATGCCACTGCAGCAAGTGCCGGCATGGACCTGCGCGCCAACCTCGACGAACCAATTACACTGGCGCCGATGGAGCGCCGCCTGATCCCCACTGGCCTACATATCGCCCTGCCCGTGGGATACGAGGCACAGGTGCGTCCACGCTCAGGCTTGGCCCTGAAACATGGTATCGGCGTGCTCAATTCGCCAGGTACAATCGATGCAGACTATCGTGGTGAAATCGGCGTCATCCTGGTCAATTTGTCCAACGTGCCCTTTGTGGTGCAGGATGGCGAACGTATTGCGCAGATGGTCATTGCACGTCACGAGGTGGCCGAATGGCAGGTCGTGGAAACCCTGGACGAAACAGAACGTGGTACCGGCGGTTTTGGTCATACAGGCCGAGAATAATCCCGAAATAATCACCTGAAAATTCAAAGTCAGGGAGTCGCCGCCCTAAATCCTGATATAAAAAATGAGATTAAAACTTTGCACAGCATTTTCACTGATCCTCCCGCTCTTGCTACTGACATCAGCGGTGCTTGGTGTATCCTGCTCTTCATCCAAACACGGGGCGGGTCGGCAAAGTTTTGGACAAGCAGAAAAAATCGAAGCCCTGACCTTTGACGAGGAGGGCCGCCGCTTTGACAATCTCTATTTGGCAGCACTAAGTCAGAAGTTGGCGGGAAATCTCGACGCCTACTACACCCTGCTCAGCGAAGCGCAAAAACTAAATCCCAATGCGGCTGAGGTTTATTACGAACTGGCACAATTGTCCGACGAATTCCCTTCGCTTGTTCGGGACTCTGTACTTGAAAGCCCTATACTCCTGCTCAAAAAAGCACTGAACAATGCGCCGCAAAACAGGGATATTCGCATGGCGCTCCTGGAACATTTGATCGACAAAGGACAATTCACAGAGTCAATCAACCAGTGTGACACGCTGCTCGCCCAAAAATACTCAGAAAACGTGGCCACCGTACACGCACGTCTGCTCTATTCCTGCGGCGAAGAACGAAAAACACTCGAAGCTGCTGAAAAAATCCTGCAACACGGCGGCGACGAGGAATATTGGATGGGCTTGATTTCCTCGTTGCTCGCAGAAATGAAAGATTCCGTCTTTGCCATTGAAAAAGCTCGGACTTACTACGACGAAAATCCCAACAATATGACGACAAACCTATACGTCGGCGTATTGATGGAACACCAAATGTACGACAAGGCCCGGGAAATCATCAACCAGCAGTTGGAAAAAAATCCCAAGAACCTGGACATACTGAGCAAGGATTTAGCCCTAATCATCAACAGCAAGGACACGACAAGACAGGCCAAGGAGAAAGTGCGCCAATACCTGCTCAATCCCGACGGACCCGAGAACTTGAAGACACTGATCAGTATTAGTTTTCCGCGAAACTGCCTGAACGACTCGACAGAAATCAAATGGGCGAGCGAGGAGCTCTTGACCCTGGCACTTTCTACGTCGCAAAAGAGCACCAGCATCCTGGAATATCTTGCCAAGGCTTTGGAAAAAGAACATGAAACATTGCAGATTTCCAGCGAAGCTTGGGCTGATACATGCTACGTCGAATTCAATGATTACAGAATAGAACCTCCTGCAACATTTGTCGACTACGAAAAATTAGAAAGTTTGACCGCCGAACGCCAAAAGCGAGGCATCGATCCACTTTTCCATATTGATTCGCTCAACACTATCTACGAAAAAATCCTGGAGATAGACCCTACGAACGAGAAAATCAGGTTCAAGTTGCTACAAAGTTACTCCAACGATCAAGACTATGACCGACTGGAGAAAATATGTATCGACGCGATGGAATACGACGAGTACCTGTATTACTATGGTTACTATGGCGCGATGGCAATGCTCAATAAAGGGAAAGACCACGACGCCTTGTTGCTACTACGACAGACTACGCAGGGCGAAGACGAGACACAAAACAAAGAACTCGTTGAAACAGTCTTCTCAACCCTGGGAGAACTTGAAGACCAAGAAGGGAATATCAAAGAAAGTATGGCCGCCTACGAAAAAGTCCTTGAAATCAATCCCTATAATGCTACTGTCGCTAACAATTTGGCTTATACGTTGAGCAAAGAAAATAGGGATTTGGATCGCGCAGAAGAACTAATTCTTTTAGCCCTGGACATTAGTCCCAACGAAGGTTATATTTGGGACACTTATGCCTGGATACTATATCAAAAAGGCGACTACGTAAAGGCAAAAGAAGCCATAGATTACGCACTGCAATACATAGCAGATTATCTGAATCCTGCTACGTATTACCTACACGCCGGAGATATTTACTATAAAGTTGGGCAAAAGAAAAAAGCCAACGCCTTCTGGCAAAAAGCTCTCAGGTCGGCCACAGATGCTCAGGAGAAAGCAGAAATAAACAAGCGCATCAAAACACAGCGCGTACCATAGTAGACACAGGTCGGTATATTATTTCAAAAAGTACAAACCACACACTTTATATCTCACACTATTTATATCACATATCACTCTTATGAAATCAGTCATTAGACACGCTTTTATCGCCCTCTCAGTATTTTCGCTCGGTCTGGGATTTACTTCGTGCAAGACGTCGCGAAATGCCACCGAAGCAACGGCTGTAAGTACAGAAACCATGGTAAAAACAAAACGCAATGAAGCCGCAAAATATGTAGAGCAAATAGAAAAAGCATATCCCAAAGCTTCGCACCTCACGGCCAAGACAAAGATGCAAATCAAGTACGGCAGCAAGGATTTAAGCGTAAGCGGAAATCTAAAAATGAAACGCGATGAAGCCATACAATTAAGCCTGCGCGTTTTGGGATTTGAGGTTGGTAGAGTCGAATTTACACCTGCTGGCGTTTTGGTCTTGGATCGTATCAATTCGCAGTACTTCCGTGCCACTTACAACGATGTTTCTTACCTCAAGGCGTCGGGTCTTGACTTCAATGCTTTGCAGTCGCTCTTCTGGAACGAACTATTCGCACCAAATGATCAGAGCAAAAAGAAAAAGGATGAACGTTTCGACGTAAATGTGCAAAGGAATAAGATACAACTCAAACTGGCCGACGCACCAAAGCTTGACTACGATTTCACCATAGACATGGCGGATTCACGCATCAAGACCGTGAAGGTAACACCCAAGAACACGAGCCGCACAGATGAACTCCTGTGGAATTATAGTCAGTTCGAATCTTTCGGAGAAGGCACTTTCCCCACACAAATGAACTGCAAAGCACAAATGGGTAAGCACAAGGGAGAAGTCACCTTTATCCTCAGCAAAATCAACCAAGACTCTGATTGGAATGCCCAAAGCGAAATTCCATCTAAATATAAGGAAAAATCTATAGAGTCTATTGTAAAATTATTGCTCTCACTATAAATCTACGCGAAGTAAAACCCGCGACAAATCATCAGACATCTCGCACCGACAAACCCTGATATTATCTATGCGACATTTTAATAAAACGCTACTATATCCTACACAAAAGTCACACCTCTTGGGTCAAATTTTCCGAGGCCTTCTGCTTTTGCTACTATTCGTTGCTTTGCCCAGCGCAATGGTAGCTCAAAACAGTTCGAAGGTTAAGAAAATGCAGCGCGAAAGTACCGAACTGAAAAAGAAGATTAAGGATTCAGAAAATCTCCTGGTGAGTAAGAAGAAAGATGTGGCATCTCAGATGAAACATCTCGAACTTCTCAACTCGCAGATAGGACAACAGCAAGATTATATCAAGCAAATCAAACACGAGACCGACTCGCTGAACCAAGCCATCGGCGTGCTGGAAAAAGAACTCGTACAGTTGCGCAAAGAACTCGATATCTGCAAGAGCAATTACCGCCGCGCAATGACTTACGTGTCTAAGACTCGACTAAAACAAAGTCGATGGACATACATCTTTATGGCGAAAGATTTCCGCACGATGTATCGTCGTATGCGCTATGCGTCGGAGTTTTCGAAAAACCAACAATCTCGTGGCGAAATCATCAAAAAGAAGGAAGCTGAGGTCAAGGCCAAGCAAGATGAACTGCTCGAAGCGAAGGCGACAAAAGACGAGTTGATGAAAGAAGCCAAGAATACACAGGAAAACCTCAAAGGCAAGAAGGAAGAGCGCGAGACCTTAGTCCAAGAACTCAACAAGCAGAAGAAAAAACTGGAGCAAAACTTGGCACAACAGCGCAAGAAATTTGCCAACCTCAACCAACAAATCGACCGACTCATCCAACAAGAAATAGCAGCCGCCGAAGCGCGTAGAAAGGCCGCCGAAGCGAAGAGAAAAAAGCAGGCGGCAGAGGCTGAAGCCAAGAAAAAGGCAGAGGAAAATAGCAAGAAGGGCAAAAAGGGTAAGAGCGCAAGTAAATCTAAGGGAACTACGAAGAAAACTGCTACGCCCAAATTCCACGAGCCCGACGATGTCGACGCAAAACTCAATAGCAATTTTGCAGCCAATCGCGGCAAGTTGCCTCCACCCGTTGCAGGCGGTTTCTCTGTCACCAGCAAGTTTGGTCGCTATCAAGTCGACGGCCTTGCCAACGTTACTTTGGACAACAAGGGGTGCAATCTGACAGCTCCAAGTGGAGCCCGCGCACAAAGTATATTTGAGGGAGAAGTCACTAAGGTAGTCAACATCGGCGGCGCATATACTATCATCATCCGCCACGGTAGTTACTATTCTGTCTACAGCAACCTTTCTGCCGTCCACGTCACTGCTGGCACCAAGGTATCGGCGCGCCAGGGTTTGGGTGTCTTGGCTGGCGACGGCGCAGGCAACTCTATGCTGCACTTCCAGTTGCGCCACAACACAGAGAAGTTGAATCCGCTCTCGTGGATCAGACATTAAAGAAATAATATAGCACTAAAAAAACTCAACAATATGAGCAACGCAAAAGATACCTGGGCTGCGAAAGGATATATCGACGAGCCCATTCCACAAGGCATTGACCTGAAAGCAGAGATACGCCGACTCTGCGCTGAAAAGAAGGCTGTGATCATGGCACACTACTACACCGAGGGCGAGATCCAGGATGTGGCAGATTTCGTCGGCGATAGCCTGGCACTGGCTCAATGGGCAGAAAAAACAGACGCCGAAATCATTGTGATGTGCGGCGTGCATTTTATGGGAGAGACTAACAAAATCCTTTGCCCCAACAAGAAAATTCTCCTGCCCGACCTGAACGCGTCATGCTCCCTGGCTGAAAGTTGTCCAGCGACAGACTTTGCAGCGTTCACCGCGGCACATCCCGACCACAAGGTCATTTCCTACGTCAACACTTCGGCGGCAGTCAAGGCACACACCGACGTCGTGGTGACATCGAGCAACGCTAAGGAAATCGTAGAAAGTTTCCCCGCAGATCAGCCCTTGATCTTCGGTCCAGACCGCAACTTGGGCGGCTACATCAACGCCGTGACGGGTCGCAATATGCTCCTGTGGAATGGCGCATGCCACGTGCACGAGCGTTTCTCTGTCGAAAAACTTGTAGCGCTCAAAGCCGAGTATCCCGGGGCCAAAGTCTTGGTGCACCCCGAATGCAAAGGCGCTATTGTGAAGTTGGCAGACAAGGTCGGCAGTACGGCTGCGCTGCTGAAATATGCAACCGAGAGCGAAGCAGATACTTTCCTCGTGGTGACAGAAAGCGGCATCCTGCACGAGATGCAACGCCAATCTCCCGACAAGCACTTTATCCCCGTGCCACCCGAGGATGCTGCGTGCGCTTGTAACGAGTGCAATTTCATGCGCTTGATCACGCTGAAAAAACTCTACTTGACCCTCGTACACGAATGGCCAGAAGTGCACGTCGACCAAGACGTAATTGCAGCAGCCCGCCGCCCCATCGACGAAATGCTACGTATTTCGAAAGAATTGGGTTTGTAGGCACGAAGCGATAATACATCGCACGAATCATATCCGAAGTGTTGCACCACAGGTGCGGCACTTCTTTTTTTTACCATTTTTCACACGAAAAATACTCTCAACTAATGCCTCGAGAATCGCGTATTTGAAATCAAAATTCCGACGGGTGGCAAATACGCGCGTTATGAGAGAACAGGATTTCTGAAATTTCAGGAAGAATAGAACACTTTCTGGGGCTTTTGTGGTGGTTTAGGACACAAAAATGCCTTTTTGGCGAAAAAATCGGTGAGATTTTGTGGAAAAAAGTCAAGACGTCGTGAAAATTTTGCGACGTCTCGTTGAAAAAAGGTCTAACCTTTTTTGAAAAAGGTCTAGTTTTTTTTATCAGAGGTCTTGATTTGTTGCAAAAAAATCTAGGAGAGTGGATTTTTTCTCTCCTAGATTGAAAATTTATTTTGTCAAAATTTCTGCAAGGTAAAACTAAAAATCGACCTTCACCCACATGGGGTAAAGGTCGATTTGGTATAAAGTATTTTTGCCTATTAGCAAGAGCAGTTCAGGGGTTTGATTTGCTTGAAGAAGTCATTGCCCTTGTCGTCCACCAGGATGAATGCGGGGAAGTCCTCTACCTCGATCTTCCAGATGGCTTCCATGCCCAGTTCGGGGAACTCTACGCATTCGATGTGCTTGATGTTGTTTTGCGCCAAGATAGCAGCGGGGCCACCGATTGAGCCCAAGTAGAAGCCACCATGCTTGTGGCAAGCATCAGTCACGTCTTGCGAGCGGTTACCCTTAGCCAACATGACCATAGCACCACCGTGGCTTTGGAACAAGTCTACGTATGAGTCCATACGGCCTGCTGTAGTTGGGCCCATCGAACCGCAAGCCATGCCTGCAGGAGTCTTGGCAGGACCAGCGTAGTAGATGGGGTGATCCTTGATGTATTGTGGCAAGTCTTCGCCGCGGTCCAGGCGTTCCTTCAACTTAGCGTGAGCGATGTCGCGGCCTACGATAATTGTACCATTCAGGCTGAGGCGAGTCGCCACTGGATATTGTGACAATTGCTTGAGGATTTCGCTCATTGGTTGGTTCAGGTCGATGCGTACAGCTTCGCCTTCGCCAGCATTTCTCAACGCTTCGGGGATCAAAGATGTGGGGTTGTCGTCCATCTTTTCTACCCAAAGACCATCTTTGTTGATCTTACACTTAATATTGCGGTCTGCCGAGCAGCTTACGCCCAAGCCTACGGGGCAACTTGCGCCGTGGCGTGGCAAGCGTACGACGCGAATGTCGTGTGCGAAGTACTTACCGCCGAATTGTGCACCGAGTCCGATATTGTGTGCTTCGCGGAGCAATTCCTTTTCAAGTTCTACGTCGCGGAAAGCACGGCCAGTTTCGTCGCCAGTAGTAGGCAAGTTGTCGTAATATTTGGTAGAAGCCAACTTGACAGTTTGCAGATTCTTTTCAGCCGAAGTACCACCGATCACGATAGCTACGTGGTAGGGAGGACAAGCCGCTGTACCGAGCGTCTTCATCTTGCTTACGAGGAAGGGCACGAGGGTTTGTGGGTTCAGGATAGCCTTGGTTTCCTGATAGAGGTAGGTCTTGTTGGCCGAACCACCACCCTTGGTCACACAGAGGAAGTGGTATTCCATACCTTCTGTAGCCTCGATGTCGATTTGTGCGGGCAGGTTACACTTTGTATTCACCTCGTCGTACATATTCAGAGGTGCGTTTTGCGAATAGCGCAGGTTTTCTTCAGTATAAGTCTTGAAGACACCCTTGGAAATAGCCTCTTCGTCGCAGAATCCGGTCCAAACTTGTTGACCCTTTTCGCCGTGTACGATAGCCGTACCTGTGTCTTGACAAAGTGGGAGCTTGCCCTTAGCAGCTACTTCTGCATTGCGCAGGAAAGTCAGGGCAACGTACTTGTCGTTGTCCGAAGCTTCAGGGTCGTTGAGGATCTTTGCCACTTGTTCGTTGTGCTCGCGACGCAACAAGAACGATACGTCACGGAATGCTTGGTTGATCAATTTTGTCAAACCTTCGGCTTCCACCTTCAAGATGGGTTTGCCTTCAAATTCGCTCACGCTGACATAGTCCTTGCTCAGGTGATAATACTCCGTAGTGTCCTTGCCCAATTGGAACATGGGCGCATACTTGAATTCAGGTATTTGTGCCATAATATGAAGTGTTATAAATTTGTGATTACTGTGTTTTTCGCCGATCCTTACGAATCTATGCCAAAATTACTGTTTCCTAGTGAATCCGCCAAAGAAACGCGCAATTTTCTATAGGTTTTGCGAGAAAAGCACCCCCGAGTTTTTTCACTATGCCCAGGCTTTGTAAAAAAATGTCAACTCCATTTGCTATTATACTTTATTTTCATTATCTTCGCATTTGACAACCATTTTTGATATAAAACTACGAAAAACGCCATGCTTGCCTTATTAGAATAAGGTGTGGTCCTTGAAGGGGGAAACTATGAAGATAATCCTTAATTCTAAATACGAACATCTACGCGAATACCTGAAAAATCTGGAACACCACTTTGTGCATGACGGGAAGGAAATCTTTCGCGATCGAAATGTTGTGAAAACGCTCGAAGTCGATGGCTTGAAACTTTGTGTCAAGAAGTACGCTTCACCATCTCTGCCCGGCAAGATCGCACAACGCCTCTATAAGGCGCCAAAAGGGAAGAAAGCCTATTATCGTCCTTTGCAATTGCGCGAACGTGGCTTTGAAAGCCCAGAACCCGTAGCCTTCGTCAGATATCGCAAGGGGCTAGTCGGTGCAACAACTTACTTCGTTTGCCTTTATTCAAACTACCGTTATAATATGGTAGACGCTTTATCGATCCCAGCCTCGGAACGTGACGATTTGATCGTAGCCTTTGCACGTTTTGTAGCACGTTTGCACGAACGCGGTTTCCTGCATCGCGACTTCTCCTCTTCTAATGTGCTCTACGATGTAGTAAACGAAAAATTCCGCTTTGCCCTGATCGATACAAACAGTATCCGCACAGGACGCCCCGTAAGTGTGGAGCGCGGATGTGAGAATCTGGCACAATTAGCAGGCGACGACGAATTCTTTACCAAATTGGCAAAAGAATATGCCGACGCACGAAATGCAGACCCTTTGAAATGCCTTGAAATTATACAACGCGAATGGAAGAAGGAGTAAACCTTCTCCAAACAAAAACGCATAAAAAATAGGCAAGGTGCAAGGAGATGCTAACTTTGCCTATTTTCTTATTTTTGCTTAAAGGCTGAATTTCTTATATCCCTATCTTATTCCATCACACGCTGCTTCTTATAACTGCGCAGACCATAGATAGTAACGATCAGGAAGCATATCAGCGGCAGGACAAATGATACATTGACTGCGGGGTGACCAGCGATGACGCCTTTGTCAATAATCAGACCTTGCAGAGGAGGCATCACAGCTCCACCAACAATAGCCATCACAAGGAAAGCGGCGCCGAGTGAAGTATCCTGAGCGTCTACATTTTCCAAAGCAATACCATAGATTGTGGGGAACATCAATGACATGAACGCAGAAATACCTACGAGACAGTAGAGCCCAGTCATTCCCACGAAACTAATAGCACCGAGAGTACATAGCATTGCGCCTGTGCCGAAGACGGCGAGGAGTGCACGCGAATTAACGTAGCGCATCAAGAAGGTGCTGATGAATCGGCTGCACAAGAACATTGACATGGCGAAGATGTTGTAGTTTTGCGCGGTTGCCTTAGATATGCCCAAATTGTCGGCATATTGGATGATGAAGGTCCACACCATGATCTGCGCCGCTACGTAGAACATTTGCGCCACTACGCCTTCGCGATACACGGTATTGTTCCATAAGCGCTTGAGAGTATCGCCTGCTAAGCCCTGCTTGTCTGCTGCCGCTGTGACGGGCATCTTTTTCAACGCAATGATAACAAACATCACCACGACAACGATACCGAGAATGACATAAGGATTGCGTATCACGGCCAAGTCGTGCAGACGAATGCCAGCCTTTTCTGTTTCGCTTAAGGTATGGAAGAATGTCTCGCCAGCAGCATTTCGGCGATCCGACCATAAGGCGGGCAACACAAAAAGTGAAGCTACCGCCATACCTGAAAGCGAGCCCATGGGATTGAAAGCTTGTGCCAGATTCAAACGGCGAGTCGACGTGCTCTTGCTACCCAAAGAAAGGATAAAGGGATTAGCTGTCGTTTCGAGGAAAGCCAAGCCAAATGTCAAAATATAAAGGGACAAGCAGAAGAAAACGAAGTTCTGCATCGCCGCGGCTGGGATAAAGAGAAAGGCGCCTATGGCGTAAAGTCCCAACCCTACGAGGATACCGCTCTTATAGCTCTTCTTTCTGATAAACAAAGCGGCTGGTATCGCCATTGTAGCATATCCGCCATAGAAGGCAAACTGCACAAACGACGCCTCGAATGCCGAGAGCTCCATCACGGTCTGGAATGCCGCTACCATAGGATTGGTGATATCATTGGCAAAGCCCCATAGTGCGAAGAGCGAAGTAATCAGGATAAAGGTGACGAGGTATTTTTTCTCAATCAGTTTTTCTTTCATGAAATCTTCTTTTTAAAGATACAATAATTAATAAAGGGTTTGTAGTACTTATTCTTGTTCGTACAAGTGAAACATGCGTTCCATCAACTGCCACTTTTCTGCCGACGACATACCGGCTTTTACCAATTGGAACTCGGCCATATAGTCTTCCCATTCGGCTTGTCGGGGCAAGGTTGAGAGTCGTGCCATCGCAGTCTCCCATTCGAAGTCGAGAGGTGTTTCTACGATCATGAACAAACGGGTGCCGAGGATGTAGATTTCCATTTCCAGGATGCCCACCTCACGTATGCCTGCCAAGATCTCAGCCCATGCGTGCTCCTTGCTGTGGCGTTTGCGATACTCGGCGATCAGTTCAGGATTGTCTTTGAGGTCGAGCGTCTGGCAGTAGCGTTTCACCGGACCATCATAGACTTTGACGGGATAACCATTCTTAGGATTTTCCATACGATTGATCTATTTCTATTAATATTTAGGTTCGAAAATATTTGGTTTCACACTATTTCTCACGACTGAGCGCAAGTCGGCAATATCCTTAACTTCGCCAGCAGCTTTGGCTTGCATCAGGATATTTCCCATAGCAGTTGCTTCCACGGGACCTGCCCAAACGGGGACGCCAAGAGCATCTGCCGTAAGTTGGTTAAGCAATGCGTTCTGCGAACCGCCGCCGATGATGTGCAATCTGCTGATTGGTGCGGGCAACAAAGGATTGGCGCCAGCGATTGCCTCTTGGTATTTCTTCGCCAAAGATTGCAGTACGCAGCGGGTCATTTCTGCCTTGTCTTGCGGTACGGGTTGTTGCGTCTTTTCGCAATAGTCGCAAATCGCTTGCCACATAGAAGCAGGATTCATAAACGCAGCGTCGGCCACGGGGATAAGGCTTGTGATTTCTGCACGTTCAGCAGCAGGCAGGAGTTCTCCGAAAGTTTGCTCTTCGCCCTGTTCTTTCCACTCACTCATCAGACGTTGCAGGATCCACAGCCCAGTGATATTTTGCAAGAAGCGGATGCGGCCTTCCACCCCGCCTTCGTTGGTAAATTCTGCCAAACGTGCTGCTTCGGTCAATACGGGCTCTGCCAATTCGACGCCGAGCAACGACCATGTGCCAGAACTGAGGAATGCGACCAGCGAACCATCTTCTTCGGCAGGAACGGCTGCTACAGCCGATGCCGTATCGTGTGAGCCCACGGCTACGACGTCCACCTCGCCCAGACCGGTTTCTTCTGCAATATCAGCACGCAATTTGCCACGCACCGTTCCGGGCATCACGATAGGTCCGAAGATGTGTCGAGGCAGTCCGAGTGCGTCGATAGTCTGCCAAGACCAATCGCGCTGACGTGCGTCCAGGAGTTCGGAAGTCGAGGCTATGCAGTATTCATTGTTTATCGTGCCAGTCAGGAAATAACTGAAAAGGTCCGGCATGAAAAGCAAATGTGCTGCTGCGTCCAACTGTGCGCTACCCTTCATGCTGTAGAGTTGCGACAGGGTGTTGATCTCCATCACCTGAATACCGGTTGTAGCGTAGTGCGCACTGGGATTGATAATCTTTGCCACCTCTTCGGGCACACCAGCAGTACGTGCGTCACGATAGCACACGGGATTGCCCAACAATTGTCCGTCGCGGTCGATCAGACCAAAGTCCACGCCCCAAGTATCTATACCGATGCTTTTGACATTGTAACCCTTTGCAGCAGCTTTCTTAAGCCCCGCTTTCATATCTTCAAACAGTGCAGGAAAATCCCAATACACATGGTCGCCCAGGCGTACCTGTCTATTGCCGAAGCGGTGTACTTCTTCCATCACAATACGGCCCTGATCCAGCCAACCTGCTATCACACGACCGCTACCGCCACCAAAATCGGCAGCCAAATATACATTTTTGCTCATCACTAATATATAATGCGAGAATGGCAAAGTGCGCTCACTCCACCATTCTCCACATAGTTAAATTACTTAGTCTTTTTGCCCAAAACGTAAATATCGAGGTCCTCGATCTCTTGTGGAGTGAGCACGTCGTATTCGCCACCGCTTTGGATGATAATGCGGCAAGCCATTTCGAAGAACATCGCACGTTCGAAGGCTTGATCAAAATCCTTTCCGCAAACCACCTGACCGTGATTGGTCAAGAGAATAGAATTGTGGTCTTGCATTGCTTCCACCACAGCCTTTGCCAACTCGGGCGAACCTGGGCGCAGGTAGGGGATCACAGGGATTTCGCGACCCACGTGGCAGGGCACTTCTGCTGTGACGTTGAAGTTTTCAGGTTTCTTCTTCATGCACGACACTGCGGTAGCGTATGGTGACTGGAAGTGAAGCACTACGTTGACATCGGGGCGAGCACGGAGCACGCCAAGGTGGAATCCGCTCTCCATCGAGGGCTTCACGCCGTTGAGCACCTCGCCTGTTGCCACGGTACATTGAGATACTTTTTCCTTTTGCAATGTAGGCACCCACGAGCCAGTACCCGACACTAAAGCCTCGTCGCCAATGCGCCATGACAAGTTGCCACTGCTGCAAATAGTCAGACCTGCTTCACCCACGCGGTGAGCTTGCTTGATAAACTCTTCAATATGTAGATTCGTAATCATTTTTTTTAGATAGGATATTAAGTCAAATTCGAACGGCATTTTAGGTTGCTTAAAAAAGCCTAGACCTTTTTTAAATTTCGCGACGCCTCGTTAAAATTTCGCGACGCCTCGTTAAAATTTCGCGACGCCTCGTTAAAATTTCGCGACGCCTCGTTAAAAAAAGGTCTAATGTTTTTAAAAAAGGGTTAGACTCTTTTTCAACAAGGTCTTTACTTTTTTTTCGCACACTTTTTCGTCCTATTTTCAGGCGTTACAAGTTGCGATTTCAAACCGCCGAATAAAACTCGAAATTAAGGTTTCTGTTTACAACACTTTCTTGTACAAATCGAGGATGATTTCCTTGTTCACCTCGCGAGGGTTGCCTGGTGTACAAACGTCGGCAGCTGCGGCTGTTGCCAAGCGGTCGAGGTCCTCGGCCTTGATGCCAAGCTCAGACAAATGTTGTGGAATACCGACACGTACAGACAATGCTTGCACGGCGTCGACTGCAGCCTGCGCAGCCTCCTCGGTGGTCATTTCTGGGCGGTACACGTTCATCGCCTTAGCGATTTGCACATACTTGTCCAAAGCTGCAGGCATATTGTATGCCATCACGGTGGGCAGGAGCAACGCGTTGGCTACGCCATGTGGAATGTCGAAGATAGCGCCCAAGGGGTGAGCCATACCATGGACTACGCCCAGACCTACGTTGGAGAATGCCATACCAGCGATGTATTGTGCCACCGCCATACCATTACGCGCCTCAGCATTTTCTGGTTCGTTGACAGCTGTTTCAAGGTAGCGAGCGATCATTTCGATAGCTTTCAGTTCGAACATATCACTCATTTCCCAAGCGCCCTTAGTGATCAGACCCTCGATGGCATGAGTCAGTGCGTCGAGACCTGTCGCAGCAGTCAGGCTCTTGGGCAGAGTGTACATCAGCTCAGCATCTACGATAGCCATCACTGGGATATCGTTGGGGTCGACACATACCATTTTCTTCGCGTTTTCTTCGTCTGTGATGACATAGTTGATAGTCACTTCGGCAGCAGTACCTGCAGTCGTAGGCAGTGCGATGATGGGCACAGACTTTTGCTTAGTATCCGCTACACCTTCCAACGAAACGACGTCGGCAAATTCAGGATTGTTGGTGATAATACCTACAGCCTTGGCAGTATCCATAGACGAGCCACCACCAATAGCCAGGATAAAGTCTGCGCCGGATGCTGCAAACGCTGCTACACCTGCCTTCACATTGGCTACTGTGGGATTGGGCTTGATATCACTAAATACTTCGTAGGGGATACCTGCTGCGTCGAGCACCTGGAGAACTTTTTCTGCTACGCCGAACTTGATCAAATCCTTGTCTGTTGCGACGAAAGCTTTCTTATATCTGAGGCGAGAAATTTCCTTTGGCAAAACTTCGCGAGCACCGGGGCCGAAGTAAGAGACTTCGTTGAGGATGAATCTTTGTACCATTTTATTTTTGATGTAATATTGGAGAAAGTCAATTTGATTTAGGAGAGAGTCTCCCAGTAAAAGGTGAAGCCAAGCAACGAATTCAGCATCCGTTGCTCGGCTTTATAAGTGCAATATTTATTATTTATATACAGGGCCGTAGGCTGCACAAGCGCGATAGTCGGCACCTTCCTTGTCCATACCGAAGGCGTTCCATGCAGCAGGACGGAAGATCTCGTCTTCGTTGACATTGTGCATACAAACTGGGATGCGCAACATCGAAGCCAAAGTGATCAAGTCCTGACCAATATGGCCGTAGCTGATCGCACCATGGTTGGCGCCCCAGTTGTTCATCACTGAATAAACGTCCTTGAACGCGGGTTTGTCGCACAAACGTGGCACGAACCATGTAGTAGGCCAAGTGGGGTCTGTGCGCATATTCAGTACGTCGTGGATTTCGGGGTCTACGTCGGCAGTCCAACCTTCTGCGATTTGAAGTACAGGACCGAGGCCTTTCACCAAGTTCAGACGGCTCATGGTCACAGGCATACCACCCTTGCTGAGGAAGTTTGAAGAGAAACCGCCGCCGCGGAAATAGTCGCGGTCTGCTGGCATCCAGTTGGTATTCTTCAGACAGCCCTTGACGTCTTCTTCTGTCATTTCCCAGCATGGTTTCATGCAAGGTTCGCCTGCTGCGTTGGTGCTAGCTCCTGTAGCATCGAGCGTAGTCGCTCCGGAGTTGATCAAGTGAATCATACCGCCTGCAGCAAGTCCTGTCAATTCCTTGCCAGTGACGCGCTTCACAGCTTCGGGGCTCCAATATGTACGAACGTCCGAGAACATTTGTCCACAACCAGTCATCAGATTGCCAAACAACATAGCCACCGCGTTGCAAGCATCATTCTCTGTAGCCAGTACGTATGCCTTGCGAATGCCGTTCCAGTCGAATGTACTACACATCAATGCTTCTGTGAAGTCGCCATTAGGTTTCCAGTCTGTCCATTGGCGTTGTCCTTGGAAACCACCTGCGATAGCGTTGTGACCGATAGCTTCTTCCTTGTAGCCCATCTCGAGCAATTTAGGATTGCCTTGCATCAAGTCGCGCACGATCAGGGTCATTTTCACCACAAACTCCCAGTCGGCATCCTTTTGTTCGCGTGTCTTTTGACGGTCCTCGCGGTTCTTGTCCCAGCCTTCGTTGGTCTTACAATATTCCTTGGTCCAAGCCATCGCCTTTTCGTATTCTTCGTGGTCATAGATACCTTCTTCCATGCGGCGTAGGATTTCTGTTTCATCCACGCTCTCATTGCGCATACCCAGGTAGCTTTGGAAGAAGTCTTGGTCTACGATACTGCCAGCGATACCCATACATTGGCTACCGATAGACAGATAACTTTGACCGCGCATGTCTGCCACAGCCACGGCAGCACGTGCAAAGCGAAGCAACTTTTCTGCTACGTCTGCAGGAATAGTATTGTCGTCCAAATCCTGTACGTCGTGACCATAGATGCCAAAGGCAGGAAGCCCCTTTTGTGCATGACCAGCCAACACAGCTGCCAGGTAAACTGCACCAGGGCGCTCTGTGCCGTTGAATCCCCAAACAGCCTTAGGCCAGTGAGGGTGCATGTCCATCGTTTCCGAACCATAGCACCAGCACGAAGTCACGGTGATTGTTGCACCCACGCCTTCGCGTTCAAACTTTTCAGCACATGCTGCAGTTTCTGCAACACGTCCGATGGTGCCATCGGCGATAACGCACTCCACGGGCGTACCATCTGCATGGCGCACGTTCTTGCTGACCAATTCTGCCACGGCCTTAGCCAGCGACATAGTCTTTTCCTCCAAACTTTCTCTCACTCCACCTTGACGTCCGTCGATGGTGGGACGAATTCCGATTTTAGGATATTTTCTCATGATATATAGTTATTTTATTAGGTTTAGAAATTGTTTGCAAAGTAAATATTTTAAAAGGAATTTACCCCTTATTTTTTTATGTTGTAAAGCAGAAAGTAATTTCTCGTGTCACCTTTTGCGTATTAAATGACGATTTTCACTTTTTCCCCAAAAGCATTGAGAAAGCACATTTATACACGTTCAAAAAAGCCTAGACCTTTTTTAAATTTCGCGACGCCTCGTTAAAATTTCGCGACGCCTCGTTAAAAAAAGGTCTAATGTTTTTAAAAAAGGGTTAGGCTTTTTTTCAACAAGGTCTTGGCTTGTGAAAAATAGTTTTATCGATTTGTATTTTTTTAAGGGTCTAAAAGTCATTTTATTTGTAAAAAAATATTTATTTTGCCGAAGATTGGAAAAGTATTCTCATTGATTTTCCAAAAACAAGAGTCGCAACTAATTCATCTTTTTTATAAATACTATGAACAAATACTTAAAATGGAGTCTCGTGGGTATCATTGTATTGATCTCAGTGGGCCTGGGCATACGGGCTTTTATGCCACGAGAAAACAAGGATATGAACGAGAAAAGCACAGCTGGCCGCAAGGGCAAACAGCCCAAAGGAGACTTGCAGGTCAGAGTCTATGTGGTCGAGGAGCAATCCCTGACGGACGGCATCTATGTCAGTGGTAGCTTGATCCCTGACGAGGAGGTGAACCTCTCGTTTGAAACGTCTGGAAAAATCACAAATATTTATTTCAAGGAGGGGGCTTACGTCGAACAGGGACAGCTGCTGGCCAAGATCAACGATGCGCCATTGCAGGCTGAATTGCGCCGAAAAAATGCTCAACTGAAATTGATGGAAGACCGTATGTATCGCGCCAAGGCTTTGCTGGACAAGGAAGCGATCAGTCGGGAGGCATTCCAGGAAGCCGAAGCCAACCTTGTCGCTCTGAGAGCCGAGATAGACGGTGTGAAGGCGCAGATACAGCAGACCGAGTTGCGCGCACCATTCTCGGGCGTGATTGGTTTGCGACAGGTCAGCCAGGGCGCCTACGTCACCACGGCGACCAGCGTGGCTGCGTTGACCAAAACATCTCCTCTGAAAGTCGAATTCAGTGTACCCGAGCGCTATGCAGGTGCTTTGCCACAGGGCACTCCACTGACCTTTACCGTAGAGGGCGACCTCACCTCGCGCCAGGCTCAGGTCTATGCCGCAGAATCCAAGGTAGATCCCGAAACACGTACTTATACCGTACGCGCGCTGTACGACAATGCCGACCGAAAACTGGTTCCCGGCAGATATGTCAGTGTGAATCTGACGACACGACAATACGACAGAACTATTGCCGTACCCAGTGAAGCGATTGTCTCGGAGATGGGTGTGGACAAGGTCTTCCTTTGCAAAAACAATGTGGCTGAACCCGTAGAAATATCCAAGGGGCTACGCACCGATGCCCAGGTACAGGTGTTGAGCGGTTTGTCTGTCGGCGACACTGTCATCATCAGCGGTACGATGCAGTTGAGAAAAGGCACAAAGGTTAAGGTGAATAAAAAATAAGCACTGACGCATGAATATTTCAGAACTCTCCATACGCCGCCCGGTACTGGCCACGGTAATGACATTGGTCATCCTGCTTTTCGGGGTAATAGGTTATGTCACCTTGGGCGTACGCGAATATCCTTCGGTAGATAATCCTATCATCTCGGTCTCCTGTTCTTATCCCGGCGCCAACGCTGATGTGATAGAAAATCAGATCACCGAGCCACTGGAACAGAACATCAATGGTATTCCAGGCATCCGCTCGCTGACGAGTGTGAGCCAGCAGGGATCATGTCGCATCACGGTGGAATTTGAACTGTCTGTCGACCTGGAAACCGCTGCCAACGACGTACGCGACAAGGTATCGCGTGCACAGCGCAACTTACCACGCGACTGTGACCCACCTACCGTATCAAAGGCAGACGCAGATGCCATGCCCATCCTGATGGTGGCACTGCAGAGCGATAAGCGCTCGCTACTGGAATTAAGCGAAATCGCTGACCTAACGGTAAAAGAGCAGCTACAAACCATCTCGGACGTATCAAACGTGACAATTTGGGGTGAAAAGCGTTATTGTATGCGTCTGTGGCTGGACCCAGTGAAAATGTCGGGATATGGCGTCACACCGATGGATGTGAAAAGTGCTCTGGATCGTGAGAACGTGGAACTGCCATCTGGTTCTGTCGAAGGAAATACGACGGAATTGACGATCCGCACTATGGGTCAAATGCACACCACCGAGGAATTTAACAATTTGGTGATAAAGGAGCAGGACGGACGCATTATACGTTTCAGCGATGTAGGACGTGCAGAACTCTCGCCTAGAAACATCAAGAGTTATATGAAGATGAATGGCGTGCCAATGGTAGGTGTGGTCGTAGTGCCCCAGCCCGGCGCCAATCATATCGACATAGCCGACGCTGTGCACGAACGCATGGAGATGATGAAAAAGGACTTGCCCGAAGATGTTCACTTCAATTATGGATTTGACAACACCAAATTTATCCGTGCTTCTATCAGCGAAGTAAAAACAACGGTCTACGAGGCATTTTTCCTGGTGATCGTCATCATCTTCCTATTCTTGCGCGACTGGCGCGTCACCTTGATCCCCTGTATCGTAATCCCGGTATCACTGGTCGGTGCATTCTTCATCATGTACCTCTGTGGATTTTCGATCAACGTGCTTTCGATGCTCGCCATCGTATTATCCGTGGGATTGGTAGTAGACGACGCCATCGTGATGACCGAGAATATCTATCTGCGTATCGAGCGGGGGATGCGGCCCTTTGAAGCAGGTATCGAGGGTGCTAAGGAAATCTTTTTTGCTGTCATCTCTACCACTGTCACCCTTGTTGCAGTATTTTTACCCATAGTCTTCATGGAGGGCACCACTGGACGTTTGTTCCGCGAGTTTAGCTTCGTCGTTGCAGGATCTGTGATTATCTCCTCTTTTGCCGCACTTACATTTACACCGATGCTAGCTACAAAATTATTAGTCCGACGCGAGGAGAAAAATTGGCTATATCGCAAGACCGAACCCTTCTTTGAGGGACTAAATAATATATATGGTCGCATGCTCGATACAGTGTTGCGCTACCGTTGGGCATCTATTGTCGTCATGGTCTTGGCACTGGCTGCAAGTATCTGGATGTGGACCAGCATCCCCTCGGAAATGGCACCACTCGAAGACCGCTCGAGCATCACAATACGCACATCGGGTCCAGAAGGTGTGACCTATGAATACATGCGCGACTACACCGAGGATATCAACCTGCTGGCAGATTCACTTGTACCCGATGCAGAATTTATCACCGCTCGCGTGTCAGAAGGTTCAGGCAATATTCAAATTACACTTAAGGACCTGGCAGAGCGAGACTACTCGCAGATGGAAGTAGCCGAAAGGTTGTCGAAAGCAGTACGCGAGAAGACTGATGCTCGTGCTTTCGTGCAGCAACAAAGCACCTTCGGCGGTCGTCGAGGTTCTATGCCAGTGCAATATGTACTTCAAGCGACCAACATAGAAAAGTTGCAAAAGGTACTGCCCGAATTCATGGCAAAAGTATATGAGAATCCTACCTTCCAGATGGCTGATGTCGATTTGAAATTCTCAAAGCCAGAAGTACGTTTGTCTGTCAACCGCGAAAAAGCCAATATGATGGGCGTCAGCACCCGAGACATCGCACAGACCTTGCAATATGGTCTAAGCGGACAGCGTATGGGATATCTTTATATGAATGGCAAACAATACGAAATCGTAGGCGAAATCAATCGTCAGCAACGCAACGACCCCACCAACCTTAAGGCTATTTATATGCGCTCAAGCGATGGCAAAATGATTCAAATGGAGAATTTGGTGGATTTAGTCGAAGATATTGCTCCGCCCAAGCTCTACCGTTACAATCGTTTTGTTTCCGCTACAATATCTGCTGGTTTGGCAGACGGAAAGACTATTGGCGAGGGATTGGATGAGATGGACAAGATTGCCAAGTCTACTCTGGACGATACATTCCGTACGGCGCTTTCTGGTGACTCAAAGGAATTCCGCGAGAGCTCTTCCAGCCTCTTCTTTGCCTTTGCCCTTGCGCTGTTGCTCATCTACTTGATTTTGGCGGCACAGTTTGAAAGTTTCAAGGATCCCTTTGTCATCATGCTCACTGTACCGCTGGCTGTCTGCGGGGCGTTGATCTTTATGCTGATTGGTGGACAAACGATGAACATCTTCAGTCAAATCGGCATCATCATGCTGATCGGGCTGGTGGCCAAAAACGGTATTTTGATCGTAGAGTTTGCCAACCAGCGACAGAAGAGCGGCGAGGACAAAATGACCGCTATTCGCGAGGCCTCACTGCAACGTCTGCGCCCGATTCTGATGACCAGCGTATCTACTATATTAGGCCTGTTGCCCCTGATGTTTGCCACTGGCGAGGGTTGCAATGGTCGTATCGCTATGGGTACAGCGGTCGTAGGGGGTATGCTACTTTCTACGGTGCTGACGATGTTTGTCGTGCCATCGATCTATTCGTATTTGTCTACGAACCAAGTTAAAAAGCAAGCAAGGATTGCTAATAAGGAAACAGAAGAATGAAAAAGAAGATATGCTATATACTCGCCGCACTATGCAGTCTGACTGTTTATGCTCAGCAGGACACCTTGCATGACCAAGATGCTCAATCGGCAGCGTCAGGCACATTGCCCAACTTGATACACGTGGGGTTGCAAAATAATTATGGGTTACAAATCGTCAAAAACGAAGAACGCATTGCACAAAACAACGCCACGAGAGCCAATGCGGGATATCTGCCCACAGTCGGTCTGACGGCGGGCTACGATGCCGACCTCAACAGCGGCAACACCACCACCCGCTCGCCACAAACCACCACCCGCACCAGAAATGTGGCCGACTTGGGATTTAATGCAGGCATATCGGCCAACTGGACCGTATTCGATGGCTTCAAGATTCAGACCAACTATGCCCGACTGCAAGAGTTGCGCCGACAAAGTGCCACCCAGACGCGCATCGCCCTCGAGGACTACGTCGCCACCCTCGCCTCCGAATACTACAACTACGTGCAGCAACGCATCCGCCTACGCAATTTACGCAATGCCGTCGCCTTGTCCAGGGAACGTCTGCGCATCGTACGCGAACGCTACACCCTGGGCAGTGCATCACGTTTGGATCTGCAACAAGCCCAGGTGGATTTCAATGCAGACAGTGCACAAAGTTTGAAGCAAAGGGAATTACTGGCCACAGCACTCATACGCCTCAACGAATTGCTGGCGGCAAAGGATATGAATACGCCGCTGCATATCGCCGACACCACTATCACGTTGCACCAGGGGTTGAATTACGACACTTTGTGGCAAAGCACCCTCAAAACCAACGTCGCATTGTTGAACACAGAGCACGGCAAAAACCTGGCACAACTTGACGTGAAGAGTGCTGCCAGCAGAGACTATCCCTACGTCAAGCTCAATGCCAACTATGGCTACACCCACAATAATATCACCCAGGGCACGACCGCCAAGCGCGATAATTGGGGAGGCCATCTCGGTGTGACCGTAGGCATCAACCTATTCGACGGCAATCGCAGGCGTGAGCGCCGAAATGCACAGATACAGCTCGAAAATGCAGAGCTGACGCAAACCGAATTGCGCCAAGCCCTGCAGGCAGATTTGGCAGACCTCTGGCAAGCCTATCAAAACAACCTTAGACTGCTGACGTTGGAGCGTGAAAACCTGATCGCGGCTCAGGAAAATCATTATATTGCTCAGGAGCGATTTATGCTGGGCGACTTGTCGGGTATTCAAATGCGCGAGGCACAGCAAAGCCTGCTGGACGCCGAGGAACGTATCCGCGAGGCTGAATACAGCACAAAGTTGTGCGAAATATCACTGATGCAAATCTCTGGACAAGTGATGCACTACTCCGAGCCATAACCTGTGGCCACGACCATTCACCATGCACACCGCATCACCTATACACCGGCGCCGAAGCCCTGTCACGACATCGTGCTGGAGCTATTTTTTAGCCATACATCTGGGTTTATACCGAGCGAAACAGCACAGAAAAACCATTTTCAGTAAAAAACCTAACGGAAAATTTGGAGCATAAAATAAAAAGCACTACTTTTGCACTCGCAATTCGGGGTGTAGCTCAGCCCGGTTAGAGTACGCGTCTGGGGGGCGTGTGGTCGCTGGTTCGAATCCAGTCACCCCGACTGAATTGTAAAGGTAACTACTTCGGTGGTTACCTTTTTTGTTTTTACCCCCAGAGATCACGGCCTTTCCGCATCGCCCTTCACGCCCTACGCACGACGGAGCGGCCCACGGGGCTATTGTTCGGACATCACCCCAAAGCATGAATAAAAGCGCGCCATTTTGTCAAAATTTTTCGCATTTTCAGAGGGCAAGAATCGCTTAAAATCATCCCACCCCACCACCAGTCAGAAATACGGCACTCTCGCGAGTATTAAATTTAAGTTTTTTTAGCTCGAACGCGACAAAGGCCTTGACTTTTTAATGCAAAACCTGTAAAAAAGGGGGAAATGCGATAAAAAATATAAAAAAGGGCCTTCGTTCAGAGGCAAGAGACAAGGGCAAAAAAGTAAGACCTTGTGAAAATTTTGCGACGCCTCGTGAAAAATTCCTTAGACTTTTTTCAAACAAAGCCTTACTTTTTTCAGACCAGGTCTAATACCTGAGCCATTTCATTTCTATTTGCTCAAAGTGAAATGTCAAAAATTTTCGCATTTTTTGATAGGCTTCGGAGCGGGAGAGGCACTACTGCTTTTTGCCAGAGCGCCATACCAAATGCTTCATCCGGTGGCCAAAAAACGTCTGCATATTTTCACATTCAAACCCCAGGGAGCGATACAAACGTTCGGCATCGGGATTTTCCAAATCGACCAATAGCCCCACACGCTGATGCCCGCAGTCGGCAGCCTGACTGCACATAGCCTGTAGCAGTCGACGCCCCACCCCAGCGCCACGAAAGTCGGGAAGCACGCCGATGGAGTCGATATAGAATTCGCCTGCAGCAGTCTCGTCCTCGGGTATTTCGCTCACCCGTTTGTATCGTCGAATCACACTGAACGTGCCTGCGCGCAAGGTGTGAAGTTCGGCCCCGTCGTAACCGATAATGGCCCCCACACTCTGTCCCTCGCACTCGGCCACCAGAGCATTGCGATAGCTATACTGAGTGCCCACGCTCTGACAAATGTCTGTGAGCACCGCTTCGTAGGTCTCGCCCAAATAGCTCACTGCTGTAGCCTGGCCGATGGCATAGACGAAGATTCTAGCCAACAATTGGGCGTCGTCGAATTTGGCTGGTCGAATATGTATTTCCATGAATATATGAGAGATTTTCAGGACGTATCTACGCCGTATGATATTTGCACACAAAAATAAGCAAAAAGTGCTGAGAATCCTCATAAAACCTACAAGAATCGGCGTATTTTGCTTTTTTTTACGCTCCCTAATTAAAAAAAATGAAAAAAAGTTTTGCTAACTCTCTGACTTAACCTATATTTGCCGAGTAAAAGTGAAAAATCAATTTAATTTTAACCCTAATAAATTTGTATTATGAACAAGACTGAACTCGTAAACGCAATCGCTCAAAACGCAGGTTTGACTAAGGCTGACGCTAAGAAGGCTCTCGACGCTACTCTCGACGCAGTAGCTAACGCACTCGTAGGTGGTGACAAGGTAGCTCTCCTCGGTTTCGGTACTTTCTCTGTAAACGAACGCCCTGCTCGCACAGGTGTTAACCCTGCTAACGGTGCTAAGATTGAAATCGCTGCTAAGAAGGTGGTTAAGTTTAAGGCTGGTGCTGAATTGGCTGAAAAGGTTAAGTAATTCACCCTACTCATATAAACCACAAGTTCGCCACCCAAAAGGATGGCGAACTTTTTTGTATATCTTATTCCACTGAAGGGAAGGCCTTGATACCATTAGTCCCCTGGCATTTCCAGGCAGATGTATCATTCGATCACCTTCACAGCGATGCCTTGACGCGACAGTTCGCGCACTGCGGTGCGGATGGCTTCACGGTGCTCGGGAGCAATACCCAGCTTCTTCAAATCCAAGGTAGGCAGAGCATCTGCTCCTGCTATGTCGGCAGTATCCAGGGGGGCACAGATCATACCTACGGCCGAGGTGTTATTAGTAATAGGATCGATGAGCACGAAAGCACCGGTACGCTTGTTTTGATAATACTCGTCGAAGAAGAGTTCCTTGGACGTCTGAATCACCACGCTGCCAATTTCGTTCAACACCATACATTCTGCATCCGACCGCTCCATCGTATTCACATTTACCTTATAATTGACACTCTCCAACTTACAGCGTGTGGTATTCGTGGTATGTTTCAGATAGAAGGATTTGCTGCGATCCATCGGCACCTCGTCCATCCACACGAGCATGCTTTGGAATGCACGTCCTATGTGGGGCACGTTGTCGGGGTGCACGAGCATTTCACCGCGTGATATATCTATTTCGTCCTCCAACTGGATAGTGACGCTCTGGGGTGGGAAGGCGTAGTCCAACTCGCCGTCGTAGGTCACGATGCTCTTGACTTTACTCCTCTTGCCCGAAGGTAGTGCTATCACTTCGTCGCCCTTTCTCACTATGCCCGAAGCTACTTTTCCACAGAAACCGCGAAAATCCAAATTGGGGCGGAGTACGTACTGCACGGGAAAGCGAAAATCCTGCATATTGTGCTCGTCGCCGATTTTCACCGTTTCCAGATAATCGAGCAAGGCGGAACCTTCGTACCAGGGTGTACGAGCAGATTTTTCTACAACGTTGTCGCCCTCGAGGGCTGAGAGGGGGAAACAAGCGACGTGGGGCATTATGCGCAAGCCGTTCTCTGCTGACAATTTTACAAGGAATTCTTTGTAGTCTGCAACGATACCATCAAAGACCTGCTGAGAGAAATCCACCAAGTCCATCTTGTTGACCGCCAAAACGACGTGTTTAATACCAAGGAGTGAACACAAAAACGTATGGCGTCTGGTCTGCGTGATGACACCCGTACGCGCATCGACCAGGATGATAGCCAAATTGGCCGTCGAACCGCCTGTGATCATATTGCGTGTGTACTGCTCGTGCCCCGGTGTATCAGCAATGATAAATTTGCGCTTATTGGTCGAGAAATAGCGGTAGGCCACGTCAATCGTGATACCCTGTTCGCGCTCGGCCTTCAGCCCATCGAGCAACAAGGCGTAGTCTATTTGTCCCGCTCCGGCATTGCCCACACGCTGCGAGTCGCGCTCGAGCGCCGAGAGTTGGTCCTCGTACAATTTTTTCGAGTCGAAAAGCAAGCGACCGATTAGCGTAGACTTACCATCATCTACCGATCCTGCGGTCAAAAGCCTTAAGAGGTCTTTCTGTTCGTCCTGGTCGAGATATTCCTCGATAGACATTTGTATATTGTCGTTGTGGAGTTCCATTTTCTTTTGGATTTATGAGATGAATGTCTGAGATTAGAAATAGCCTTCGCGCTTCTTTTGCTCCATCGAAGCCTCTTGGTCAAAGTCTATCACACGTGTGGTGCGCTCGCTCTTGGTCGTGGTCATCATTTCCTCGACGATTTTCTCGATAGTGTCGGCTTCGCTCTCCACTGCGCCTGTCAGTGGCCAGCAACCCAGGGTGCGGAAGCGAATATTCCGTATCTCGATTTTATCCCGATACGCCTCGGGCATACGATCGTCGTCGGGCATGATGAGTTGTCCGTCCAGATTGACCACAGGTCTGGGCTTGGCGTAATACAATGGCACGATAGGGATATTCTCCAAGCGAATGTATTGCCAGATATCCAGTTCGGTCCAATTGCTCAAGGGGAAGACACGAATAGATTCCCCCTTGCGCACACGAGCATTATAGATATCCCAAAGTTCAGGACGCTGATTTTTGGGATCCCATTGGTGAAATTGGTCGCGGAAGGAGAAAATGCGTTCCTTGGCACGACTTTTCTCTTCATCACGCCGTGCACCACCAAATGCAGCGTCGAATTTATACTTATCCAAAGCATCCAGGAGCGCTTTGGTCTTCATCAGATCCGTGTGCACCTTGGAACCATGCGAGAAGGGGCCGACGCCTGCTTCAAAGGCTTCGGTATTGCTCTCCACGATCAGATCCCATCCGTGCGCTTTGGCATATTCGTCGCGGAAGGTAATCATTTCTTTAAATTTCCACTTAGAATCGATGTGCATCAATGGGAAGGGGACTTTGCCTGGGGCGAAAGCTTTCTCCGCCAAGCGTACCATTACGCTCGAGTCCTTACCAATACTATAGAGCATTACGGGATTTTCAAATTCGGCAGCCACTTCGCGAATAATGTAGATGGATTCTGCCTCCAACTCCTTTAGGTGGCTGAGATTATAGTTCTCTGTCATATTGTATATGTTTATATTTTCGACTAATGTTTTATAGCGCGTTTCGTGCAAAAGACTTGGCTAGAATTATATCAAGTCTACGCCTTACTCTATGCCCAGGAGAGCCAACAACATCCTGACACTTTCCTCGAGAGATACGGCAGATGTATCGATACTCAGATCTGGATTCATGGGCGCTTCGAACGGCGAAGATATACCAGTGAAATTTTTGATTTCGCCCAGACGTGCTTTGGCATATAGCCCTTTGACATCGCGGCGCTCGCACTCCTCGAGCGGCGTGGATATATAGATTTCTTTGAAGTCGTTGCGTCCGATGATTTCTGCCGCCATTTGTCGCATTTCTTCGGTGGGGCTGATGAAGGCGGCTATGGTGATGATGCCCGTATCAACGAAGAGTTTGGACACCTCGGCGATGCGGCGAATATTCTCCTTGCGGTCTGCCTCGGAGAAACCGAGATTTGCATTTATACCGCTTCGGATATTGTCGCCATCAAGGATTCGGCACAAGCGGCCACGACGGTGCAGTTCACGTTCCAGGGCTACTGCTACGGTACTCTTGCCCGAGCCACTCAAACCAGTGAACCATAACATCACACCCCTTTGTCCGAGAAGCGCCTCCTTGTCTTCGCGCGACAGCATTTGATCAAAAATCGGATATATATTTGACATTTTTCTGTTGGTTTTATTTCGTTTAAATCATATCTTTCAAAAGCGCATTTCACTCTTTCTATTTTCTCATTTACCCTCAGTTAAAATGGCCAAAATATAGGAATCAGCCACAGGCTCAACGCCATTGTAATAAGGCTCAACGGCAAGCCCACCTTGACAAAGTCCGAAAAACGATAGTTGCCCACCCCCTGCACAATCAGGTTGGTCTGGTAGCCAATAGGTGTACAGAAACTGGCACTTGCCGCAATACAAATACTTACGATGAAAGGCATCGGACTCACGCCCAAGTGCTGTGCTATCGACATGGCTATGGGGAAAGCCAGCGCAGCGGCGGCATTGTTGGTCATCAATTCGGTTGCAACAGCTGTGATCAGATACACTACGCCCAACAATACGTATGCACCATGTTCATGACTCAGTCCCACGGCCCAACTCGCCACATTGTCTGCCATGCCCGAATTCTGCATCGCCTTACTAATAGCAAAGGCTGATGCAATCGTCACCAAAATATCCCAAGAGATGATCTTGGTATATTTGCGCGCCGGAAAGATGTTCGTCCATGCCATTATCACGGTCGTCACACAGACAAAGAAAAACATATCAAACTTCATGCCGGGTACAAGGCCTGACATAGTGGGCAGCTCGCCTACTGTTGCACCGAGTATCATTATCAGAAGCAGGAGTATGGTAAACCATTGCTTACCCTTACTCATTTTCTGTTCGCGATTATGACTGTCTGCTACCATTAAGAAGAAGGATGAGTCACCCCAATTCTTGATAAATGTCTCGTCTGCCATGAGACAGAGCGTGTCGCCCTCGCGAAAGCGCACGTTCTTCAATTCCTTTCCCACCAGCGTCCGACCTGCTCGCTTTATCTCCATCAATGTGGCGCCATACTTCTCTTTGAAATCAAAATCTCGCACACGTCGATTGATGGCGGGAAAGCGTGCGCCAATGACGGCTTCGACGGGGAAGTAGGGAGATAGTCCTTCGTCATCCAAGGTTTCATCTCGTTTTGCCCTTCTCTCGGGCAGGAGAAATCTTGATACCAACCATATATATAAGGTACCGGCAAGGGCGATGAATATGCCGATTTTTCCCAATTCGAACATTGAGAGTCCGCGCACACCGCTTTCTGGATTTGCCGCCGCGACGTCGAGCGCCATACCATGTACCACCAAGTTGGTCGAAGTCCCAATCAGCGTACACATGCCCCCAAATATTGTAGCAAAGGACAGAGGGATGAGCAATTTCGTCGGTGCCATCTTGTGCCGCTCTGCCCAGCGTTTTATCATCGGGGCAAAGATCACGACCACCGGGGTATTGTTGAGGAAGGCCGAGATAAAAGAAACGACAGGCATCATCCTGATTTGTGCGCCGAGCACCATGCATTTTCGGTTGGGCAGGAGCCAATTGAGCAGACTTTCCAAGAGGCCCGAGCGGCGCACCCCCTCGCTGACCAAAAAGAGCAAGGCCACGGTGATCATGCCCTTGTTGGAAAAGCCTTCGAGCATTTCAGTTGGCGTCAGTATACCTGCACAAAGAAAGATTATCGCTCCGGAAAGCAGTATCAGCCCTGGACGCAGGATTTCCTTGGTCAGGGCGATGAGCATGAGTATAACGATGATCGTGACAAATGTAGCCATACGATGATTTATGACGCGTTGAAAGTTTTCCTATATAGGTTTAGACTTTACCACAAACCATGGATTGTGCAAATCCGCCTTGTTATAGACCAAAGGCAAGTTGTCCTCGGCGCGCACAATAAGGCCTCCTGCTGCGCGAACGATAGCATCTCCGGCGGCGGTATCCCATTCCATCGTGGGACCAAAGCGTGGATATTCCATAGCCAGTCCCTCGGCCACGCGTGCTATTTTCAGAGCACTGCCAGCCTGGACCATTGTCACCTTTTCAAAATCTTCGCGCAAGATGTCAATATATTCTTCTGTCTCGGGCGATAGATGCGAGCGCGAGACTACGACTACATATTCGCCGGGTTCAAATTCTTTTGCCAATGGCAAGGCTACGGGCGCTTCGGCAAAGTCGCCGTTTTCATCTACCTTGACCCGGAAAGCACCTACACCCACTTCGCCGTAATATAGCGTATTTGTGTTGGGTTCAAACATGACACCGAGCACCGGCACAGTGCCTTCGACCAGGGCGATGTTTACTGTAAATTCGCCATTGCGCTTCACAAATTCCTTGGTACCATCCAGCGGATCTACGACCCAAAGGCTGGTCCACGCCCGACGTTCTTCGTAGGGCAAATGTGCACCCTCTTCGCTCAGCACAGGTATTGCCGTGGGTGCAAGGACAGACATGATCGCCTCATGCGAACGGCGATCGGCCAGCGTCAGTGGCGACGCATCCGCCTTGTATTCCAATTCGTGTTGTGCAGCAGGGAGCGCATACACTTGCATTATCTCGCGACCGCCAAGGATGGCTGCGCGTATGGCTAATTGTAGATTTGTGTTCACCTGATTTAATGTATTATAGTTGTTGTTTGCTTGTGGCAAAAGTAGCAAATAGTGTATATAATGCCAAATACGCTCTGGCAGCCGCACCAATTGATTAGCCCGACGAAGGAAAAACAGAACATTTTTCTTCCCTTTTTAACTTTCGCAAATGTTATCAGATGTTAATTTTGATTTGGTCATTGTGAAAAATATTTGTATCTTTGTCTTACAGAGTAGCAGGAGCCCATTACAACGGGATTTTGCTACTTTTTTTATGCCTTGAAATCAAAGAAAATGGCCAAAAGTTTGATAAAAAAAGGTTAGACCTTGTGAAAATTTCGCGACGCCTCGTGAAAAAAAGGTCTTAACTTTTTCAAAAAAGAGAACGGCTTGCCCCTAAAATGTCCTTTGACGTAAAAATTTGGCCTATACCTTTTGTTACGGAAAGTTAAACTTTCATAAACTTTCCTAACTTTCCTGTTATCGAAAAAAAGAACTTATCAATATGCCTATATCTCAAATCAAAATCGTAAATTCGCACCCATTATAAATATAGTATAGGATGATAAACGGCAAATTGCTTTGGGTGGACGACGAGATCGAGATGCTCAAGGCCTATCGTATATTTTTAGAAAACAAGGGATACGAGGTGGTGTGTGCCTCGAACGGCAACGACGCTATCGAGTTGTGTCGCGAAGGCAGTTTCGACTTGATTCTGCTGGACGAGAATATGCCCGGACTGAGTGGCCTGGAGACACTGAGCCGCATCAAGGAAATACGCCCCGATGTGCCCGTGGTGATGGTGACTAAGAACGAAGAAGAAGACATCATGAATCAAGCCATCGGTGCCAAGATTGCCGACTATTTGATCAAGCCTGTCAACCCCAATCAAATCCTGCTGGCATTGAAGAAGAATATCCATCGCCGCGAAATCGTGTCGGAGGTGGCAGAGTCGTCGTATCGTAGCGAATTCAGCCGTATCGGCATGCAATTGAGCGAGAACATGGACTTCGAAGGTTGGAAGGAGTTGTACAAGAAACTGGTGTTCTGGGAACTGGAACTGGCCGAGACGGGCGGTGCCATGGCCGAGATGATACAGATGCAAAAGGAGGAGGCCAACCTGAACTTTGCCAAATTCATTCGTCGCAACTACGAGGGGTGGTTCTCTGCCCCCGAGGGACGCCCACTGATGAGCATGGATCTGATGAAGACCACAGTTTTTCCCCGCCTCAGTGCAGGCAAGAAAATCTTCCTGATCGTACTCGACAACCTACGTTTCGACCAATGGCGCACCTTGGCTCGCGAGTTGAAAAATGACTTCGACATCGACGAGGACCTCTACCTGTCCATCTTGCCCACGGCTACACAGTACGCCCGCAATGCTATCTTTGCCGGCATGACACCGCTGGACATCCGCCGCACTTATCCCGACCTATGGATCGAGGAGGAGGAAGAAGAAAGCAAGAACCAAAACGAAGAAGCACTGATACAATCGCTGCTGGAACGCTATCGCCGCCGCGAAACATTCACCTATACACGTGTGAATGGCGCCGCCGACACCGAACGCCTGCTCTCGACGCTGAAAGCCAAGATGGCACATCCGCTCAATGTGGTGGTGTTCAACTTTATCGACATGCTGTCGCACGCCCGCACCGAGTCGAAGATGGTGCGCGAACTGGCCGCCAACGAAGCCGCCTTCCGTGGTCTGACGAAGTCCTGGTTTATGCACACTGCAATAGGCGAATTCTTCCGCACACTGAGCGAGGCCGACGTAGAAGTAATCATCACGACCGATCATGGTAGCATCCGTACGACCAACCCTTCGAAAGTCGTCGGAGATCGTAATGTCAACTCAAATCTGCGCTACAAGTTGGGCAAAAACCTTAGTTACAACAACCGCGAGGTCTACGAAGTGAAGCATCCCGAACGTATCGGTTTGCCCGCGCCCAACCTCTCGACCACCTATATCTTTGCAACAGGCGACAAATTCTTTGCCTATCCCAACAACTACAACCACTATGTGCAGTACTACAAGGATACTTTCCAGCATGGTGGTATCTCGATGGAGGAAATGCTGATTCCGCTCATCACCCTGCGACCCAAACGAGGCGGCAACTGATCTGCGACGACTCCAGACAAACCCTATAGCAATCTATATACAATAATAATAAAATGGAACAGAAAAAGCACTTAGGCCTCAACGCTCAACAAGTAGCAGAGAGCAGAGCTAAACATGGCGCCAACGTATTGACGCCACCTGCCAAGACTCCGCTTTGGAAAGAGTTCTTGGAAAAATTCAACGATCCCATCATCCGCATCCTATTACTGGCTTTGCTCGCATCAGTCGGCATCAGTTTGTTCGAATTCTTCAGCGACGGTGCTCACCATGGCGACCCATCGGTATTCTTCGAGCCCATCGGTATCTTTGTAGCCGTGATTTTGGCTACAGGCATCGGTTTTTGGTTTGAAGTCAAAGCCAATCGTGCCTTCGACCTGCTGAACACAGTGAGCGACGAAGACCCCGTGCAAGTGGTGCGAGACGGCATTGCTACCGAAGTGCCTAAGAGCGACATCGTCGTGGGTGATATCGTCATCCTTGGTACGGGTACAGAGGTGCCAGCCGACGGCACTTTGGTCGAAGCCGTATCGTTGCAAATCAATGAGTCGACCCTGACCGGCGAACCTATGGTGCGCAAGTCGACCAACCCCGAGGAATTTGACGCAGAAGCCACCTACCCCACCAATCAAGCACTGCGCGGCACAACAGTGACTGACGGTCACGGCGTGATGCAAGTGACACATGTGGGCGATGCTACAGAGAATGGCAAGGTATTCACTGCCGCACAAATCGACAATAGTATCAAGACGCCTCTGAACCACCAATTGGATGGACTCGGCGCTGTGATTTCTAAAATCAGTTACGTACTGGCTGCACTGATCCTGGTGGGCCGTCTCTCGTTCTACTTCATCGGCATGGAGCAATTCGTAGCGATGGATTTTGCCGCTGAATTGTTGCAAAGCATCATGATCGCCGTGACACTGGTCGTAGTATCTGTGCCCGAGGGTTTGCCTATGAGCGTGACATTGTCACTGGCACTGAGTATGCGCCGTATGCTGCAGACACAAAACTTGGTGCGCAAGATGCACGCCTGTGAAACTATGGGTGCAACAACTGTGATCTGTACCGACAAGACTGGTACGCTGACACAAAACCAAATGCGCATTCACGAGACACAATTCTTCACTTTGCCCGAACAGAAGGTGGGCGACGACGACCTCTCTCGTACGATCACCGAAGGTATTGCTGTCAACTCGACTGCTATGCTCAAAGTCAACGAGCCTAAGGAAGGTCAAACTACTCCTACGAAGCAAGTGATGGGTAATCCTACCGAGGGAGCTCTGATCCTGTGGCTCGACGCACAAGGTCTGGACTACGAAACACTGCGCAACGCTGCGCCTACAGAATCACAACTCACCTTCTCGACAGAACGCAAGTATATGGCCACAGTCGTTCGCTCGGCGGCACACCCAGGCAAGAAAATCCTCTATGTCAAGGGTGCGCCTGAAATCGTACACGGTTTGTGCAAAAAGACCCTGGGAGATGTGACCAAAGAAGAACTCGACAAGAAGCTTTTGGCTTATCAAAACAAGGCGATGCGTACCCTCGGTTTCGCTTACCAAGTGCTGGAAGAAGGCGATGCTACATTTGACGACAAGGTGGTGCTGGCAGAACGTCTCACCTTCCTGGGTATCGTAGCCATAGCCGACCCTGTGCGTAGCGATGTCCCTGCCGCCGTTGGCGCATGTATGGATGCTGGTATTAACATCAAAATTGTGACAGGTGACACCCCAGGTACTGCACGCGAAATCGGTCGCCAAATCGGACTTTGGAAAGAGGGCGACACAGCGCGCAATGAGATCACAGGTCCTGAGTTTGCTGCACTGAGCGACGAGGAACTGGAAGAACGCATCCTGGACTTGAAGATCATCTCACGCGCACGTCCTATGGACAAAAAGCGCTTGGTAGAAACTCTGCAGAAGTTGGGTCAAGTCGTTGCCGTAACGGGTGATGGCACCAATGATGCTCCAGCGTTGAAAGCAGCCCAGGTGGGCCTCTCGATGGGCGACGGCACCAGCGTAGCCAAGGAGGCTTCGGACATCACCATCATGGACAACTCGTTTGCAAGCATTACTCGCGCAGTGATGTGGGGACGTTCACTGTACAGAAATATTCAGCGCTTCATCCTCTTCCAAATGACCATCAACGTTTCGGCTTGTCTGATCGTCCTGATCGGTGCTTTCCTCGGCACAGAGTCTCCGCTCACCGTCACACAGATGCTTTGGGTGAACCTAATCATGGATACTTTTGCGGCTATGGCTTTGGCTTCGTTGCCCCCCTCTATGGATGTGATGAAGGACAAGCCACGTCGTCGCGAAGACTTCATTGTGACACGTCCGATGTGGCAGGGCATCATCGGTCTGGGTGTATTCTTCACAGCGCTGCTCATTGGTCTGAACATCGTATTCCAGCACTGTTCGTTCGGTGCCGTTGGTGCAGAGTCACTCCTCAACTTCCAATGGGATAGCACAGCCAGCGAAATGACGTCGTACGAAAGCGGCGTATTCTTCTCGCTCTTTGTAATGTTGCAATTCTGGAACATGTTCAATGCGAAGGCTTATGCCACAGGCAAGAGCGCACTGAATGGATTGCTCGGCAATACGACATTCCTGCTCGTAGCAGCCCTGATCATCGTGGGCCAAATCCTTATCGTCAGCTTCGGTGGCGAAATGTTCCGCGTCAGTGCACTCGGCGCTATGGATTGGCTGATCATCATCGCTGTGACAAGTCCTATCTTCCTGGTGGGAGAGCTCAAACGTCTGTTGTCTAAATAAGGACAAACGATACAACGTTTATACTACATCAGGCAGTATCTTTTTTCACAAGGTACTGCCTCTTTTTTATACCCCAAAAGTAGCGTGAAAATTTCGCGACGCCTCGTAAAAAAAACATTAGACCTTTTTTAAATTTCGCGACGCCTCGTGAAAAAAAGGTCTAGGTTTGTGAAAAGTCCCTTTTGTGTAGTAAAAAAACAACAGTAAGAAGGAAGCAGAAAACCTGCCCCCGCAAGTTTATAAAAAAAGAAAATGCATCGAATGCCCAGGGGGCGTATCAATGCATGGCGATATATAGAGTTGATGTGTTGTCGATTAAAAAAGGGATACCGCCGTATCCCAACCTTGTTAACCTTAAATCTAATACTATGAAAAACACGATGCAAAGATACGGGCTTTTGAGAAACTTGCAATATTAAATACATAAAAAAGTATCAGAAATAGCATTTTTTAAGGATTTAAGTGTAATTTTGCAAACTCAACCCGCCAAAAACCTAACTTTTACACCATCCAAATGGTGATAAACAATAAAAAGTAGAACATGGCGTTTCAAATAGCAGGAACTTCGGCAGATTTTTGCATGACAGGGAAGTCTGTATATTTGACCCTCTAAACAGAAAATCATGAACTTAGGCTACTACGTCAAGCGCTTTTGGATCAGGCTGTGCCGTATCTCGCACCGCAAGGGATATGGCATTCACTCGCCCTTTGCCTTTAATCTGGTGACAGGGGTGATTTACGAGCGTGCCCAGTATTATGCCTATGCAGAATTGGCGGAAAAATTTGCAGCCGAAGCGCGGGATTATCCTCGGCGAGACCTGCGCCTGTTGTTGCGCCTGTGCAATGACGCAAGGCCTCGTCGCGGCATCATCATTTGTCCCGAAAACCAGGCGATACCAGCCTATTTGAAAAGAGGGTGTACCGCCTGTCGATTTACCACACACGCCGCAGTCCCACAGGGTGATGCGGGCAGTATAGATTGGGTCTACGTCGGCACAGATGCAGACCTGGCAGACGCGCTGCCCGGACTATTGACACTGGCATCAGACCGCTGTGTGATAGTGATAAGGGGGATTTGTCGCACACCACAGACCGCAGCTGCCTGGGAGCAGTTGAAATCTGACGAGAGAGTACGTGTGACCTTCGATCTGTACGACTATGGCCTGGCTTATTTCGAAAGCAGATTGAACAAGGAGGACTATGTGATTTGTTACTAACCCCAAAGAAAACAAAGTGTGATGACGGATATAGACGAACAGGTGGCGGTGCCCCGATGCTACATGACTGCGCTGGCAGATGGCACCTTGGTCAGCAAGACCGACGCGCGCATAGCCACATGCGGCGAACTGGACGAACTCAGCGCCCATCTGGGGGCAGTATGCGCCGCATTGAAAAAAATGACAGAGACTGTAGAGAGCATACAAGCAGAAGAATTGCGACAGATTCTGATGCGATTGCATGACGTGCAGCGCCAATTGTTTGTCATCGGCGCACGAGTTGTCGGCGCTCAGGCCCCAAAGGCAACAGATTGGGCAGAGGCAGCAGGTCCTCTGACTACAGATGTCGCGCAGTGGATACAGCGTGATATCCGATTCAGGGGGTTCATCCTACCCGCGGGGTCCAGTGCCTCTTGCCACGCCCACATCGCCCGTACCGTATGTCGCCGAGCAGAGCGTAGTATGGTGGCCCTGCAAGATCAAACCTCGGTGGAATACCTCAACGTTTTATCCAAATATTTATTTCACCTGGCACTATTTCTCAACCAAGTTGAGGGCGCAGATGAAATTATTCTCTGACAAACTGCGATAAATAGGATAAAAATATTATTTTTGCGCTAAATTTGCAGGGTGTGTCTCTGTTTATCCGCTTGATGGCGACAACAAGACGACACAGCAGTGCTTTTATCACCCTTAAAAATCTAAAATTATAACACTAAAAAACTAAGATATGTATTGGACATTAGAATTGGCTTCAAAGTTGGAGGACGCTCCATGGCCTGCAAGCAAGGACGAGTTGATCGATTACGCTATGCGTTCGGGTGCTCCTATGGAAGTCGTTGAAAACTTGCAAGAGTTGGAAGACGAAGGCGAAATCTATGAAACTATCGAAGACGTTTGGCCCGACTATCCTACAAAGGAAGACTTCCTGTTCAACGAAGACGAGTATTAAAATCACCCTTACTTTCGGGACGTCTAAATAGTCTAACACTACTGATGATAAGCGCCCGTATCTCTCACATATTGTCGCATCACGGATGTACCGCATTTGCCTATAGGACAAAAAACTTTGGGCAAATGTGGATTTTGTCTTTGTTGCTATTTATAACAAATGGGAAAGTATGGGCACAGCAAGCACCTGCCTTCACGCACTATTGGGATATGCCCGCGCAATACAACCCTGGTGCAGTGGGAAAGTCGCCCAACCTGAACATCATCGCAGCCTATCAGACACACGCCGTGGGATACGAAGATGCAGGCGGCACAATGTATGCCGGAGCCGATATGGCGTTTCAACTGGGCCGTTCGCGCCATGGTGCAGGCGTACTGTTTGAAAAAGATCAGATAGGCCTCTTTGCTCACCAACGCTTTGCTGTGCAATATGCCTATCAGCAAAAATTATGGGGAGGCTATCTCGGCATTGGTGTACAAGCGGATTTGATCAACGAAAAAATTGATGGTACGAAGGTAGACTTGGTGGATGGCAACGACCCAGCATTCCCCAGCACCGAACTGACGGGATCAAAGGTCGGACTTTCGGCTGGTTTGCACTATCAGCACAAGTATTGGAACGCAGGTTTGTCTGTGATGCACATCACCGCACCGACAGTGCTGATGGGCGAGACTAACGAGATAAAAATAAAAAGATTGTATAATTTTTCCGCCGAATACAATATTCGCACCAAAAATCCGTTATTCTATATAGTCCCTTCGACAATGCTACGCTTTGACGGCACTGCATTTCGCGCCGATTTGACCGCACGATTGCTTTACAAAAAGGACCAGCAACGTATCTATGGCGGTGTGGGATATAGCCCTCTGCGCTCGGTGACTCTCTTCGTCGGTGGCAGATTAAAGGGTGTAGACATTAGCTATTCCTACGAAGCAAATACAGAAGGCATTGGCATGGAAAGCGGTTTCCACGAGGTGACGTTGGGTTATACACTTGACTTAGACTTTGCGAAAAAAGGGAAAAACCTACACCGCTCGGTCAGATACCTTTGACAAAACAACTTTAGACGACACTTTATTCAAAGATATTCACACTCTAAATCAGAATATACATATATAATATATGCAAAAGAACACATTTGACAAAATTGCAAAGATCCAGGGCGTATTCTGCTTGGGTAATATGATGCTTTATGTATGCGCAGTCGCACTCTGCCTCACATTGTCTGCTTGCTACGGCAGTGATCGTGCAATGATGAACGGCGGCGAAGTAACAGGTCAACGTTCGGCAGGATTTACTGAACCCGCACCCTTCGGAATGGTTGAGGTAAAGCGCGGATATTTGAAAATCGGTATTGAAAACAAGGATACTTTGTGGGGACTGTCTACTCCAACACGAGACATCTCGGTGGACGGATTTTGGATGGACCAGACCGAGGTGACCAACTCTATGTATCGTCAGTTCGTAGAGTGGGTACGCGACTCTATCATTCGTGAACGTTTGGCCGATCCCCAATATGGTGGCGACGAAACGTTCAAGATTGAGGTAGACCGTTACGGAGAACCCGTCACACCCCACTTGAATTGGAATAAACCTATACCTTGGCGCAAACCCACCGAGGATCAGGAACGTGCCATCCAAAGTGTGTATACAAAACACCCCATCGACGGAACAGTAATGTTGGATGTGAAGCAATTGAACTACCGCTACGAAGTGTTTGATTACGAAAAGGCAGCACTGCGAAAGTATCGCCTCAATCCAAATGAACGCAATCTGAATACAGACTTTGAAGTCGATCCAAACGAAGTAGTGATGATTTCAAAGGACACAGCATATATAGACGAAAATGGAGAGATTGTTCGTCAGACAATCGAACGTCCTTTGTCTTCGCTTTATGACTTTTTGAATACTTACATTGTTCCCGTTTATCCCGATACCACTTGTTGGGTGAACGACTTCCCTAATGCGAACAATGAAACATATATGAAACTTTACTTCTCGTCTGCTACTTACAATGACTATCCTGTCGTAGGCGTGACTTGGGAACAGGCAGCAGCATTCTGTGCTTGGCGTACTGAATACTTGCTTCGTGGCATGGGACCTCAGGCACGTTATATCCAACGCTACCGCCTGCCGACAGAAATCGAGTGGGAATATGCAGCACGTGGCAAGGAAGGCAATCCCTATCCATGGACAGGCGAAGAAGGTAAGAGCGACAAGGGCTGTTTCTTTGCCAACTTCAAACCAGACAACGGTAATTACACCGAAGACGGCAATTTGATCACATCGCGCACTGGTATATACGGTGCAAACTCAAACGGATTGTTTGATATGGCTGGTAACGTGGCTGAATGGACTAGCACCGTTTATACAGAGTCTGGTGTCGCAGCAATGGCAGATTTAAACCCAGAATTAAAGTATAATGCCGCGAAGGAAGACCCATACATTTTGAAGCGCAAAAGTGTGCGTGGGGGTTCATGGAAAGACCCAATTTCATATATCCGTTCTGCATGGCGCACTTGGGAATACCAAAACCAACCCCGCTCATTTGTCGGTTTCCGTTGCGTACGTTCTAAGGCAGCGACTACAAGCAGTAATACAAGCAATAAAAAGTAAATATTTGCAAGGCCGGACTCATTCTGCCGCAATAGATTTACATTTCATAATAGGTAATCACAACATAGACTATGGCAAGAAAAATAAATTTCATAGTAAGACTTCAACACTGGATGGACAGTGTTCCTGGACAAACGTTCTTGAACTATGCCTACAGTTGGGGTGCAGCGATCGTAATCCTCGGTGCATTGTTCAAATTGACCCACATCGAGGGTGGTAATATCATGCTTTTCATCGGTATGGGTACTGAAGTCGTGGTATTCTTCCTTTCAGCGTTTGACCGTCCTTTTGATAAAAACGAAATTGGCAAGGAATTGCCCGCAGAAATCGAGACTGACGAAGAAATCGCTGAACAGCTGGATCGCGAAGAAGGCATCTATGGATACGAAGATGACGAAGACGATGAGCAAGAAGTACTCGAAGGAGAAGACAACGACGGTGATGAAAGCGAAGACGACGTTGAATCTGCAGAAGAAGCCACTCCGGTTCAAGGTCCTGCTATTGCTGCAACAGTCAACGTTGGTCAGCCTGTACAAGGCGGTACCGTCATCATCGGTGGCGGCGTTATACCACAAGGTGGCGGCGTAGTTCCTCAAAATGTCGGCACGGTGTCTCAAAACATCGGCGCAGTCGGCACACCAGCCGTTGCATCTGTTGTATCTGCAAGCGCTCCATCAGAGCCAGTCGTTGCTCCTGCAGCAGAGACCCAGGCTCAACAACTTGCTACTGCTGCTATTAGTGCAAATACCCCTGTTGGCGGTCAGCCATTCGAAGCTGAAGCACAACAATTAGCACAGATTATACGCGTGGCCAACGACGAATTGTTGCATAGAGCACAGGCTGTACTTTCACCAGAAATGGAAGCAGCAACTCAGACTTACATTGACAAGTTGAACACCCTTGCCGAAACATTTGCAAAGGTTGATGAACAAAGCGCGAAGTTGGCTAAGGATAGCGAAGAGATGGAAAATCTCAACCGCACGCTTACTGGCATCAACAAGGTGTACGAATTGCACCTCAAGAGTATTAGTTTGCAAGTGGGAACTATTGATCAAATCAACGAGCAAACACACAAGTTGGCGCAACAGATTGAAGAGCTCAACGCAGTCTATGGTCGCATGATCGAAGCGCTCACCGTAAACATGCGAGGCGGCGCTTCCGTTGGAAACACCAGTGCTGAAAAGTAACAGAATCCTTATTCCTGTATGATTTCTGTACTGTTGAAACAAAAATATAGAGCAGAAATTGTACAATAAGTATATAAAATAAAAAATATAATGGCAGTAAAGAAAAATCCCGTTTCACCGCGTCAAAAGATGATCAACTTGATGTACATCGTCTTGTTGGCCATGCTTGCGCTGAACGTCTCAAACGAAGTGCTCAAAGGTTTCGACCTGGTGGGCGGCAGTTTGCGTCGCTCTACCGAAAACGCGGAGAAAGAGAATGCGGCATTATATGCAAATCTGAAAGAGCAATTGGAAAGCAATCCTACCAAGGTGCAAGCATGGTACGATCGTGCGATGCAGGTGAAAGCCATGTCCGATTCTCTCTGTTCGTATGCTGCAGAATTGTCTTTGGCTATTGCTCGCGAGACTGATGGAGCAGATGCAGATCCCAATAATATCAAAAACAAAGAAAACCTCGAGGCTGCTGGACATATCATGTTGGCACCGGCCACTGGTCAAGGACGGATTTTGTTTGAAAGGATCAATTCATTCAGAGAGCGAATACTGCTTTTCGTAGAGGATCCTCGCGAGGCGGCTATCGTCGCATCAAATCTGAGTACCGATGTACCTCAAAGCCCAGACAACGTAGGCAAGAAGTGGGAGGAATACATGTTTGAATCTATGCCTGCAGTGGCTGCGGTTACGATGCTCACCAAGTTACAAAACGATGTACGTTCTGCTGAGGGGGAAGTGCTCCACTCACTCCTATCTCGCATCGACGTCAAGGATATTCGTGTCAACGAACTCAACGCTTACGTTCTGCCCGAAGCGACCACGTTGTATCCTGGCGACGAATTCCGTTCTCGTATATTTATGGCGGCCATCGATACGACACAGCGCCCTACAATTTATGTAAACGGCCGCCAGATTTCTCCTGACGCTGGTTACAATTTCCGTGTTGGCAGTCCAGGCGAATACCGTTTCTCTGGCTACATTGAAATGCCAAATGCTGCGGGCGAAATCATTCGTCGCAATTTCGAGCAGAAGTACAACGTCATTGCGCCACCTCATGGCGCTACCGTTGCGGCAGATTTGATGAATGTGCTTTATGCCGGATTTGACAACCCCATCAGTGTCTCTGCATCGGGTGTTGATGCCGACAAAGTTTCGCTCACGATGCAGGGCGGTACACTTGTATCCAAGGGTGGCGGCAAGTATGTGGCACGTCCGTCGGCTGTTGGCCAGGATGTCACATTCAGTGTCACTGGTGTAGTGGGTGGCAAGACACAGAACATGGGACAATTTACATTCAAGGTGCGCAAATTGCCTGACCCAACTGCCTATATCATCGTGGGCAACGATCGCTTCCGCGGAGGTAATTTGGTCAAGGGTTCTGCTATTGGTTCTACTGGAATCGGAGCTGCCATCGACGACGGTCTCCTGGATATTCCGTTCAAGGTATTAGGCTTCGAGACCGTCTTCTTTGACCGCATGGGTAATGCTCGTCCTGAAAATTCAAATGGTGCAAACTTCACCGAAGCGCAACGCAATCTGATGCGCGAGGTACGCCCTGGTCAGCGTTTCTATATCACTCGCGTTCGCGTGATAGGTCCAGATGGTATCAACCGCACCCTGCCTTCTGCACTCGAAGTCATTGTAAAATAAATCGTAAATCATTATAGATATGAAATATATAGTTCGTTTATATAGCAAGTTTGAGCTCCGCGCCCTGATGTGCTTGTTTCTGTTGGCGATGGTTGGTATCACAGCTGTGGCTCAACCCCCTGCTCGTCGTAAGGCAGAAGCTGCAAAGAAAGAAACCAAGACTGTACGTACAGGCTCAGCCTATCGCGATTTCCCCGTAGGTCAAGTGATGCCCGAGGACGTACCCTGGCGCCGCGATATCTATCGTACACTCGATTTGACCAAGGACGAAAATGCGACGCTTTATTATCCCATCGTGCCTCAGAATGGTTACGAAAGTCTCTTTACATACATCTTCCACCTGCTGTTGCGCGGTGAAATCAAGGCGTATGATTACACACTTGATGGTAATGAGAATTTCACCGACAAGAATGTAGTGAAAGTGCGCGAACTGATGGATCGCTACCAAATCTTCTACGAGACAAACGGAGACAAGGTACGTGTGAACGACGTTGATATTCCATCAAACCAAGTCAAGATTTACTTTGTCAAGGAGAGCGAATATTACAACCAGCAGACTGCATCCTTCCACAAGCGCGTCACTGCCCTTTGCCCTGTCCTGAAACGCGGCGACGACTTCGGCGGATCGGATTCTCAATACCCAATGTTCTGGGTCAAGTACGACGATTTGGCGCCCCACCTCAGCAGATTGACGCTGATGGGTTCTAACTACAACAATGCAGCTAAGATGTCGGCTGACGACTATTTTACTCTTGGTCTCTACAAGGGTGATATCTATCGCACGACAAACCTGCAAGACAAAATCCTGGTCAATGAAATGGGCGACGATCCCGAACAAGTGAAGCGCGAACAGCAACGTATCGACCGCGAGATTGTGGATTTCAAAGACCACATGTGGGGCCGCGACTCTGTAGCTATGGCTAAGGCTGCAGCCGAACAGGCTAAGGCAGACAGCATCGCTGCTGCTGATGGCAAGGTGAAGAAGGACAAGGTAGCAAAAGCACCTACGCGCCGCGCCGCTACCCCCAAGGCAACTACTGTCAAAGCAGAGAAGCCCAAGAAGCAGAAGTCTGCGAGCAAATCTAACGTCAGCAAGCCCAAGAGCAGTGCAAATCGCAGCAGCAATGGTACGTTGAGCGTACGCCGTGAGCGCAGATAAATATCAGACCTATTGTCTAAAAAATACATCAAGGAGTTCCTGTCACAGGGGACTCCTTCTTTTTTGTAGCAACGCCAGATTGTGGCATATCGACGACGAAAAATGATGTATGGCCGTTGCATATTCCCCTTCAAAATACCACTGCGCGATGCCCACATACGCCTACAATTTCTATAGCAAAAACTTGCAGAAATTTTGACAAAATAAATTTTCATTCCAGGAGAGGAAAAATGTATTTCCCAAGACAAAAAATCAACAATCCAAGACTTCGCCAGAAAAAGCTAAGACCTTTTTTAAAAAAGTCTAGACCTTTTTCTCACGAGACGTCGCAAAATTTTCACAAAGTCTTGACTTTTCCACACAAAATTTCATCGTTTTTTTCGCAGAAAAGGCATTTTTATATCCTAAAACACCACAAATCGCACAAAGAATGTTCTATTTCTCCTGAGATTTCAGAATTTCTAATCGCCCAAAACGCGCGTATTTGCCACTCGTCGGATTTTAGATGTGAAATACGCGATTCTCGAGGCATTAATTGACGGGAAATTCGCCTTGTTTCAACCCCTGTGAAAACAGCAAAAAAGAAGGGATACTTCTCGCAAGTGGAAGTATCCCAACAGGTATGACATGTGCAATATTTGATCAAATCAATGCTGCCGACAATCTGAGTCGGAGGCTACAAACCCGACAGTTTTTCGCCGAAGGACAGGTCGCCTGCATCACCCAAACCGGGTACGATATAGGCAGCGTCGTTCAGGTGATCATCGACGGCGGCAATCCACAACGTGACGTCGTCTGACGGAAACGCCTGGGCCAATCGTTCGATACCCTCGGGGGCTGCGATGACACAGCAGATGTGCAGTTTCGCAGGAGTGCCGGCGCGGAGGAAGGCCTGGTAGGCCAATTCCAAACTGCCGCCTGTGGCGAGCATCGGGTCTACCATCAGGAAGGTGCAGCCGTCGAGCGTAGGTGCGGCTAAGTAGTCGAGTTTGATTTTCAACTCTTCCTTCGTGCCCTCTTCGCGATAAGCTGCAACGAAGGCTGAGTCTGCGCCATCGAAGACGTCGAGAAATCCCTCGTGAAAGGCGAGCCCTGCGCGGAGCACAGTGCCTACGACGATGCGCTCGTCGCTCAATTGTGTTTGCTTTTCACCCAGTGGCGTGGTGACTACTGCTGGAGCGTATGACAACTGCTTACTTAGCTCGTAGGCCATAGCATGAGCAATGCGTTCCAGATTGCGGCGAAACAATGTGCGATTCTTTTGGTAGTCCACGTCGCGCAATTGCGCCATATAGTGGTTGATGACAGAATTGCCAGCACCAAGGTCAATGACTTTCATAGGTAGTATTTTAGATTATTGGTTGTGCATGAATTAGGTTTAATCAAATAGCGTAGGGATAGCATTTTCTTCGCCCTCCGCCACCACTGCTTCTGCGGCTTCGTTTTCTACGACTTCGGGGCGGCGTAGTGGTTCCAACTCTTCAATCTTGTCGATATTCAGCGTAGTGATACGTTTACCCTTTGCCTTGAATCCCTTCACCGCGATAAAGGAGTCGACATCGATCTCCATTGGTTCGCGGAAAGCATCGGCGCCACCATAGTGCACCTTGAGACGTGGATAAACTTCGTCGGTCAGCAGGATGAGTTCGGACTTAGCATTTTCGCCCGTGAAGTTGAAACGTTTCAGTCCCGTAGTACGTTCCAGCACGAAGCGCTTGATATAGGGGAATCCCTGCTGGTCTGCGTCGTAGAGCGCGGCGGTCCATACCTTGTTTGGGTCGAACTTTTCGATGCGCAGCAGGTCTGTTTCGTAGTGATTGTTGACGTCGAAATTCGTAGTGTAGTAGTCGCCATTCTTCAGTACGACTACGATCGCATCGTCCGAGTGGAATTCGCCCAGGTATTGACCGCGCTCGTCATAGTTCAGACGCGATACGTCGTGGTCGTACCACACGTTTCGGCCACCCAGGGTTGAGGCACCATGAGACTTGAGCGTGATCTTGTGAACGTCTAACTTCGTGAGCAGATTGCCTCGGGTACCACGACCTTTGACTCCCACTTCGCCAAAATCCTTTTCGAAGAATATCTTGCGCAAACGGGGGTTGGGCTTAAATGTTACCTTGATAATCTCCGCCTCGCCGTTAGGATTGGCGGTGAAGTAGGCTACGCGGCTGCCGGGAGCACCTGCTGTAAGGTCGTACTCGCGGTCGTGCGTCACCGAGGTGACATTGAAGCGCTTGATGTAGAAGGCTCCACCCTTGCCGTCGCGATATACCACATTATAAATAGTGCGTGCGTCGCTTCGCTTGAATATGGCAATGTGGATGATTTCTGCTTTCTTCTTATCCTTCTTAGATTTCTCCGTTTCGCCGACAAATACCTTTTCTGCTACACGGGTGATCTTGTATGTACCATCTCGGTAGAAGATGATGACGTCGTCGATGGGCGAGCAGTTCTCGACAAATTCGTCCTTCTTGAGTGATGTGCCGATGAAGCCGTCTGCGCGGTTGATATAGAGCTTTTCTGTCGCTTCGATTACCTTTGTTGCTTCGATAGTGTCGAATGAGCGCAATTCGGTGCGGCGGGGAAAGTTGGCAGCGTACTTGTCGCGCAACAAAGTGAACCAATTGCAAGTCACTTCTACCATATTCGCCAAATCTGCATTGATGCGGTCCACCTCTTCCTTCATCTTGGCGATTTGTTCGTCTGCCTTAGATTTATTGAAGCGTAGGATGCGCGCCATTTTGATCTCCATCAAGCGCAGGATGTCATCCTTAGTGACTTCGCGGATAAACTGCGGATAGAAGGGTGTCAGTCGTTCATCAATATGTGCGCAGGCTGCGTCCATATCTTTGGCGTTCTCGAATTGGCGGTCCTTATATATACGCTCTTCGATGAATATCTTTTCCAATGAAGCGAAGTGCAGTCCTTCCATCAATTCGGCTTTGCGAATCTCGAGTTCACGGCGCAACAGGTCTTGTGTATTGTCGACCGAAGCACGCAGGACTTCGCTGACGGTAAGGAAACGGGGCTTGTTGTCATCAATTACACAACAGTTGGGCGAGATGCTGACTTCGCAATCCGTGAAAGCGTAGAGTGCATCGATGGCCTTATCGCTGCTTGTTCCTGGAGTGAGATGTACCACCACTTCAACGTTTGCTGCGGTCATATTCTCAACCTTGCGAATCTTGATCTTACCTTTTTCGTTCGCCTTGACGATGCTATCGGTCAGGGTCATTACATTTTTGCCGAAGGGGATTTCTGTGATGACCAGTGTCTTGTTGTCCAACTTCTGGATCTTAGCACGTACCTTCACACTACCGCCTCGCAGACCGTCGTTGTACTTTGATACATCTATCGAACCACCAGTTTGGAAATCGGGGTAGAGTTTGAAATCCTCTCCCTTGAGATAAGCAATGGCGGCGTTGCAAAGTTCACCAAAGTTGTGTGGCAGAATCTTTGCTGATAGACCTACGGCAATACCTTCGGCACCTTGTGCTAAAAGCAAGGGAAATTTTACCGGGAGCGATACCGGTTCTTTATTGCGGCCGTCGTACGAAAGTTTCCACTCGGTGGTTTTGGGATTGAAGAGAACGTCCAGTGCAAATTTTGACAGACGTGCTTCAATATAACGAGGAGCTGCTGCCGACGCACCGGTCAGGATATTTCCCCAGTTACCTTGGCAATCGATGAGCAAGTCCTTTTGTCCCAACTGCACCAAAGCATCGCCGATTGACGCGTCGCCGTGTGGGTGAAACTGCATAGTATGTCCTACGATATTGGCTACTTTATTGTAGCGGCCGTCGTCCAGTCGTTTCATAGAGTGGAGTATGCGTCGCTGCACGGGTTTGAGTCCGTCGCCCAAGTGGGGCACGGCGCGCTCCAATATAACGTATGACGCATAGTCCAGGAACCAATTCTGGAACATACCAGTCAATTGGTGCTTAGTGTCACCTTCTTTTTTTGTAGTGGGATCGTATGAAGAATGCGCCTCCTCATGAGTCACATCTTTCAAATCTTCTTGCAAGTCTTTCAAATCTTCGCTCATTTAATATAAAGGTTTAGGCCATAATGTCTATTCTATGCAAAAATACAAAAAATAAAGGTGTCGGCGAGCGGGAAAGGGAGAAAAGTTTGCAGAAGATAGAGCGAAGCAGGAGTTTTCAAAATAAGACCAGGTCAAACAAGTTGTTTTTGCCATTAGACTTGTTTGACCTGGAGTAAGTTTTTCACATTTAAATACCCCGCCCCGATAAAACGGAGCGGGGTATTGTTGTTATTTAATAAGGTGTCGTGTACAGGAGATTACTTCACGTAAATTTTCTTGCCACCTACGATGTAGAGACCCTTAGCCAACTTTTCGCCAGCCTTAGCATTTACCATGCGACCATCGATAGTGTAAACCTTGTTAGAAGTCTTAGTTGCTACAGCTTCTATACCTGTGTTTTCACCTACTTCGAGGATCACGTCAACGATTTGACCACCGTTATCCTTGAAGTCTTTGAACTTACCGTCGTTGTCACCAGCAGGATCAATGCTGCACCAGTCTTGTACGAAACGCATACGATATGTACCAGGTTCTGCAGGAGCAGTGAATGCAGGGATAGTAGGATTAGCACGGCCTTCACCAGAGATTGATTGACCTACGCTGTTCCAACCAAATTCGTCGCTTGTGCTACCATTGTTGTAGAATGAGTATGCTACGAGGTCGCCAGCAGGTTCCCATTCGCTACCTTCTGCAAGAGCGCCAGTGAAACCATCTGCATCAAAGTCTACGAATACTGCGTGGTGCATCCAAGTTCCACCGTATTGTACAGAAGGAGTAACTTCTTCGCCAGCAATTACCTTAAATGTAGCAACTGCAGTAGCGTCAGTATAGTCTTGAGATTGTTCAGCAGAAGTGAGTTCGTATACATTTTCGCCCAAAGTACTTGTCAACTTCACTGCAGTTACGTTGCGACCAGTGTTGGTCTTAGTACCAGAGTGGAGTGGAGTATAGTCAACTGGCTTATCTTCTTCTTCACCTTCGATGGTGAAAGTCAATGTGAATTCAGGGTTGTAAGTTTGTTCCCAAGAGAATACGTATTCTTCAGGAATAGTGATAGAGTATTGACCTGGAGCAGTGATTTCGTCCTTGAATGTAACGATTACTGCGTTCCAATCGTAGTCGTCGAGACCCAACTTAGCGGTAGTGACAGTTTTGCCTTCAGCGTCTACTACGTTGATAGACTTGCTTGATACTACGTCTTGTACTTCGCCGATGAAGCCGATAGTGAGGACCTTCAAAGACTTTTGTACCTGGTGTTGAGCTGGAGTAACATAAGCGTAAGTGAAGCTGTTTACTGCTGCCTTAACTTGGTAGTTCAACATCATTTCTTCGTTAGTATTGCCATCAGCGTCTACGAATGTAGCAGGAGCTACATAGAGCATATACTTACCAGAGTTAGTGATTTCCTTTTCAGTAACGAAAGTTACGACCTTAGCATCTTCTTCAGAAACTTCGCCCCAAAGTTGACCAGCAGGCATACCATTTACATAGAGTACTACACCACCTTCTTCGCCGAGAGTCACAGGCTTGTTGAATGTGAATGTAAACTTACTTACAGATTCCAATTCACTGCCATCAGCAGGAGTTACAGAGAGGAGTTCGAGTGGTTCAGCAGGTGCTACATATTCTTCGATGAAGAGGGGCTTCACTTGGGGTGTGCCTTTGTAGATGCTGTTGAAGAGTACGTCTACATCGTAAGTCTTGCTTGTACCAACGAAAGCGGTGAGGTCGATACCCTTGTAGCAAGCGATCTTGTCTTCGCCTTGTACGATGTAAGTAGTTGTCTTGCTGTCTACGGTTTCTGTTTCGATAGTCACATCGCGCAATTGCACGTAGTGAGCCATCCACCTGCCTTCGTTCAGATCTGCCACGCTTACGACGTATGGTGTTACTTCTGCTGGTTTAGCGTTGAGTGAAATAGTGCTCACGTCAGTCAAGTCGTTGTTGACTACCAATTCGGGCATGCTGTTGTAGAGCTTGAAGTCTGCTACGATATAACCTTCCAACACTTGACCTTGTTGCAAATCGAGGCCGATATTATAGAGTGCAGCTGCATTTTCACCTTCGCGCAAATGTACTGTACCGCCGTCCACGAATGCTACGACTACGCCATTGAAGTTTACCTTCACTTCCTTCCTGTCTGCAGTCAGGTTGCACAAATCAGCGAATGCCAATTCTTCGGGTACTACCTTTGTGAAAGTAGCTTCAGATACTTCGCTCAAGTTACCACCTTCGATAGCCACAGCCTTTACGGTAGTAGTTTCGGTCAATGTGATAGGGGCTGTGTAGAGTGTAGAATTAGCGTCGGGTGTAGTGCCGTCCAAAGTATAACGCACTTCAGCGCCTTCGCCAGCAGTAAGTGCGACTTCTACTGTTTCCAAGAAATTCGCCTTGCCCTTGATCGTTGGTGCAGCCACATAGCTTTCGCCAGCAGAAGCCAAAGTTACTTCAATCTTAGTAGCGCGCACTTGAGCCTTCGAAGCATTAAATGCAACAGTTGCAGCCGAACCCACCCAAGTACCTTCTTTACCAGAATAAGTATAAGTACCTTCTGACACTGTAAAGTTACCAGGACCATAGTTGGAAGTGTTGCTTGCTGTACAAGTAAATACAACCTTTTCAATGTTACCTTCTGTAGAAGTCACATTCAAGATTGCGCCCTTGTAGATACGCATTTGATCGTACTGTTCGTTTAGATAACCACCGCCAGCAGTACTACTGGTGTTTTGATCAAGTGAAAGTGTCACACCTTCCTTGGTAAAGGTAGAGGCGTCCGTGTTACCTGATTTTGCTTCAAAGGTAACCACCTTTTGTGCACTAACGCTACCAAAGAGCAGAGCAAAAGCACACAATAGGAATAAGTGTAATTTTTTTGTCATAAGTTTGTTTATATTTTTGAGTTAAACATATTTTACTATGCAAAGATACGAATAAGCGAGCGAAATAATATCAAGCTTGCTTGAATATTTTCACAGCGAGCGGAAGTATCTTGGAGAGTTTTCTCAAAGGTAATAAAAAAGTATTTGTGAGATAAAAGATAGTACACAAAATATGGTCAACATCAGAATATCTATAGGATAAATTGACACATACGAAATGGCATTTTCACAAACCCTTGGATAAATTTAAAAAGCCTTAACCTTTTTTCAACGAGGCGTCGCGAAATTTCAACGAGGCGTCGCGAAATTTTTCGCCACCCTTTTGAGGGTTGCACGAGGGATGTCTCTGTGCCCTCTTGGTGCAGGCGGAAATGACCGAACTGCGGGGATAAAAAAAGAGTGAAAGGGTTGTCTGAATTCATGTCAAACCCTTTCACTCTGTATATTCATTTCCAGTCACCTACAGATAAATGTCGGGACGGTTTGGGGAGTCCTACCCTACACTACCTTCGAGAGAGACGCTGAGAAGTTTCTGTGCCTCGACAGCAAATTCCATGGGGAGTTTGTTCAGGACTTCCTTGGCGTAACCATTGATGATCAAATCGACTGCATCTTCGGGCGGAATGCCACGTTGCAGGCAGTAGAAGAGTTGATCCTCGGATATTTTCGACGTAGTCGCTTCGTGCTCGATGATGGCATCATTGTTGTGCACATCGATGTAGGGGTAAGTGTGTGCGCCGCAAGTGTCGCTGAGCAGCAGGCTATCGCAAGAGGAGTGATTGCGTGCGCCCGAAGCCCCCGAGGCTACCTTGACGAGGCCACGGTAGGAGTTCTGACTGCGACCAGCAGAGATACCTTTCGACACAATCGTCGAACGTGTATTCTTGCCGACGTGTATCATCTTTGTGCCTGTGTCGGCTTCCTGGTGATTATTGGTCACGGCTACGCTGTAGAACTCGGCCTGCGAACCATCTCCCATCAAGACGCACGAGGGATACTTCCAGGTGATGGCACTACCGGTCTCGACCTGCGTCCACGAGAGGCGCGAGTTTTTACCTCGGAGTTGTCCGCGCTTTGTCACCAGATTGTACACACCGCCACGGCCCTCGGCATCGCCAGGGTACCAGTTTTGCACGGTGGAATACTTGACTTCGGCATCATTGCCTACGACAATTTCCACAATAGCGGCATGCAGTTGATTTTCGTCGCGCATGGGGGCTGTGCAACCCTCGAGGTAGGAAACGTAGGCCTCGTCGTCGCAGACAATCAGTGTACGTTCGAACTGACCAGTATTGCGGGCGTTGATGCGGAAGTAGGTAGACAATTCCATAGGACAGCGCACGCCCTTGGGCACATAGACAAAGGAGCCATCGGAGAAGACGGCGCTATTGAGCGCTGCGAAGTAGTTGTCGCGATAGGGCACCACGGTGCCGAGATACTTACGCACCAGTTCGGGATTCTCGCGCACGGCTTCGCTGATCGAAGAGAAGATGACGCCCTTCTCCTGGAGCTTTTCCTTGAAAGTAGTCTTCACGGACACCGAGTCCATCACGGCATCGACGGCTACGCCTGCCAGTGCCATGCGTTCCTCGAGGGGGATACCCAACTTGTCGAAGGTTTTCATCAATTCGGGGTCGATTTCCTTTTTGCCCTCATCCTTGGCCTTCGCTGTGGGGTCGGCATAGTAGGAGATGGCTTGGTAGTCGATCTGGGGCAGGTTGACGTGCGCCCAGTCGGGTTGTTCGAGGGTCTGCCAGTAGCGAAAAGCTTTCAGACGAAACTCCAGCAACCATTCGGGTTCACCCTTTTTCTCGGAGATCAGACGCACCACGTCTTCGTTCAAACCGCAATCGATGATTTCCGTTTGCACGTCGGTGGTAAATCCGTATTCGTATGATTTTGCTATAGCCTCGCGCGCCTCTTTATTCATTTCCTCGCGCGGGATAGCTTTGTTCGTTTCATTCATAACTTAATTATTTTCTGTGGCGTCTTGTTGCTGGTCCTTAAATTCCACCCACAATGTGTCGGCATCGTCCATCATTTTCTCGATGGCCGCTCTTTTCATCTTTCTTTCCACGACGCCTTTGTAGTTTTCCAAACTATCTGTCACCCCAGTCTGCTCGTCGATAAACGGCAGTACGGCTGTGGCTGGTTCGAGCAGGACGGAGTCGCCCATGATCTTCTGGTCGGCAATATTGAGTTTGGCCATCATATTCAGCACACAGCTGATCAATAGTACAAACTTCAATACCGAGAAACCGACACCAAGCAGGCTATTCACCACGCCCAGGCTCATACCCTTGATAGCCTTGGTCAGGATATTGGCGATAAGGCCCAGGAACAAGGGCAAGCAGATCCATAGCAAAATGAAAGCACCGATGGACAGCACCATATTGGTGTCGCTGCCCTTTATAGCCAGAAAGTCCTCGCCAAAGCACAGATAAACGACGCCAGCCAAGATCAGACCGACAATAAGTCCGACTGTGGAAAAAGCCTCCTTGACGAAACCATTTCGCCATCCACTGATCACTGCCCAAAGCAGGAGGACACATATAAATATATCTAAGTACATAATTTCAATCTCTTTTAGTTAAGGCAGGTTCTACAAATTAGCTTGAGTCTATTGATTTTAGCTTTTCGAGGATTTTTCTTTTTGCTGTCGCAGAAGCGTAGCGGGCTACGGTTCAAGACTGTAGAAAGAAAAGGACCAAAAAGATAAATCAAGCGACCAAGCAGAGAAACTGTCAAAAGAATAAATAAAACTAATTTATAGAACTTGCCTTACGTCATGATATCTATCTCAGGAAAATCAAAGGGACAGATGACCGGCAGGCCACCTGCCCCACTATATAGCTTGGCAGACACAATCACACGGATGTCTGAGATGCGCTTCATTTCACGAGCGGATGCGAGGATTTAGTCAAACTCCCGCCACCCCATACGGTGTGCTTTGCGCTTGCAGTAATGTCTTATTATAACTTTTGCTTAACAGCGATTTCCTGGAAGGTTTCGATGATATCGCCTTCCTTGATATCGTTGCAGTTGGCAAGGCTAATACCGCACTCGAAGTTTGTAGTTACTTCCTTGACGTCGTCCTTGAAGCGCTTCAATGCTTGGATTTCGCCTGTGAAGATGACAATACCATCGCGGATCAGACGTGCCTTGTCGGTGCGCTTCACCTTACCGTCGATGACGTAAGCACCGGCTACGTAGCCCACCTTAGAGATGTGGTAAACCTGACGTACTTCGACTGTAGCGGTCATTTCTTCTCTCATCACTGGTTCGAGCATACCTTCCATAGCTTCCTTAGCTTCTTCGATAGCGTCATAGATGATAGAGTATTGACGGATTTCTACACCTTCGCGGTCTGCCAAACGACGTGCGCCTTGGCTAGGACGAACTTGGAAACCTACGATGACAGCTTGAGAAGCTGCTGCGAGGGTAACGTCGTTCTCGGTGATTTGTCCCACGCCTTTGTGGATCACGTTGACGTTGATTGTTTCGGTCGAGAGCTTGATGAACGAGTCGGCCAAAGCTTCCACTGAACCGTCCACGTCACCTTTGACAACGATATTGAGTTCCTTGTAAGTACCCAAAGCGATACGGCGACCGATTTCGTCGAGTGTGAGGATCTTTTGAGTACGCAGGCTTTGCTCGCGTTGGAGTTGTTCGCGCTTGTTGGCGATTTCGCGTGCTTCCTGTTCGCTGCTCATCACGTTGAACTGGTCACCTGCTTGTGGTGCGCCGTTGAAACCGAGCAATGTTGCTGCTTGTGAAGGACCAACCTCCTTGACGCGCTGATTACGTTCGTTGAAGAGCGCTTTGACACGACCATAGTTGGTACCAGCTACGACCACGTCGCCTTGGCGCAAAGTACCGTTTGACACGAGTACTGTAGCCACGTAACCACGTCCCTTGTCGAGCGAAGATTCAATGACTGTACCCACAGCATTTCTATTGGGGTTAGCCTTGAGTTCGAGCATTTCGGCTTCAAGCAAGACCTTTTCCAACAGTTCCGACACGCCGATACCTTGCTTCGCCGAGATATCTTGGCTTTGATACTTACCGCCCCAATCTTCTACGAGGAAGTTCATCGCAGCAAGCGATTCCTTGATCTTATCTGGGTTGGCTGTAGGTTTGTCGACTTTGTTGATAGCAAACACAATAGGTACATTGGCTGCTACAGCGTGGTTGATCGCTTCCTTGGTTTGAGGCATGATGTTGTCATCTGCTGCAATGATGATGATAGCAATATCTGTAACCTGAGCACCACGTGCACGCATCGCAGTAAATGCTTCGTGACCTGGAGTATCAAGGAAAGTGATGTGGCGACCACCGTCGAGTGTCACATTGTAAGCACCGATGTGCTGAGTGATACCACCTGCTTCACCGGCAATAACGTTTGCCTTGCGGATATAGTCGAGCAGAGATGTTTTACCATGGTCTACGTGACCCATCACTGTCACGATTGGTGCGCGAGGCAGGAGATCTTCTTCGTTGTCTTCTTCCACAGCGATAGCCTCTTGCACATCAGCAGAGATATATTCGGTCTTGAAACCGAACTCATCTGCCACGATGTCGATAGTTTCTGCATCGAGGCGTTGGTTAATACTTACCATGATGCCGATACTCATACATGTACCGATGACTTGTGTCACGGGCACATCCATCATGTTGGCCAATTCGTTAGCAGTCACAAATTCTGTCAACTTAAGGATTTTGCTTTCTGCCTTTTCTTCCAGGCGTTGTTCCTCTTGTTGCGCACGAACTTGCTCACGCTTTTCCTTGCGGTATTTAGCACCCTTAGACGCCTTGTTCTTGTTGGTGAGGCGTGCGAGGGTTTCTTTTACTTGCTTTGCTACGTCTTCGTCAGAAACTTCAGGTTTCACCACTGGCGCTGGCTTACGGTTGCGATCTTTGCCGCGACCTTGTGCGTTTTTGCCATTAGGTTGTCCGCCTTGGTTTTGCTTTTGTTTTTGACCAGCGCCGCCTTGTTGGTTAGCAGCAGCATTGACGTCCACTTTTTCCTTGCCGATGCGGTTGCGTTTCTTCTTTTCGCCGCCTTGTCCGCCGCCTTGGTTTTGCTTGATCTTTTCTTCTCTTTCCTTACGCTTTTCTTCCTTAGTTTTCTTCTTAGGACGTGTGTTCGAATTGATAGAAGAGAGGTCGATAGTACCGAGTACTTTTGGCGCAGCTATTTCTTCCTTTTGATGGAGTCTGAATACGCCATCATTTTCCTCGCCAATTGCTTTAGCACGTTCTTCCACCGAGGGTTTTTCTTTTGCCTTGGGTTGAGCGGGTGCTTCTTCTTTTTTAGCAGGTGCTGGTGCGGGTTGCGCAGGCTTTTCAGGAGCGGGAGCAGGCGTTGCTTTCTTTTCTTCCGCCTTAGGTTCCTTTACCTTAGGTTCGGTCACGACTTCAGCCTTAGGTTCGGGTTTTGGTTCAGGCTTCACTTCTGCCACAGGTTCCTTAGCCTTGGGCGCGGGATTCAAGTCGATAGAGCCCTTCACCACTACTTGTGGGCGAAGATCTTCGGGCACCTTTGTTTCGATCACTTCGGCTGCTGCCTTTTTCTCTACCTTTTCTTTTTGTCTACTTTGAAGCATTTTTTCTGCTTCGTTGCGCAAGTCTTTGTCTGCGCCGAACTCTTTACGCAACAATTCGTATTGTTCGTCAGAGATCTTTTCACTGGGCGACGCGTTTACGGTATGTCCTTTTTTGGCAAGGAAATCTACCAGTGTTTGCAAGCCCACGTTGAATTCTTTGATTACTTTATTTAATCTAATACTCATTCTCGTTTGTGTAAGTTTTTTGTTTGTGATAGTGCGATGGCGGTGAGTCCCTGGATGGTGTACTCTCCTGTCCATCCCCTCTCACTGCGCTTTCTGCTTGTTTCTTATTAGTCTTCGAATTCGGCGCGGAGGATATTCAGCACTTCGTCTACGGTATCTTCTTCCAAGTCTGCCTTTTCGATAAGCATTTCACGTGGAGCGTTGAGTACATCTTTTGCGGTTTCCAAACCGAGTGATTTGATAGCATCGATTACCCATTGATCGATTTCGTCGGAGAATTCGTTCAAGTAGATATCATCTTCGTCTTCATCGCCTTCTACTTCGCGATAGACGTCGATGGTGAATTCGGTGAGCATAGAAGCGAGCTTGATATTCATACCTCCCTTACCGATAGCCAAAGACACTTCTTCGGGACGGAGGTAAACATCAGCCTTGTGTTCTTCTTCGTTAAGCTGGATGCTTGATACTTGAGCAGGACTCAAGGCACGTTGGATCAAGAGTTGAGGTTTGTTGGTGTAATTGATAACGTCGATATTTTCGTTGTTCAATTCGCGCACGATGCCGTGGATACGTGCACCCTTCACGCCGACACAAGCGCCTACGGGGTCGATGCGTTCGTCGTAGCTTTCCACTGCTATTTTTGCTCTCTCACCTGGGATGCGTGCGATGCGGTGTACGTTGATCAAGCCGTCGGCAATTTCTGGAATTTCTGCTTCGAGCAAACGACGCAGGAACATGGGCGAGGTACGGCTCAAATAGATCTTTGGATTACCATTGGTATTGTCTACGCGATCGATCACGGCGCGTACGGTGTCACCCTTGTGGAAGAAATCGCGTGGGATCTGTTGTGATTTTGGCAACAGCAATTCGTTGTTTTCATCATCCATCAGGAGGGTTTCGTTCTTCCAAGTTTGATATACCTCTGCTGCGATGATTTCGCCCACACGGTCCTTATATTTATTATAGAGTGCATCGTGTTCGAGTTCGAGGATCTTGCTTGCCAGGGTCTGACGCAATTGCAAGATAGCGCGACGGCCGAACTTAGCGAAGTTGATTTCTTCACTCACTTCTTCGCCTACTTCATAGTCGGGGTCGATTTGTTGTGCTTCGCTCAGCGAAATTTGCTTCAACTCGTCGGTCACTTCGTCGTCTGCTACGACTTCGCGGTTGCGATAGATTTCGAAGTCGCCCTTGTCGGGGTTTACGATTACGTCGAAGTTTTCGTCCGAGCCAAAGAGCTTAGCGATTACGCCACGAAAACTTTCCTCCAACACACCGACCATAGTTGTGCGGTCGATATTCTTGGTTTCCTTGAATTCCGAGAAGGTGTCGATCAAACTTACCAACTCATCTTTTTTCTTTGCCATAATATATTTTGTTTTTTGTTTTGTCTATGTAAAGTTATCCTGCAAAGTGCATCATTGGCACCAGACACAGGATAAGCGCAGACAAGGCCCAAGCAAATAGTCCGTCCTATCGTCGTCGACAGACCAGTTTACTCGTCTCCCGGCCTACTTCTTCACTTGGTTATTTGAAATCTATCAAATACTTAGTCCACTTCACGTCGGCATAAGCAAAGGTTTTGTCCACGTCTACCAATTTTGGACGCTTCGCACCCTCTTCCTTTACCTTTTCTTGTACAGTCACGACGAATTTTTCAGCATCTACTTCCTTCAGCGTGCCGACAAATTTCTTGCCATCGTTGGCCAGGACTTCTACCTGTTCGCCCACGTGGATTTCGTACTGGCGGAGCACCTTGAAGGGTTGACCTATGCCGGCGCTGCCTACTTCCAATTCGAAATCTTCAGCATCGCGATCCAAATGAGACTCTATGAAACGGCTCAGTTCCACACAGTCTTCGATCCACACACCTTCTTCGTGGTCGATTTCCACTACGATACGATTGTCTGTACTAATGGTGATGTCGGTCAGGAAATACTCTTTTCCTTCCAACCACTCTTCAACGTAATTTTTTACTAAGTTTTTTTCTATCATTCTGCTTGATACTTAAAAACAAGTGAGGAACTTTTTCAAGCCCCTCACTCTAACCGATGCAAAGATAAGTACTTTTTGCATAAAAAACCAAGTTTATAATAAAAAAATACGCATCTTTTCGCAAAAAAGTCATTTCTAATGTCACACGGGGCTTTCAAATATCCATTTTTCGCCCTCGCATTTTAAGTTTATTTATGTTTTTTTAAGAATTCAGAAAGACATTTTCTGTCGCAGGTTTCGCCTTTTTCAAAAAAGTCAAGGCCTTGTGAAAATTATCCTAGACCTTTTTCGCACAACCTTAGACCTTTTTCAAATTATCTTAGACCTTTTTCACCACGAAACGTCGCGAAATTTTCGCCATTTTTAGGGCAAAAATAAAGGGATAAAGCCCATTCGAGCCTTATCCCTACTTCGTAGTACAAAGATAGCACTTTTTTGTGTAAAAGCCAAATCTCCTTTTAAGGAATTTTAAGAATTCAGTACCTTCATTTTAACATTTCGCCACAACATCAAATACGGGGTATTTTTCGCAAACGACAGTGGCATTTTTCAACCCCAGTGAGCATCTATCTCCTCTTTTCATACGATTTCGCTAATTTCTTAGAAATTAATTTTGCTTTCCGCTCTCATTTTGCTATCTTCGCCAAGAAATAACTATTGCATTTGCACAACAAAAATCAAATCAAATATGAAAACAGACCTCGAAATTGCTCACAGCACGACGCTGAAAAACATCGACGAAGTAGCCGCAACCATGCAAATCCCTACCGACGAGCTGGAACACTATGGCAAGTATATCGCAAAACTGCCCTTGCACCTGATGAAGGAACAGAAGGGTAAATTGATCCTTGTGACCGCGATCACAGCAACACGTGCCGGCATCGGCAAGACTACGGTTTCGATCGGCCTTGCCTTGGGTCTGAACAAGATTGGCAGACGTGCTGTCGTGGCGCTGCGCGAACCTTCGCTCGGTCCCTGCTTCGGCATGAAGGGCGGTGCTGCCGGCGGTGGCTATGCTCAGGTGTTGCCGATGGAAAAGATCAACTTGCACTTCACAGGCGACTTCCACGCTATCACATCTGCCCACAATATGATCGCAGCCTTGCTGGACAATTACCTCTATCAACACGAAGCGGAAGGTTTCGGACTGAAGGAAATCCTGTGGCGCCGTGTGCTCGACGTGAACGACCGCTCATTGCGTAGCATCGTTACGGGTCTGGGCCCTGCGACCAATGGTATCACCCAACAAGCAGGCTTCGACATCACACCGGCTTCGGAATTGATGGCGATCCTTTGTCTTGCCAACGATGAAGCTGACCTGCGCCGCCGCGTGGAAAACATCCTGCTCGGTTATACTTACGAAGGCAAACCTTTCACAGTGAAAGATCTCGGCGCAGCTGGTTCGGTGATGGTATTGCTCAAGGATGCTATCCAGCCCAACTTGGTGCAAACTACCGAGAATACACCTGCTATCGTACACGGTGGACCATTTGCCAACATTGCCCACGGTTGCAACTCAATCTTCGCAACCAAGATGGCACTGGCCAATAGCGAATATACGATTACCGAGGCGGGCTTCGGCGCAGACCTTGGTGCGGAAAAATTCTACAATATCCTCTGCCGCAAGAGTGGCTTGCAACCCGACCTGACCGTGATCGTGGCGACAGCACAAGGCTTGAAGATGCACGGCGGTGTAGACTTGGACAAAATCAAAGAGCCCAATATGGACGGTCTGCGTACTGGTCTGGCTAACTTGGACCGCCACGTACAAAACCTGCGTGGTTTCGGTCAATCTGTAGTAGTGGTGTTCAACCGCTTTGCTACGGATACTGACGAAGAAATGGCACTCCTGCGCCAGCACTGCGAAGAAGATTTGGGCTTGCCGTTCGTGATTAATAACGCTTTCGCACTTGGTGGCGAGGGTGCAGTGGAAATGGCACACGTCGTAGAACAAGCTATCCAAAACAACCCCTCTGCGCCGTTGCAATTCACCTACAACGACGACGACAATATTCGCACAAAAATCGAAAAGGTGGCTAAGACCATCTATGGCGCCGACGGTATCGACATTGCTCCTGCGGCAATGAAGCGCATCAAGTTGGCTGAAGAACATGGTATGTCGCAATTCCCCGTATGTATCGCCAAGACACAATTCTCGTTCTCGGGCGATGCCAAGAAGTACGGTGTAGCGACAGGCTTCCGCTTGCAAATCAAAGATGTCGTGCTCAATGCTGGTGCAGAAATGATCGTGGCAATCGCAGGCGATATCCTCCGTATGCCAGGTCTGCCCAAGGTGCCACAAGCCAACCATATCGACTTCGTGGACGGCGAAATCGTAGGTTTGAGTTAAACCTGCGGCTTTCGTAACTAAGCTAGAAGCGGCTTTCTTCAACCCAAAGAAGTTGTTTTCTCCGACTCACAGAAGCGACATCCAACTACAATTAGACAAGCGCTACGGTTTATGGGACTTTCATTAACCTTCCCTGAAAAACTTCGTGCAACAATCACTCTCCCTGGTTCGAAGAGTATTGCTGCACGAGCGCTCATTTTGTCCGCCCTCTCGGGTGGGCGACAGGTGCTCAACTTGTCTGACTGCGACGATACACAAGCGCTGCTCAAAGCCTTGACACACGACACAGAAATCGTTGACATCGGCGCAGCAGGTACGGCGATGCGTTTTCTGACTGCCTACTTTGCGACACAAAGCGGGACTCAGCATTTACTCACCGGGACAGAGCGCATGCAGCAGCGGCCCATTTCTATATTAGTAGAAGCCCTGCAGACACTGGGCGCCGACATCACCTACACAGGTCAGGTGGGCTATCCACCGCTCCTGATTAAAGGCAAAGATATCCAGGGCGGCGAGGTGCGACTCTCTGCCGAAGTGAGTTCACAATACATCTCGGCGCTACTGATGGTGGGGCCCATGCTACGAGACGGACTCCGCTTGCAATTGGAAGGCACCATTGCGTCACGCCCCTACATCGAAATGACGCTGGGACTGATGCGCGAATTTGGCGCCAAGGCCTCGTGGACCGACGCCAAGACCATTTGCGTAGCACCCGGCGGCTATTCTCGCACGGCCGAGTTCGTCGTAGAACCAGATTGGAGCGCGGCGTCCTATTGGTACGAGATGGTGGCACTGAGCAACGATGCTGAAGCAGAAATCCACTTGCCCTACTTACGAGCAGAAAGTTTGCAGGGCGACAGCGTGGTGAAAGATTTATTCCATCACTTGGGCGTCGACACACGCTTTGATAGCGAAGGAGCAACCTTGACCAAGACGGCATTTTCGCCTACCTCAACAACATGGGAAGTAGACTTTTCGCAATTCCCCGACTTGGCGCAAACATTTGTCGTCACCTGCGCAATACTGGGTCAACCCTTCCACTTCACAGGTCTGCAAAGTTTGCGCATCAAGGAGACCGACCGCATCGCAGCCCTGGTGGCGGAGCTGGGCAAACTGGGCATTACGCTAGAAGCTGAAGCCTCTTCTATCGCTTATCAACCGCAACAGCAAAAGTCCGCCGCACTGGCGCAACCAGAAATTGCCACCTACGAAGACCATCGGATGGCGATGTGCATAGCTCCCTGCGCGATGCGACAACCTGGGTTCAAAATCCTACACCCCGAGGTGGTCAACAAATCTTATCCCACCTTTTGGGAGGATTTGCAACGGGTCGGCGTGATTTTACAATAATATTTTCCGCATAAACCTCATACAATAGCAACATACTCTCACAGCAATAGCATTTATGAAGATACTCATCCTACTCCTCGTTGTCTTGTGCGTCGTAGCCTTCGTCGCAGGGCTCATACGTAACCATATCAATCGCCAGAAAGTGGAAAGCGGCGAACTGGAACGTATGCCCGAGATACAATCTGCTCCGGCGGACGGCTGTTGCGGTCAACACGAGACGTGCGAAAAGGAAAGTTTGCTGGCAGCCGTTTCGAAAGACGTAGAATACTACGAGGACGAAGAACTCGACGCCTTCCGCGGCGTACCCTCCGACGCCTTCACCGATGAAGTAACAGACCAATTTCGCGAAGTGCTTTACACTATGCGCAGCACAGAAGTGGCAGGATGGGTGAGGTCTTTGCATCTGCGCGGTATCGAACTGCCCGATGGCATCAAGGACGAGGTAATTATGATCGTAGGTGAACTGCGTGAATCCGGACAAGCACATAAATTATAATATCCGTTCGCAAATTATGATACTCACTCACACTTTCTTCCAGCATGCTTTGCTCGGAGCGCTATTGGCTTCGATGCTTTGCGCGATGATAGGCACATATGTCGTGACACGGCGCATGGTCATCATGGGAGGAGGTATTGCGCATGCTTCTTTAGGCGGTGTAGGCCTTGGCGCCTACTTTGGTTTCTCGCCGCTACTGGGTGCGACAGGATTTGCCCTGCTCTCGGGCTTCGCCATCGAGGGTTTGTCGCGTCGATACGTTCGCGAGGATTCCGCCATTGCCATGTTGTGGACACTAGGTATGAGCATTGGTATCCTAGCCGTATATTTGACGCCAGGATTTATGACGGATTTGCCACTCTATCTCTTCGGCGATATACTTTCTATCAGCAAGATGGATTTATATCTGACTGGCGCGCTCACACTCGTTTGCGGCGCAGTATTTTCCCTACTCTCGTCCACAATTATCGCCGTAGCGTACGACCGCGACTTTGCCCGCACACAAGGGCTCCCCGTCCAGTGGATAGAAACCTTGATGATTTCGCTCACATGTCTCACCATTGTGGCATGCCTTCAGATGGTGGGCATAGTCTTAGTAATCTCTTTGCTCTCAGTTCCCCAAAGCACAGCAGGACTATTCGTCCGCTCGTTCCGAGGAATGATCTTCGGTTCATTTATCGCTGCCCTTGTGGCCTGCGTCGGCGGATTGTGGCTATCATACCTGCTCAATTTGCCCTGTGGTCCTACTATTATATTATTATCTATACTCGGCTATTTCGTTTGCCGCACAATAAAAGCACTAACACCTCGTTTTAAAAAGATAGCGTGAAACTTGTCAAAATATACATAGCACTTCTGGCGATTTGCCTCTTGCTTCCTGCCTGTTCTACAAAGAAGAATACGGCGGGTTCAAGGTTTTGGCATTCTTTCACGACGAGATATAATGTCTTTTTCAACGGCAATGAGGCCTACAAAAAAGGCTGCGAAACAAAGGAGAACGGCAACAAGGACAATTATACTGAGATCATCCCTGTGTTCATGGTGGGCAATGAAAGTTCAGCTACCCTTGGCAGCACAAACTTTGACATCGCCATCACCAAGTGTGAGAAATCTATACAATTGCACTCTATAAAGAAGCGCCCCAAGGTAGATGCGGGAAAGAAACAAACACCTAAGATGAAGGCGTATTTGGCACGTAAGGAATTTAATCCTTTCCTGAAGAACGCCTGGTTATTGATGGGCAAAGCGCAATTTCAAAAGGGTGATTTCTCCGCCGCCTCGGCTACATTCTCCTACATCACGCGCCTCTATGCCGCCGAGCCCTTGGTAGCCAACGAAGCCCGCATCTGGCAAGCCCGTTGCTACTCGGCACTGGATTGGTATTACGACGCAGAAGAAAGCCTGTCGGCAGCAGAGCGCGACACTTTGGACAAAGCACTCGGCATATTAAGAGACGCAACCAAGGCTGACTTGTTATTACAACAAGGCAAAATTGCCGACGCCCTACCCTATTTGGCAAATGCCGCCGACGCCGAGAAAAATAAGATTAAGAAAGCGCGACTCTACTTCCTCCTGGGACAAATTTACCAAAAGGAAGGACGTTCGCAAGAGGCCTACAAAGCATTAGGCAAGTGCATCAAGCTCAGTCCGCCCTATGAACTTTCGTTCAACGCTCAGATCATGCAAACAGAGGTACTGAGTGAAGGTCAAAATGCTTCGGGAATGATCAAACGCCTCAAGAAGATGGCGAAATCTTCCAAGAACAAAGAATATTTGGACCAGGTCTATTTTGCTATGGGTAATATCCACATGGCACAAATGGACACCTCGACTGCAATATCAGCTTATGAAAAGGGCAGAAAGGAAAGTACACGCAATGGCATATAAAAGGGCGTGCTTGTCTTGCGTTTGGCTGAGCTCTACTGGAATATGGGCCGTTACGACAAGGCGCAGGGTTGTTACACCGAAGCCATATCTTTGTTGGACAAGAACTTTGAAGGTTACGAAGCAATCAACCTCCGCTCAAAAGTTCTCGACGAGTTGGTACCACACACCAACGCCATTTATCTGCAAGATAGTTTGCTCCACCTCTCCACCCTGCCCGAAGCGGAATATACCAAGGCCATCGACCGCGTGATCGAGGAGTTGAAGCGCAAGGAAGAGGAGGAAAGGAAAGCTCGCGCCGACTCGGCAGCAGATGCCCGCCGCGCAGAAAATGCAGGCAACACCATGCGCCCAGGAGGCAACGTTGCCAACCAAGGCGCCAATGCAGCGATGGGACAAAGCAAGGAGTGGTATTTCTACAATCCTATGCTCGTGGCACAAGGTAAGCAGGACTTCCGCCAAACCTGGGGCGCGAGGAAAAATGAAGACGACTGGCGCCGCTCGAACAAGACTGTCCTGGCACAAATCGATACCGACGAGATAGACTATGCCGCCGAAGATTCACTGGCAGCACTACAAGACAGCCTAGATGCTTTGGGTGAAGGAAAGGCTACGACATCTGCTGAGGATTCGCTGGCGAATGATCCGCACAATCGCGAATACTATTTGAAGCAGATCCCATTCTCAGAAGAGGCGAAACAGGAAGCTCACAACATCATCAAGGATGGATTGTACAATGCAGGATTGATCGAAAAGGACAAGTTGGAAGATTTCCCCTTAGCGGCGAAAACGCTGACACGCCTCTGCACAGATTATCCCGAATGCAAGGAACGCGAAGATGCGCTCTACCAATTATTCCTGCTCTACTCCCGCTGGGGAAATAAAGAGAAGGCTGAACACTACAAAGCCCAACTCGCCCGAGAATATCCCGAAGGTGCTATGACACGCGTCATCACTGATCCGAACTACGAATATACGGCACGCTATGCTCGCGAGATAGAAGATTCGCTCTACACGGCGACCTATGCAGCCTATCGTGCACAAGAGCGCGACAAGGTAGATGCCAATTTCGAGCGCTCCACTCAGCAATTCCCCTTGGGTCTGAATCGTCCGAAGTTCATCTTTGTCCATGCCCTCAACCGCATTGGTCGTGACAAGAATGAGGAGATTGCCGAGGAATTGAGAAAGTTGGTGCAAGACTTCCCCAAGAGTGATGTGAGCGAGATGGCAGGCCTTATCGTCAAGGGGCTGGAAAGCGGTCGCACCATCGGCGAAGGGGTCTACGACATCGGCTCGCTGTGGACACGCAGAAGCAGCGAGGCGCGCAAGGCCGGCGAAGAGGCCGCTGCGACCAAGCAATTCTCAGCCGAACGTATTGCACCCTACATCTGCATCGTAGCCTACCCCACAGGCAGCCTGAACGACAATCAATTGCTATACGATTTGGCGCATTTCAACTTCACCGGCTTTATGGTGCGCGGTTTTGATCTTTCGATACAGCGAGACCGAGAAATCACGCAGTTCCGCATTGCAGGCTTTAACAGTTATGACGAGGCACACACCTACGCTCAAAAGTTATACGCTTCGCCGACGCTCAACAACAAACTGAGCGAAGCGCGTCTCGTCATCATTTCCAGGGAAAATATGGAGTTGCTTGGCACGTATTATAGTTTCGACGAATACAAGGAATTCTACGAAAAGAACTTCGCACCGCTCAATATTTCACCCGAACTGATACTCGATGGCGAAGAGGAAGTTATCGAACAACGCTACGAAGACGAATACTCGCCCGAAGAACTAGAACGCATGAAACAAGGCGAAGAAACGAGCGACGACGAAGGCGGCGAATGGTATTAAGCCCGAGACGTAGCACTAAAAGCGGCAGACAGAGGCACACCAGGCATAGACATCACAGGGGCCACCTCAAAGTCTAACGAAAAGAGCCCTGGCCAATGCGAAGATATATGTATTCAAAATAAACAAACGCAAGACATCACAACCTCAAAATATCAAACCTATAGTATATGGATTTTCAATATTTACTCTCTCGCCTTGATTGGCAACAAATGCTCAGCGCATTCATCGTATTGTTTGCCGTAATCGACGTACTGGGTTCCACCCCCATCTTCATTAACCTGAAGGACAAAGGTCGCCCCGTCAATGCCACCAAAGCCACACTTATCTCGACAGCTTTGATGGTAGCCTTCTACTTTGCCGGCGACGTCATCCTCAAACTCTTCAGCGTCGACATCGAATCCTTCGCCGTAGCAGGTTCGATAGTCATCTTCCTGATGGCACTCGAAATGATCCTGGATATCGAAATCTTCAAGAACCTTGGTCCTATCAAGGAAGCCACGCTCATCCCCGTCGTATTCCCTCTGCTGGCAGGCCCCGGCTCATTCACTACCCTGCTTTCGCTGCGCGCTGAATACGCCACACCCAACATTATGATTGGCCTGATCGTCAATATGATATTCGTCTTTATCGTGCTCAAAGCTACCGACAAAGTCGAAGCTATCATATCCAAGAGCACCATTTACCTGATGCGAAAATTCTTTGGCATCATCCTCCTGGCCATTGCTGTGCGTCTGTTTACATCTAACCTGCAATCACTTTTGGCACACCTGTAATCACTAGTCACCAATATTGAGTGTACGAGAGCGCTCATACATACATTGAAACAAGGCACTGTTTTAAGCTCCCAAGATCTCCTCAAAAAAAGTCAAGGGCTCGTTTAAAAAAGTCAAGACCTTTTTCAAAAAAACCAAGACCTTTTTTAAATTTGGTCTTGGTTTTTTTCGTTGCTCGCAAACGTCTGAATCACAACATCTCACCTCCGACATACGATTTATATATATAGGTGTTTGAATTTCAATTTTTTTTCTTATTTTTGCACTATGATTCAAGACTATAAAGCCTCAATACTTATCATCTATACCGGCGGTACTATCGGTATGATTGAAAATCCTGAGACTGGTGCCCTCGAAAATTTCGACTGGGAACAGTTTCGCCATTACGTGCCCGAACTCAAGCGCTTTGATTATCAAATCGACGCCGTGATGTTCGAACGTCCTATCGATTCGAGCGATATGGAGCCTAAGTATTGGGTAAAAATGGTCGAGATGATTAGCGACAACTACGAGCAATATGATGGTTTCGTCATCCTGCACGGCACGGACACAATGGCCTTCACAGCTTCAGCGCTGAGCTTTATGCTCGAAAATATAGGTAAGCCCGTCATCATCACAGGTTCGCAATTGCCCATCGGACAGTTGCGCACGGATGGCAAGGAAAACCTCCTGACTTCGATAGAAATTGCCGCTGCTCGCAATCATGCTGGCGAACCTATGGTACCCGAGGTGTGCATCTTCTTCGAAAACCAGTTGCTCCGCGGAAATCGTACCACCAAAATCAATGCCGAGGGTTTCAATGCCTTTCGCTCGTACAACTATCCCGCTTTGGCACATGCAGGCATTCACATCAAATACGAAAATCATCTGATTCGTCGCCCCGATCCTACGCGCCGCTTTCAGCCACACTATTTGATGGACAACAACCTGCTCATCCTAACCCTCTTTCCCGGCATGCGCCAGGAAATCATCGACACTATTCTGGACCAAAAGGACCTGAAAGCCGTAGTCCTCAAGACCTTTGGCTCGGGCAATGCGCCACAGAAGCCATGGTTCTTCAATCGCTTGAAAGAATTGGCTGAGCGCGGCGTCATCATCGTCAATACCACACAATGTTCTACGGGTACTGTGGAAATGCACCGTTACGAAACGGGGCTGCAATTGCTACAAGCTGGCGCGGTGAATGGTTACGATTCGACTATGGAAAGTACCGTAGCTAAACTGATGTTCCTGCTCGGACACGGCTACTCCAACCAAAAGATTTTGGAACTGATGAACACCGATATCGCTGGCGAAATTACTATCGAAGAAGATTTGTAAGACCCAAGACGCCACTCCTCCCCAAGAGTTTAAAGACTTCAAAGGGCCTCATCCCCAAACATACACAGAGACACCTTATATATATGGGGCGTCTCTTTTTTAATTATTACCACTCATGAAACTCATCCACTCCTTTATATTTCTGCTACTCACGTTGTGCCTATCCTGCAGCAAAAGCGAACTGCAAGTAGGTCGCGGCATGCAATATGCCACCTTGCTCCACCTGGATCAGGGCGAGGGTTACGTACAAGCAGAAGTGGTGAATCCATGGAACGCCCAAGAGATTCTGGCACGCTACATTTTGGTACCAAAGGGCGCAGAATTGCCAGCAAATCTACCCCAGGGCACACTGCTCCGCACGCCGCTCGAGCGCACCATCTCCCTGTCTTCCCTACACGCCGCATTGGCGATAGAACTCGGCGCAGCGGAAAAAATCTGCGCCCTGGCCGACACCGCTTTCGTCGTATCGCCCGCAGTGCGCCAACTATTGCAAACAGGGAATATTCAGTCGGTGGGATCATCCATGCAACCCGATAAAGAAAGACTGACGGCCCTGCAAGCAGATGCTATCCTGGCTTCACCCTACGAAGGCGCCAATGTATCGGCCAACCTCCCCACGAGAACACCCGCAGTCCTGTGTGCAGACTATATGGAAACGTCAGCACTGGGGCGTGCTGAATGGATGAAATTCTATGGCCTGCTATGGGGCAAGTCAGATGTGGCAGACTCGTTATTTGATGCCGTCGAAACGGAATACCTGGCACTTTGTCAGAAAGCACAGCAAGCCACAAAACGCCCCCGTCTGATTTGCGACACAAAAGAGGGCGCATCTTGGCCAACACCTGGCGGGAACAGTTACCTTGGACAACTTTTTGCAGATGCAGGCGCAGACTACATCTTCGCACACCGTCCCGAAAATGGTACAGCCTTTCTCTCCCAGGAAGAAGTCATCGCACAGGGTTTGCAAAGCGAAGTTTGGCTGATCAAATACGGCGCAACGACGCCCCTAACCTACGCCAAGCTAAGCCAAGACTTTCCACAAAGCAAAGAGTTTCTGGCTTACAAAAATCGAAACATTTGGAGCTGTAACACGTTCCATACGGCCTACTACGACGAAGTCCCCTTTCATCCCGAAAGACTACTGCGCGACCTCATCTCACTATTGCATCCCGAACTCTTGACAGGGCACAAAATGTTGTATTATCAGAGATTATCAGAATAATCAGGAACCCTGAAAACTCCGAGTTCTCAAAATCCCCTCTATCCAGAAAGATCTAACACCGATTAACCTCACCAATGAAATATATCCCCTACATCCTACTCCCACTGCTGATTCTGCTCAACCTGTTCTGGGGCAGCACAGACCTTGCCGCCGTAGAAATATGGCAAGCCTTGTGCGGCAATGCTCCTGCAGACAGCGCAGCACAATACATCGTGTGCGAATTGCGCGTGCCGATGATCATCACAGCACTGCTGGCAGGGGGTGCCTTGGGCATCGTGGGCCTGTTGATGCAGACCTTGTTCAACAATCCCCTGGCCGACCCTTCGATCCTCGGTGTCAATGCCGGCGCAAGCCTTGGTGTAGGCGTGGCGACCCTTTGCCTTGGAGGCGTTGGGATAGGCAGCGCATGGTCCGTCAGTGGCTTCAGTATCACGATAGCAGCCGCATTTGTCGGCGCACTTATTGTTATAGCCCTACTCCTTGGTTGCGCGCTACTGTTACGTAGCAATATGATGCTTTTGGTCGCAGGCGTAATGATCAGCTATGCTATTAGTGCCGTCGTCACCCTGCTCAGTTACTTCGCCAGCGCCGACGGATTGCGACAATACGTATCCTGGGGAATGGGCGACTTCACCAGCGTCAGCACAGATGCTCTGCCGTGGTTTGCGATTCTGATATTAATCGGTCTGGGCCTATCCTTCCTTTTCATCAAACCCCTCAACGCACTACTACTGGGCGAACAATATGCACAAAACCTTGGGTTCCGCATCCACCGCCTACGCTGGGGCATACTCCTGCTGGTCGGTCTGCTCACAGCCGTTTGCACAGCGCTCTGTGGACCAATAGGTTTCATCGGCCTAGCCGTGCCACACATCGCACGTCTGACACTGCGCACAGCCAATCACCGCACGCTCATCCCTACGACCATCCTGTGGGGTGCCAGCGCCACCCTGTTGTGCAATGCTCTGACCTTGGTCGCAGGTGGTGGCGTCCGTTTGCCCATTAATGCCATCACGCCACTACTTGGTGTACCCGTGGCAATATATATATTAATGAAAGGGAGACAGCGCTAAAGCCTCAATGTCCTTGAAAGGACTTTCAATAAAAATAAATAGGATTTATACCTGCACTTCACTACCTTTTCGCTAAATTTGCAAAATAACAGAAAAACACATCTTTAATATGAACAGCATACAAAACTTTTCGGCCCTGGTGGACCACTTGAAAGCGAATGAAAAGAAACTGCGCATCGCAGTAGTGTGTGGATCGGATGAAAGCACTCTGACTGCCGTCGAACGTGCACTGAGCGAGGGCTTCGCAGAAGTGATCTTCTCGGGACATACCGAACGAATTCAACAACGCGAGTCGTTGGCGCAATATGCCGACCTGATCACCTATGTCGTACCTACTGGCGAGACTGACGCAGATGCGGCAAAGGATGCCGTACAGTTGGTGCGCAATGGCGAAGCAGATATCTTGATGAAAGGCCTGGTGAATACCGATGTACTACTGCGCGCCGTGCTCAATAAGGAAGAGGGACTATTGCCTCGCGGCAAGGTATTGACACACGTTACCCTGGCACAGTTGCCACAATTGGATCATTTGTTGTTCTTCACCGACGTGGCGGTGATGCCTTACCCTACCCAGGAGCAACGTGCAGCACAGATCGAATACACCACAGCACTGTGTCATGCAATGGGTATTGAATGTCCGAAGATTTCGCTGATACACTGTTCGGAAAAGGTGAGCGACAAGTTCCCTCACACCGTAGGTTATGCAGAATTGAAGGAACGTGCTGCGGCTGGCGAATGGGGCAAGTGCATCGTGGACGGACCATTGGATGTACGCACTTCGCTCGACGCCGAAACGCTGCACACCAAGGGTATCGTATCTCCACTCGAGGGTAAGGCAGATGTACTGGTATTCCCCGATATCGAGGCCGGCAATGCATTCTACAAGACCATCACACTGCTCTGCGGCGGCGACGTAGCAGGCATGCTCTGCGGCACAGTTTGCCCCGTAGTATTGCCTTCACGCGGTGATAGCGCCAGCGACAAATTCTACAGTTTGGCATTCGCAGCTATTGGTTGCGGAGTGCAATAAAACTTGTCCTAAAAAATACATCAACATATTATGTCAGCAAAGATACTAGTCATCAATCCAGGTTCGACCTCGACCAAAATCGCCGTTTACGAAAGCGAAAATCCTGTAATGGTGCGCAATATTCCCCACTCTACGGAGGAATTGAAGCAGTTCGCCAAAATCACAGATCAACTGGGCTTTCGCCGAGACTTGGTCATCGCAGAATTGGAGAAGTTGAACATCCCATTTCAGTTTGACATCATCATCGGCCGCGGCGGATTGTCAAAACCCGTCAAGGGCGGCGTGTATCGTGTGAACAAGCAGATGTGCGACGACACCTATCACGCCATTCGTACTCACGCCTGCAATTTGGGTTGCAGTATCGCCTACGAACTGGCCAACCGAATCCCAAACTGCATCCCTATGATTGCCGATCCGGGTATGGTGGACGAGTTGGCAGATGTCGCTCGCATCACAGGTTCGCCTCTGATGCCACGTATTCCGATTTGGCACGCGCTGAATCAAAGAGCTATCGCACGCCGCTTCGCTAAGGAGCAAGGCAAGAAGTACGAAGAACTGAACCTGATCGTTTGCCACATGGGCGGCGGTATCTCGATTGCTGCACACGAGCAGGGATGGGCTGTGGATGCCAATAACGCCTTGGACGGCGAAGGGCCTTTCTCACCAGAACGCTCGGGCACTTTGCCTGCAGCAGACCTGATCCATCTGTGCTATAGCGGTAAGTATACGAAAGAGGAACTGTTGAAGCGCATAGCAGGTCAAGCAGGATTGGTAGCACACCTGGGCACGACTAATGTGAAGGAAATGATCGAACAAATCGAACAGGGTGACAAGAAAGTGGAGCTACTGATCAATGCCATGATCTATCAGGTAGCTAAATCTATCGCTGCTCAAGGTGCCGTGCTCTGTGGCAAAGTGGATGCGATCCTTATCACCGGTGGCATTGCCTACTCAGAATATATCATGTCGCGCTTGAAGGAGCGTATTGGATACCTTGCGCCGATACATATCTATCCAGGCGAGGACGAAATGGAAGCTTTGGCGCTCAATGCCCTCGGCGTGTGGCGCGGAGAGTTGAAGATGCAGGAGTATGTATAGGTGAGATGCCGGATTGGAGAAGAGACATCGTGCGGAATACCCCTGATGAAAATTCACCTCCTATATATAATAAGGAACGCGTGCGCGTGATCATTCACACTGCAAAGATACATCATACCGCATGCTGCATTCATCTTAATCGTGCTTTAGCATTTCACAGATTGCCCGTATTGTGCGCTGAAACATCTGTATTGACTATATAGGTGGAAGGGCTATAAAAAAACATTTTTTATTTTCCCCTATCATTTATCACCCTGAAACAGGCAGGAGACATTGCGTTTTGTACAATGTCTCCTGCCTGCTTTTTTTTGAGCAAGTACACTGGCCCACGAGGCCGAAGTACTAACACCTATACCCAAGAAGAAACGCCCAAGAGAAACATGGATGAAGAATAAAGAAAAGGTGCGACACCCACAAAGGGATGTCGCACCTTGATATTGTGCTTAGTCTCACTCGGGAGACGTTGCTACGAATTAGTCAGCCAACTTAGCCTTGATAAATTCGCGGTTCAAGCGAGCGATGTTAGCGATGCTTTCGTTCTTAGGACATACAGCTTCGCAAGCACGAGTGTTGGTACAGTTACCGAAACCGAGCTCGTCCATCTTAGCCACCATAGCCTTAGCACGCTTAGCTGCTTCGGGGCGACCTTGTGGGAGGAGTGCGAATTGAGATACCTTAGAACTTACATAAAGCATAGCAGAACCGTTCTTACATGCTGCAACGCAAGCACCACAACCGATACATGTAGCGCAGTCCATAGCTTCGTCAGCATCTTGCTTAGGAATGAGGATTGCGTTAGCATCTTGTGGCTGGCCAGTACGTACTGTAACGTAACCACCAGCAGCCTGGATCTTGTCGAAAGCAGAGCGGTCTACCATACAGTCCTTGATCACAGGGAATGCAGCAGAGCGCCATGGTTCAACAGTTATCACGTCGCCGTCGTTGAAACGACGCATGTACAATTGGCAAGTAGTAGCACCAGTTGCAGTCTTACCATGAGGTGTACCATTGATATACAATGAACACATACCGCAGATACCTTCGCGGCAGTCGTGGTCGAATACGAATGGTTCTTTACCATCGTTGATCAACTCCTCATTGAGGATGTCGAGCATTTCAAGGAAGGAAGTATCATCGGGGATGTTCTTCATCTCACGTTGCTCAAAGTGACCCTTATCCTTAGGACCATTCTGCTTCCAGTATTTAATTGTAAAGCTTATATTTTTAGCCATTTTGATTCAAATTTTGGAGTTGACAATTAGTTCTTATAGTTACGAGTCTGAACCTTGATTGCTTCGTATTCAAGTGGTTCTTTGTGGAGAACGGGAGCCTTGTCATCGCTGCCTTGGTATTCCCAGCAACCAACGTAGAAGTAGTTTTCGTCGTCGCGCTTAGCTTCGCCTTCTTCTGTTTGGTATTCTTCACGGAAGTGACCACCGCAAGATTCGTTACGAGTAAGAGCATCGTTGGCTACCAATTCGCCCATGAGGATGAAGTCTTCCAAACGTACTGCCTTTTCAAGCTCTACGTTCACACCTTCAGCAGCACCTGGGATGAAGAGGTTGCTGTAGAATTCCTTGCGGATTTCCTTGAGCTTAGCAAGACCTTCTTCCAAGCCCTTAGCATTACGGCCCATACCTACATAGTCCCACATCACGCGACCCAATTCCTTGTGGATAGAGTCTACAGAACGCTTACCCTTGATGTTGAAGAGCTTTTGGATACGATCGCGAACTGCCTTTTCTGCTTCTACGAATTCGGGGAGATCTACAGAGAAGCGTGGTACAGTGATTTGGTCGCTGAGGTAGTTTTGGATAGTGTATGGAAGTACGAAGTAACCATCAGCGAGACCTTGCATCAAAGCAGATGCACCGAGGCGGTTAGCACCGTGGTCTGAGAAGTTACATTCACCGATTGCGAAGAGACCCTTAACAGTAGTTTGGAGTTCATAGTCTACCCAGATACCACCCATTGTGTAGTGTACAGCAGGATAGATCATCATAGGAGTTTCGTATGGACTTTCGTCGGTGATTTCTTCGTACATATCGAAGAGGTTACCATAGCGTGCTTCGATTTCCTTGCGGCCGAAGTCCTTGATTGCTTGTGAGAAGTCGAGGAATACAGCGAGACCAGTATTGTTTACACCGAAGCCCTTGTCGCAACGTTCCTTAGCAGCACGTGATGCTACGTCGCGAGGAACGAGGTTACCGAATGCTGGATAGCGGCGTTCGAGATAGTAGTCGCGGTCTTCTTCGGGGATATCCTTACCTTGGATTTCGCCAGCTTGGAGACGCTTAGCATCTTCCAATTTCTTGGGTACCCAGATGCGTCCGTCGTTACGGAGAGATTCTGACATCAAAGTCAACTTAGATTGCTTGTCGCCGTGAACTGGGATACAAGTTGGGTGGATTTGTACGTATGAGGGGTTAGCAAAGAATGCGCCCTTGCGGTAGCAAGCCATCGCTGCAGAGCAGTTACAGCCCATAGCGTTGGTTGAAAGGAAGTAGGCGTTACCATAACCACCAGTACCGATAACTACTGCGTGTGCAGCGAAGCGTTCGATATTGCCTGTAACGAGGTTGCGAGCGATGATACCGCGAGCACGACCGTCGATTACGACGAGATCCAACATTTCGTAACGAGTGTACAATTCAACAGTACCTGCGTTCACTTGGCACATCAATGCAGAGTATGCACCGAGGAGCAATTGTTGACCTGTTTGACCCTTTGCATAGAAGGTACGGCTTACCTGAGCACCACCGAAAGAACGGTTGGCCAACATACCGCCGTATTCGCGAGCGAAAGGTACACCCTGAGCCACGCATTGGTCGATGATGCTTGCACTTACTTCAGCCAAACGATAAACGTTAGCTTCGCGAGCACGATAGTCACCACCCTTCACTGTATCGTAGAAGAGACGGTATACAGAGTCACCATCGTTTTGATAATTCTTTGCAGCGTTGATACCACCTTGTGCAGCGATAGAGTGTGCACGACGGGGGCTATCCTGGATGCAGAAGTTCTTTACTTTGAAACCCATTTCACCGAGTGAAGCAGCAGCACTTGCACCAGCAAGACCTGTACCTACTACGATTACGTCGAGTTTACGCTTATTCTTGGGGTTAACTAATTTCTGATGTGCTTTATAGTTGCTCCACTTTTCAGCCACCGGTCCGGCGGGAATTTTAGATTCTAATGTAGCCATGAGATTATGTTTTTAAAAATTCTAAAAGAAGTGTATTAGCAGCAACCAGTGCAACATGCACCACCACAAGCTGCGAAATAAATAGCTACGACTACGAACATCAACATGAGGAGAGTTACGTAGACATTACCGATCACTTTCCAACGGTTGAACCAGATCTTACCGTTGAGACCCAAAGTTTGGAGTGCGCTCCAGAAACCGTGAGTGAGGTGGAACCAGATTGCTGCGAACCATACGACGTAGACAGCTGTCTTGCATGGATTAGCAAATGTCTGTTCGATCCAGTGATAGCCATCTGCTGCAAGGTGATGAGCCTGACCTGTAGCACCGATGAGCTCTTGGAACATCATGTTGTACCAGAAGTCCCACAAGTGGAGCAAAAGGCCCAACACTACGATTACACCGAGAACGAACATGTTTTGAGATGCCCATTCTACCTTACCTGGACGATCAGTCACTGCATAACGGCTTGCACCGCGAGCACGACGGTTTTGCAATGTCAAGATGAATGCATACACAAAGTGCAAAACGACCAATGCACCAAGGCCTACTGTAGCAGCTACAGCATACCAGTTGGCACCAAGCATTTCACAAATGGTGTTGTAAGCATCTCTCGAAAACAACGCCACGAGGTTCATACAACCATGGAAAGTGAGAAACAAGATGAGTGCGATGCCTGTGACAGACATGATCACTTTCCGTCCGATGGAGGATTGAGTTAACCACATAAATGTTTAAGAATTTAGTTGATATTAAAAATGATTTAAGTTTTTCATAGATATCCCATAAATAGGGAACATTCCACCTTGCAAAAGTAATACATTCCTTTTTTGTGACAAAATTATTTATTTAAGAAACGATAGCATTTTTTAGGTTTTTCAGCATTGTTTCACTCTTTTTGAACAAACCAAGACCTTTTTTTCACGAGACGTCGCGAAATTTAAAAAAGCTTAGACCTTTTTTGAAAAAGATTAAACCTTTTTTCAAGGGGGATACAGCTGGCCCGAAAGAAGCCTTTTTTCGCCCACCATTACCCCCTGCCCCCGCCTCTGTTTTCACACAAAATATGTCGCCACCCCTGAATTGGGATGACGACATATTATATTTATTGTCTCAGATTTGAATCTGTGCAATTATTGCCTATATATTTTCACGATTTGCATATCGAATGTGAGCATGGAATAGGATGGCACAGCCGTGGACTCGGTGCTGCCGTATCCCAGCTGATGGGGAATGTACACGAGCCAGCGTTCGCCCTCGCCCATGTGCATCGCCGCCGTGGTGAAACCTTCGACTGTATTGCTCACAGCCAACTTTGACGGGCTGCAGAAGTCGGGATGAAACACCGAAGTTTCATTGGGGATTGGGCCGGAGAAGTCTGCCACCTTGCCTGCAGGATAAGATGTAGAAGGCTGAAGGCGCAGCATATAGTTGACACCGATACTATCTGTATAGAAAGCAGGGGCACTCTTGGCTTCACCGCTGACTTTTTTCATACAAATGGAATCGATAGCCTTGCCGTTGACACGTTCGTCCTGGGCGTATGTGCGATACACGCGCCATGGGCAATGTGCTTCCCAGTCGTCGCCATATTTCTCGCGAGCCTGGGCGATTGAGTCCTTAGCATCTTCTAATTGTTTGATGAAGGCATATTCGTTCTTCTTCTGCCAATCTACGTATTCCTCCTCGTCGTCCACATTGTCTGCGCACGATACAAAGGCACACATTATTAATAGAAGGAGGGACATCCATCCGAATTGCAATTTCATGCTCTTATATTATTATATAGGTGTAATGCTTAGATTTTCTTGAGCAATGAGGTCAAGCTCACTTGGTCTTCGATCAAACCGCGGAGGTCGCTGATCTTGACGCGTTGTTGCTCCATAGTGTCACGATTTCTCAATGTCACGCAGTCGTCCTTGAGGGTGTCGTGGTCGATAGTAATACAGAATGGAGTACCTACGGCGTCCTGACGACGGTAGCGCTTACCGATTGAATCCTTTTCGTCGTATTTGCAGTTGAAGTGGAACTTCAGATCGTCCATGATTTCGCGTGCTTTTTCGGGGAGTCCGTCCTTCTTCACCAAAGGCATTACCGCCAACTTAGTAGGAGCAAGGGCTGCAGGCAAACGAAGTACTACGCGAGTTTCGCCGTTTTCCAAAGTTTCTTCTTCATAACTGTGGCACATCACGCTCAGGAACATACGGTCCACACCGATACTTGTTTCGATCACGTATGGAGTGTAGCGTTCGTTGGTTTCTGGGTCGAAATATTCGATCTTACGGCCAGAGTATTGTGCGTGTTGCGAAAGGTCAAAGTTAGTACGGCTATGGATACCTTCGACTTCCTTAAAACCAAAAGGCATACGGAATTCGATATCACAAGCAGCATTTGCATAGTGCGCCAACTTTTCGTGATCGTGGTAGCGGTAGTTCTCTGCACCGAAACCAAGGGCTTGGTGCCATGCCATACGGGTATCTTTCCACTGATTGAACCATTCGAGTTCGGTGCCGGGTTTCACGAAGAATTGCATTTCCATTTGTTCGAATTCGCGCATACGGAAGATGAACTGACGTGCTACGATTTCGTTGCGGAACGCCTTACCAATTTGCGCAATACCGAAGGGCAACTTCATACGTCCTGTCTTTTGCACATTCAGGTAGTTTACGAAGATACCTTGCGCCGTTTCGGGACGAAGATAAATAGTAGAAGCACCTTCTGCAGTAGATCCGACTTCAGTCTTAAACATCAAGTTGAACTGACGTACGTCTGTCCAGTTTCTTGTACCAGAGATAGGACAAACAATCTCTTCGTCCAGAATGATTTGCTTCAACTCTTCCAGGTTCATATCATTCATCGCTACAGCGAAACGTTCGTGGAGTGCTTCTTTCTTTTGCAGAAGTTCCAATACACGTGGGCTTGTAGCCAAATATTGTGCTTCGTCGAAAGATTCGCCAAAACGCTTGCGCGCCTTAGCTACTTCTTTTTCTACCTTTTCGTCGTATTTTGCAATTTGGTCTTCGATCAAAACGTCAGCACGATAGCGCTTCTTTGAATCGCGGTTGTCGATGAGGGGATCATTGAACGCATCAACGTGACCACTCGCCTTCCAAACCGTAGGGTGCATAAAGATGGCGCTATCAATACCCACGATATTTTCGTGAAGCAATACCATAGATTGCCACCAATACTGCTTGATATTATTCTTCAACTCCACACCATTTTGACCATAGTCATACACCGCACCAAGTCCATCATAGATATCACTTGATGGGAATACGAAACCATACTCTTTACAGTGCGAAACAATTTTCTTAAATACGTCTTCTTGAGCCATAAGTTTATTTTATTGAATTAGTATACTTTTTTTATTTGAAAAGGGTCTTTTACAAACCTCTCCTCAATTTTATTTTCTTTTCAGTGAGAATTTTCTGCGACATTCAGAATCTTTAGTTCCGTAACCATAGCCGTAGCCATAGCCATAATGGAGTTTTGATTTTATGTCCGCATCATTTACTACGATAGCAAGGTTGCGCAGACGTTGGTTTTGATGCATACGCTCCAGGTCTTTCAAGAAATCTTTATCCTGAACACCTACACGAACGACGAAAAGCAACAATTCTGCTACACGAGACAATACCTCTGCATCAGCAACGGAGAATGCTGGCGTTGCGTCGAAGATAATGCAATCATAGTTTTCTTTCGCAACATTTACCAACGCTTCCAAGCGCTCAGACATCAGCAACTCTGTCGGATTGGGAGGAACTGCGCCAGCAGGGAAGAAGTCAACATTTTCTACCAAAGCCCCCTTGCGAATGTACGCCGTGATATCAACACTTCCACCTTCGTCCGCCAAATAATTGGTCAGACCTTCTTCACCACCATAATACTTGGTCAAAGTACCCTTACGAATGTCGGCATCAATCAATAGCACACGTTGTCCAGCCATTGCCTGAGCTACAGCAAAGTTACGCGTCACAAAACTTTTACCTTGCCCCGGAGTGCTCGAAGTACAAACAAATACTCTTGCCTTTGGTTTGACAAATTTTGCACTATACCTCATCACGCGGAAAGCTTCGACGATAGAGTCGCTACTAGCACATTCTGAAATAAGGGCTCCGCGAGATCCTTCGTTCCAGTGTGGCAGTTCGCCGACGATAGGAATACTTGACACTCCCTCTACATCCTTGCGTCCACAGATTGTTGTATCCATTTGGCGACGTAACCAAATGCATGCAGCAGGAATCATTACACCCATCATCAAACTGATCAGAAGGATCATATTTCTTCTCGGCGAGATTGGCAAATTATTTCCCATCGGATATTCCACCATTCGAACGTTTGCCTCATTGATGGCTAATTGCAATGCCACTTCTTCGCGTTTATTGAGCAGATAATTATACAGCGCAGACTTCAATGCTTGTTGGCGTTCGATATTTACTGCTTCCTTTTCAGTTTCTGGCACTGTGCCTATCTTGGCAGCAAATTTTGACTCGTATGCTCGTGCCTGCTTTACTTGGAGTTCGAGCGAACTGATGTGGCTATTTACAGAGGAAACGATATTTTGTCTCAACGCGGCCAACTGATAGTCGATATTAATGATAGCATCTGCCGACTCCGACGTATTTTGCAACAACTGATGCCTTTCTGCTATCAATTTGTTGTACTCGACCACCAAGGGGCCGTAACTTGCACCTGCTATATTCAGAGATGGTATCAAATCTCCGTTATTACTTTGATCCAGCAAATGTTCTTTCAGCAATTGCGCTACGGAAAGTTGCGTTTCCGCCTCGATAGTTTTTGCTTTTGCAGAAGCATTTTCCGACGCAAAGAGTTGTGCATCCCTTTCGAAGTCGATCAGTTTGTTCTTGGTCTTGAAGTCCGCCAATCTATCTTCGATGCCGTCCAATTCTCCGCCGATCAAATCAATTCTTTCGTCGATAAATTTCGCCGTGCTTTCTGCTACGCGATTCTTGTTCTCAACAACGTCGCGCTTGTAAGCTTCGAATACTTCATTCAGCACATCTTCTGCTCGCAATTCGTTGTTGTCATTACAAGTAAGTACGATCAGTGTACTTTCCTTGTCGTATTCTGCCGCTGAGAGTTTTGCCCGGAAAGCCGCAGCGGCGCTTTTCTTTGAGATTCTGGTTACAAGGATTTCGCCATCCTGAGGGAAACGTTTTGCCCTCTTAGTATCTTTCAACGTCAGCTTACCCACAGGAGTTGTAGTCAACTTACCAACCTCTGCAACCACGCTTCCATTCAATTCTGCGTTATTTTGTGTGAATGAATAAAGTTCATAACGACCCTCCCCTGCAGGTTTCATCTTGAACGTTACCGATTCTTTTCCCTTCAACACACCTTGGAAAATCACTTCAACGGGACGCTCTCTGTACAGCGTCACATCATGCAGACCATTCTCCATTTTATAGTCCACATCCAAGTCCAAACTATCCACGACGTTTTCCATCAAGCGCAACGAAGTCAGGATAAACATTTCGTTCTCCAGGTTATCACCCACACTGATACCATTCAGTTCCATCAGCGAAGTCATGTTGTTGCGCACACGTCGCGAATTGCTGCCCATAGCACCTCCCATGGGATCGGCATCCTCTATCAGCATCACCGCCTGGCGCTGGTATACGCGAGGCTGTTTTTGATAGTAAATATAACCAAGTATCAAACAAGCCACAACAGATATCAAGAACCAATACCATTTGCGCAGGAAGATCTCCTTACACATCATAAAGATTCTAGCAAAATCCATTTCGTTTTCTTGTTCAATCAAAGTTTCAGGTCTATTTTCCATTCTTTCGATCTTAGTTGCGCAACGGAAACAATCAAACCTTTTTCACGCGCGCATATATATAATTGTATTTCCGCGCAAAGTTACGCAAAAAAAACCACTCCACCAAAAGCAGACCTTTATATTAGGCACATTCAAAACCTTTTTTGTGAAAAAACGCAAGGCATACCCCAAACCCCTCTTTTAGACGAATAAAAAAAGCTTAGACCTTTTTTAAATTTCCTTAGACCTTTTTTTAACGAGCCGTCGCCAAATTTTTACGAGGCGTCGCGAAGTTTTAACAAGGCCTAGACTTTTTTTCAGACAACCATTCAAGTTTCTCAGACAATCACTCAAACCCGCTTTTCATCAAGGGACACGAGGCCAAAAGTCTGCTTCTACACGATTTCTTGTTATCGAATCAAAGAAAAAAGCAGGTTTCGCTTTCGCTTTCAGCCACCTTTCATTAAATTTGTCACGAAAAAGGATATTTTACCCTATGATGGAGTGGAAAAGATTGATTTCAGATAAACGTTTGGGCAAGGAAGACAGCTCGACCCAAAGCCCTGAGCGCCGCACAGAGTTTCAGCGCGATTTCGACCGCTTGATATTCTCTGCGCCGTTCAGACGTATGCAAAACAAGACCCAGGTATTTCCCTTGCCTGGCAGTATTTTTGTGCACAATCGCTTGACGCATAGCCTCGAGGTCAGCAGCGTGGGGCGCTCACTCGGCGCGGATGTGGCACAAGAATTAACCTTGCGCCACCCTGAACTGACCGACGCAGGACTGCAGGACATGGGAGCCATCGTATCTGCCGCCTGCCTGGCACACGATATGGGCAATCCGCCCTTTGGTCATAGCGGCGAGCGTGCCATCCGTACATTTTTCTCGGAGGGCAAAGGTAAGATTCTGGCAGACTACGCAGGCGAGGACGGCGGCCTCCTGAGCGAAAAAGAATGGGCCGACCTGACCCAATTTGACGGCAATGCCAACACATTCCGCCTACTGACGCATCAATTTGGCGGCAGACGCCGCGGCGGATTCGTAATGACCTACTCCACCCTAGCCTCAATCGTGAAATATCCCTACGAATCGACGTTGGCAGGCAAGAAGTCGAAGTTTGGTTTCTTTGCAAGCGAAACAGAAGACTACCGCAAGATTGCCGACGAACTAGGCATCCCTTATACTTTCGAAGACGGTGCTCTGCGCGCAGTCAGACATCCTTTTGTCTATCTGGTCGAAGCTGCCGACGATATCTGTTACGAGATCATGGATATCGAGGATGCATTCAAATTGCGCCTGCTCTCGAACGAAGAAACGCAGACCTTATTGCTCAATTTCTTTAGCAAAGAAACCCAGGAACAGTTACAATCCAGCTACCCCGAAGGCACGGACAACGGCGACCGTATCGCGTATCTCCGCTCGTGCGTCATCAATGCACTGGAAAACGCTTGCGTAGATATCTTTATGGCCAACGAGACAGAAATCCTGGCGGGCACTTTCCAGGGTTCGCTCATCTCGCACCTGCCCGAACATCTGTTGACTGCATACAAGACCTGCGAGCGTGTAGCCAAGAGCCGCATCTATTCATCCAAGGAGGTGACAGACATAGATCTAGCAGGTTATCACATCATCTACACCTTGTTGGAATTGATGACCGAGGCTGTGCTCGAACCCCAGAAGGCGTATAGCCAATTGCTACTGGGGCAAGTTTCTTCGCAATACCAACTGAATGCGCCACGCCTGGCTGACAGAATAATGGGTGTACTCGACTATATTTCGGGTATGACCGACGTTTATGCCCTAGACCTTTATCGCAAGATCAACGGACACTCTTTGCCTAGTATTTAATACCGAGCGAAGCATGAGAGACATCCGATGCAGCCAAACAATATTCCAGCAAAAAAGCCGTTGATTGATACAAGATACACCACGTCTAATACCACAAGCACTACACCACCTTGTCCTATTCCCACATATTGAAATACACAGGTCTGCTGGGGAGCGTACAGTTCCTCAACATTCTTATCTCTATCGTACGCAACAAAGCCGCTGCCGTACTGATAGGGCCTGTAGGTATGGGTTTGGCGGATTTGTATTTCAGAGCGATTGAATTGATCGGCAACTCGACGAATTTTGGTCTTGGATTTAGTGCCGTACGCCGACTCGCGCCACTCTGCGAACAGGGCAACACACGAGCACTCCTATTGCAGGCCCGCCTGATCCGCACCTTGATATTCTGGACCGCCGTACTGGGTGCAGTGGTCACTTTGGCGTTATCACCAGCACTGAGTTTATGGTTCTTCCACGACACGGCGCACGCACTTTCTATTTGCGCCTTGGCGCCAGCCGTAGCCCTCAGCACCCTGACAGGAGGCGAAGTCGCAATTCTGCGAGGCACCAGTCGTTTGAAAGCTATTGCAACAAATTCTGCACTAATTGCCGGATGCACCCTGGCTTTCGCTCTCGTCATTTATAGTATCTGGGGCATTCGCGGGGTTATTCCAGTATTGTTGCTCACTACCCTCACGACTTTTTTACTACACCTGCGCGTCACCAGCAAGCAGTTTCCCTATCGCATCCACCCTTTGCGTTTTCGCAGTCTCAAGGCGGGCAAGCCCTTGATCCAATTGGGCGTAGCATACATCGGCGCAGGTATTTTGGGTTCAGGCACCGAGATGCTAATTCGCGCCGTGGTCGTCAATTCCGACAGCGGTCTGTATGCCGCAGGACTTTATGCCGCAGGACTAACCTTGACGGTCAGTTATGCACGTATGATATTTGTCGCGATGGACGCCGACTATTTCCCCCGCCTATCTGCTGCCGTACAGGATATATCACACCAGAATACGACGGTGAATAGCCAAATCAACGTTTTGTCTCTGCTGATGGCACCTTTCCTGATTGTTTTGGCGATTAGCCTGCCATTTGTCGTGCGCTTGCTGTACACTGCAGAGTATTTGCCAGTAATGCCGATGGTATGGGCAGCATTGCCTTTTATGTACTTCAAATCCATCTACTCGCCCATCGCCTATTTGTCGCTGGCACACGGCGATTCGCGCGTCTATTTCGTGATGGAATTGCTCTACGACGTCGTGTTTGCTGCCGCCGTAGTCGTGGGCTATCAATACTATGGACTGTTGGGCGCAGGTATAGGATTGTCGTTGGCCAACTTCGCCGATTTGTTGCTACTCTCTCTGTTTTATAAAAAAAGATACCACTTCCGCTTCACCCGCCAGGGCACAGTGCTCTACCTCTCGCAGGGCGCATTGCTGCTGGGTGTATTATGCTGTATGCTGGCCGAATCCGCGTGGATACGCTATGGCATTAGCGGCGTCCTATGCCTGGGCTCGGTCACCTTTTCTTTTATTCACCTCAAACGACTTTGGAGATCAAAGCCAGCCCCCTAATCCTCCCACAATATGAATCCACGTTTCACCATACTGACCGCCGTATACAATGCCCAGGCCTATGTGGCCGAGTGCATCGAGTCCGTCTTGTCGCAAACCTGCGCCGAGTGGCAAATGATATGTATCGACGACTGTTCGACTGACGAGTCAAAGCAGATACTGCACCAATACGCCGCGCGAGATAGTCGCATTCAGGTGATGCAGACCAAGGTGAATAGTGGACAAGCCGTAGCGCGCAACGTGGGATTGAAGGTAGCGAAGGGCGAATTTACCTTGATGCTCGACGCCGACGACCTGTTGTCGCCCGACGCCCTGGAGTCGGTGTGGCGAGCCCACTTGCGACATCCCGAAGTAGACACCTTCCTGTTCCGTCTGGAACGCTTTGACGACACAGGTTGGAGCGAAGTAGAACCGCTGGTTAGTGGACACATCACGCTGAGCGGTCGCGATGCCTGCCTGCGAGCCATCAACTGGCGCATCCATGGTTATTTTGCCATCCGCACAGACCTGCACCAGCGCCTGCCCTACGACGAGAGTTTGCGTATTTATGGCGACGATGTCACCTCTCGTCTACACCTGTTTCATAGCCGTGCCGTAGGATTTTGCCCAGGCAGATACCGTTACCGCCAGCACGGCGCATCGTGCACCCACCATTTCAGCGTGCGTCGCATAGACTTTGTGCGCGCCAACACCCTGATGCGCCAATTGCTCGAGGAGCGGCATGCCGACGGCGATTTGTTGCGCTGTTGCGAAGCGTATGCCTGGCGCATCTATGTAGCCATTTTCCGCGAAATGGTCATGACCGAAACGATCCTCTCGCCCACCGAGCGCGAACAGTGCGAACACTATCTGAATGAACACCTTAGGCTGATGCGCCCATCGCGCCTGCCGTGGTCGCTACGCCTGCATCCGTCGTTCTTATTCCTGCGCCCGTACAAATTGTTCAAGGGGTATCAGACACGCCTCCTGGCATTAAGAAAGTTAATCAAGGGCAAAAAGAAAGATTAACACACCATTTTGCTACCCCCGCTTAGCAGAATGATGCCAAATGTGTTAAAAAATACACCAAATGTGATGTTTTTAAGGCAATATACTTGCAAAAAGGCAGGAAACCCTTACTTTTGCATCGTGTTTTTCATAGTATTAGATTTAAGGTTAACAAGGTTGGGATACAGCGGTATCCCTTTTTTTATGCCCAAAAGTCTGGAGAAGGGGAAACACACCTGCCACAATCACCCCAAAACGCCGTGCACGTGCACAATGTTCCACGGCGGCGACTTTTTAAGATTATTTAGGAAAGTTTAAGGTTTTTATAGAAATATCCGTCAGAAAAATCAGACGACATTACGGCAAAATTTCACAAACCGTTCTTCTTTTTCAAAAAAGCCTTGGAAAATTTTCACAAGGTCTTGACTTTTTTTCACGAGCCGTCGCGAAATTTTCATCAGGATTTGGCTTTTTTCAGCAAAATATATCGAAAAAACAAGGGGAATCATCCCCGTCGGACGATTCCCCCACTTTTGTACTACAAAGATACATCTTTTTTCGCTAAAGTCCAAATTTTGTTTTACAAAAATTAACAAAACGTTCCACGAAGAAATGCCCCTTTCGCGGACTCAAAGCACCATCTCATTTCGCCGTCGCAATTCAGGCATAATGCAAAGCATTCCTCGCCCAACTTGAGATTTGCAGGAGCAAAAGTGTTAATCTCTTCATATTCTTTGTAAAAAATGTTTCCAATCTAAAATAAATGTTTACTTTTGCGATAGTTGAAAGACTATCTTGCAATAACGAAGAAAAACAAAAACGAAATATCATGAAAAAAATGCAATTTACCAAGAAGTTGGCACAAGCCCTGATGATTGCGTCAGCAGGTCTTATAGCCACTTCATGTATCGATGACAGCTACGATTTCAGCCAGCCTATCGACTTGACTATGGGCCTCGGCGCCGAAGGCCTGGCATTAAAATTTGGTTCTACTGACTCCATCTACCTGAAAGACATCTTGCAGGTGGACAACACTGTGAAGTTGGACAAAAACAACACTTATTATCTGATAGAAGAAGGCAGCACTAGCACAGCCTTTCATGTGAGCGAAGTGAACGCCGAGATCGACGCAGCTACACTGAGCACACACCAACGCGTAGTGAACTTCCGTGACGTATTGGAGGAAATGGGCATCCCAAGCGGCATATCTGTGCCCGTGACCACCGACTTCACCATCACGAAGCACGGCGAGGGCGAAACAGACATGTTTGAATTCGGCCTGAAAGACGTACAGGAAGATATCGTCAAGGTGTCAAAAGTATACCCCGTAGAGGGCACACACATTCGACTCAACCTGGAACTCGTAGAGCCAGAAGGCATGAATTTCAAGATTACCAAGGCGGAAAACCTCGAAATCATCATGCCCGAATATCTCGTGATCAAGAGTGTAGAAAACGGCACATTCAAAGGCAACGTAATCACCATTGACAATATCAAGGATTTCAGAAGCGGTTCTGTTTGCGACATCCTCGTAGATCACCTGGATTTGGGCGAAGACGGCGTAGTGGATGAAAACCACGAACTCAACTTGCCATCAGAAAAGAACGTGATCAAAATGAAGGGCGACTTCACCTTTGGTGCAGCCAGCAATTTCACCATGAACGAAGACGACTACATCGACGTAGAGTTGAAGATTTCAATCACATCAGACCTGTCAAGCAATGTCAATAAGATCTCTATCGAAAAGGTAACTGGTGTATTCAACCCTATTATCGAACCTATCACCGAACAGTTGGACATCGCAAGCGAGCTGCCCGACTTTTTAAGGGACGACCGAGTACGTTTGACCGTATCCAACCCCACCTTGAGATTTGACACAGACCTGAAAGACATTCCATTAAACCTCGGTCTCAGCGGCCAACTCATTGCGAAAAAGAACGACGATCCCAACTTTGCCGAAAGGGTCGATCTGCCTGGTAATAACAAGGAAATTATCGTCAAGGGTGGTGTAAATTCTCGTACTTACTTCTATCAAGCAGACAAGCCCTATGATCCTACGCTCGAAGGCGAGGCTGAAGGCGAAATGTATCAAATCCAGGGTCTCTCAAATTTGGTCAAGCAAATCCCCGACTATATCGAAGTAAACATTGGTGGCGGACAAATCCACGTCGTTCAGGACAAGGAACAAACTATCTACCTGGGCAAGGACTACAACGCCGCATTGAACTACGCAGTATTCGTGCCATTTGAATTCCAAAACGGCCTATGCATCGTCTACAACGACGAAACTGAAAGCATCGGCGCAGACTTGCAAGACTTCCAGGCACCAGGCGTAGAAATCACTGGCAAGGTGATCAGCACCCTCCCCTTGGATGTAGTAGCAAAGGCAGTACCCCTCGACGCTGAGGGCAAGAAAATCGAAGGTATCACCGTAAGCGAAGTCAAAGTACTCGGCTCGGACGGCATCAATGCGCAAGAGACAGACGTCGTACTGGATATCGTACTGTCCGACCCAGCTTTGCTTGCAAAGGTAGACCGCATCAAGTTTGAAGTCAAGGCTGAATCTGGCGAAATCACAGGAAGTCGTTCGCTGAAATCTGATCAATTCCTGCAATTCAAAGATTTGCGCTTGAAGTTAAAGGGACAAATTGTCACTAATTTTAACTAATCCCACGACGCCTTAATATATAGCGCATTTCATCCCATGTCACATCCCGTTCACGGCGGGGGCGAGGCACCAGCCCGCACATCCTGCGAAAAAAGCGTGGACCCTACATATCTACAACAATGAAACAAATCATAAAACTATTTACCGCAGCCCTGACATTTTCTTTGGCACTCCCAACATTTGCCCAAGAACTTCGCACATCCTATTTCATGGATCATTCCCTATTTCGCCACCAAATGAACCCTGCTCTGCTCGAAGACCCCTACCTCTCTATTCTATCGGGTAATATCAACGCAGGAACGACAGGTAACATCGGTGCAAGGGACTTTATCTACAAACTCGAAGGCAACCCTGATTATCCCTTGACTACGTTCATGAATCCCAACGTGAGCGCAGATGAATTTCTGGGCAAGTTGCACAAGTCAAATCGCGTGGATGCCTACGTCAACTTCAACGTACTATCTGTAGGCTTCAAGGCATTTGGCGGCACCAACCTGATTGAAGCAAACATTCGTTCAAACACCAACATCGTGTTGCCCTACGAACTCTTTGAATTTGCCAAGACTACCGGCGCAAGGGAACATTACGATTTGAGCCAGTTCGGCGGTCGCTCGCAAAACTACTTTGAATTCGCCCTCGGACATGCTCACAATATCGGCAAAAAGGTACGCGTCGGTGCAAAAGCAAAGTTCCTGCTTGGCGCAGCATATTTTGATATCGGCGCCAACCAATTCGATGCAACACTTAATCAGGACGAATGGAAAATTCAAACTGATGGTCAAATGAACTTGGCTTATTTTGGTTACACACCGGAATTAGGCAAGGGCGTTGCAGTAGACCTTGGTGTGACTTACAAGCCTATCGAAAATCTTACTATTAGTGCAGGCGTCACCGATTTGGGTATGATCAAGTGGCGTGCTATGAAGGGTACATTCAACAAAGAATTCACTTTTGATGGATTTGAAGAAATCAAAGTTGGAGAAAACAGCAACGGCAACAATATCGAAGACGAAATCCAACAAATCGGCGACGACCTGGAAGAATTAGTTGAATATACAGACGAAGGCGAAGTTGACGTAAAACAAAACCTCACTCCTACAGTCAACGCGGCCGTTCAATACGCTCTGCCAACCTACGACAAATTGAGCTTTGGTCTGCTCTACACTGGTCGCATCGGCGGTCTCTACACTTGGCACCAAGGTATGTTTGTAGCAAATATTCGTCCTGTAAAATGGCTCGAAATCGCAGCAAACTGCGCTTACTCCAGCACAGGATTTACCTATGGCGGCGCTATAAGCTGGAGAGCGAAGCACTTCAATCTCTACGTTGGCGCAGATCGCATCGTCGGCAAGTTGTCAAAACAATACATCCCACTGGATCACACCAACAGCAGCGTAAACGTAGGTGTCGCTTTCCCATTGTAACAGCACGCTACGCAAAATTACTGCGCTGGCATAATAAGCACAAACCTTTGTTCGTCGTTCGCACGAGCAAAGGTCTTTTTTATATATAAAGGGAGCGTAGAAAAAGCCTTAATCTTTTTCAAAAAAGCCTAAACCTTTTTTTCACGAGGCGTCGCGAAATTTTCACGAGGCGTCGCAAAGTTTCAACGAGGCGTCGCGAAATTTCAAAAAGGTCTTGGTTTGTGAAATCGGCATCTCTCCTGGACCAAATTTCATCCGATCTGCGTCGCTGGCGATGACTGCCCACGCCTGCCGTGCCGCAGGCTATTTTTCGTACACTTTATAGCATCTTGAATCAAAAAAAGCATATAAAGCTTATCATCTCGAAAGAAAAACGTATCTTTGCAAGTTGGAAAGGAGTGCTTTGGCCTATCAACGTGCTGTCTGTGGACGGGGAACCTTTGCCAGAGCGACTCATCTCGCGGACTATCCATTTGTCAACAATACAAACAATATATTATGGAAAAGAAATTCAACAGAACCCTTGTCACCTCTGCTTTGCCCTATGCCAACGGAGGGATACACATTGGTCACCTGGCGGGTGTATATGTCCCCGCAGATATCTACGTGCGCTACCTTCGCTTGAAGGGCGAAGAGGTGCTCTTCATCGGTGGTTCGGACGAGCACGGCGTGCCCGTTACTATTCGTGCCAAGAAGGAAGGCATCACGGTACAGGAAGTAGTGGATCGCTATCACAATCTGATCAAGGACTCGTTTGCCGAATTTGGCATCTCGTTTGACGTGTACTCACGCACCACATCCGACACGCACAAGAAACATGCTTCTGACTTTTTCCGCAAACTCTACGATACAGGCAAATTTGTCGAACTCGAATCTGAACAATTCTACGACGAAGCGGCACAAGAGTTCTTGACAGACCGCAATATCAAGGGCGAATGCCCACGCTGTCACGCTGCCGACGCCTACGGCGACCAATGCGAAAAATGCGGTTCGACCCTTTCGCCCGAAGAATTGATCAACCCCTATAACGCCGCTACTGGCAACACACTGGTGAAGCGCCCGACAAGCCACTGGTACTTGCCACTCGACAACTATCAGGGATGGCTCGAAAAGTGGATATTGGAAGAGCACAAAGAATGGCGTCCCAACGTATATGGTCAATGCAAAAGTTGGCTGGACTTAGGATTGCGCCCACGTGCCGTGACACGCGACTTAAACTGGGGTATCCCCGTGCCCGTAGAAGGCGCCGAGGGCAAAGTACTCTACGTATGGTTTGACGCACCAATCGGCTACATTTCAAACACCAAGGAGTTGCTCCCCAATGATTGGGAGAAATGGTGGAAGAGCGAGGACACCAAGCTCGTACACTTCATCGGCAAGGACAATATCGTATTCCACTGCATCGTGTTCCCCACTATGCTCAAAGCAGAAGGTTCATATATCCTACCAGACAACGTACCTTCAAACGAATTCCTCAACCTCGAGGACGACAAGATTTCTACGTCACGCAACTGGGCGGTATGGTTGCACGAATACCTGGTAGATTTCCCAGGAAAGCAGGACGTACTCCGCTATGTCCTTACTGCCAATGCGCCTGAGACTAAGGACAACAATTTCACCTGGGCTGATTTCCAAGCGCGCAATAACAATGAGTTGGTAGCAGTATATGGTAATTTCGTGAACCGTGCATTGCAGTTGACCAAGAAGTATTATAATGGCGTCGTGCCCGCATGTGGTGAAATCACCGAGTTCGATCAAGCAACTATTGACGAATTCCGTAGCATCAAGGCCAAGATCGAGACGTTGCTCGACGGTTATCGTTTCCGCGACGCTTTGAAGGAAGCGATGAATATGGCACGTATTGGCAACAAGTACCTGGCTGACAGCGAACCATGGAAGGTGGTGAAGACAGAGCCCGAACGCGTGAAAACCATCATCAACGTATCGTTGCAAATGGCTGCCAATCTGGCTATCGCATTCGAAGCTTTCCTGCCCTTCTCGTCTGCTCAATTGCGTCAGATGCTTAACCTCGGCGCCCTGACATGGGAAGATCTTGGCCGCATGGATTTGCTCCCTGCCGACCATCAGTTGGCTGAGCCTGCGTTGCTCTTTGAAAAGATAGAGGATGAGGCCATCGCTGCACAAATGCAAAGATTGGAAGACATCAAGAAGGCGAATGAAGCTGCAAACTATCGCGCAGAAGAAGTTTTGCCCGATACAGATTTCGACAATTTCTTGAAGTTGGATCTGCGCGTCGGCACCGTGTTGGCATGCGAACGCGTGCCCAAGATGAAGAAGCTATTGAAGTTCCTGATTGCCGACGGCTTGGAAAATCGCACCATCGTATCGGGCATCGCACAGCACTACGAGCCCGAACAATTAGTAGGCAAGCAAGTCTGCTTCGTTGCTAATTTCCCTCCACGTAAGTTCAAGGACGGATTGGTAAGCGAAGGCATGATCCTCTCTGCTGTAAATGCTGATGGAACCCTGAGCGTGATGACTACAGACCGCGAAGTATTGCCAGGAAGCAAGGTGCAATAAGTCTCGCATCAAATCTATATAGAAAAAACCTAAACCAAGAATATTAAAATGAAAAGAATCCTCACCCTAGTCTTGGCATTGTGGACCACAGCCGCTACGCTGATGGCCATTCCTGCCGACCCACGCCCACGCACCTTTACGCAGGCCGACGGAACTACGATCACGTTGCGATTGCGCGGCGATGAATGCTTCCACTTCATGTCTACGCTCGACGGTATGCCCGTGGTGAAAAATCAAAAAGGCTTCTACTGCTATGCCGAGGTATTGAACAATACACTCGTGCCCACAGCGATGATCGCACACGACATGGAAAAGCGTAGCGCCGACGAACAGTCTTTCGTCAACAACCAGAAGACTGCCGTACTCGCATCGTTGACTCAAATACACAACGAGGCAAAAGCTACACTCAACGCACAGCGTGCAAAGCAAATAGCACAGCAGCCAGCACCCAACAAGGCGAAGTTTGAAGGTACTAAGCGCGGTCTCGTGATCTTGGTACAATTCAAAAACAGAGCAATGAGCGCTGCAGGCACCCAGGCAGAGTTTAACGATATGATGAACAAGCCCGGCTACGACCACCATGGCCACATCGGCAGTGTGAATGATTATTTCAAGGATCAAAGTTACGGCAAATTTGACCTCCAGTTCGACGTAGCAGGTCCAGTACAATTGAAGTACGACTACTCTTACTACGGACAAGACAACAGCGACTCGGACATCGACATTCATGCCGGCAGTTTGGTCAAGGAAGCCATCCTAGGCGTAGATGCTGAGATCGATTTCTCTCAATACGACTGGAATAATGATGGCGAAGTAGATCAAGTGTATGTGATCTACGCTGGTCCTGGTCAGCACACTGGGGCAGAGAGCAGCACCATCTGGCCACACCAATTCTACTTGCAATACTCAGATGTACGCCAAAAGGTAAAACTCGACGGCGTGTACGTCAACACCTACGCTATCGGTAGCGAACTTCAGTCACCCTACTCATCAGACTTGACCGGTATCGGTACAATGATTCACGAGTACACACACTGTCTGGGTATTCCCGACTTTTACGACGTGCAATACGGCGGCGGTTGGGGCTTGAATGTATGGAGTGTAATGGACGCTGGTTCGTACAACAATGATTCGCGTTGTCCCGTACCCTACACTGCACACGAACGTATATTGGCAGGCTGGCTCGAACCAGTAGAACTCAGTGCCGCTACTGTGGTGTCAGAGATGAAGCCTATCACCGAAGCACCCGAGGCATATATTATATATAACGACGGCTACAGAAACGAATACTACTTGTTGGAAAACCGCCAACAAAGATCTTGGGACAAGTACTCTAAGGGTCATGGTATGCTGATCACTCACGTCGACTACAGAGCTAAAGACTGGGCAGACAACACGGTGAATATTAATCCCAACCACCAACGTATGACCATTATCCCTGCGGACAATTCGTATGGTGCTGGTTCTGGTTACACGTCAGACTATGAATTGTCGGGCGACCCCTTCCCTGGCGTTTCTGGCAACACACAATTGACCGACCAAAGCAAGCCTTCTGCAAAGCTCTTCAATTCGAATATAGATGGCAGCAAGTTGATGCACAAACCTATCGAGAATATCAAAGAAAGCAAGGATGGCTTGATCACATTCTCATTTATGGGTGGCGAACGCCCCGAAGCTCCTGCGATTTTGGCAGAGACTAATGTTTCTGAAAATGCCTTTACGATCAACTGGGAAGCTGTAGAAAAGGCAAGCAGCTATACCGTAGAATTGCGCGAACTGGCTGATGTCTTGCCCGAAGAAAACGCCCTCATCACAGAATCCTTCGAACTCTGTATGGGTACACAGGACGGCGGCGATGGCGCTATGGACATCTCAAGCATGATTGATGATTACACCTTGCAATCAGGCTGGAGCGGTTCACGCCTTTATGATAGCCCTTCACGCCTTAAGTTGGGTTCTCAACGCTTCAATGGTGTGCTCACCACACCTTTGCTCAAAGTTCCCGGGGCTGGTGTTGCGACTGTCAAGTTTACACATAGCAACTACGGCACTTTGACTTCAATCGGTGCTACCGTTGAGGTGGTTGATGCCAGCGGCGCAGTGCTTGCACAACAAAGCGTGAATTTGGAAGGCAAGTCTTACGTGCTCCATTTCGAAGGCATCACTTCCGACTTTAAGGTAAGCTTGAAGCCCAGCGCACGTGCTTACATCGAAGACATGACCGTATACAATGGCAAGTTCACTACAGCCGACTTCGAAGAAGGCGGAAACGACAGCAAAACTCAGACTTTCGAGGGTATCACAGGAACTTCGTACACCTTCACCGACCTCACCGCAAATCGCTACGAATATCGCGTGAGAGCAGTCAACAAGGAAGGCGAATCAGAATGGAGCGAAAGCAAAAAGATCAACCTGAAGTCTGTCGTAGAAGGCATCACCGCTGCACCAGTAGTGAGCGGATGGGCAGAAGTCTTCACTATGGATGGTCGCCGCGTAGGCGCGTTCAAGAATGACAGCGCATTGCAACAATTGCCCGCTGGCATCTACATCGTACGTCAGGCAGGCGCTACACGCAAGTGCATCGTGCGATAATCCTCAGTACTACTGACGAAATAAATCTATACATCATTGGCATCCCTCGTTCGGGGGATGCCTTTTTTTGTTTAATTTTTCAGAAATCATTTGAAATCTTAAAAAAAATAAATACTTTTGCAATCGAATAGAGAGAGCTCTATTCATTTATAGATGGCCTAATTCGTCTCGAAATCACCACCTCGAAAAAGAATAACGGCTATTACTCTGTTATTAGGCAAGTCCCACGCATAACGTAGGGTCTGGCCTTTACAGAGTATGGTTTGTGGTGAACCACGAGACGAGAGGCTACGGCTCTACGTCTTTTTTTGTTTAAAGTTGGAGAGTCGTGCTGTAACACAGGAAACATTGTCTAACTTAAAACATAAAACAAAATGAAAAGTAAAACTACTGCAATCCTTCTTTGTCTCTTTTTGGGAGCTTTTGGAATTCACAAATTTTATCTTGGCGAATCTGGAAAAGGTATAATGTACCTACTATTTTTCTGGACTGGTATTCCTTGCTTGTTGGCTTTATTTGAATTCATCGGATTACTTGTCATGAGCGACGATGAATTTAACTGGAAATACAATCATGTATCATCTCGCGCGCCACAAGCAGCTCCAAACAACAATGTGAACACAATTGCCATTAATATGGGCGGCGCACCTCAAAGCAGCACTGCTAATTCCAACAGCGATGAAATCATGAAACTGTATGAAATGAAAGAAAAGGGAATTATTACAGAAGAAGATTTTGAATTAAAGAAAAAAACTCTCCTCTAATTTACTTGAAGGTTGGCTCAATTAATTAAGCCAACCTTCTTTCTTTTTTATCAAGAAAGGATACTAAATGATCATTTCCTATATCCCATTTTGTCAAAATTTTTCGCATTTTCGAAGAGCGAGAATCGCTTAAAATCCACCGCCAGTACCTTTGGTTGCAAATACGGCACTCTCACGAGGTTAAAATCCGCAGTTTTTTGTGCGAAAAGTCAAAAAGTCTTAGGTTTTTTAGTGAAACCTGTGAAAAAGTAGGGCAAAATTCCAATTTTCTGTGCGTCGAAAAAGATGAAAAAGTCAAGGCCTCGTGAAAATTTCGCGACGCCTCGTTGAAAAAACATTAGACCTTTTTTCAACAAAGCCTTGGCTTTTTCTCAAAAGGTCCAGTCCCGCCTAAACAATAACTTCTATTTCATCAACAGCGTTTGTCAAAATTTTTCGCATTTTTTGTGTGACAAATTCCTGGTAGAACAGAATCTGAATTTAGGGCGATTTTCGATATTCCGGGCCACAGGATGTATATTTTATAATTATCTGATGTCGTGCAAAATGACTTAAAAAGCGGCCTGTAATGCACATTACACATACAACTGTGCACAAAAACCGCTTTTTTTAAGCCTTTTTCTTGTCTATGTGAATATAAAGCTATATTTTTGCAGGCAGAAAATAAGTAACATTATTAATCTAAAAACAAGTACTATGTCTGAAATTGCAGCAAAAGTAAAAGCTATTATCGTAGACAAACTCAGTGTAGATGAAGCAGAAGTAAAGAACGAAGCAAGCTTCGCTAACGACCTCGGTGCAGATTCTTTGGATACTGTAGAATTGATCATGGAATTCGAAAAGGAATTCGGTATCTCTATTCCCGATGATCAAGCTGAAAAGATCTCTACTGTGGGTGATGCTATCGCTTACATCGAAGCTAACGCATAATAACTCAACACACAGTTCTTTGGTACCACAAGTAACAAAGTAACCCTTGCGGATTTGCAAGTTTGTAGATGCTGACAGAACGCTCCCGTTCGTTGCATTTCCGAATTTGCAAATTCGCAATTTCTCATTTTTCAACAGGGGTGGATTGGACGTAATGTCTGAAAACAGTCATTCAATACATCCGACATCAGGCCACCAACACTTAGGAGGTAGGTTCTAAAAACGTGTGATACGCCCACGTGGCTGATAGGTACACACAATGAGAAAAAGGAGTTTTTAGAACCCACCTGTACTTAGTGACCGATTTTAAATCCCTATTAAAAAACGAAATTATGGAATTAAAAAGAGTTGTTGTAACAGGTCTTGGCGCATTGACCCCAGTGGGAAACACTGTGCCTGAAACTTGGGAAAATATCAAAAAAGGTGTCAGCGGTGCTGGCCCTATCACCTACTTCGACGCAACAAACTTCAAGACTCAGTTTGCTTGCGAAGTGAAAAATTTCAAAGCGACAGACTTCATCGACCGTAAGGAAGTACGCAAAATGGACCTTTACGAACAATTTGCAGTAGTCGCTGCAATGGAAGCAGTAAAGGATAGCGGCATGGACCTTGAGACTGTGGACAAAAACCGTATCGGCGTAGTCCTCGGTGTAGGTATCGGTGGTATCCACACGTTCCAGGAGGAAATTTCTTACTACGCAAAAAACGGCGAACAAACAGGTCCTAAATTCAATCCGTTCTTCATCCCCAAAATGATCGCAGATATTGCCTCTGGACAAATCTCTATCATGTACGGATTCCATGGTCCTAACTACACCACAACGTCTGCTTGTGCATCGTCTACCAACGCTATCGCTGACGCATTCAACCTGATCCGCTTGGGCAAGGCGAATGTAATGGTGACAGGTGGTGCTGAAGCCGCAATCTGCGAAGGTGGCGTGGGTGGTTTCAATGCGATGCACGCCCTCTCTACCCGCAATGACGATCCTACACGTGCCAGCCGCCCCTTCAGCGCTAGTCGCGACGGATTCATCATGGGCGAAGGTGCAGGTGTATTGGTTTTGGAAGAATTGGAACATGCCAAGGCACGCGGTGCTCATATCTATTGCGAACTCGCCGGCGTGGGTATGTCGGCCGACGCTCACCACATCACTGCATCACACCCCGAGGGTCTGGGTGCACACCTGGTGATGAGCAATGCTCTGGAAGATGCTGGCATGAAGCCCGAAGATATCGACTACATCAATGTGCATGGCACTTCTACGCCTGTGGGTGATGTTTCTGAAGTCAAGGCTATCACCAAGCTCTTTGGCGAACACGCCTACAAGCTCAATATTAGTTCGACTAAGTCTATGACTGGCCACCTTCTCGGCGCAGCGGGTGCAGTGGAAGCACTCTTCTGCTGCTTGGCTGTACAGAATGATATCGTACCTCCTACGATCAACCACGAAGAAGGCGACAACGACGAAAATATCGACTACAACCTCAACTTTACCTTCAACCAAGCACAAGAACGCCCCATCCGTGCTGCACTGAGCAACACCTTCGGTTTCGGCGGTCACAATGCGTGCTGTATCATGAAGAAGTACGAGGCATAATTCCATTCCTGGAATTATCGGTGACTAATAACGTCTGTGTCTGAAAAGGCACGCAATACACCATAAACTACCTGCAATCTTGTGCCCAAAACCTATCGCGCAAGATTGCAGGCAAGTTATTTCTTTACTTATATATTAATTATGATAATCTCAAATCTAATAGACCGTGCGAGGCTCGTGTTTAGCAAGAACAAAGGGCTGCGCAAGGCTTTGTACGGCATATTCGGTTTCTACCCCCATAGCCTGGAAGTTTATCGCATTGCACTTGCTCACAAATCCCATGCCTATCGCAACCGCAAGGGACGCTCGTTCAACAACGAACGCTTGGAATTTCTGGGAGACGCTATCCTCGAAGCCGTAGTCAGCGATATTGTTTACCATCGCTACGACCGCAAGCACGAAGGGTTCTTGACCAACACACGAAGCAAGATTGTGCAGCGCGCTTCCCTCAACAAACTGGCGAAAGAATTAGGCATAGAAGCCCTGATCCAAGCTCCCACGCAAAATCGTGGACACAATAGTTATATAGGCGGTAATGCATTTGAAGCGCTGATGGGCGCCGCATATCTGGACCGTGGTTATGCTTGCTGCAAATGGTTCATCGAACATCGCATCATAGGCAAACTGCTCGACATCGATGGGGTGGCTAATAAAGAAGTGAACTTCAAGAGCAAATTACTGGAGTGGAGTCAAAAGAACAAAATGCAGGTGGAATTCCAACTTTCGGATTCTACGCTCGACAAATCGGGCAGTTCTGTCTTCCATACCACTATTAATATAGAAGGTATCGTGGCAGGCGAAGGCAAAGGTTACTCGAAGAAAGAAAGTCAACAGTTGGCAGCACGCGAAGCTCTGACGAAGATGAACCGCGACTCAGCATTCGTAGAAAGTGTATTCGATGCGAAAGCAAAGCGCACAGCGATGGAAGCAGAGGAATACTTCACCGTGCCACAATTAGATGAAACTGAAACATCAGTACAGGAAGTACAAACAACAGCAGACACAGCAGCTCCGGCAGAACGTCCAGCAGAAAAGAAACCTTATCGCAGCCACGCACGCCGTAGCCCTGTAGCTGAACGCAAAGAGAAAGAAGAAAAAAGAGCAGCTATCGCTAAAGCTCAATCAGAACCTACAGCCAACAAACAAAAGCCTGCGCCAACTAAGGAAGCACCAAAGAAAACAGCGCAGCAACCTAAGGAAAAGAAAACGGAGGCAAATACGCCCAAACGCAAACCTGCTACAACTAAAAGCACGGAAGCTTCTGCTGAAGTCAAGGAAGAAAAACAGGAACAAAAACCTGCCAAAAGAAAGTCCAAACCAAAACGCCCACAGCTGACGGAAGAGGAAAAGGCAACCCTGCAGGCTCAGCGCGAAGAGCAGATCAGTGCAGCGGAGGAAGCGGCTTATGCCGAGTTATAAACGTCATCTTGGCTCCTGAATAATTAGCGTAAAAACTCTAACAGACCCAAAACAAAAATCCCGTGGTAGAATCAATATCTCACCACGGGATTGTTGTGTATTTATACTTGCTTTATCAATTAGATAAATGCTTATAATAAAAAGCTAAGATTACTTTTTGATATAAGTTTTCTTGCCGCCTCGGATGTATACCCCTTTGTGATCAGGACTTACCTTTCTGCCACCGAGGTCGTATGTACTTTCACCGTTGGTAGTCACTGTTGCATTTTGGATGCCAGTGGGAATATCTTTATAGGCGAACAGGATGCGCAAAGTCGAACCTGCATCTTGACCGCCGTTCCAGAAAGCCAATTTGTTGTCGCGAAATTTTCACAAAATCTTGACTTTTTTTGCTGAAAAATGGGGCAAAATAAAGGGGAATTGCCAGTGTTTAGGCAAATCCCCACTTTTAACATACAAAGTTACATATAATTCGTTGAATTGAGAAATTTGGGGCAAAATAATTGGCAGACAGGGGTTTTGTTAAATTCTGATTTTTGGAGGAATGCCAGCAAAAACCAACGTAATGCCAAGTTATTCCAAAGCTGAGTAACCTA